>CALKHR010000190.1 GCA_937988885.1 uncultured Roseiflexaceae bacterium | reverse complement strand
CTTTGGCCCGCGCCACGGATTGCCGCTCGACTAGGCGGGCGGCGATCTCGACGCGGATGGGCGTGAGGTTCGGCGTGTTCGAGCGCTCGATCAGGCGGCGCACTGCGAGCGCGCCGAGCTCCTCGCGCTCGATGCGCACCGTGGTGAGCGGCGGTGAGAGGAACGCCGTGGTCGCAAGGTCGTCGAAGCCGACGATCGAGACATCGTCGGGAATGCGCAATCCTACCTCTTGGAGCGCCCGCATCGCTCCGATCGCCGCAATATCATTCGCACAAAACACCGCTGTGAAATCGAGTTCTTGGGTCGCGAGCCGCTTGCGAAGCGCTTCGTAGGCGTTCTCGGCGTTGATGCGCGCTTCGATGATCAGGCCGGGGTCGTAGGGGATATCGGCCTCGGCGAGCGCGAGCTTGTAGGCTTCGTAGCGCCGTTGGATGGTGCGCCGCTCAAACCAGGTGATGTGCGCGATGCGCCGATGCCCGTTGGCGATCAGGTGGCGCGTCGCCAGCAGCGCGCCGTAGTGATTGTCGGGCAGGAAGGTGTCGAGCGGGAGTTCGCGCTGATCGACGTTGAGCATCACGATCTGTTGGTTGATGGCCATGAGTTGGCGGGTCAGCTCAGGGTCATCGACCGACATCAGTATCAGGCCATCGACCGGATTCTGCCGCAACCGTTCGATCAGGTGCTCGGGGCTGAGCTGAAGCTTGCTGATGCTGGCATACGTCAGGTGAATGCCTTGGCGACCGCATTCAGCTTCAACACCGTTCAGAACATCGCCGTGAAACGGATCGAGCGAGGGGGCGGCGGGGAGGTAGGTGTAGAGTGCAACGTTTTGCAGGCGGCTTGTTCGCCGATCGACTGAGATAGGGTAGCCGAGTTCGGAGGCTGCGGCTAAGACGCGCTGTTGGAGGGTGGAACTGATGCCCGAAACATTGTTCAGGACACGCGAGACGGTGCTGATCGAGACTCCGGCGCGCTCGGCGATCTCGCGTTGTCTCATTCGTCGATTGGTCGGATTTGACTGTTCGGCACGCATGATCGCCTCTTGCAACAATGCAACGGATTCTGCTGATGCTAGTATAACAAAAGATCGCAAATAAGCAAGCGTTTTATGCAAAAATTTTCTGAGAAATGACTTCCTTTTGCAATGTGTTGGTGTATTTTAGCAATTGAAAGCTCATGAAGGGCATGCTTCCTGCTGTTTTCCATGGTTGGGATGCTGTTATTGGCTTGACTCTCCATTTGAGTTGTGATATATTTTGCGAAACATTCAGAAATATTTTGCAAAAATTTGCATAAGTAGGGCCAAACTATGACGCGCACCGTGGCTGTCGAAGCGAGCCCGTTCGCCCTCGCGCTTGATGCCGCCTGGCGGACCATCCGTCGCACGATCCCGCTGATGGGCGATCAGCGGCCTGAGGTTGGCAAACCCGATCTGACGTATCAGCGGAGCACGCGGCATTTCTGGGTCGAGGGTTTCTGGAGTGGCCAATTATGGCTTGGCTACGCTTTGACCGGTGAGCAACTCTTCTTTGATGCCGCTCGTAGTCAACGCCGCTACTTTGCCGAGCGCTTGTTGCTGCCCGAAACGCACGATCACGATCTCGGCTTTCTCTACACCCTTTCGGCAGTGGCCGATTACAAGTTGACAGGCGATAGCACTGCCCGCGAGATGGGCTTGGCGGCTGCCGAGGCGTTGGCGGCGCGCTTCAACCCGCGCGGCAAGTTTATTCGCGCCTGGAACGAGTGGTCGCACGATCCGCTCGATAACAGTGGCCGCATTATCATCGATGGCCTAGAGAATATGGCGCTGCTGTTTTGGGCCGCGCGCGAGGCCAATCGCCCAGAGCTTGCCGAGATCGCGTGCGCCCACGCCGAGACGTCGGTGCGCTATCTGGTGCGCCCCGATGGCTCGACCTACCACACCTTCGTGTTCGATCCTGCAACGGGCGCTCCCCTACGAGGCGAGACGAACCAGGGCTTCGCCGACGAATCGTGTTGGAGTCGCGGCCAGGCGTGGGCGATCCACGGTTTGGCGAGCATCTACAGCTACTGCGGCGAGCCGCTGTTCCTCGACACCGCGCAACGCCTCGCCGATTATGTGCTGAACCAGATCGATGAGCATGGCGTGCCGCTGTGGGATTATTGCCTCACGCCTGATGCGCCACACTACCGCGATAGCTCCGCTGCCGCGATCACGGCTGCCGGGTTGCAACTGTTGGCCGATCAATTCCCCCAAACTTCCCCTCAAGCCGAGCAGTATCGCAGTTGTGCTTTTCATATTCTCACAACCCTGATCTCAGACTACAGCACTCGCGATGTGCCCCACGCCGAAGGGCTACTTCGGCATGGCGTCGCGCATGTGCCGCACGGCATCATCGACACAATGCTGCCCTACGGCGACTATTTTTACTTGGAGGCGCTGCTGCGCGCATTGGGTCACCGAACGTTTTTCTGGTAAGTCATAGAGCATTTGTTGATGGTATCGTAAAGGAGGGAGTATTGTTCTCGGTTGGGCTACATAAGTAGATGCTCCTGTTCAGGTTCGTTGCTGTCGTTCGAAACGCAACCGTGACACACGAAGGAGGACTACGATCATGGCAGATCGTCAGAAGCTCTCGCGCCGACGTTTCCTGCGCCTTACCGGCACTGGTGCCGCCGCTGGGTTGCTTGCTGCTTGTGGCAGCGCCCCCGAGGTGACATCACCACCCGCCGCACCCGCCGAACCCGCAGCAACCGCTGCTCCGAATGCTCCAGCGCCAACCACTGCACCCGCTGCTCCAGTTGCCAGTGGCAAAGAGGCGCCGATGTTGGCCGAATTGGTTGCCCAAGGGCAACTACCGCCGCTCGCCGAACGACTCCCGAAGAATCCGCTCGTTGTGCCTGTGGTCGAGCGTATCGGCACGTATGGCGGCGAGTGGCGCAGCGGCCTACTCGGCGGCTCCGACGAGGTGTGGATGGTCCGCACCATTCGCTACGACGGCTTGGTGCGCTGGAAGCCCGATTGGTCCGGCGTCGAGCCGGATATCGCCGAAAGCTGGGAGGTTTCGCCCGACGGCACCACCTACACCTTCCACCTGCGCGAAGGCATGAAGTGGTCGGATGGTAAGCCCTACACCAGCAAAGACATGCTGTTCTATGTCGAGGATATCTACGGGAATGAGGAATTGAGCCCGGCTGGTCAGATCTCGTTCTTCAAGATCAACGGCGAGCCAGCTGAGGTAACCGCGCCGGACGATACCACAATTGTGTTCAAATTCGCTGGCCCGAACGGTCTGTTCCTACAGCGCCTCGCCACGCCCGATCTGTTGGGCTTTGTCAACACACAGGCCGAGTACGCCAAGCAGTTTCATCCCAAATACAACCCGAACGCCGATGCCGAGGCCAAAGCGGCAGGTTTCCCCACCTGGGTTGAGCAGTTTCAGGCCAAAGTCACCAGCGGCCCCGGCGGTGTGGTCGCCCGTATCTCGAACGTCGATCTGCCCACCATCAACGGCTGGGTCTACAAGACCGCCGTCGGCGATGGCGAGCGCGTCATCACCGAGCGCAACCCGTACTACTGGAAGGTCGATCCCGAGGGCAACCAGTTGCCCTACATCGATCGCAAGATCTTCGAAGTGGTGCAGGATCGCGACGCGCTGCTGCTGAAGGTGCTCAACGGCGAGATCGAGATGATGGACCGCAACTTCAACACGCTCGCCAACAAGCCGGTCATCGTCGATAACGCCGAGAAGGGTGGCTACCGCATCTATCCCGAGACGCAGGCGGCCTCGAACACCAACGCGATCAGCTTCAACCTCACGCACAAAGACCCGGTGTTAAACAAGGTCTTCAACGACAAACAATTCCGCATCGCCCTCTCGCACGCCATCAACCGCCAAGAGATCATCGACACCGTCTACCTCGGGCAGGGCGAGCCGGCCCAAGTCGCACCGCTCAAGGGCACCGAGTTCTACGACGAGGAGATGACCAAGCAATACACCGAGTACGATCCCGAGAAAGCCAAGCAGATTCTGGCCGATGCGGGCTACAAACTCGATGCCAACGGCAACTGGGCCGATCCCGATGGCAACCCGATCCGCTTCGTGATCGAGACGGCCACCGGTATCGGCGACCGCGCCGACTCGATGGAACTGGTGGTGCAGTACTGGAAGGCGATCGGCATCGCCGTCGAGCTTTCGGTGATCGAGCGGACCCTGTTCTACACGCGCAAAGAGGCCAACGACCACGATGCAAACGTGTGGGGCGCCGACGGCGGCATCGGCACCATCCTCGAACCGCGCTTTGTGTTCCCCAACGGCAACGAGTCGAACTACGGTATTGGCTGGCAATACTGGTATAATAACCCCAACGACGAACGCGCCATCGAGCCACCTGCTGGTCCCAAAAAGCAGATGGAGCTCTACGACCAACTCAAGGCCGAACCCGATCCCGCCAAGCAGAACGAACTCTTCAAGCAGATCGTCCAGATCGCCAAAGAAGAATTCTATACCATCGGCGTGTCAACCCAGCCCGATCTCTACGGCATCGTTAAAAACAACTTCCACAACGTCCCCGAAAGCATGGTCAGTGCCTATCTCTACCCGACACCGGCGCCGCACAACCCGGTACAGTTCTTTATGGACCCGGTGTAGCAGTACGAACGTAGGTGGCCATATGACTCGCAACGCACCGAACCACCTACACTCCAATCGTTTGTCAGCAGTACGCTGCCCACGATAGCTTTGTTTGCCACGTCGCAAGCGGAGCAACGACAATACCTTTCAAATAGCACACGCCGAAACTTTCCACCTATTTGAAAGGTATTGTCACTCAAAACCGTCGCTGCCGTTAGCCACACCAGAGAACCAAGGGGAACCGCCATGGTGAGCTACATTCTCAAGCGCATTCTGATGTTTATCCCGACATTGTTTTTTATTTCGTTGATGAGTTTCGCGATCATCCAACTGCCGCCTGGCGACTTCCTCACCGCCTACGCAGCGAACCTGGCCGCGCAGGGCGAATCGGTCAACACCGAGGCCATCGAACAGTTGCGGCAGCGCTACGGCCTCGGCGACCCGTTCTACATCCAATACTTCAAGTGGATGCGCAACATGCTGCGCGGCGACTTCGGCCAATCGCTGGAGTGGAACCGCCCCGTCTCCACGCTGATCGGCGACCGCCTGATGCTCACCATGACGCTCTCGCTCCTGACGCTGCTGTTCACCTGGATCGTCGCCATCCCGATTGGCATCTACTCCGCCGTGCGCAAATACTCGTTTGGCGACTACTTCGCCACCTTCCTTGGCTTCCTGGGCCTCGCCACGCCCGATTTCCTATTCGCGCTCGCCGTCATGTGGCTGGCGTTCGTCTACTTCAACACCAACATCGGCGGCCTCTTCTCGCCCGAATATGTCGATGCGCCCTGGAGCATCGGCAAAGTCATCGACATGCTCAAGCGCATCTGGCTGCCGATTCTCGTGATGGGCCTCAGTTCGGCTGGCTCGCTCATCCGCGTGATGCGCAACAACCTGCTCGACGAACTGCACCGCCCGTATGTCGAAACCGCCCGCGCCAAAGGCATGGCCGAGACACGGCTGATCCTGAAATACCCGGTGCGCGTGGCGCTCAACCCGTTCGTCAGTACCATCGGCTACGCGCTGCCGACGCTGATCTCCGGCTCGGTGATCGTGAGCGTGGTGCTGAGCCTGCCGACGATCGGCCCGCTGCTGTTGCGGGCGCTCGTCTCGCAAGACATGTACTTGGCTGGCGCGTGCATCTTCCTGCTCAGTTCGCTGACCCTGATCGGCACGCTGATTTCCGATGTGCTGTTGGCCTGGCTCGACCCGCGCATCCAATACCAGTAACCCCGTGCAGCCTCAACCATCGTATGGGTTTGGGTGAAAGGAACGCGCACCAGCCGCATCGCCCGTCGCTACGTCGCAACCTCCGTCGTGTGGCCCGCTGTTGCGCTTTACTCGCGGATGGGCCACGCATCGACGAAGCCACAAAGCTGTTCGTTGTCGAACGGAGTTGGTATCACACAGGGTGAGATCGATGAGTACACTGCCAAGCTCAATGACGCGAGGGATCGACGAAGAACTAGAGCGCGAAGCCGCCCAAGCCGAAGCCGGTGAACAGCGTGTCTTTGTCGCCTCGCAACTGCAACTCTCTTGGTGGAAGTTTCGCAAGCACAAACTCGCGGTCTTCTCGGCGATCGTGATCATCCTCCTCTACACCATCGCGATCTTCGCCGACGCCATCGCGCCCTACGACCCCGAGAAGGTCAACCCGCGCCTGACCTACCTGCCGCCGCAATCGGTGCACATCATCACGCCCGAGGGCACCTGGCGGTCGCCGTTCGTCTACGGCTACACGCTCACCCGCGATGCCGTCTCGCTGAAGCCGACCTTCACCCGCGATGAGAGCCAGCGCTACGGCCTGCGCCTCTTTGTCGAAGGCCCGCCCTACAAACTGCTCGGCCTGTTCGAGACGCGTACGCATCTGTTCGGCCTCGACGACCCGCAGCAGACCGTGCACCTGCTCGGCACCGACCGACTAGGCCGCGACCTGCTTTCACGCACCGTCTACGGTGCGCGCGTCTCGCTCTCGATCGGCTTGGTTGGCGTGTTGCTGAGCCTCGTTTTGGGCATCGTCCTGGGTGGCATTTCGGGCTATTACGGCGGCATCGTCGATGAGTTGATCCAGCGCTTGATCGAGTTCCTGCGCTCCATCCCCGCCATTCCGCTGTGGATGGGCCTCAGCGCCGCGCTGCCCAAGGACATGTCGCCGCTGCGTATCTACTTCAGTATCACCGTCATCCTCTCGCTGATCGGCTGGACCTCGCTGGCCCGCGTGGTGCGCGGGCGCTTCCTGGCGCTGCGCGAGGAAGATTTCGTGATGTCGGCGCAAGTCGCGGGCGCAAGCCAGGCTCGCATCATCTTCCGCCATATGGTGCCCGCCTTCACCAGCCACATCATCGCTTCGCTGACCTTGGCGATCCCCGGCACCATCCTGGCCGAAACAGCGCTCAGCTTTTTGGGCGTGGGTCTGCGCTCGCCGGTCAACAGTTGGGGCGTGCTGCTGCAAGAGGCCCAAAACATTCGCACACTCGCCACCGCCTCGTGGTTGCTGCTGCCCGCAGTGCTGGTGGTCATCACCGTATTGGCGTTCAACTTCTTGGGCGATGGTCTGCGCGACGCCGCCGATCCATACACATAGAAGCTACCTGCGGCGCTCTGATGCTGCAAACAACACGCAACGGAGTATTCATGGACGATATTCTCCTCGAAGTGCAGAACCTGCGCACGCACTTCATGCTCGATGAAGGCGTTGTCAAAGCCGTCGATGGCGCCGATATTCAGGTTCGGCATGGCCGCACCCTGGCGATCGTGGGCGAATCGGGCTGCGGCAAGAGCGTAATGGCCCGCTCTATCCTGCAGATCGTGCCGCAGCCTGGCCGCATCGTCGATGGGCGGATCGTCTTCCATCTGCCCGAAACCGATGCGCGCAAACGCGAAACCATCGTTATCACCGATCTCGACCCGAACAGCCCCAGGATGCGGGCCATTCGCGGGCGCGACATCTCGATGATCTTTCAGGAGCCGATGTCGTCGCTCAGCCCGGTGCACACGATCGGCTCGCAAGTGGCCGAGAACTTCCGCCTGCACTGGCCTGTCAGCAAAAAAGAGGCGCGCGACGTTACCATCGAAATGCTGCGCAAGGTCGGCATCCCGCGCGCCGAGCAGCGCTTCGACGCCTATCCGCACCAACTCTCCGGCGGCATGCGCCAACGCGCGATGATTGCGATGGCCCTGATCTGCCAGCCGAGCCTGCTGATCGCCGACGAGCCGACTACCGCGCTCGATGTGACCACGCAGGCGCAGATCCTGGAGTTGATGCAGCAGTTGCAACAGGAACTGGGCATGGCGATCGTGATCATCACGCACGACTTGGGCGTGGTGGCCGAGATCGCCGATGACGTGGCGGTGATGTATTTGGGCGAAGTGGTCGAGCAGGCGCCCGTCGATGACATCTTCCACAATCCACAGCACCCCTACACCCGCGCCCTGCTGCGCTCGGTGCCGCGCCTCGAGGGCGAAACGCACGAGCGCCTCGACACGATCCCCGGCGCGGTGCCGCACCCGTTTGCGCGACCCGTGGCCTGCCGCTTTCATCCGCGCTGTCGCGAGCGCCTGATCCATCGCCTCGCGATGTGTAAGGAGGAGGCGCCGTCGCTCCTGCCGATCGGCTCCGATCATCTCGTGCGCTGCTGGCTGCACCAAGCGACTATCGAATCCGCGAACGACCGAACCCGCGAACCGCTTCGCGTAGATTGAGGCAATCATGGCAGAACAAGCACCTTTGCTCGATGTACGTAACCTCAAAATGCACTTCCCGATCCGGCGGGGACTGCTGCGGCGCGTGGTTGGCCGCGTGCAGGCGGTCGATGACGTGAGTTTCAGCATCCGGCCCGGCGAAACGCTCAGCCTGGTGGGCGAATCGGGCTGTGGCAAAACCACGATCGGGCGCTGCTTGGTGCGCGTCTACAAGCCCTCCGGCGGCGAGATCCTGTTCAATCCGCCCGATTCCCAGCCGGTAGACCTCGCCCGTTTGAAACGGAACGCGGTGAAGCCCTGGCGCAAATCCATCCAAATGGTCTTTCAAGACCCCATGTCCTCGCTCAACCCCCGGATGAACGTGTTGCAGATCGTGGGCGAGCCGCTGCTCGTCAACGGCATCGCGAAGGGCAAGGAGATCGAGGATCGGGTGGCGATGCTGCTGCGCAAAGTGGGTCTCTCACCCGACTACATGCGTCGTTACCCGCACGCCTTCAGCGGCGGCCAGCGCCAGCGCATCGGCATCGCCCGCGCGCTCAGCGTCAACCCTAGCCTAGTCGTCGCCGACGAAGCCGTCTCGGCGCTCGATGTCTCGGTGCAGGCGCAGATCCTCAACCTGATGCAGGATCTTCAGCAGGAACTCAACTTGACCTACCTGTTCGTGGCCCACAACCTCAGCGTAGTGCGCTACATCTCCGACCGCGTGGCGGTGATGTATGTGGGCAAACTGGTCGAATTGACCGATACCAAGCGGCTGTTCACCACGCCCAAGCACCCCTACACCGAGGCGCTGCTGGCGAACGTGCCCAAGCCCGATCCGCGCCTGCGCTCGCAACGTATCGTGTTGCAGGGCGAAGTTGCCGATCCGGCCAACCCGCCGAGCGGCTGCTACTTCCACCCGCGCTGCCAGTACGCCCGCGACCGCTGCAAGATCGAGCGGCCTGCGCTGCGCGAAGTCGCGCCCGGTCACTCCGTCGCCTGCCACTTCGCCGAGGAACTCACCCTGCGGGGTGTAGTGGCCGCCTAATCGCCTTTCGTTTGACATAATGGTACAGGTGCATCCATGGGCCGATACGCCGATCCGCTCTCACTCGACGCCGCGACCATCCAGGGTCTGCTCGATCCCAACGCAGCGCTCATGCCTGAACTCGAAGCCGTGCGCGCTGACCCCACCGCCCTGCGCAACGCGTCGCAGACCGCGCAGATCCTCGCGCAGACCGAGGAGTTGATGCCGCAGATCGCGGCGGTGCCCGCTACGCCCTACACGCTCTACCGCCTGTTCGGGCGCGACGGTGACCGTGGCCGCTACGAGGCCGCCTACTTCGCGAAACGCCGTATGCTCGGCGCTGCTACGCTGCGGTTGCTGCTCGGCATTGAGCCGGAGCAGATCGTGCCGCCCGACGCGCAGCCGACCCAAGCGCGGGGTGGCTCGGTGGCGGCGCAATCGTTCTCATCGGGTCGGTTGCCCAACGCCACGCCCTACACGCTCACCGATGTGGTTCACGACCTGCTCTGGAGCATCTGCGAGGAGAGCAACTGGGTGCTGCCCGCCCACGAGCGGGGCGGCGACATCGACCTGTTTGCCGCCGAAACCGCGTTTATGCTCGCCGAGACGCTGGCAGTGCTGGGCGAACGCCTCGATGGCGAAGTGCGACGGCGCGTGCGCATCGAAGTGGATCGGCGCGTCCACGAGCCGTATCTGCGGCACGCTAGTTCGTTCAGTTGGTATCAGGTTGGCCACAACTGGAACGGCGTCTGCAACGGCGCGGTGGCCGCGAGTTTTCTGCTGCTTGACCCTGATCGGGATCGTGTGGCACAAGCGCTGGCCCTGGCCTTCACCGGGTTGCGCAGTTTCTTCGCGCACGCCTTCGAGGACGACGGCAGTTCCTCGGAGGGCGTGGCCTACTGGCAGTACGGCCTGATCAACGTGGTGGCACTGTCGGAACTGCTGCGGGCACGCACGCACGGCGCGCTCGACCTGCTCGCCACGCCGCGTATGGCCACTATCGCCGCGTATCCCGCCAAGATGCACCTCTCTAGCTCGCAGTTCGCCAGTTTCTCCGATTGCGATGAAGAACTGCACTTTCACCCAGGCTTCATCACGCGGCTCGCCGAGCGCACCAATGAGCCGTCGCTTTACCATCTGATAGCGCGTCCGGCACGCATCGAGGGCGATTGGCGCCTGACGATGATGCTGCGCAACCTGCTCTGGTGGGACGGCCAGCAACCCGATCCGCCCGCACTCAGCGATGCGCACCTGCCAGTTGTGGGTGTGGCTCGCCTCGTCTCGCGCACCAGCGAAGGCGCGCCGATCGTGCTGGCGCTCAAAGCGGGGCACAACGGCGAGAACCACAACCAGAACGACATCGGCAGTATCGTGCTGAACATCGACGGCGAGAACCTGCTGGTGGACCCCGGGCGCGGCCTGTACAGTCGGGCCTACTTCGGGCCGCAGCGCTACGAGAATGTGTTCGCTAACTCCTACGGCCACAGCGTCCCGCGCATCGACGGGCAGTTGCAGGCCACGGGAAAAGCGCATCGTGGCGAACTGCTGGCGCTCGACACCACCACTAAACGCGCCCTGCTCGACCTTCGCGGCGCCTACGACGTGGCGCACCTGCGCAGCCTGCAGCGCGAACTGCGGCTGGACAGCGACGGCACCGTCTTCCTGCGCGACAATGCGGAGTTTGACGGGCAGCCCGGCACGCTTGAGACGGCGCTGATCTCCTGGGCCGACGTGCAACTCGATGGCGCGACCGCCCGCATCCACGGCCAACGCCACACCCTCGAACTGACGATCGAGCAACCCTGCGATGCCACCTTCCAACTCGAACTCTTGACCGACGCCAGCCGTGCGAACGCCAAACCCGGCGTGCTGCGGCGCATCACCGTGACGCTGCCGCCCAGCCTCAACGCGACCGTGCAGATTCGGATGCGGGCGCTGTCGCATGACAAGGTGACAAGGTGACCAGGTGACCAGGTGACAAGAACGCAACGAAAAGCACTGTCATCTCGAACGGTCGAAGCCCTGAGCGAAGCGAATGGGG
>CALKHR010000189.1 GCA_937988885.1 uncultured Roseiflexaceae bacterium | reverse complement strand
AGCGTCATGCGTTCACCTGTCCTCATTGTGGGCACGAATCCCATGCGGATGTCAACGCTGCGGTGAACATCCGCCTTCGCTCTACTGCGCTACGGCTCAGTGGGCCGCTGTCAACCGGCCCTGAAGCCCTGTCGTCTGCGGGCGATGAGGGCAAGCTGCCTGCTTTCGCTGGCAGTCGTTGACTCAGAACGCACGATAACAAAACGGCTGCTTGGGGAGCAGCCGTTTTGCGAGGATATGGAGGGAAGAGATTCGCTGAAGGAGGGGCGAGGAGCAGGAGGCTCACTCGCCTTGAAAGCGTTACGCTGTGACGGGCTGGAGGCCGAAGCGCTTGGCGACTTCCGGCGTGATCAGGCCGAGCAGTGCGTAGCCGAGGCCCGCGATCACGATGCCAAGGACCAGGAAGCCGAGGCCAAGGGCCATCGCACCGTACGATGCGCCGAACGCCATCGCCGACAGGCTAAGCGAGGTCACCAGGCTGGCTGCGGTGAGCTGCGTGTTGCGAGCGGCGTTGGCCACCGGATTGCCATTGGCGTCCTTCAGAGCAGCCTCAGCGTCGTTGGTGCCCGCGGGATCGCCACTCTCAACCGCGTACTTGCCCATCTGCGCGTAGGAGAGGCCGTTGCTGCTCTTGGCGGCGTGCGTCTGGATGATGTTGGCCATGCTGAGCGCGGTCGGGATGTCGGTCACGGGCGTGTTCGGGATGGAGGCATCAGCGGGTGTGACGATCTGCTGAGCGGCCAACTGCTGCTTCACAAAGCCATTGATGTAGATACCCGCGCCAGATGTAATCAGACCTGCGACTGCAAAGGCGATACCGACGGCGATCACGAGCTTGGGAAAGAGGCGTAGCGCTTTCATTGTATGTTCCTCCGCGTTAAGCGTTGTTTGTTTTCCGATGTCGTGAGTATAGTTCAGAGGCAGAGGTTGTTGTGTGAACGAACGAACACCTATAGAGAAGGCGCCACAACTTATCCCAAATTGGGTGAATGTTAGATACCGTCAGTCAATGCAGGATTCGGTATTGGGATGTAACAGGAAGAGGCGCTTACGCTTGGCCACTACGCCGTGTATGGCTCAAAGAGGCGAGCAAACAGATGCCCGAACGAGCGCGGACTGGAGTTGATCTGCTCGTACAGCGACACCAAGCGCACCACAAGGTTGCGGTGACGGTACAGTTCCTGAATCATCGCATCGCTGGCGATAATTCTCTCGGCCCGCAAAAATGCGTAGAACTGCTTGAGCGCTAAACACATCGCTCGCACATCCTTGCGCGAAGGCAGCCTGTTCTGGCGGGGGAACACAAAGAAGAGATATTCATCGAGCATGGCGTAGGTGCTCATCTCCAACGATTGCTGATAGAAGGTGCCCAGGAACGAAGCATAGTGCGACATAAAACGCACGCGCTCCTGTGCCGTACGAGCATCCTGGCCCTGCTCAAGCTGCGCATCGAAGAAGCGCTGCAGAAGTTGGGTGCTCCGATTGATCGCCTGCATAATCAATGCATTACGTTCCGCATTGATCAGTTCATCCTCGAAGTCCTCGTCCTCAAACTCCTCGTCCTCGAACTCCTCTTCGTCGAAAAACTCGCTCTCATCCTCATCTTCGAACGGGTCATCGCTGAGCAACAGGCTTTCGTCAATGGGCAAGTGCAGGCCGTTGCCATTGCTGTCGCTGTTCATCTTCTGCTTTGCCTGAGAGGGCGTAATAACCAACTCCTCGAACAGCGATGGCTCTTTGTCCATCAACTCGTTGAGAAAAGTGATCAACAGTTTGAGCGCTTCGCTCTCTGTCTGAGCCTGCTCCAAGCGGGCGATCCGCTCCGCGCCAAGCACCTTGATCAAACGCTCCTGCTCCTCAAACAAGGTAAATTCTTGCATCGAGGAGACCGAGGTCTCATCCAACTGATAATCGTACGATAACGTGAGATCGATGGTATCGAACAGCGTACCCATCAATTCGTAATCGTCGTCCTGATCAAAGAGTTCTTCGAAATCCAGGATCTCGTCCACGAACATGCGATCGTAGTAGCCATCTTTGGCGCGCTCATCGATCTGGGCGCTGTAATCCTGCGTCGCGTCGATCGGCTCCATCGGCGGCGTGCTCTTGTCGTTGAAGCCGAACAGCAGGCTCGCCGTGACGCGCTGCACGACCCCATCCCAATAGCCACGCTGGATCATGGTCTGCCGCAGTGCCCGTAAATCGCTCTGAAGCTCAGCAATCTGCTCAAACAAACTCTTCTTGCCCTGCTTGGAGCGCGAAACTCGGCCATAAGCAGAAGCCTCCTGAAGTTGCAGCATCAAACCGTCGTAGAGCACCTCGACACGCTCATCCTCGGCCAACACCTGCTGCCAAGGTCTGCCAGGGTACTGTGTGCGCCACGGCGCGGCGGCATAGGCTGGCAGGATGATCTTGTACGCCTCGACTCGTTTGGAGCGTTTGGTAGAAAACTGCTGCACCGCCAATTCGATAAGTTCCTGCTCTTGCGCCTGCACACGGTCGGGCTGGAAGGCAGCCGCAGGCTCGTGCTCGAACGACATCACCATCGGCGGGTAGCTTTGGATGGTCACGAGGATGCTATCGCCCGATTGAAAATGGACACGCTCCATCCAATCCTTCAGCGGGATATGCTCCCTCAGCCGAACTGTATGAAATTGCAGGTCATCGTGGCCTTCGAAACGAACAGTCAGCTCATGCATAAACACGAGCAAAAAGGGGTGCAGCGACTGGCGCTCAAGATGCTGCTCAGCGACCTCGTTTGGGGATGGAATGACCCGAAAGCGCAGGTTGGCCATTGCCAAGCGCAACGGGCTGACCATACCCTTCGGTAATCGCAACCAACCAAAACGTACCGATTCGTCGCGAAGAAGGGTTTGCAACTGATGGCGTGCGGTTTTTGCGGTGCTCGATTTAATGGCCAATACCCGTTCAGCAAGTTCACGCTCGGGGATCGGACCTTCGTACTCGTGAGAAAGAGCCTCAAGGATCTCTGGATAGGTAGGTTCACCGCGACGCATGCCGTACTCCTCAGGAACATTCTGCCGATGTTTAGGATGTTATGCCGATGCCATTGTATATTCTGTTTGCAAGATTCGCCATGCGCCAGAGGCTCCCCAACCCGCACATTGTTCGGGGTGAATCACCTCGGCTAGCACATGCAAAGCATCAACAATGCGCGGACTCATTCGGCGAAAGTCCACAGAACCGTCGATCAGGTAAACGCGGCCCTGACGTACAGCAGGCAGGGCAGCCCAACCGGTACGGTACGAGAGCGTGCGCCGCACCTCGTCCTCAACACGATCGAGTGAGAGGCCGTTCACAGCGATGATGATCACCTCTGGCGCGAACGCAATCATATCGCCCCAACCGACTCGTTGCGCGGGACAACCAGCCTGCCCCAGGCCTGACATACCGCCCGCCATCGTCACTAATTCGGGCACCCAATACCCAGGGCCAAACAGCGGATCCAGCCACTCTAAAAACGCCACCCGAGGGCGATGCAGCACTGAGGCGACGGCTTGACGCACGTGCTCGATCTTGCTTAACAGTTCCGCCTGAAGGGCGTGCGCTCGTTCTGTCACCTGAGCAACATCGCCAATGGTTCGAATGGCCGTCAGCATATCGGCAATGCTCAACTGATGAAACGCCAACACTTGTGGGGTGAAGCCGAGCGATTGCGCAATAGTTGTGGCAGCCTGATCTTGTTGAGGAATAAACCGCACATCCTGCACAGGATGCGTATCAGCAGAATGCTCAAGCAGCATCAACGGGGTGGTACAGACTCCGCACGCTTCTCGCACAAGGATGAGGTCGGGTTGGAGTTCAACGACGCGATCCAACGAGAAAATTGTCGGTTCGTATGTACATTGGCAACGGATCGAATCATCAAGCTCATCTTCATACAAATCACTGTATTCGGCAAAGCTTTTTGTCACAATTGGTTTTTGACGCGCTGCATACGGATAATCGCAGGCGTGCGTCACACCAACAAGCGCATCTTCAAGACCGAGTGCATACACGATCTCGGTTGCGCTAGGTAGTAATGAAACGATCCGCATAATTCTCCCCTCCTCTCGGCCACTTAAGCGTAGCACTCGAAGAAGTGTATGTCAAGAATTTACGCCTACTTTTTGCGTCAACCAACCAATCGTTTTTGCTACGCACAAGAATGTGCACATCCTTTTAAACGATATTTCTTGCTGGATGTTACCACTGATATCATACGAAATGGCGCCACAGCTTATGATTACGAGCACTTGCCGAACTACAAGCCCTTTACAAACAATATACTACACTTTTCCGATAATATCTGGTTGAGGGATGAACTGCAGGATGGTTTACGAATGATGATTGCAATGCGGAGTTCGCCCACAATCGTGAGAATCCTTTCTCTTTTTTGTGATGCTGCTGCAATCTCATCAATACCCACAGCGCATAACGAAGCGCCCGAGCATCGCCGAGCGTCGCCGTGACCAGACTGACAAATTCGAGTTACGCAAGCGCCTGCAGACGCGGATGCCCCGCCAAAAACGCCAACAGATCGGCTCGTGATGGAATGCGCCGTCCCGCGCCCCGCCGAGTCGTCACCAGCGCGCCCATCGCGTTGCCCAGCGCGGCACAATCGCGCAGGCTGCCGCTCCGCACATAGCCCGCGATAAACGCGGCGGCAAACGCATCGCCAGCGCCAACCGTGTCAACCACCTCCACCTCAAACGCGGGCAGCGCGAACTGCTCACCGGGAGTGGCGACCAAGCAGCCCGCCGCGCCCCGTTTGAGCACCACCACCTGCGGGCCGCGCGCCAACAGCGCCTGCGCCATCTGCTCGGGAGTGGCCCCGCTCACCAGATGCGCCGCCTCCTGCTCGGTGAGCAGCAGCACATCGACCACCGCCAACACCTGCGCCATCCGCTCGGGCGGGATGAATTCCGCACTCGGGCCAGGGTCGAAGAAGAAGGGCGCTGTAGCACGATCGATCAGCGCCAAGAGCGTGCGCAGATCCTCATCGCCGAGCAGATCGCGCACCGTGTAGCCATCGAGAAAGAGCGAACGGGTCTGTGCGATCACATCGGGCCAGGATGGCCCCAGCGGCCACGTGCCGAGGCCGTCTTTGATACCCAAAAATACGTGTTGGCCGATCCGGTCGGTGATCACCATACAGCAGACCGTCGAGCGACCCGGGCATTTCAGCGCGTGCTGCACATCCACACCTTCTTCGGCCAGCATCGCCAGCATGCGCGAGCCGTAGTCGTCGTCGCCCAGCGCGCCGATGGTGGCCGTCGCCAAGTTCAAGCGCCGCGCCGCAATCAGCAGGTTCCCCGCGCCACCCGGCTCGACAAAAATGCCATCGGCCCAGCCATGCCGCTCCGGCTCCAACGGCAAACGCTCGATCGGCACGATCAGATCGACCACCAAATCGCCAATAATCACAACATCGTACTGCATAACACACAACTATCTATGGTTTTCAAAAGATCCCTTGCAATCTTCGACAGAATAGTGTATACCACAGTCATAATGCCGTATCGTTTCTGAAAAGCCAAAAGTTCGCATTAAGAAAACGCAACTTTTTGCCCAACTACGGCGTTTGATGAATATCTCGTCGTTGAGATATCACCTCCCTGAAATCGAATTGAACAGAGGAGAAACACAATGGATAGTGTTGTTTTCGCGCTGCTGCGACTCGCCCCCGAACGCGATTCCGAACTGATCGCAAGCTATCACCATTACAGCGAAGCGCTGAGCCAAGCGCTGAGTCCCGAACAGTATCAGCAGTACGCCGAGCATCTCCAGCGCCACGGCGCTCTGCGCATGATCGACGAACTAGCGCCCACCGATCTCAGCGAACTCACGCCAGAGGAGCAAAGCATCCTGGCAGCGATTCGAGCCAATCGTGTGGCAACCGAAGCATATCGGCAAGTGGCGGTGCTCCTACGGCAACGCGGCCACGCAGATATCGCCCCCGTACTCGATGTCCTCGAAATCGGCAACTAGTCGTTAGCGATCGGTGTTTTCGCCATCGGATCTAGATAACCCCTATGGATTCGGCTTAACCAACGCGCCAACTGCTCGGGGCTGATCTCCTGGCCTTGTTCCAACCACCAGAGGATCGCCCCGATGCCAGCATGTGCAGCATATTTGACGCGCAGCTCAAACGGCGGCGCGCCCGGCATATCGATGTTCTGCGCCCAACCGCGAATGCGCCGCTCGGTGTTTTGGCGAAAACGCTCAATAAACTTCGGATCGCCCCGATCGCCGAACATCACCTTGTAAAACTCTTTATGGTCGCGAATATGCCGCATCAACAACACTGGCCCCGGCAACGATTCCTCTTCCGCTAGCTGATCAGTCCCATGCCCCGCTGTTTGCTCGAACACTTCGGCGATGAATTTGTCGAGCAGATCGTATTTATCCAAATAGTGCCGATAAAACGTCGAGCGGTTGATCATCGCCCGTTTGGTGATATCACGCACGGTGAGCGCCGCAAAGCCCTTCTCAACAGTCAATTCAATGAACGCCTCTTGAATCAGTTTGCGGGTGCGTTTGATCCGTAGATCCTCGGATTCGGGGGAGTTTTGCATCATTTTTCTACCAAGTGTTGCATATGCAACTCAGTGTTGCATATTGATGGTTGATGTCTTGTGGGCGCGACATTATGATGATTATACAACATGATGTTGCATGTACAACATCGTGTTTACCCGAATCATCATCATCGACCTGCGATCTGAAGACTTGAGTGTACGGAGAGGATGTTATGTCGATTGAGAATCTTCAGGCACAGCTCGGAAACGCGCTCCTATTCCCCGATAACGAAGCCTTTGATGAGCTTCGCCTCGGCTGGAACCGCACGTTGGAACATCGTCCAGCGGCTATCTTGCTGCCGAGCAACGCCGAGCAGATCGCGCTTGGCGTGCGCTACGCCCGGGAGGCTGGCTTAGGTGTGGCCGCGCACCTGACCGGACATGGCCCTCAGCAAGCCGCTGAGCAAGCGTTGCTGATCGTCACCCGCAATATGCATGCTGTTACGGTCGATCCCCGTGCCCAAACAGCGCAGGCCGAGGCTGGCGCGCGATGGCACCACGTGGTCGAAAAGAGCACACCGTACGGGCTAGCGCCGGTGCTGGGCACCTCGCCGCACGTGGGTGTGGTAGGCTACACGCTGGGCGGCGGCCTCAGTTGGCTGGGACGGCGCTACGGCTTCGCCTCCGATAGCGTGCGCAGCATCGAACTCGTCACCGCCGATGGCCAACTGCGGCGCGCCAGCCCCACCGAGCACCCCGATCTCTTCTGGGGGCTGCGTGGCGGCGGTGGCAACTTCGGCATCGTGACGGCCATAGAGTTCGCACTGTACCCGGTGGCACGCGTCTACGGCGGCCACCTCACCTACCCAGGCGAACTGGTCCACGAGGCGTTGCGCTTCTTCCGCGCCTGGAGCGCGCAGTTACCCGAGCAGATCACCTCGTCGATCACCATTTTCAAGTTCCCCGATCTGCCGCAACTGCCACCCGAGCTGCGGGGGCGCATTCAAGTGGAGTTGCACGCTTGCGTCACCGAGCCAAGCATGGGGCCAGCGCTGATTCAACCGTGGTTAGATTGGCACACGCCGCAGAAAAACGCCATGCGCGAACTACCGTTCAGTCAGATCGGCGAGATCAGCAATGATCCTGTCGATCCGCGGGCCGCTTACTTCTCCAGCGCCATGTTCGACACGCTGAGCGACGCCGCGCTCGACACGCTGGAGCAGTATGCCGTCGCTGAGCAATCGCCGCTCTTCTTCACCGAGTTGCGGCACTTGGGTGGCGCGATCTCGCGCGGCGATCCCACCAGCAGCGCGATCGGCAACCGCGAAGCGCAGTACTACTTGCGTTTGGCAGCGCCATCACCCACCGAGGCGGCGCGCAACCGCGTTCAGGGCTACATCGGCCAACTGCTCGAACAACTGCGTCCCGAGCGGCGCTCCAGCGTCTACCTGAACTTTATGCTGGGCAGCGAAGCGCAACAACGCGTCCAAGATGGCTTTCCACCCGAGCACTTCGAACGGCTGCTGGAACTGAAAGAGACCTACGACCCCGACAATCTGTTCCGCTACAGCTACCAGTTGGTACGCGAAACAACCGTCCACTAAGCCCTAACGCTGGGTATTGCGCGGCGAGCGTATGCGCTTGAGCACTCCCAGCACCACATACATCCCAAACACCAAATGCACCAACGCCACCTCCGAAGCGAGCTGCACGAACCGCGTGCTGTTCTCGATCCGGCAGGCTGAAGCTGCGCAACTTTGGGCGTGAGGTGGATGGGATAGGCCTGAGAATCGGGTGGTGCCTGTGCGCCCGTGCCGGACGTGTAGGGCACCACCTCGAAACCACGCTTCATTGGCCAGTTGCTGCACGTGTAGGACTGAAATTCCGTTTGCGATACCACAATGTGGGCATTACAGCCCCGGCTCGCGCTTATCCTCGGCGGCGGGGCCGTATGATGTGATGCGAATCGGCACGCCAAGCGCGCTCTCGAAGCGCTTGAGCAGCGCCGCCTCATCGGCCAATGGCTCGTAGCGCGGCTGGCAGTTCAGCAAGGTGTTGGTCAACTGCTCCTGATAATCGAGCGCCTGCAGGACTGGCGAGGGGATCAGCCGCTCGATCGGCGTGGATGCGTGCTCGTAGGCGTAGCAAATCTGCAAGGTGGGCAACTCGGCCAAACGATCTAGGCACGTCACCGCCAAGCCATCCAGCGGCCCTGTCACCTCCAGCGCGTACCGCAGCGTCACGAGATCGGGCCACCCCACCCGAAAGCCCTGCTGCCACAGACCGTTCTCGTTGGCGGCGTCGGGCAGGGCGCGGCTCAGCGCGTCGTCCTCGGTGACGAACGGGCCTGCGCCATGCCGCGTGGCATACGCCCTTGTGATGCCGATCCGCGTGATGCCGCCGCTGTAGTTCGCCTCGGCGAGCAGCGTGTGGGCGTTCGCCAGCGTGGTGGTGCTCCACGTCGTGTAGGGATGGAAGCCGCGCCATTCATCGAGCAGCACGCCCTGCGACGCCTCGAAGACCACTGTGCCCGGCTCGCGCAACAGCGAATGCAGGAACGTGCCCGGCACAATCCTGACCATCTGCGCGAACTCGACAAACGCCTCGATCAGCCAATCGGGCCAATCATCATCGAGCAGCGACCACTCGCGCTGCACGATTGGGTCGTTGAAATCGTTGGAGAGCGCAGCGGCTTTGGCTCGGTTGATCGTGTGCAGAAAGGCGAGTTTCTCACGCAGCCGATCAGCATCGCGCAGATCGCCAGCAAACAACACCTGTCCCCCATGACCGAGCCAATCCGACATCGTTTCGCCCACGCCCATGCCGCAACTGCCGTGACGCCCCGCGCCGCGCGATAGCTCCCGCAAGCGATTGACCGCCCGCTGGAACGGCGTGATCACCAGCGCGCGCTCATCGATGGTGGTGCGGGCGAACGGGTCGGACACGCCTAACGACCGCAGATGATCGGCCTCGGCTTGCATAGCGAGCGGCTCCAACAGCATAAAGCGCGAGAGATGCGTGGCCGCGCCCGCCAACGTGCCACTGCCAAACTGCGAGAACACGTGCTCGTGCGGGCCGCTCACCACCCGATGCCCGGCCTGCGCGCCGCCGCTGAAGCGGATAACGGTGTGCGCCCCGTGCGCACGGGTGAGGTAGTCGGCGATCGTGCCCTTGCCCGCATCGCCAAAACCCAGGTCTACGGTCAGAAAAGCGTGGGACATAGCCAACTCCTTCACGAAAACTTCAACGCTGGGTTGAGAGAATCCCGTTGCGAACGTGAGCGCAAAACTATCGGCGAATTCACGGTATACTATCTCATCGACGCGTGCAAACGCTCGATATGCAGAATCGTACGCTCTCAACAAATGGTACAGCGATTCGCACTCCACATGCAAACATCAAATAGATGATTATGTAAATACGCCAACATCCGCGACGACGACCGAGTACCAGAGGAGTTCGTATGTTCACCGCAGAACAGAACGCCACGCTGCGAGCGCTGATCGATCGGCTCATCCCGCCCGACGACTATCCGGGCGGCTGGGAGGCGGGCGTCGGCGACTATCTGGCGCGGCAATTCACCCGCGACCTCGCCGCGCACCTCCCCATCTACCGCAGCGCGCTCGACGCCCTTGAGCAAGAAGCCCAACTCGCCCATCAACAGCCCTTTGCTGCCCTGAGCGTCTCTCAGCAAGACGACATCCTGAAACGAATCGAGATCGGCGACGTCGCCGCGGATTGGGCCGTTGATCCGAGCGCATTCTTCCGCGATGCCTGCGCGCACGCCGCCGAGGGTTTTTATAGCGACCCGGGCAACGGCGGCAACCGCGACCAGATCGCCTGGCAGATGGTAGGGTTTCAGGTGACCGCATGAGCAGATACGACGCGATTGTGATCGGCTCCGGCGCGGGCGGCGGCATCGCGGCGGGCGTGCTGGCCGAGGCGGGCAAACAGGTGCTGCTGCTGGAGCGCGGCCCGATGATCGAGCAGGTCGTGCGCGACCACCTGCGCAATCACCGCTTCGAACGGTACGGCAACAACCTCGGGCCGGAGCTGCACGGCAACCCGCGCGTGTTCGTCGATCTCACGGGCCAAGAGCATATCGTCCAACCGCACCAGAGCGGCTACAACAACAACGCGATGGGCGTTGGTGGCGGCACCCGCGTGTACGGCGCGCAAGCTTGGCGCTTCCTGCCCGAGGACTTCCGCATGGCCAGCATCTATGGCCAACCGGCAGGCAGTTCGCTGGCCGATTGGCCGATCAGCTACACCGACCTGGCGCCCTTCTACGAACAGGCCGAATGGGAGATTGGCGTGGCGGGCGACAGCGCCTACAGCGCGACACGCTGGCCCCGCGAGCGCGGCTTCCCGATGCCACCTGTGCCAACTGGCCTACAAGGACGGGCACTGCGCGCCGGAGCCGCTGCGCTCGGCTGGAACGCCTTCACGCCACCGCTGCTGATCAACACCACCCCGTACAACGGCAGGCCCGCCTGCATCCAATGCCAGCACTGCGTCGGCTTTACCTGCCCGAACGATTCCAAGAACGGCACCCACAACACACTGATCGCCCGTGCGCTGGCCAGCAACAACTGCACGCTGATCAGCGAGGCGATCGTCGAGCGGATCGACGTGGACAGCGCGGGCCGCGTGATCGGCGTGAGCTACATCGACCGCGACGGGGTGCGCCACAGCCCACGCGCCGAGGTGGTGGTCTGCGCGGCGGGCGCGATCGAAACCGCCCGTCTGCTGCTCAACTCGCACTCGCAGCACCACCCGCACGGTCTGGGCAACCAGCACGATCAGGTTGGGCGCAACCTCCAGGGCCACTACTACCCAGGCGTCTTCGGCCTGATGCCCGAGCCGATCTACGACGGCAAGGGGCCGGGCGTCAGCACCGCCACGTGCGACTTCAACCACGGCAACCCGGGCGTACTTGGCGGGGGCATGCTGGCCGACGAGTTTATCGTGCTGCCGATCATCTTTTGGGCGCGCAATCTGCCACCCGACCTACAGCGCTGGGGATCGGCCAACAAGCAGTTTATGCGCGACAACTTCCGCTGCGTCATACGTGTCACCGGGCCAGTGCAGGAGATCCCCAGCCCTGAATCGCGCGTCACCGTCGATCCGAAGGTGCGCGACCGCTGGGGCATCCCGGTTGCGCGGCTCTCCGGGGCCACGCACCCCGAGACCGTGCGCACCGCCGCGTTTATGTTCGAGCGGGCCGAACAGTGGCTGAAAGCCGCCGGAGCCGTGAAGGTGTGGGGAAAACGGCCCCAACTCGGCCTCAGCGGCGGCCAACATCAAGCGGGCACCTGCCGCATGGGCGAGGACCCGCGCACCTCAGTGGTGGACCCCTGGGGGCGCGTCCACGGCCACGACAACCTGTTCATCGCCGATGGCTCGGTGCATGTCACCAACGGCGGCTTCAATCCCGTCCTCACGATTATGGCGCTCGCGTTCCGCACCGCAGGGCATATCGTCTCAACTTGGTAGGAGAAACCTATGAGCACCACGAACAACCCCGATCCGATCACATTGGTGGAGAATAGCGGCTGGGACCCCCGTATCCTGGTGGCCCGCTGCGGCGAACTGGTCGATGTGTTTGTGGTGCTCAGCCAGCGCTACCTGATCGTGGTGGACACGCTCGCCACGCCACAGGCCGTGCACCAATTGATGGGCCTGATCGAGCAGCACCGCGCGGGCCGCCAACTGCTCGTCATCAACACCCACTCCCATTGGGACCACACTTGGGGCAACCAATGCTTCGCCGCGCCCGATGCCGCCTACCCTGCGCCGATCATCGGGACGCGCCGCTGCGCCGAGGAGTTGCTGGGGCCGGAGGGGCAGGCCACGCTCACAAAGATGCGCGACGCCGAGCCTGAGCGTTTCGGCGATGTGCGTCTCTACGCGCCCACCGTGCAATTCGACCAGTATCTGCGCATCGACGGCGGCGACCTCACGCTCGAACTGTTTGACACCAACGGCCACTCACCTGACCACATCGCGATCTTCATCCCCGAGATCGCCACGCTGCTCGCGGGTGACGCCGCCGAAATGCCGTTCCCGCTGGTGGACACCGCCGCCACGCTGCCACAACTGCGCGCATCGCTGCAGCGCATGGCCGATCTTAACGCTCAAGTTGCGCTCTACTGCCACGCGCCCGGCATCAGCGACCCCGCCCTGATCACGCGCAACATCGCCTACTTCGACCTGCTCGAACAGCGCTGCCGTGCTGCCCTCGCACAAAGTGCCCCACCCGCGACCGACGAGGGCAGCGCGCTCGAAGAATACATCGGCTTCCCCTTCGCCGAGACCGTTCCGCCCGATCGTGATGCCAACGCGCTGGAAGGCTTCTATCGGCCATACCATCAAGCCGCCATTCGCGCCATGCTCGAACACCTCGCCGCCTCCGCCAAAGCGCCTATGCTATAATGACAGTATGACCTACATCCATCCCCACTCCCCATACAAGGAGCAACTATGCAAAGCACAGGCGACCAGCAACCGGGGCTATGGCAGCGAATACGCGCCTATTGGTGGTATGCTTGGGGCATGAGTTCGTGCTATTGGGGCATTCGTTCGGCGGAACAGGCCCTGTTTCGTGAGGGCATCCGTTCCTTCGACCGTGCGCTCAAGATCTGGCCGGAGTTTGCGCAGGTCTACTATCGGCGCGGCCTGATTCGCGGGCGCGAACTGAGCGAGTACCGTCAAGCGATCGCCGACCTGCAGCGCGCCAGCGAACTCCGACCCGAATGGCCAGAGCCATATCTGCAACGTGGCCTATTCGAGCGATTTCACGGCGATCCGCATGCCGCAATCGAAAACTTACAACGGTTTCTGAGTTTGGGGACGAACCACAGTTGGCGAGGGGAGGCCGAACGTCAGATCCAAATGTTGCAAGCAGAGCTAAGCCAGTGACAAACACTTTGGCTTAACCCTGCATATCAACCTCAATACCAGCAGATCAAGGATAAAACGCATCGGGAGGCAAAGGCGCCGCTCCCTCAAGGCGTACACGTAACATCAGCGCTTCCCGCGTCACCGTCGCCACCTTCGCCTGAATCTGGCGTTCACCCTCGCGCCAACGCACGATATCACCAGGCTGAATATCGATCATCTCCGGGCGAATATAGGCATCGGTGAAGTCGATCGCGAACTCCTCGCGGCTTAACTCATCAACTGGCAACCAAGTATAACGTCGGCCATAACCACGCCGCTCAACATCCACGGTGCGGTAGGATTGCTGCATGGCATATGCTCTATTATTTTCAGGGAGTACGAAGCGATTCATCAAACGATTATACCACGCCAAATGGTTATTAGTAGAATGATTTTGGCTAAGCACGCACGAAACGTAGCAGAAGGACGAACTATGCGAATATCCACACATTGGAGGCGCATCCTACTGTGGATCTTCGGCGGAATGCTGACAACCCAAGCCATTCTGATCAGCGCGCTCAGCATCATCGCAGAACTACGGAAACGGCGCAATCCTCCAGCGAGTTTCCCCCACGAACGGCGCCTGAGCAACCTGGTCAATCAACAAGAACTCCGCATCTACACCAACGGGCAAGCGCTCTACGACGCTATGATCGCCGCCATCGATCAAGCCAAAGAGTCGATCTACCTCGAAAGCTTCATCTGGAAAGGCGACGAGATCGGCGCCCTTTTCAAAGAACGCCTCGCCCGCAAAGCCGACGAAGGCGTGGCCGTCTACGTGATCTTCGACAGTTTCGCCAACCTCGTCGTACCGCGGCACTTCAAGCGCTTCCCCGCCAACGTCCACACCCTCGAATACCGCTCGCTCACCCGTGTGTGGTACGCCCTCGACCCCAGGCGCTACGCTCGCGATCACCGCAAGCTCATGGTCGTCGATCAGGAGATCGCATTCGTGGGCGGCTTCAACATCGGCAAACTCTACGCGACCCAATGGCGCGACACGCACCTGCGCATCAAAGGCCCCGCAGCGCGAGACATCGCCGCAAGCTTCATCGACTTCTGGAACAACAATAGTAAGGAACCTATGCCATCCAGCCAATTGGCCGAACGGCCATGGCCGGAGCACATCACCATCCACGTCAACGATCCAGCCCGCCTCGTCTTCCCCATTCGGGGCATGTACCTCGAAGGCATCAACCGCGCCCAGCACCACATCTACCTCACCAACGCCTACTTCATCCCCGACCGCGTCGTGCTCTCGGCGCTGATCGCCGCCGCCGAACGAGGTGTCGATGTGCGCATCCTGCTGCCGTGGAACTCCAACCACGTGCTGGCCGACTGGCTTGCGCGGGCCAACTTCACGCGCTGCCTGGAGGCAGGCATCAAACTCTTTGGCTATCAGAAGGCCATGATCCACGCCAAAACCGCCACCATCGACGGCATCTGGTCAACCATCGGCACCGCCAACCTCGACCGCCTCAGCCTGGCGGGCAACTACGAGATCAACGTCGCCATCCGCGACGCAGATTTCGCCGCCGATATGGAACACGTCTTTATGCACGATCTTGAAAACGCTGTGCAGATCACCCTCGAAGATTGGCTCCAACGCCCGTGGTACGTGCGCCTCGGCGAGTGGCTGCTGCGCCCACTGCGACCGCTCATCTAACCCACAACGCCAAGGCATATGCTATGTGTCTTTTTGTTGGGAAAGAAAAAGCCGCCGTAGCAACAACGCCCGTCGCTACGGCAGCCAACCAGCATACGCATCGTCTGTTCCCCGGCTACGAATGACCTCCGCGAGCGATCAGCCGCGTCGCCAATCGACCGATCGGCCTATGGCCAGCCACGCACCTGCACCTCCGAGATCGGCGTGAAATCGCGGCCACCTTGCGACTCCGGCGGCGCAGGATACGTCGATTCGATCACGATCCTGAAGCTCGCCGTACGCACCTCGTTCGGCAACTCCACAAACTGCATCTCGCGCGATTGCGAGAAACTCACCCGCACCGAAGGCGCGTCGGGAAACTCAAAGCGCGCCGTTCGCACCACATGATTCTGGAAGAAGCGATCCGTGCCATCGAACGGATCGACCTTATCGTAGCCAGGGATCACACCGATCGACTGAATGGTGACCGGAGCGCTAAACTGAATTTCAAGCCATTCCTCAGTACCATCGCCCTCCACGCGCCACGCCGTGCTGCGATCCCCATCCACCGCATTGCTCGGCTCGTAGGTGATTGTGTTGAGTTGCGCATCAACACCCGCAGCCGCAAAGCGCGAAGCCCGCGCACCACTCGGGGTCAGCAGCACACTCGCGCCCCGAGGCGTCGCGCTTGGGGCGGGGGTCTCGGTTGGGATGGGCGTCCAAGTCGGGGAGGGAGCCTCCGTCGCTATCGCGATCGGCGCAACCACCGCCTCCGTAGTGGGCGAAGGGAGCAGCGTGTTCTCGGGGCGTGGCGTAGCAACTACGGGCTGCACAACCGCCTCCGCAGTGGGCGATACGGCGACACTGCCCGTACGGCCCAAAAAGAGCCAACCCGTCACCGCGCAAACAGCCACCAACACCACCACAAACGCCACCGCTGCCCACATCCACATCGGCATGGCAGGCTGCGCAGCACCAACAGGCGTCGGGAGCACCACAGTCGGCGGCTGCGACGCGGGCGCCACCTCGGGGGCGAACAGCGCCTGCCGAAAGCTCTCCACATCGGCGAAACGCTGTTCGCGATCCATCGCCGTCGCACGGCTCACCGCTAGGGCTACGTGCTGCGGAACATCGGGGCGCAACTCCTGGAGCGGTGGCAACGCGAACGGCGTGCTAATCGGGTCGTGGCCAGTCAGCAGATGGTGCAACAACACACCGAGCGCGTAAATATCGGTGCGCGCATCGGTTTGGCCCTGGCCGTACTGCTCCGGCGGCGCGTAGCCGGTCGAAACGTAGACAGCGGTATCGTTCGATTTGCCCTGCAGATAAAACCGGGCGATACCGAAGTCGATCAACATCACATGGCGAGATTGCGGAGTGTCTCCCGCCGTGATCATCACATTCGAGGGCTTGAGATCGCGGTAGATGATCGGCGGATCTTGGGAGTGTAGATAACTCAGCACATCGCACAACTGCGCCACATACCGCAACGCCACATCCACGGGCAGACGACCGCCAGCAAGGAGCAACTCCTTCGCCAGCGTGTGACCATTGATCAACTCCATCACCAGATAATACTTGCCATCCTCATCAAACTGGTCGATCACCCGTGGCAGGTTGGGGTGGTGCAACTTGGCCAGCATCACCGCCTCGCGCCGGAACGAGTTCACCGCCAGTTTGAAGGCATCGGTATCGCCGCGCGTGTGGCTGCTCGCCATCTCCTTAAGCGCAACGGGCGCATTGCCGAGACGTGTATCCTCCGCGCGGTAGACAGCGCCCATCCCACCGCGAGCTATCAACTTGACGACGCGATATCGGTTCGCCAACAGCTGACTCTGCACGACCCCATTGATGTATCGCAACGGCGCGCCGCAGTTCGGGCAGAACACCGAGAGATCGCGCAACAGTTGATCACATTGAGGGCAGCGTTGGGAGGGAGAATCGCGATACGATACAGTCTCGTTCATTAAACTCCCTTTTGAGCTTTGAATGGCGTCCAAACAAGTAGTTTTTCTTTGCTCAGAAGCATCATAACAAATTTACATCACTTCTGGTAGGAGTCACCCAACAAATATCGTTGCAAAGACAAACGGCCCATGCGAACAGTTTTCGCATGGGCCGCGCTGCTGTAACGCGATACGCTAGACTTGCACGCTTCCATTGGCGATCAGCCACTGCAGCGCCTCGTAGACCGCCTGAAACGAGCTATAGCGCGGCTGATAGCCCAACATGCGCTGCGCCTTGGCGATGCTGCAGTTCGGGCTATGGGCGATATGCTCCCAGGTGATCTCGGCCTCGCGTGGGCTGACGGTGGCACTCCACTCCTCCCAGGGCAGGAAGCGCAACCGCGCCTGCTTGCCGAACCACGAGGCCACCACCTCGGCGTAGCCCCGCAGCGTCACAGCCGCCGGCGACACCACGTGGAAACTCTCGCCCACGGCACAACTGCGGTTCGCCATCGCCTGCAGAAACGCCTGCGCTACATCGTCGGCGTGCACGTGGTGAACGGTCTCTAGCCCCAAGTGCGGCAGCGCCACCTCGTTGCCCTGCGCCAGATCGGTGAACACCTGCGGGTTGAAATGGCCAGCCGGATTGACGGGCACCCAACCTGGGCCAACAATGTGGCCAGGATGCAGGATCGTCGCGGGAAAGCCGTTGCGACGCGCCTCGTTGAGCAGGTACGCCTCGATCTCGGCCTTCTGCACGCCATAATCGCCAAACGGACGGCGCGGCTGTTCCTCGGTAGTGGGCACCTGCACGCTCGGGCCGTGCACCCAGATCGTGCCGCAGTGCAGGAAGTGTTGCACCTGCCCGTGCAGCGCCTCGACCAGTTGGCGCGCGCTGGGCAGCGTGAAGCAGATCATGTCGATCACCACATCGGGATGAAGTTCGCGCACCCGTTGCCCAAACGTGCCAGCCGCCTCCTCGGCCTCACGATCCATCGAGATCTGCCGAACGGCGTTCCACGCGCCATGCGGCTGATACGGCGCACGCTGGCCCCGGCTGATCACCAGCACTTCGTGGCCCGCCTCCACTAAGCGAGGCACCAAGTATGTCCCGACATGTCCGCTCCCACCAATCAACACAACGCGCATGGTTTCCTCCGTTTTCGATCGTCGTCACGTTTCACTTTGAAGATTCCGAAGACACCAAGCGCATTATAGCCGTTTCTGCCGCCTCCTATGCGGAAAAAAGCTTCAAGAAACTATCAGCAAACTAACAGGTTGAACGCTTGACAAGAACCCCCGCGGGATATATCATACGGCGTATGAATAAAAACCCTTCCGAGCATCTCAATACATTGCGTCGTCGCTCCCGTCGTCCGGCCCGCCAGGGTTCGGAGGCTGTCGGGCTGTGCATCGCAATGTAGGATAGAAGCCCGATATCGGCGCAAGTATGCGGCCAGCCCCCTGAACCATTTGGTAGGTTCAGGGGGTTTTTTTGTATCAGGAGAGGCAACTGATGATCAAAGTTGGTATTTTTGGCGTGACGGGCTATGCAGGCTACGAACTCCTACGCTGGCTACAACGGCATCGCCAGGCCCGCGTGGTGTTTGCAACCTCCGAATCGCAGGCAGGCAAGTCGCTGGCATCGGTGTTCCCCGGCCCACTCGATATCGACTTGATCGCGCCCGACGATGCGCCGCTCGGCGATGTGGATGTAGCGTTCTTGGGATTGCCACACGGCGTGGCCGCACAAGTGGCAATGCGCGCGCTCGACGCGGGTGTGCGCGTGATCGACCTCTCGGCGGACTTCCGCCTCAAGACACCCGAAACATACCAGCGCTGGTACAAACACGAGCATCCCGCACCGCAGTTGCTGCCCACGCCCTACGGCTTAACGGAGCTCTACCGCGATGTGATCAAGGATGCGAAGTTGGTGGCCAACCCGGGCTGCTACCCCACCAGCGTGTTGCTCGGCATTGCGCCGCTGCTCAAGGCGGGCGTCGTGACCGATCCGCTGATCATCGCCGACTCGAAGTCGGGCGTGTCGGGTGCTGGTCGCGCGCCGAAGCTCAACACCTCGTTCGTGGAAGTGAACGAGAACCTCGCGCCCTACAACATCGGGCATGTGCACCGCCACGTCGGCGAGATGGAGCAGGAGGCCGCCGCGCTCAACAGCGCGATCACTCCGCAGATCATCTTCTCGCCGCAACTGCTGCCGATCAGCCGAGGCATCCTGAGCAGCATCTACGTGCGCGTGCCGACCGATTGGAGCGAGGATCTGTTGCGAGCGCTCTACACCAAGCAGTATGCTAACGAGCCGTTCGTGCGTGTGTTGCCCGCCGGACAGTTGACGACCATCGGGCACAGCAACAACACCAATCTCTGCACTATTTCGCTCACGCTGGCGCAGCCCGGATTGCTGATCGTCGTCACCAGCATCGATAACCTGGTGAAGGGCGCAGCGGGCCAGGCCATCCAAAATATGAACGTGATGTTTGGTATCGACGAGACCGAGGGGCTGATCTAATCGCCGCTCCGATGCACGGATAAAGACACGATGACAACACTAGTCCTCAAAATTGGCGGCAACGAACTCGATGATCCCGCATTTGTTGCTCAACTCACCCAGGTAGTGGCGCAGTTACGCCCCACACCCGTACTGGTACACGGCGGTGGCAAGGAAATTGGTCTGTTACAGAAGGCATTAGGGGGCGAGCCACGGTTTGTGGGTGGCCTGCGCGTCACCGACGATACGGCGCTCTCCGCCGCCGAGATGGTGCTCTGCGGCACAGTCAGCACCCGATTGGTCGCGGCGCTCACTGCGGCTGGTGCCGATGCGCAAGGGCTATCGGGCGTGGATCGCGGCCTGATCAAGGTCGTCAAAGCGCAGCATCCGGAAGGCGATCTCGGCTGGGTCGGCACTCCTGTGGCCGTGCGCTCGGAGGTGCTGCTCGATCTGTTGAAGGCCAATGTGGTACCCGTTGTCGCGCCGATCTCCTTGGGCGATGAGGGTGTGTACAACGTGAATGCCGATGAGGCTGCGGGAGCGATTGCATCCTCCTTGCAAGATGCCGAAGTGGTGTTTGTTACCAATGTACCGGGGGTGATCGTCGATGGGGCGGTTGCCCCCGTTCTGTCTGAGCAGCAGATCGCCGACCTAATCGCCGATGGCACCATCTATGGTGGTATGTTGCCCAAAGTGCGTTCAGCACTGACAGCATTGAGCGCAGGCGTGCGCTCGGCACGGATCACGAACTTAAACGGGTTGGCTAACGGTAGTGGCACCCGCATCACAGGCGCGGCATAGCTCGCCATTCGAGGCGAAGCCGCAGATATAGAGGAAGTTAGATGACAATAAGCCAAGTCGCTGAAGAACAGATTACGATTGCACCCACCCTCGTCGTACCACCGACGGTGCGACCCGCCACCGATGCCGATGTGGAGGGTATGGTTTCGATAGTGAATGAAAATGTGCGGTTAGGGCATCTGTTGCCGCGCAGCCCCGAGAATATTCGCGCTAGCCTCGATACCTGGCTGGTGGCCGAGGTCGATGGCCAAATCGTTGGTATCGGTTCGCTCCTTGCGATGAGCCCAACGCTGGTTGAGGTGCGTTCGCTAGCGGTTGCGCCAGCCTATCGGCGCTTCGGCATCGGCGCGGCGATCGTCAAGGGGTTGGTTGCACGAGCCAAAGCGCGTGGTATCCCAACGGTGTTCGCTCTGACCCGCGCGGTGCCCTTCTTCGAGCGGCTTGGCTTCCACATCACCTCGCGAGAACGCTTCCCCGAGAAGGTGTGGAAGGATTGTGTGGTTTGTCCGTTGCAAAACGCTTGCGACGAAACAGCGGTGGTGATGGAGTTGCAAGGATACAGCTCAGAAGATGGTGTCGGCGGCGAGTAACGCATCAGCAGCACGACATACTCTACGAGCTTATCCAGGGTAAAAACAGATCGGTCTTGTCTCTCAGCTAGGGAGAGCCGCATGATGTCGTTGAACACGACACCTAATACGCATACCCGACGACGAAGTCACTCTTTCTGGATACTAACGATTGCCTACGTGGTACTGTTCGCACTGCTGTTGGCGTTGCGGCTCAGCCTACGCCAACCCAGCAGTAGCGATCACTGGTCGGACCCAGCCGATTATCTGCGCCAAGCGCTATGGCCGATCACGACGCTGAATTTCTGGGCGGGAAAGCGCGTATTTGGCTTCCCTCTGCTGCTGAAGATCTTCGGCAATCACGAGCCATCGGTGATCGCGGCGCAGTTCGCGCTGGCGACGTTGGGGTGGACCGTCTGCGGGCTCGGTATCGCCAGCCACATCCGCACGCTCTGGCTGCGCCCGGTGGTGTTCGCGCTGATCGTGAGCTTCAGCCTCACCCGCGACGTGGTGCAGTGGGATTTTATGCTCTTTAGCGAGAGCCTGGCGACCTCGCTATTCGCACTACAAATCGGCCTGTGGTGTCTGCTGATTCGCGCGTACGAGATCGGTGCGGCCCGCTGGCAACAACGGGGCCTGCTGATCGCGCTGGCGCTGGTGATGCCGCTCTGGTCGTTCGTGCGCGACACCAACGCCTATATGCTGCTGGGAGTCGGCGCGATACTGGCGCTGGTGCTGATGCTGCGCTGGCGGCGCCTGCCGGATCGCGGGGCGTTCGTGGGGTTAGCGGCGCTGTGCGTGGCGACATTTCTGCTACAGAACTGGACCGCCGATTACGGCAAGCGCTGGCAGTTCCCCTTGGTGAATGTGCTGGGTCAGCGCATCCTGGTGGACGAGCAGCGCACGGCGTTCTTCGCGGCCCACGGCATGCCCACCGACGAACTGGTGATGCGCTATCGCGATAACTACGCGCATTCGCACGGCAATGCGGTGTTTCGCGACGACAATATGGCATACTTTCGGGATTGGCTGGATGCGAAGGGCAAATCGACGTACATGCGCTGGTTGCTCAGCGACCCGTTGACTGCCATGCGCGAGCCGTTCACCGATTACAAAACGATCTTTCGCCCGCCGTTGGGCGTGTACGCCGATCAGGCTGGCCTGAAATTCCCGGCTTGGGAACTGACGCTGACGGGCTGGCTGTACATTCGCGCCCCCGAGCAGGTGGCGATGGGCGTTGTGGCCCTGCTAATAGCGATGGGCGCCGCAGCGTGGCGGTTTGGACGCACGGTTTGGTTGGTTCCAGTGGTCTTGGCGCTGCTGATCTACCCAATGATGTTTCTCATCTGGCACGGTGATGCCATCGAGGTTGGGCGGCATAGTTTCTTGGTCAGCATGCTATTGCGCTTTGTCTTCTGGACACTCGCCTGCTTTATGGTAGACTTGGCGTTTGCATGGATTGGAGATCGGCAGCGACGCCTTGCGGTACGCCTACGTGCCGCCTAGGTTCGTGCGCTCTGCATCGCGTGTTCGAGCAGTGAGGATGCACAATTGGGTATCTGTGCTTGCTCAGATCGTTCGCGAACAACCAGCAACGCATACTCACATGACATGTTGAGGCTGCTAGACAGCCCAAACCAACCTAAACGCTTTCTGTTTAGGGTTCGGATATTCGTTACTATCACGTGGAGCAACGAAACACAATGACACACAAACCCGCCTTGCTGGCGCTTGAGGATGGCACGACGTGGCCCGGCTATGCGCTAGGTGCAATTGGCGAGCGCTCCGGCGAGGTCATTTTTAACACCGCGATGACAGGCTACCAGGAGGTGCTCAGCGATCCCTCCTACTACGGCCAGATCGTGGTGATGACCGCGCCGCATATTGGAAATACTGGCGTCAACGAGGACGATGAGGAAAGCGCGAAGGCGTGGCTCTCAGGCTTCGTGGTGCGCGCCGCAAGCCCGCGCGTCAGCAACTGGCGCGCCAACGCCACCCTCGATGCGTACCTGCGCAAGAACGGCGTTGTGGGCATCACAGGCGTCGATACGCGAGCACTGGTGCGCCATATCCGCGAGGCTGGCGCGCTGCGCGGCGTGATCTCGTCCGTCGATACCGACGCGACGCGCCTGATCGAAGCGGCCCGCGCCGCACCCTCGATGGAGGGCCAAGACCTAGTGCCATTCGTGACATGCAGCGAGCCGTATCACTGGGTGGCGGGCCAGGGCGAGCCGAACGCGCCGATCGGCGAATGGTACGCGCATTCCGAGCCGCGCCCTCAGGCGAGCGACGCCCGCTATCACGTGGTGGCCTACGACTTCGGCATCAAGCACAACATCCTGCGCCTGATGGCCGAGCGTGGCTGCCGCATCACGGTGGTGCCCGCCCAAACACCCGCGAACGAAGTGCTCGCGCTCAATCCCGATGGCATCTTCCTCTCGAACGGCCCGGGCGACCCCGCCGCAGCCACCTACGCGATCGAGTCGGTTCGTGATTTGCTGGGCAAGAAGCCCATCTTTGGCATCTGCCTCGGCCACCAGATTTTGGGCTTGGCGCTGGGCGGCACGACCTACAAGCTCCGCTTCGGCCACCACGGCGGCAATCAACCCGTTCACAACGCCGATACGGGCCGCGTCGAGATTTCGAGCCACAACCACGGCTTCGCGGTCGATCCCAAGAGCCTGCCCGCTGGCGTCGAAGTGACACACGTAAACCTCAATGATAACTGCTGCGAAGGGCTGCGAGCACGCGATCTGCGCGCCTACAGTGTGCAGTACCACCCCGAGGCTGCCCCGGGGCCGCACGATGCATCGTACCTGTTTGACCAATTTATCGAATTGATGAAGGACTAGCATGCCCAAGCGCACCGATATTCAATCTATTCTTGTCATCGGCGCTGGCCCAATCGTGATCGGCCAGGCCTGTGAATTCGACTATTCCGGCGTGCAGGCATGCAAAGTGCTCCGCCGCGAAGGTTACCGGATCGTGCTGGTGAACTCGAACCCAGCCACGATTATGACCGACCCACAATTCGCCGACGCCACCTACATCGAGCCGCTCACGCCCGAGGTGGTGGAGAAGATCATCCAAAAAGAGAAGCCCGACGCCATCCTGCCGACCGTCGGTGGCCAAACCGCGCTCAACCTGGCCATGAAGCTCCACGAGCTCGGCATCCTCGAACGCTACGGCGTGAAACTGCTGGGCGCATCGCCCGACGCCATTGACCTGGCCGAGGATCGCCAGCGCTTCAAGAACGCCATGCTCGAAGCGGGCATCAGAGTGCCGGAGGGCGATACCGCCACCACGGTCGATGAGGCGCTGGCATTGGCCGAGCGGATCGGCTACCCCGTGCTGGTGCGCCCCTCGTTCACGCTGGGTGGCAGCGGCGGCGGCGTGGCCCACAACGCCGATGAACTGCGCACCGTCGCCGAGCGCGGCCTGCGCGCCTCGCCTGTCACCCAAGTGCTGATCGAGCAATCGGTGCTGGGCTGGAAGGAGTTCGAGCTTGAGGTGATGCGCGATGGCAAAGACAACTTTGTGGTGGTCTGCTCCATCGAGAACCTCGACCCGATGGGCGTGCACACCGGCGATTCGATCACGGTCGCCCCGGCGATGACGCTCACCGACCGCGAGCTCCAGCGGCTGCGCGATATGGCCAAGAAGGTGATGCACGTGGTCGGCGTCGAGACGGGCGGCTCGAACGTGCAGTTCGCCGTGAACCCCGCCGACGGCACGCCGGTCGTGATCGAGATGAACCCCCGCGTGAGCCGCTCGTCGGCGCTCGCCAGCAAGGCGACGGGCTTCCCGATCGCCAAGATCGCGGCGCTGCTGGCGGTCGGCTACACGCTCGATGAGATCCCCAACGACATCACCAAGGTCACGCCCGCCTCGTTCGAGCCGAGCCTGGACTATGTGGTCGTGAAGATCCCGCGCTGGGCCTTCGAGAAGTTCCCCGGCGTCGAACCAACCCTCGGCCCGCAGATGAAGAGCGTCGGCGAGGTGATGGCGATCGGCACCACCTTCAACGAAGCCTTCCAGAAAGCGCTGCGTGGCTTGGAGATCGGCGTGATCGGCTTCGATGGCCGCAAATTGACAGGCAAAACGAGTCTGCCCCCCGAGGAGATGCCGTCGCTCGAACTCCTGGGCCAACCGCTGCCCGACCGCGTCTTTAAGGTGGCAACGGCCCTGCGCGGCGGCATGAGCGTCGAGGAAGTGGCGGCAGCCAGTGGCTACGATCCGTGGTTCGTCGAGCAGATGAGCATCCTGACCGAGATCGAGCGCGACCTGAAGCAGTACACCCTCGAAACACTGCCCCGCGAGTTGCTGCTGGAGGCCAAGCAGAACGGCTTCGCCGACGCACATATCGCTGTGCTGCTCGCAGAACCCACCAAAGATATGGCGGTTCGCGCGCGACGCAAAGAGCTCGGCATTGTGCCGGTCTACCACCGCATCGACACCTGCGCCGCCGAATTCGAGGCCCACACGCCGTACCTCTACAGCACCTACGCCACCTCCGACGAATCGGAAGTGACAGGTCGGGCCAAGGTGATTATCCTGGGTGGCGGACCCAACCGCATCGGCCAGGGCATCGAGTTCGACTACTGCTGCGTCCACGCCTGCTTCGCACTACGCGACCTGGGCTTCGAGACGATCATGATCAACTGCAACCCCGAGACCGTCTCGACCGACTACGACACCGCCGATCGCCTGTACTTCGAGCCGCTCACCATCGAGGATGTGCTGAACGTCTGGGAGCGCGAGACCGAAGGTCTGCAAGCTATCCAAGGGCCGGAGGCTTCGGTGCCCGCGCTGGTGCAGTTCGGCGGCCAAACCCCGCTCAATCTGGCCAAGGGCTTGGCGACGGCTGGCGTGCCGATCTGGGGCACTTCGCAGGACGCGATCGACCTGGCCGAAGATCGGGGCCGCTTCGGCGACCTGCTGCGCTCGCTGCACATCGAGCAGCCCGAGAGCGGCATGGCCGACAACCTGGACGAGGCACGCACGATCGCGCAGCGGATCGGCTACCCGGTGTTGGTGCGCCCAAGCTACGTGCTGGGTGGACGCGCCATGGCGATCGCCTACAACGAGGAGAGCCTCGAACGCTACATCGCCGAGGCCACCGCGATCAGCCCCGGACAGCCCGTGCTGATCGACCGCTACCTCGAAGATGCCTTCGAAATCGATGTGGATGCGGTCGGCGACGGCCAGCGCATCGTGATCGGCGGCATTATGGAGCACGTCGAGGAGGCGGGTGTCCACTCCGGAGACTCGGCAATGGTGATGCCGCCCTACAAGGTCAGCGCCTACCACTTGTCGATCATTCGCGACGAGACCAAGCGGATCGGCCTGGCGTTGGGTGTCAAGGGTCTGATGAACGCGCAGTTCGCCATCAAAGATGACGAGGTCTACGTGATCGAGGTCAACCCGCGATCCTCGCGCACCGTGCCGTTCATCGCCAAGGCGACCGGCGTGCCGCTGGCCCGCATCGCTGCACAGGTCGCGGCTGGCAAGACGCTCGAAGAGTTGGGCCTCACCAGCGAGCCACGCCTCGATGGTTTCTTCGTGAAGGAGGCCGTGCTGCCGTTCGAGAAGTTCCCGGGCGCGGCGGTCTTCCTCAGCCCCGAGATGCGTTCGACCGGCGAGGTGATGGGCCACGCATCGTCCTTCGGCCACGCCTTCGCCAAGGCCGAGTTGGGCGCGAACCAGAAGATACCGCTGAACGGGAGCGTGCTGCTCACCGTCAACGACTTCGACAAGGGCGCGATCAGCCGGATCGCCCGCGACTTGGTGCGCTTGGGCTTCAAGATCTACGCTACCCGCGGTACCGCGGCTTGGCTCCAGAAGCTCAACCTGCCAGCCGAGGCCGTCAACAAGGTGTCCGAAGGCTCGCCGCACACGGTTGACCTAGTCGCCCAGGGCAAGATCGATCTGGTGATCAGCACGCCGCTCGGCCCGCAGGCGTATGCCGATGGCCAGGCGCTGCGCGCTGCCGCCATCCGCCACGGGGTGATGCTCGTGACGACGCTGACCGGCGCATCGGCTACGGTCGCCGCCATTCGTGCGCTTCAGCGCAAAGAGTTGAATGTTCGATCGTTGCAGGAACATCATCTGCTGAACAGCAACTAGTTGGTCCAAGCGGCAGGGGCAGCGGCGGCATCCAAGCGATACCAACGCTGCTCCCAAGCCGCACACGCGACGTTGTACCATTTCGTTTTCGCTAACCATCGCAGGGAGCAAGCGAACTTCCTGCGTCAAAGCTACATCAAAGTTGAAGGAGCCTAACCCATGAGCCGCCCCAAAGTCAATAAAGTTGTGCTGGCCTACTCCGGTGGCCTCGACACCAGCATCATCGTGCCCTGGCTGAAGCAGAACTACGGCAACCCCGAGGTGATCTGCTACTGCTGTAACCTGGGCCAGGAGGATGAGCTGACAGGCCTGGAAGAGAAGGCGCTGGCCAGCGGTGCTTCCAAGTGCTACGTCGAGGACCTGCGCGAAGTGTTTGTGCGCGATTACCTCTTCCCGTTGCTGCGCTCGGGCGCCATCTACGAGCGCACCTACCTGCTGGGTACCTCGGTGGCCCGCCCGCTGATCGCCCGCCGCCAAGCCGAGATCGCCCTGCAGGAAGGCGCTGATGCGCTGGCACACGGCTGCACGGGCAAGGGCAACGACCAAGTGCGCTTCGAGTTGGCCTACATGACCTTCGCGCCGCACCTGACCGTGATCGCCCCCTGGCGCGAGTGGGACATCGTCTCGCGCGAGGACGCACTCGACTACGCCGCCGAGCACAACGTCCCTGTCACGGCTACGCTCAAGTCGATCTACAGCCGCGACCGCAACATCTGGCACATCTCGCACGAGGGCGGCATCCTGGAAGATCCGTGGAACGAGCCGGAAGAGCCGATGTACACGCTCACCACGGCCCCCGAGAACGCCCCCGATCAGCCGGAGTACGTAGAGATCGGCTTCGAGAAGGGCACACCCGTGAGCATCGACGGTGTGGCGCTCGGCCCGGTGGAACTGCTGACTAAGCTGAACGAGATCGGCGCACGCCACGGTGTGGGCCGCATCGACCTGGTCGAGAACCGCTTGGTGGGCATGAAGAGCCACGGCGTCTACGAGACCCCCGGCGGCAGCATCCTGCGCGTGGCGCATCAGGGCATCGAGCAGTTGGCGCTGGACCGCGACACCCTGCACTACAAGGACGTGATCGCGCAGCGCTACGCCGAACTTGTCTACAACGGCCAGTGGTTCACGCCGCTGCGCCTGGCGCTCGACGCCTTCGTCGATGTGACTCAGCAGAACGTCACCGGTGTGGCCCGCATCAAGCTCTACAAGGGCAACATCATTCTGGTCGGGCGCAAGGCCGAGAAGAGCCTGTACGACCCGGAGATCGCCAGCTTCACCATGGGCGCGAGCTACAACCAGAAGGACGCCGAGGGCTTCATCAAGCTGTTCGGCTTGCCGACCAAGGTGGGCGCACTGGTCGAGAAGAAGCACCAGTAGGAGCCACACGTCGTATGGCGCATTGGCTGTGGTTGTCTCCGTTGCAAAGCGGAACAACCACGCCAACAGTATGTCTATCCAGCGCGCACGCTCTCGGTGAGCGTGCCGCATCGACCATACACACTTAGGAACGCCGTAGGCTTGCCAGGCGTATAGACGAGGTTGTCAATGCTTGACACATTTAGTTTTGCTCCGGGCTTCCGCGCTGCAGCGGTGGCCTGTGGCCTCAAGACCAGCAGCGTGATGGGCGCATCAGACCTCGACCTCGCGCTCGTCTTCGCCGACACGCCCTGCACCGCCGCAGGCGTATTCACCACCAATCGGGTGAAGGCCGCGCCTGTGCTCTACGATCAAGAAATGCTCGCAAGCAGCGCCCACGAGATCCGCGCCGTGATCACCAACGCTGGCAACGCCAACGCAGTGACAGGGCCGCGCGGGCTTGAGGATACGCGCACCACCGCCCGGCTCACCGCCGAGGCGCTCGGCTGCCGCCCTGACCAAGTGCTGGTCCTCTCGACCGGCGTGATCGGTCGGCACCTACCGATGGAGAAGATCACGAGCGGCATCGCTGCGATCACCTCGCCCAGCGCCAACCACGGCGCGCCGTTCGTGGCCCAGGCGATCATGACCACCGACACGCGGCCCAAGGTCGCCACTCGCCAAGTCGAGATCGGCGGCAGCACCATCACCATTAGCGGCTGCTGCAAGGGCGCGGGCATGATCCACCCGAACATGGCCACCCTGCTCGCGATCGTCACCACCGACGCGAAGGTCGCGCCGAACGTGCTCCATCAAGCGCTCACCGCCGCCGCCAACAAGAGCTTCAACCGCATCAGCGTCGATGGCGACACCAGCACCAACGACACGCTGTTGCTGTTGGCCTCGGGCGTCTCGGGCGTGAACATCGGCGAGGCCGAACTGCCCGCCTTCCAGGCCACGCTCACCGAACTGTGCATCGACCTGGCCAAGCAGGTCGCCCGCGACGGCGAAGGCGCGACTCGCTTGGTCGAGATCCGCGTGACGGGCGCCGCCAGCGAGGAGCAGGCTCACCAAGTGGGCAACAGCATCGCACGCTCGCCGCTGGTCAAGACCGCGATCCACGGCGGCGATCCGAATTGGGGGCGCGTGCTCTGCGCCGCTGGCTATAGCGGCGCCGATATCGACCCGAACCGCATCTCGCTCACCTTCGGCCCCGCCGACCGCCCGGGCGACAAGTACGATAGCCCAGCGGTTCAGGTGCTCGCCAACGGCCTGCCGACCGTCTACGAGGAGCGAGCCGCACGGGCCGCGCTGGTCTGCGACCCAGTGCTGATCACGATCGACCTCGGGCTTGGCGATGCGTCGGCCACCGTTTGGGGCTGCGACCTCACCGCCGAGTACGTGTCGATCAACGCGCACTACACGACCTAAACCGAAACGAACGGGAGTCGGGGACAGCATCAAGCGCATCACAGTGCCGCTGAAGCGATGTCACACATCGCGGCGCCTCGGCTCCGTTCTCTTTTCAATGTTTGTTCTCAGGAGGCTTTATGTGGGGCGGACGCTTCGCTGAAACCATGGATGAGCGCATGGCGCGCTTCAATAACTCGTATCCGTTCGACAAGCGCATGTGGGCCGAGGATATTCGCGGCAGCTTGGCTTGGGCACGCCAAATTCATCAGGCGGGCGTGATCTCCGCCGAAGAGCTGGCCGAAATCACCCGTGGCTTGGAGACGGTGCACAACGAATTTGCCACAGGAACGTTCGAGGCGCTGCCCAGCGACGAAGATATTCATACAGCGGTCGAGCGCCGCCTCGGCGAACTGATCGGCGCCCCAGCCCGCAAACTACACACCGGGCGCAGCCGCAACGACCAAGTCGCCACCGACATGCGCCTCTGGACGCTCAACGCGATCGAACGGGCCGAAGCGGGCATCCGCGAACTACAGGCCGCACTGCTGGCCCAAGCCGAAGCAGCGGGCGATGCTGTTATGCCCGGCTACACCCACGTGCAGCGCGCCCAGCCCATCCTGCTCGCGCACTGGCTGCTCAAGCACTTCTGGCCGCTCGAACGCGACCGCGCGCGCCTGGCAGACTGCGCTCGCCGCGTGGCGGTGCTTCCGCTCGGCTCAGGGGCGTTGGCTGGCTCACCGCTGAAGATCGACCGCGACGCGCTCGCACGCGACCTCGGCTTCGCCGCGCCCAGCCCCAACAGCCTCGACGCCGTCAGCGACCGCGACTTCGTGGCCGAGTTTCTGTTCTGCGCCAGCATGATCGGCATCCACCTCAGCCAACTGGCCGAGGACATCGTCTTCTACAGCAGTAGCGAGTTCGGCTTCGTCAAACTGGCCGACGCCTACTCGACCGGCTCCAGCCTGATGCCACAGAAGAAGAATCCCGACTCGTTCGAGTTGGCGCGCGGCAAATCGGGCCGCTTGATCGGCGACCTGATCACGCTGCTCACCGTGCTGAAGGGCCTGCCCTCCTCCTACAACAAAGACTTGCAGGAGGACAAAGAGCCGCTGTTCGACGCCGCCGACACCATCGAACTGACGCTGGCGGTCGCCGCTGGCGCGATCGGCACGGCCCGCTTCAACCACGAGCGCATGCTGGCTGCGCTCGACACCGCCATGCTCGCCACCGACCTCGCCGATTATCTCGTGGCGCGCGGCGTGCCGTTCCGCGAGGCGCATCACGCCGTCGGCGTGATCGTGCGCGAGGGCGAGGTCAAGGGCGTCGAACTCTCAGCGCTGCCGCTCGACAGCTTCAAAGCCGCCCACGCCGCGTTCGGCGACGACGTGCTGGAGCTGTTCGACTTCGCCAAATCGGTCGCATCGCGCAACCTCGCCGGAGCCACAGGCCCGGAAGCCGTACGCGTCCAGATCGCCCAGGCCAAAGCCGCGCTGGGCCTTGCATAACACACCGGAGCACAAACCATGCCTACCCACTACCTATCATCCACCGACTTCAACCGAGAGCAGACCGAGGCGCTGCTGGCCCGCGCCCAAACGCTCAAGGCCGAATGGAAGAGCGGTGGTCACCCGCTCGTCAACGGCAAGCAACTGCTGCAAAACAAATCGATCGCGCTGGTCTTTGAGAAGCCGTCGCTGCGCACCCGCGTCGCCTTCGAGGCTGGCGTCACACAGCTCGGCGGCCACGCCAGCTACCTCTCGGCCAACGACATCGACATGGGTGGCCGCGAGAGCGTGCCCGATGTAGCCCGCAACCTGAGCCGCTGGGTGCAGGCCATCTCGGCCCGCGTCTTCCGCCACAGCACCGTCGAGGAACTGGCCGCCCACGCCACCATCCCCGTGATCAACGCGCTCTCCGACACCGAGCACCCCTGCCAAGCGCTGGCCGACATGCTCACGCTGAAGGAGCACTTCGGCAAGCTCAGCGGCCTGCGGCTGGCCTACATCGGCGACGGCAACAACGTCTGCAACTCGCTGATGCTGCTCGGCGCAATGATGGGCGTCAGCGTGGTGGTGGGCTGCCCGCCCGACTACCGCCCCGACCCCGACTTCCTGGCCCGCGCCGAGAAACTGGCCAACGAGAGCGACGCCACCATCACCATCACCGCCGACCCGATCGAAGCTGTTGAAGGTGCCGATGCAGTCTACACCGACGTGTGGACCTCGATGGGCCAGGAACACGAATCGGCCCGTCGCCGCCCGGTCTTCCAGCCCTACCAAGTCAACAGCGAGTTGATGGCGCACGCCCCCAGCAACGCACTCTTTATGCACTGCCTCCCGGCCCACCGCGGCGAAGAAGTCACCGCCGAAGTGATCGACGGCCCCCGCTCGGTGGTCTTCGACCAGGCCGAGAACCGCCTGCATGTGCAGAAGGCGCTGATCCTCACCCTGCTCGGCCTCTAGCTCATCAACCACACGTGGTGCCCCGCGCCCTGGGGCACCACACCAAAGCAAACGTTCACGATCACAAACAGAAATACCATGCAGCCGTAAGCTAAAACTGCCCTTTCAGGTTTGAGTCACAAAGGTGTTTTGCACAACAGGAGTGGCAACAATGGCGTTCTTCGACAAACCCCTCGATCAACTGCGCACCTACCTCCCCGACCGCAACGAACCAGCCGACTTCGACGCCTTCTGGAACGAAACGCTCAGCGCCGCACGCAGCTTCCCGCTCAACCCCGAGTTCGAACTAATCGACGTGGGCCTACGCACCATCGACAGCTTCGACGTGACCTACAGCGGCTACAACGGCCAACGCATCAAAGGCTGGCTGCAACTCCCCAAACACCGCAACGGCCCACTGCCCGTGGTGGTCGAATACATCGGCTACGGCGGCGGGCGCGGCTTCCCCACCGATTGGCTCCTGTGGGCCTCGGCGGGCTTCGCACACCTGATCATGGACACGCGCGGGCAGGGCAGCTCGTGGAGCAAAGGCGACACCCCCGACCCCGAACCCGAAGGCACCAACCCGCACTTCCCAGGCTTCATGACGCGCGGCATCCTCGACCCCAAAACCTACTACTACCGCCGCGTCTTCACCGACGCCGTGCGGGCCGTTGAAACAGCGCGCAGCCACTCGGCGATCGACGGCTCGCGCGTGATCGTGACGGGCGGCAGCCAAGGCGGCGGCATCACCCTCGCCGTCAGCGGCCTCGTGCCCGACCTGACCGCCGTCATGCCCGATGTGCCATTCCTCTGCCACTACCGCCGCGCCACCGAGATCACCGACGCGCCGCCCTACTACGAACTCACACGCTACTGCCTCACCCACCGCGACAAAGTCGAGCAAGTGTTCAGCAACCTGGCCTACTTCGACGGCATGAACTTCGCGGCCCGCGCCAACGCCAACGCACTCTTCTCGGTGGGCCTCATGGACCAAACCTGCCCGCCCTCCACCGTGTTCGCCGCCTACAACCACTACGCCGGACCAAAGGACATTCACGTATGGCACTACAACAACCACGAGGGCGGCGGCCAATACCAAACCGTGGAGAAACTGCGCTTCATCCGCGACCTGCTGGGATAATCCCACTCGCCCGTCTCACCCACAGTGAGGCGGGCGAGTTCATCGCCGTGCCGAATGACACGCCATTTGTTTTTGGGATGAAGAACGCAACCGCCGCCTCAACGCCAGTCGCTACGGCAACCAGAATCGCATCGGCAGCGTGATGGCGCACTCGCTCCGCTCGCACGTGCTGGCCGCAGCTGTCCAATACCATCAGCGCAATCAAGGAGGCCCGATGATCAACGAAGAACATCGCCGATTCTACGCCGAAAACGGGTACGTGGTCGTCCAACAACTGTTCGCCCCCGACGAAGTGGCCCACTACCGCGACCACTTCATGACCCTGCGCAAACACGGCTCCTACCCCGGCGACCTCGCGGGAGTCGATGCCACCAGCACCGATCCGCTCAAACGCTACCCCCGCATGATCCACATGCACCGCTGGGATCAAATCAGCTTCGAGTGGGTGATCGATCAGCGCATCAACGCCTGCTTGACCGCACTACTGGGCCGTGAACCATACGCCGTGCAGACCATGCTCTACTTCAAGCCGCCGGGCGCACGGGGCCAAGCCCTGCACCAAGACAACTTCTACCTCAAAGCGCAGCCCGGCACCTGCATGGCCGCCTGGATGGCGCTCGACCGCGCCGACGAAGCCAACGGCTGCATGCAGGTCGTCCCCGGCAGCCACACTTGGCCGCTGCTCTGCACCACCAAGGCCGATACCAGCGTGAGCTTCACCGATGTGACCGTACCGCTGCCGCCCGATGTCAAAGCGCAACCCGTCGTGATGGAGGCGGGCGACGTGCTGTTCTTCAACGGCGCGCTGGTGCACGGCAGCTACCCCAACACCACCACCGACCGCTTCCGCCGTGCGCTGATCGGCCACTACATCGAGGGCGCCGCCGAACAAGTCGCGCAGTTCTACCACCCAGCCCTGCGCATGGACGGCACCCCGCTGGAGCTTGGCGTGAGCCCCAGCGGCGGCGCGTGCGGCGTCTGGGTCGAACAGGACGGCCAAGCCGTCATCGAAATGGCGGGGCAGGAACTCGTCTCACGCAAACACGAATAGGGCATAACAAAGCCGCCCTAACCAGATCGGCTAGGGCGGCTCACTGCACTTGAGCACTAGTGTATCGTCTCGTTGCGCGCCAGCATCTCGACAAACTGTGCGATGCGCTTCTGGCGCGTCTCGGGCTTCTTGGCGGTCTGCACCCGAAACAGGATCGCGTAACGGTTCGCGCTGTTCAGCGTGTTAAAGAAGCGCAGCGCCTCAGGGTTCGCATCTAGCGCCGCCTGCAAATCCTCGGGCACCGTAGCGTTGCGCTGCGAATCGTAGGCCGCATCCCAGCGCCCATCCTGCTTTGCTAGCTCAACCGCACGCAGACCAGCCTCGTGCATCAGGCCGCGCTCCATGAGCACGGCGACCTTCTCACGGTTGATCTTCGACCAGATGCTCTTCGGGCCACGGGGCGAGAACTTCTGCAACCACGATTGATCGTCGTAACCGTACTTCTGGCCGTCGATCCAACCGTAACACAGCGCCTCATCGAGCGCCTCGGCATACGAGATCGACGTGAGCGCGGCGGACTTCTTCGCCAAACGCAGCCACACCCCGCTCGACGTTGCGTGGTGTTCGTGCAGCCACGCGCGCCAATCGGCGGGCCGCTCGAACAACAGAATCGGCAAGTCCTGACGCGGTTTCTTCACAGTCATCGCATCTCTCCACAACTACCGCTCCTGCTTCGCGGCCCAAGCTTGCGTGATGCGGTCCAGGATAATCGCCAGGATCACGATCGCCAAGCCAGCCTCGATACCACGCCCTGTCTCCACGCGGCGCAGGCCCGTCACCACTTCGAGGCCCAACGCGCCGCTGCCCACCAAGCCAGCGATCGAGATCATCGCCAGCACCATCATAATCATCTGGTTCACGCCCAGCATAATCGCCGGCATCGCCAGCGGCAACTGCACCTTGAAGATGGTCTGGAGGCGCGTGGAGCCGAACGAGCGCGCCGCATCGAGCGTCTCGGGCGCGACCTGGCGCAGGCCCATCTCGGTCAGCTTAATGCCGGGAGGAATGGCGTACAAGGCGGCAGCGATCAAGCCGGGCACGCGGCCAAGGTTGAACAGCATAATCACTGGCACCAAGTAGACGAAGGTCGGGATGGTTTGCAGGAAATCGAGCACGGGGCGCAACAGATCGGCCACCAATTTGCTCTGCGAGGTCACAATGCCCAGCGGGATCGCCACCAGCACCGTAACCAGCATCGTGATGATCAGTTGGCTGAGCGTATCCATGCTGTGTTCCCACATCCCCAGCATGCCGATCAGCAAGAGGCCGACCAGGCTGACCAGCGACAAACGCCAGCCGCCAGCCCAGTAGGCCAGCGCTGAGATCGCCAGCATCACCACCGGCCATGAGAGTTGATCGCGGAGCAGCGTGCGCATCGGGTTCAGCAGGTAGAGCGTGAGGAAATCACTGAACGGCCCAGTGCCGATCGGCAGATCGCCGATCTGGTACAGGTTGTTCTTCATCCAATCGACGAGCGCATTGACTTGGCTGTGCAGGCCGACCCGCCAGGTAGCCGGGAAGCCCGTGCTCAAGCCCATCGCATTCGAGATCAGCCAGAGCAGCGCCAGCAACAGCACACAGTTCAGCAACGTCGCGTAGCGCAGCAGGCCGTTGCGCAGCGCCTCCACACGCACAACGCGCCCAAGCGCACGGGCGGGGAACTCAGCCAGCCGCTGCCCAATCGCCAACACGAGCACCAGCGATGACTCGAAGCGTTGCGGGAACCAACTCGGCACTTGCTGCTGTGGCGTCAATTTCGGGGCCGTCGGATCGATGGTGCTGAGCGCGTGGCTCAAACGATCCAGGATGATGGCCAGGAACACGATCGCCAACCCAGCCTCGAAGCCCTTGCCAACCTCTAGCTTGTCGAGCGAGATCAGCACTTCGCGGCCCAGCCCACCCGCACCGATCAGCGCAGCGATCACCACCATACTCAGCGCCATCATAATCGTCTGGTTCACACCCGTGAGGATGGTGGGCAGCGCCAGCGGCAACTGCACCTTCCACAACAACTGCTGCTTGGTGGAGCCGAACGCCCGCCCAGCCTCCACCACCGACGGCGCGACTTGGCGAATGCCCAGGTTGGTGAGGCGGATGGCCGGAGGAATGGCGTAGATCATCGTGGCGATCGCGGCGGGCACACGCCCAATGCCAAAGAACAAGAGCAACGGGATCAAATAGACAAATGCGGGCATCGTCTGCATGGCATCGAGCACGGGGCGCAGCATGCGGTCGAGCTTATCGCTCAGGCCCGCCAGCAAGCCCAGCGGAATGCCGATCAGCAGCGACAACAGCACCGAGATCACCATCAGCGCCAGCGTCTGCATGCTCTGTTCCCACAGCCCGAACATGCCGCAGAGCATCAGGCCGATCACGCAGAGCAGAGCGAGGCGCACGCCCTTCAGGGCATAACCAAGCAAGCCGAACAGCGCCACAATCAGCAGCCACGAACTCTTGAGCAGCAGCGATTCGGCCCAGCGCATGCCGCTATCGATCGCGCTACTGAACGGCACCAAAAAATAGACGAACAGCGGGTGCGTGGACCGATTGGCGATCACCCACTTCTGAAAGCTATCGATTTGAGCACGCAGGCCAATATTCCAGGATTTCGGGAAGGTCTCAGACTCGATCGGTGATATGCGCACCAATAGATAGACCAACACCAACGAAACCAGCACCAGCAGCGGCCACATCCAGCGCTGCCAGAGGGGACGTTGGGCTGGAAACGCCTGAATATGCGTTGCCATGGTGTGTTGCTCCGATCTTTACATGAACGACCGCGCCAAACCTGGCCGTCGGACGAACACCACCCCAAACAGTTGCACCACTACGCCGTCATTAACGCCTGCAACACAGCCCGTCGATCCAGCGAGCCGAGCGCGACGCCCGACGAATCGGTGACGGTAAGCGGCTGCTCGTGTTGCACCACGAGTGGTAACACATCTTCCAAGCAGGTATCGACAGTAACGCTTGGCATCTGTGCCGATGATTGCGCAACCCCTTGCCGCATAATCGCTCCGGCTGTCAGCACTTTCGCCCGTGGAGCATCCTGCACGAACCCTTGCACATACTCATTTTTGGGGTTGAGCACCAGTTCTTGAGGCGTTCCAACCTGCACAAACTGGCCGTGGCGCATAATCGCAATGCGATCTCCAAGCTTGAGCGCCTCGGCGAAATCGTGCGTGATAAAGATGCTGGTCTTGTGCAGGGTCGCCTGCAAGCGCAGCAGCTCGTCCTGCATTTCGCGGCGAATAAGCGGGTCGAGCGCGCTGAACGGCTCGTCGAACAGCAGGATCTCGGGATCGACGGCGAGGGCGCGGGCCAGGCCGACACGCTGCTGCATACCACCCGACAGTTGGCGCGGCAGATGATACTCCCAGCCAGCCAGGCCGACGAGTTCGATCATACGGGCGGCTTGGTCGAGGCGCTGTTTCTTGGGCACGCCGCAGACCTCCAGGCCGTAGGCGACATTGTCGATCACGCGGCGGTGCGGCAACAGCCCGAAGTTCTGGAAGACCATGCTGATCTTATGGCGGCGCAGTTCACGCAGCGCGTTCTCGTCCATCTTCAGGACATCTTGGCCATCCACCAAGACTTCGCCGTGGGTCGGGTCGGTCAGGCGCGAGAGGCAGCGCACCAGCGTCGATTTGCCGCTGCCCGACAGGCCCATCACCACAAACGTCTCGCCCTGTTTGACCTGAAAGGAAACACCGCGGACTGCGGCAACATGGCCAGTCTCTTCGAGCAACCGTTTGCTCGATTGCGCATCGCGAATCTGGCGCATCACCCGTTCTGGGCTGCGCCCGAAGATCTTCCACACATCGCGACAAACGATCTTGACTGGTTCGGTTGGTTGCGCAACATCAGACACAGGCAACTCCTTTGCTTGGGTTGCGTTTCTCACCACCAGGCATAAACGCTCTCTCAACCTCTGGTTTTATTATACGATACAGCGCCGCTTTAGCCGCAAATACGGATTGTGGTTCTTTTCGCCGTGTGCGTAAAAGAACCACAATCACAATCCATGCCATCATGATGCGCTGCGCCATTCGCTCAACCGAACAGCACGGCCCACAGCAGACTCGTTAGGGAAGCCACGCCTTCCACACAGCCTCGTTCGCATCGATCCACGCCTGCGCGGCCTGTTCGGGCGTCTTGCCGTCGGTATCGACTGCCGCGATCATCGAGATCTGATGATCGTTGGTGTAGTTCATCTTCTTCAGCAGTTGGTAGGCATCCGGCGCGGCATCCTTCAGACCTGCCCAAGCGATCTTGAACAAGACATCCTCGGGATAGGCACAATCGACACCACCACTGCTAGCTTTAGCATAACATTCTTCGCTGTACGGCGGCAACTCCACCATCGTCAATTCGTACGAAGCGTGAACCGAGTGCGGAGTCCAGAAGTAGAACAGGATCGGCTCCTTGCGGCTATATGCTGAATCGACAGCCGCTAGTACAGCGGTCTCCGAGCCAACCCGCACCACTTGCAGGTTGAGGCCGAGATTGTTGATGATGTCCTCATCGTACTGCACCCAAGCAGGATCGCCAGCCAGGAACTGACCCTTGTCGCCAGTCTCGGCGGTCTTGAACAGACTCGCCAGTTCGGGCTTGGTGAAGCCCTCCCAGGTCGCCAGTTCGGGGTGCTCATCGATAACGTACTTCGGCACAAACCAGCCGATGCGGCCCACCACACCCAGTGGCCCAAGATCCTCGATCTGTTTCTGCTCGGTGATGTAGGTGGCGACGTTCTCAGCGTGGCCGGAGGGCCATACTTCGAGGCTCGCGCTCAGGTCGCCGGTGCTCAGCGCAGCCCATTGCGCGTTCTCGTCGATCGTCACAATCTCGACAGGATAGCCGAGCTCCTTCTCCAACAAGATCTTAGCGACGTATACGTTGACGGAGGAACCAGTCCAAGAATTTTCTGCGAGTTTGATGGTGATTTTCGCGGGTTGCGAGGGAGTTGGCGTAGCGGCAGCGCCACCACAAGCGGTCAAGATACATACGGCCAATACGAACAAAGAGACAAGCGTCAACCGAGCCCTACGCTTCGGGCGAATGTGATCCATAGAAACCTCCTATACACCATCAAACACTCCATACACCCACTCACACAACAACGTCCAAGCAAGTAGACCTGCCACTCACCAAGGCCGTATGTTGTTCGGTTTCTGCGGGATGGTTCGATGGAGTATACATCGTTTCCGCAAAATGTCAACGGTAGATATATCAAAAAGATGCCCAACGGCATCGCTTTTGACAGAAACAAACGGCTACAACGATGTGCAATTTGCGCCGTTCAGCGCGAGGCATATCGTTGCAGCCGCATCTTCATCGCACAATGAGGGGTAAGTGGCTCGTTCGCATCCAAATGGGCGTTTACACACGGAACTTGGCCAAATAGGCCATCATCGCCTCCTCCGACATATACGGCGCTTGATAACGGGCCAACTCGCCGCCAGAACTGCGGAACAACAGATCGCCACGGCCAAGCAAGTTCTCGGCGCCATTGGCATCGAGAACCACCCGCGAATTGGTCTGTGAGGCGACCTTAAAGGCGATTCGGGCATCGAGGTTGGCCTTGAGCGTCGATGTCACCACATCGGCGCTGGGGCGCTGCGTGGCGATCACGAGGTGAATGCTGACCGAGCGGGCCGCTGCTGCCAAAATATTCAGATGTTTCTCGAAGGCCTCGCGCTCCTTCTTATCCATCATCTGCGTCAATACCCCATATTCGTCGATCACAGCCACAATCGGCGGCAGCGCCTCATCGGGGTAGCGCTGATTGAAGTTCTTCACCTTCAAACTACGATTGGCGATCAATTGTTGCCGCCTTGGCATCTCTTCGTGCGCCAATTGCAACAACGAGTCACGGGCTTCGACGCTATCGGTGATCACTTTGCCGCCCCGCAGATAGGGCAACCCGTTGAAGAAGGTGAAGTCGGTCTGCTTGGGGTCGATGATCAGCAGTTCGAGTTGGCCCGGTCGGTACTGGCTCATCAGGCTGAGCAGGATGCTGCGCAAAAACACCGATTTGCCCGAGTTGGTCGCGCCCGCCACCAACAAGTGCGGGAACTCCGACAGATCCTCGATGCACTGTGAGCCATCGGGTGCGATGCCCACGATGATCGGCAGCTCGCCGATCTGCGGTGTGCCCAAGCGCGCCAGCAGCGGCTCCAACTCGATGATCTCGGCCTGCTCGCGGGGGATGTCGATGCCGACAAAGTTGGTGCGCGCCACATTGTCGATCAGCGGCGCGCTGGCCAGCGCCAAGTCGCGCGCCAAGTCCTCGGCGACGCTCTGGACTTTGCGCAGCACCTCGTTGGGGCGCAGGCGCACCTTGAAGCGCACAATGCTGGGCCCGATGTCGGCCTCTGTCGGATCGATCGGATACACCAGCACGCCGCGCTGGCGTAGCACACGCTCTAGCTCACGGGCCTTCAAGGAGAGCCACTCAACATCCACCGTGGGTTTGGAAGCGGGTTGGCTCACTGGCGGGACTGGTTCCACCACAGCAACTCCATTGGTGGCGGGCAACGCGCTTGTGGAGTCGATGGGCACTATCGCGACGCTTGTGGGACGTGTGGGCAACGGCGACACGGCGGGCGGCGCGATGGGCGGCGGCGTCGGCGCAGGTTCGGGGATCGGCGCGCTGTTGAGGGCATCCCACGCGCTCGGCAGGTCGAAGTGCTGCCCACCCGCCTCGATCAGTGTTTTGAGCAGTTGCGCCAACTTGTTGCGACCGTAGTGATGCGCCATCAGGGCGATATCAGGCATCGAATCGGGGCCAGTGAACGGATGCTCGCTGGAGTTCGCCAATATATTATCGTAGCAAAAGATCCAGGTATGCCCTTGTAACGCCAACTTGAACGAGCCTTCGTGCAGGCTATCGCGAAACGCCTCCCACGTGCCGCGCAGTTCGGGCGACACTTCGAGGTTGCCGGCCACCGCCCGATACAGTTGATCGTACCAGAGCAGCGCATCGAGATGCTGATTGCCGGGCGCAAACATCTCGCTCAAGCGATCCACGCCTTGCACCACTTGGCGCTCGGCATCGACAGCCTCCCGCGCAAACGAGCCATCGCCAACGCATTTCGCTTCCAGCACCTGCATATGGATGATCGGCGGATCGCCCTTCTCAATCGCCACAAACAACAGATCGGGGAACTTGCCGCTGAACCAATGCTTAAAGTCGTCGAGCATGATCCAGGTATACAGCGCATTGGGATGCTGGGCCTTGAATCGGCGTTCGGTCTCGAACTTCGCCAGCACCAGGCCGATCAACTCGTTGAGGAAGGAGCCTGGGCCAGCCGCGCGCAGCACAATATCGCCGGAGATCGCATTGGCCTCGCTCACCAATTGTTTTGCGACTTGCTCGCGGAACTCAGTGGGAGCCTGCGGAAAGAGATCCCCCAAGCGGCTGGCCACACGTCGCTCCACAATCCGGCGCGAATGCCCCGACGACGAGACAGTCAGGTTGTGCTGGCGCTTCGGCCCCAAGCCCAACGAGTAGCGAATCACCTGGACTTGGTTCGGGAAGGTCGCCGCCAGCAAAAACCGATCGATCGTGGTGTCGTAGCAGATCACCCAATTGAAGCGCTTGTGCAACTGCTCGATAATCCGAATCGGCTCATCTTCCAAGCGCAAATCGCGGTAGAATCGCGCCTCGTAATCGATCGGCGGGGTGTGGCGCTCGTAGGCCGCAAACTGCGACAACAGGAACAAGCGCACCAAGCGAGGCTGCTGCGGCGCGTTGAGCAGCAGACGCCGCTCCCGTTCGCCTCGCTGGAACGGCTCCTGCCGAGCGCGGTAGGTCGGCAGATAGCCGCTCAACGGCACATCGCTCTCCTGGGTCGGCTCGCACTTGGGCGTGATGGTTTGGGCGTAGCTCGAAAGCACATCGGCAAGAATGACGATATCGGTATCCTCGGATTGCGAGAACAGCTCCTCCGGCGTGCATTGCAGCACCTTGACGGTGATCGACGGGAAGAAGGCCAAGCCCTTGCGCTCGGTCCCCGCGTGCTCGCCAGCGATCCACTTGCTGACACGGCGGAACAACGGCGCGCCCCGCTCGCTGGTGTGCACCACGATATTGAGCGAGATTCGCCAATTGCGCTTGGAACTGGCTTGGCTCAACTGCTCGATCAGCAGACCGGGGATGGCGCCGTTCCGGCATTCGTACAGCAGGATCTCGATGCCATCGCGCACGAACGGATACGTCTCGATGTAATCCTGCACCACGCCGACGATGCCCTCGACCGCGCGCTGCGCCGCCAGCCGATTCTCCTCCTCGGTGAGCAGGTCGGTATCGAGCCCATACGCCTCGGCCTCGCTATCGGGCAGCACAAACAGTTCGTAGCCCTCGGCCTCCTCCACTGCCACAAAGAGCTTAGCGTTTTCGGCCAGTTGCGTGGAGAGCGTCACCACGGGCGGGAAGTTGCTCGAACCGTAGGTGGCCGCCAAGTTCTGCTGGAAGCGCTTCGGGTCAACGAGCTTCGTGTCGGACGTGGGGACCATCAGTTGCTGCACGAAGTTGTTGAGGAAGCGGGTGCGCTCACGCCACCACAACAGCTTGAGTGGGTGCAACATCGGCATAATCACCCATTCGCCCTTCGGCGGCGGGCAGATCATCCACGCCTGATTCAGGTGCCGAAAACTGAGGCTCGCTTCTCCGCCCGTAGTCAGATGGCTGAGCGCGCTGGCGCAAAACTCCTCGTACGCCTGCAACAACGGCTCGACATCGGCGCTGATTAGGCCATCGGCGCTCTGCCGCACAAAAGCGGCCCACTGCTGTTCGAGCGCATTGAGCGCAGGCACAAAACGCTCCCATGCCTCCTGGCGAACAGTGCCGTGCAACGAGCGCCACAGCACATCGCGCAGGTCGGCGGGAGTGGCGTACCACGCGCCAAGCGAGGAGAGCGGCAGGCGCAGATCGAGATCGTTGATCTCGTCCATCGGCGTGACGCTGCTGTAGATCGGGATGCGTAGCGCGGAGGATTCGACCCGTGCTCGTTCGGCATCCAACGCCAGCACCGTCACCGACGCGGGGCTGTCGAGGCGATACTCCCATACCACCTCGGCGTGCGCCACATCCTTCCCATCGCCCTGCAGCGTGACGCGAAATTCCAGCTTATCCTTGATTTGCCGCTCGTTCGCTTCGGCTGTATCGAGAGCGATCTCGTCATGCTGGCGTTGCATCGCCTCCAACTGCCAATCGATCGCAGGGAAGACGCGCTCAATGCCGCCATACAACGCCCAAAACACATCGAGCACATCGGTCAGTTTGTTCTTCTCGATCAGCTCTAACGTGTCACGAGACGGCTTCACTACGATCCGCTCCGAGCCGTTCAGTTCCTGGCGCGCCACCACGAGATCGATCACCGCAGACACCACGCCAACCAGAAAATCGGCGTTGGAATAGGTGCGAGGCCGCACTAACTTCTGAAGTTTGCGGCGTAACTGTTTCGGAAGGGCGCCATCCAACTCATCGATCAGCGCGTCGAGATCATCGCTCTTCGGCTCGCGACCCTGCTCAAGGTCAGCCAGCGCATCAGCAGCATCGTCACCGAGCGGGATCGGGCCTGTGAGCAACTTCTTCAGTTCTTGTGCAAGCTGTTCGTAGCGCTCTACCTTCGTCTGTTGCCCCCGCGGCGAAACTACCTGCTGCACTTCGCTCCAATCGATTTTGAGCAGATCGCGGAAGTCGGAGTACTGCTCATCGAGCGCGCCGTCGATAAAACGCCGCAGCAGGTCGATCTTGGTCTGCGTACCAAACCCACCGAAGACGCTATCATCGGCAAGATGCGCCTTCTGCAAGCGCTCCAAAGCGGCTGTTCGCTCGCGTTCCTCGCGCACCTCGCTGCCCCATTGCACGGCCCGCTTCAGCATGTTCAGCAGTTTATCGCCACGGGGCGTGTTGAGTTGGTCGGTAAGATCCTTGCAACGAAAGAGGTTGAGGAACGGCAGAGATTTGGCGATCGCCTCGCTCAGCGACAAACCAGGAGAGGCATGCAACTGCTTATTCAGTTCCTGAAAGAACTCGGTGAGATCGAGCAATTGCGGTTCGAGCCGCAACCGACGGAGCCGCTCCACAAACTTCTTAAGCTCCCCCTCCTCCTCGCTCGACAAGTGATAATCCACAAAGCAGGCGTTGATCAGCAACTGCAGGCCATCGCGGGTGAGTATCTGCTCATCGACCCCGAACAGATCCTTGAGGCTCTGGGCATCGGTGATACGCCGATTCAGGATCAGCACCAGTGCTTCCCCGACAGACACGTTGTTGCGATACGACGTGGCCGAGCGATCGGCCTCCAACGCCAATGTGGGAAAGGAATCGATCGGGCTGATGCTGCGCACGGTGAGCGCATGATCGGCAAGTCGGAAGCCAGCCTTTTGAAGTTGCGACAAGAATTCACGATAGGTTGCCTCGCGGAACCCTTCGAGCCGAAAGAACGACCGCGCCGATGCGTCCTGCAAACGCTCCCTGATGAATTCGCGCAACGTCGTGGCGATGGCGGTATCAACCGAAGCCAGCATACTCCACCTCCACTAATGGCGCTTAACCAGCGCGGTCGCATCGGAATACTGGGTGACGAGTCCGGCGCACTTCATCCGCACCAGCAGCGCATCGCGGTTGTGCGCGTAGTACGATTCGTTGATGCGCAGCCGCTCCAACAAACCAGCCCGATTCGCCTCGTAGGGGCCGACGATAATGCCGTAGCGCTCGTACAGGCGCTCAAGCAAGTCGCCGAAGCTCATCGTCTTCTCTGGCGGGAGGTTGGCCGTCACCAGCGTCTTGAGCAGCGTATCGCCCAAGGTGAAGCGAGGGTTCGGGCCACGGCGGGGCGAGATCAAGCCGATCGCACGCCCGAGTTTGGTGTGCACCGACAAAAAGTGCGTGCGGAAATCGCGGCTCATCAAATCGAACAGCTTGGTGCTGAACTCGCGAACGATCTCTTCACGATCGACCGATGTGGCGCGGTAGCGCTCGCGCATCTCGTTGATGAACGTGCCGATGCTCGCCTTCTCCTTGCGGGGCAGGTTGAAAAACTGCCCGCTCTGATATTCGAGGTGTTCGGCAAGCGCGTCGTCGTTGCTTTCACTATCGGCCCAGCACTGCACCTTCTCGCGCACCAGCGCCTGCGCCCGCTCGATCTGCCAGTTGCTGTGTTGCCGCAGCAGACGAGTCGAGCGCTCGCGAATGAGGCCGCCGTCGTCGTCGCCGAGCAGGTCGATCAGCAACTGCGGACGGCACAACTGAACACACGCATCGTTCGTATGATCGGAGGTGGTATTGGCGGGATGCGCCCGATGGTAGATGTAACAAACGATGTGAAAACAGATCAGATGCGCCAGTAATTCCAGGCACTCCAACGAATCGAGCTTATTGTCCAGGAACGTGTCGAGGTCCTCGGCGAAGGTGCGGTAGAGCGCGCATTCGGGATCGGGGAGCCAACCAAGCGAGCCTTCAATACGATCATCAGTCCAGGCTTTGTTTATCAGCTTCGCAAAATCGCCCAATGTCCGGTTTGGCACATTCAATAATGTTTCGATAGCTTTGGTGATGCGTTGGCGCTGAGCTAGATTGCCCTCAGTACCCGCTGAAATCATCAAATAGTAGAGTTCGCCACCCCGTGAAAAGAAGTTGCGGGCAAAAAACTCAATCTCCCGATCAAGTTGTGGCTTATCCAACTCGCTCACATCGGCGACATAGGTCTTTTGCGTGGCCCCTTTGCGCAGCGCCTCCCACAGCAGAAATTCCTCGTGCACTGGCAACAGACTCTTGGCGTACCACGAACGCGCATCTTCGATGGCGGAGAACGAACGAAACAGTGCGCGCAGTTGATTCATCAATTCTTCTGCCTCTTGCGGGCCGTACGGGAATAATGCGCGCAATTCCTCTTTCATTTGCTCGACAGCGCGTTGATCGCGAGGATCAAGCGTTTTCTCACGTCCATCATAAAAAACAAAGCGCCGTAATCCCAAACGTTTTGGCAGCTTATATGTGGTTTGATAATCAGAATCTGCAGTTTCGATATTCAACCCTTGACCCAAATGATATTTAAAACCATACAACACACTCAAAAACTCCAGCATATACTCCATCCAATGTTGCCCATCGCGCAAACGATGACCCCAAACATGAGCAGCAATAGCCTGCGGTCCTGAGTCAAATTGTCCATAGTAAGAGCTCATGGCTTACCCCCGAATCTTGTTGTTCCCATCTATTGACAAACTCTTTAAGGTATAGCGATGTTGCTCGGCAACAAAAAACTCAAGTCGTTTGGCTGAGCTTTGATCCTGAGCAAATTGACTGAGCAGCTGATCTTTCAGACTGCGCACCTCAAGTTCACACTCCTCGGCCAGAATGTTGTAGGTGCCACCATGGGCCAAACGCACCAGATATTCGAACTGTAAGAGGCCGAGCGGCCACTTGATCGAATCAAGCACGCGCCGTTGTCGAGCTGGCGGTTCGATCTCCAAATACAGCGTGCGCCGATTGTAGTCGTAGGGCGCATCGGGTCGTTCGCTCACATCGAGCCACAAATTATCGATTGGGAAGCGCAGACGCACCAATGGTCGGGGCTGTTCGCCACTGTGCAGATACTGCGTTGTCACGTAGAGGTAGTCGTCCTCGGTGAGGTAGAGGCGCGAGAAGGCGCGATTCAGGCCTAACACCAGCAGTTTCAACACACGATCGTGATGCTGATCGAGATCCTCAAGCACCTGACGGTATAGATCCAGGTATAAAAACGGGATGAGCCGCGTGATTCTGTTGTCATTCCACTCAAAAAAGAGCTTACGACGGCAATGCGGCAACCAATCGAGCAATTTCGGTTGGGCATCGCCCTGCAGATCCGCGCCACCACTCAGATATTTGTCACGATCCTGCGCGAACTGCCGCTTGTTGAGGTCGATCTGCTCGGCGAAGAGTTGCTCGTACAGCGCTCGTTCCGCGTCGGTGTGGCCACCGCTCACAATAAAGTCGTCGATCTCGAAGTGCGAGTGCTTGCTGATCTGCAACTGCTCCAAATGCTGCAAAACGCTGGCCTTCCGGCGGAAGACCGGATCGTCGTCTCGCCCCCAAATATTCTCGTAATACACCCGCATCGGCAGATGATTATGGTTGGGTGGAAGTTGCTGCACCGCTTGGCAGTCGAGACCGCCGGTCACGGTGTAGGCCAGGTGGATGAGCATATCACGCACGGTGACGTGAACATCGAGGTGTTCGAGCAGTTTGTAGAGCAACTGCACCCGTTCGCGGATCAACGGCTCGCGCAGGCGGTTGGCGTTGTAGAACAGCGGGCAGTGCGCTTGGGCCGAGCAGGTCTGGCAGGCCTCCCAATGGCGCTCATCAGTCATCCAATCGAGCGTCTCCGGCACAAACGACGATGTTGTCACCTCGGTCAAGTTGATCACGATGAGGCGCTCATCCGTCGCGCTGCTGTGATTGGCTAGTTGCTGATCGATCTTTTGAGGCAAATCACCATCGATCTTGCTCAACAGATGCCGCAAGCGCCCCTCGTTCGCCGCGATCAGATAGTTTTCGTTCGAGTCGGACGACTGCTGAATCGCATTGAGATGCTGCAATACCTTGATGCCCTGCTGCTCGCTCAACTCCGAAAGGTCCTTCACCACGTGCAGGCGGTCGTTCCCTCGCACAAGCGCCGCGCGCGTGAAGTGCTCCCAATCGGTGAGCGGTTGTCGAGAGAATGCTTGGGCGACTTGACGGCACAAGTAGGTTTTGCCATCGCCCGCGTTGCCCGTCAGGATCACGGAGGGCAGCGGAGAGCGCTCGAAGCGCCCGCGCAGAAAGGTCTCGACCTTGGTGTCGAGCATAAGCGGGCCTGCGGCGGGCGGCGGTGCCTGCGCGAGGAACTCGTCGAAGGCCGCTTCGTGATCGGGCGAGGCGGTTGTGTAACGGCTCAAGTAGTCAACAAATGGATTGACTGCATACACCATCGGCTCCTCCTCACAGGTGACAGATATCGCAGCCAAAATCGTCGTCCTCGGCGTCGAGCGCCGCGCTCAGCAGTTCGATCAGCGGACGGTCGGGGCGCCGTTTGCGCTCGGCTTCTAGGCGCTGTTGATGCTCGCGCTTGGCCTGCTCGATGCGTTCGGGCCGCTCCATCTCGGCCAAACTCTCGCGCTGCCGCCAATAGAAGCGCTCACCATCGCGATCCTTCTCATACGCCTTGGCAAGCTCGAAGAGATCGGGGTGCCGCTCCTTCAGGCCCACCCACTCGCCGGTGCGCTGGAAGAAGCAGAAGTAGCAGCCGCTGCGTTGCCGCCATTCGTAATAGGAGGGCAGGCCGAGACCGCTGCTCTCCAGCAACTGCTCGATATCCGCGATAGTGAGGCCAAATTCTTTGAAGGGGAAGATCGGGTGAATATTCGGCTTGGTGGAGATATAGCCGCTGCGAGCCTCATCGGCGCGGATGCCCACGTAGCTCCACACGGTGTCGTTGCCCACGTACGCCTCGAACGGCTCGATCTTCAGCTTGCGCGTACACCAACGCACCCGCGCCGAGGGCAGCATGCCGCCGTACATATCCAGCCAGTGATCAAAGCCGCGCTCCGCGTTCAGCTTGATGATCGGGCGCTGCAAGTAGGCCGCCAACCGATCCAGGTATTCGTAGGTTTCGGGAAGCTCTTTATGCGTATCGCAAAAAATATACTCCAACTGCGGGATTTTATCGCGCAGAAAGATCGCTAAGGCGGTGCTATCCTTGCCCCCGCTCAAGTTCACGATATGCCGACCTGGCCGCTCGGCCCACGAGCGGATAACGTCATCTGATACCTTCATCGGTGTCTCGCTTTTCTGATTGTGAGTGTGTGCCATTTGCGCACAACGCAGGTCGCAGCAATGCCGATTGCCTGCCCTGTAACGCTGAGGAAAGAGGTTAGGTCAGCAGTCCTTGTAACAGTGTCGCAAGCGCAGCCGCCCGCTGTTCGGGACTGAGATTAGTGTGCCGACCGAGCGTCGCCGAGAGCTCGTCCCGCAGCCGCAGCATCGCCTGATCGTCGGTGGACACGTGCAGCACGCGACTCACCTCGCCATGGCCGTTGGCGAGCCCGACGCGCAGCAACGGCGTCTCGGCGGGCACCACCCGGGCGTTGAGCGCAAGTTCCTCCGCCGCGTGAAATCGGCGCGCCAAATCGGCCAGCGCGATCTCGCAGGCCGCCACATCCTGATCCGTCCACGCCTCCGGCGGGCGGCCCAGCAGCAGGGCGGCGATACTCTCGACCCACGCATCGCCCTCGTGGTCGGCGGTTTCGAGGCGCACACCGAGCTTGCGCAGGTGCACATCGTTGGTCGCATCGGCGATCACCGCGTAGCGCTGTTGGAGCTCGGCACGCGCCGCAGTGCCTTGTGTGCGCAGGCCAAAGGCAGCGTAGATCTGCGCCGCGATCGTCTGCAACAAGCGCGGGTAGGCGTCTTGAAGCTCCTGCAAATGCGCCCGCAGCAGCGCCGCAAACGCATCGACCCGCTCCATGTCCTCGGGGTCGTCGCTTCGGAAGGGCGCAAGCCCAAGCGCACGGGGCAGCCGCTCAAACAACAGTTCGTCGGGCGAGCGGGCTTCGTGCAGCGCCACGCGAACCGCTTGGGCCTGTTGGCTCACTCGCCGCGTCTGCTTGCTGTAGGCGGGCAAATTCCGGTGGATGCGCAGCAACGGCATAACCACCGCCACTAGCGCGGGCTGTGTCCGTAGCTCCAGAGCGCGGGGCGCGAGCGCTTTGGCCAACCGCCCGTACACCTGCCAGCGCGCGCCCTCGGCACGGCTGAGGCGCACGGCGAACTGATCGGGACGGGTGAGCAGGCGCTCGAAGGTGGCGATATCGGGCATCGCCACGAAGTTGCCCCGTTCATACAGGTTGATCTCGCCTGCCCGCACGACATAGAGCGTCATAAACAGCAGCGGCGCAAGCCCAGACTTCACGCCAAATGGCGGGCCTTCCAGCAAACTGAGCAGCCCGGTGAGCGAACGCGGTTCATGTTCGTCGCTCTCCAGGTAGCGCTCCATCGCGTGCCAAGCCGGGCGCAGGTGCAACGGGTCCTCGGGCGGCGGCGGGCCAAGCTCCCATTCGCCGTTGGCCGCTTGGCGATGCAGGCCGCCTTTGCGCAGCACACTCTCGTAGATGGCCCGCTCAGGCGGGTAGCCAACGATGCCCAAGTGCTCCTCGTGAGCGTGTTCGAGCATCGCCTCCACCAAGTTGCGCCGAGCCTTGGCGGCTGCGCCGGAGAGCTGCCGCCGCATAATCAACTCGTTCCAGATGCGCGGCGTCTCAGCGTAGGTCGAATCGGCAGCCGACGAGAGCAGGTCGTCGATCTGGCGGGCGCTGACGATGGCGTGCTGCTGGTGACGGTAGAACCAGCGGCTGTGTTGGCCCGTGTACGTCTCGGCGATCACCTGCGTGAGGGCGTGCTGCGCCTCCAGCAGTCGACCGGCCACTTCGCGGCGCGCAGGCCGATCGTGCTCAAGCTCCTCGCGCGTCTCAAGCACGTAGTGGAGCGCGGCCACATCGAGCAACAGGTCGCGCAGTTCGCGCACGCGGGGCGGCAGCACCACGATCCGCGCCAATTCCTGATCGCGCGCCGGATCGCTGGCCCAATGCTCGGCCTGGCTCAGTTCTTCCTCATCGGCAGGCACCACGTGGAGCAGTTCGCCATCGAAGCCCAAACTCGTCGGCTCGTCGTGGGTGAGTTGGCTCATATCCACATAGCGCACGGCGAAGGCCCGCGTGGCCCCGGAGAGGTAGCTGTGGCGCCGCGCGATCCGTGGGGTGGTATCGGCGTGGCGCTGCAACAGGCTCGGCAACACGACCTGCTGGGCCAACTCTCGGCGCGTCTCCTGCGTCAGCGCGTCGAGGTCGAGATCGCTGCCCTCCCAGATGATGTAGCTATCGCGGTGCTGGCGATACGTGATCAGGCGGCGGTTCTGCAGCGCCAACAGCGTATCGGCCACCGCCGGATCGTCCAGCGTATCCCTCAGCGCCAGCGCGATGTGCGCTTGGCTGGCCCGTAGCCCCGCAGCGCGTTCCAGCGCGCCGATGGTACCGACCACCGTCAGCACATCGAGCGGCAACGGCTCACCCGCCAGCAACAGCGAGCGCGCCTCGGCTAGCTCGGCCCAGCGCAGACCTTTGGCGCGGCTGAACAGGCTCGGCCCTAAGCTCGCCTCAACATAGGCGTACAGATGCGTCAGGCGGTAGATCGGCGGCGCAGCGGATTCCGGCGCGCTACGCAGCAGATCGCGCAATGCCCACGGCTCATCGGAATAGATAAACGCGAAGAGCGAGCGCTCGTTCTGGGCCAACTGCCGAAAGATCGCGGGCAGGGCCACCAAAACAGTCGGATGCAGCGGGTAGGCGTCGTGCAGGAGTTGCCGCCACTCATCGGGGGCGATATCGCCGGGGCGCAGGCCGAGCGCCTCGGTTTGCGGAGCTAGGAGCGCGGCCCACTGCTCGCGCTGCTCGTGCCACAGGTCACCGTACTCGCTCATCAAGGCCAACGCCAGCATCCGCATCATCTGGCTCGATGGCTCTTGAAAGGTTAGATCAACGAAGCGCCCCTGCACCTTGGCCCACTCGATCCGCCGCGTGGTTCCAGCGTGCAGCGCGTACTGCTCAAACGCTTGATGCAGAATCGTCATCAGCAACAGTGGCGTACCAGCGCTGCGCGCCGCCGCTTCAGCCAAGCTCTGCAGCACAAACAGATCGCGCTCGTCGTCCTGATGGGCGGCGTAATCGAGGAACTGGCCCAATTCGTCGATCAGCACGAACAGCCCTTGGTAGCGGCCCTGCGAATGGGCCTGCACAAGCTGTGCGGCTTGGGTCACCAGATCTGCGACACGCACGGGATCGAGCGTAGGATCGCTGCTACTTTCTACGATTTGGGCACGTAATTGAACAAAGGCCGATGATTTCAGGTGCGAATCGTTCAGCGCGGTGCCTAAGCTGCGTACAATAGCATGGCAGAGCGAAGAGTTGTTGCCGGGCACCAACACCGACAAGAGCGATGGCGCATCGAGCGGCAGAAGCGTGGTAGCATCGAGCGCGCGCAACGATTCGAGCAGGCGGTAGCGTGAGGTGCTGCTGCGTTGGAGGTAGTGCGCCATAAACAGGCCAAACGCCGACTTGCCGGAGCCGAACGGGCCGATCACCGAGAAGGCCCGCTCGGTCTGCTCGGGGGCGAGGCCCGCCATCACGCGGGCAGCCTGTTGGCGCACCAGCGGAGTGACTTGATAGCCATCGAGCCGATAGCGAAGATCGTGGAAATCGCGTTGAATATGAACAGCGCGTGTAAAGCGCGAGGCCAGCCGTGGTTTGGCCCGTTCAGGCATAACGAAGCTCCTGGGCAAAAGCATCTTCGAGTAGCGTTTGTTCAAGCGTGTCGTCGTTGAGATCACGCCAGGCGATCTGACGAATGCCGCCAGTCTCGGAATAGCTGGCTTTGCCATTCGTGATAGATTCGAATCGCATCAAACGCGACAACAAGGCATCTTCATCGAGCCGAAAGATGCGGCCAGGCGAAGATTCGCCATAGGCCAGTTCGTTCAGGGTCACGGTCGGTCGTTGCAAACGACGCGCCTGCTTCAGGGCGGCGTAGGCCACGAGTTGATCAACGAGGGTGGGACGCGTACCGACTGTGAGGTGGTAGGAGGTCTGGCCAGGGAGTTGTTCAATCAAATCAAGGTTATGTAAAGGGCCCTGCAACGCATCCTCGGCCCCCGCTCCGTGCTGCCCGATCTGCGGGCGCTGGTAGCAGCGCAACATACAATCGATATCGCGGCTCAGTGTGGCGGGCGAGGGCGGCTTGCCGCCGAGCTGTATCACCGTTTGGAGGATCTGCTGCATCAACTGGTCGGCGGTGAACTCGCTGCGACGCAAGAGATTAAAGGTGTAGTACCACGTGAATAACGTATTGGAGCGCGCTGCGATCTGCCAATGCAACAACCAGCCGCTCGTTGGCGTAACCAAGAACGGGTCCCAACCTGTCGCATCGTTGAACAACGCGTGACCTAAGGCTGTGGCTTCGAACGTACCTCTCGAGGTCGGCTCGAACACATGGCACGCTCGACCCCAAAAACGGATCGATTGAGCCATATTTTTGCCTACTCCGAGCCGAACAAACGCATCTTCTAACGAAAAGAGTTCTGGTGTCTCTTGAAGAAGGTCATATGCTTTTTTCAGCCAATTACTTCGCAATACAAAAGTTTCGTGTCCACTAAATATAAATTGTGGTGATTTGGAGGTGTTGATAGACATAGCAACCTATTGGCGCATGAAGACACATCTTTCTCTATTGTACACCAAAATTCCCATCTATGGGACTCAGGCCGATATTTTTATGTGATGCTCCGCTTAAGGCTTAGCATCCTCAGCACTACACTGCTCCATATTGAGCGATTATGCCCAAGCGGATTCAGAACATACCAGAAGAATATCTGATTGCACAGAAAGCCCTAGCACGGAGCATTGGAGCGCGCTTACGCCGACGTCGGAATGAGCTAGACCTCACGCAAGAGCATTTGCGTGCTCGGATGGAGCTTCAACAGGTGTGTATCAGTCGAACGCAGTACAGCCGTATCGAAAACGGCGATGTACTACCGAACGCAGCCGAATTGATCGCGCTTCGCGTTATCCTTGATGTTCCTTTTGATTGGTTATTGTTGGGCGAGCCCGCGAAGTCATAAGCCTCGTTATGGCGCATGTGCGCTATAACATCTGTTTCAAGCCGTTTCTCTATGTCAACATCGAGCCAAGGATCGCTGCATCTGCAACTCAAGGAGCGCCTGCAAACCTTGCAGCCGCGCGCTTTTGAGTTGTTCGCTGGCGAGTTGTTGGAGTTTATGGGACTGCAAGATGTGTCGATCACCCGCTACACGGGCGACGGCGGCATCGATGCAGTGGGCAAGCTGCAGGCCGAAACGCCCCTGTTGAGCATTCCGATCGGCGTGCAAGTCAAGCGCTACCGCAACAACGTGCAGCGCACCGATATCGACCGATTTATCGGGGCGCTCAGCGGGCAGTTCCAGCAGGGCATGTTCATCACCACGGCTGGGTACGCCCCGCAAGCGCTTGTGAAGGCCCAAACGGGTGTGCCCCGCGTGGCGACAATAGACGGCGATCAGGTCGTCAAGCTGATGCAGAAGTATCGCTTAGGTATCCACACGGTCAACGAACGCACAACACTCGACGAGGAGTATTTTCTGCAGTTTGAGTTGGGCGAGCCGCCGAAGGACAAGCGCACCCGTGAGCGCAAACCGCCGTACATCGTCGATCCGCCGGATGATGAGGAGGAGCGGCCCGTGCGGCCCGAGGAGGATCTGATCACGCTGCGGGCGCTGAGCCACGCCCTGCGCGTTGACACCACAACGCTGCGACGCTGGATCGAGCAAGGACAGGTGCAGGTGGAGGGAGGCCTTCAGCGCAGCGCATCGAGCTATCTATTTCGCCGCGATCAGATCGAATCGCTGCGCAGGCAATTGTGGGGCGAACGGGCCAGCAACACACCGCGCGATCTGCGCCAGGAGTTCCTGGAGTTCTGCAGCAGCCGGGTTATGACGAAATCGTACAAGCCTGTGCTGTTGAAGTCGCTGCTGCGGCTCGTCAACCGCAATGGCGAGGTGCTGATGAGCGAGTTGGCCGGCGAGTTTCGGGCGTTCTACGTGCAGCGGCGCTTGGCGGGCTTGCCCGTCGAGTTCGGGCCACCCGACCCCAGCGATACCAGCGCGCTCAACGATAAGCAGTTGCAGACGCTGATCGAGCGCAATCCTCTTGAGCGTTTTTTGATCCAGGGTTTCCTCACCTACAATCGCCGCGAGGGTGTGGTGCGATTCGCTGCACCGCTCTGGAGCGAGTTGCGCGCGTGGGAGTTGCTGGAGTTGCAGCGCAGCGCGGATCAGCAATTGGAGTATTACTACACGGCGAGGCGCAGTCGCTAGAGCCGAAGGCAGAGGCCACAAGGTTGCGCCTTTTGCGTCTGCAGAATCGCAGCAAGCCCTAACCAGCATAGCGCATAGATGTCGCCACGATCGCGGGGCACAAAAAAGAGGCCGTCGCAATGACGGCCTCCGAAACGTCGATGAGCTTATTCCGGGTTGAACACCCGGGCGATGCCGCTCTGCAGCGAGCTGCTGGTGGCGATGCCACTGAGATCGACGCCCAGGCCGATCAGGGTCTGCGCGACCTCGGGGCGGATACCCGTGATCATCACATCGGCGCCGAGCAGGCGCACCGCTTGGGCGGCCCGCACGAAGGCATTAGCAACCTGCGTATCCACAACCGTCACACCAGTGATGTCGATGATCACGTTGGTGGCCTTGGTGGATGAGATGCCGTGCAGCAGGGTGTCCATCACCTGCTGAGCGCGCCGCGAGTCCATCGAGCCGATCAGCGGCATAATCACGATCTTGTCACTGATCGGGATCAGCGGGGTCGAGAGCTCTTCGAGGGCAAGCTTCTGCGCGCGGATCACTTCTTCCTGCTGGATGCTCTGGCGCAGCGCCTCTTCCGCCATCTTGCGCTCAGTCACATCCTCGTAGAGAATGCCGAGGTGATTATGTGGCAGGGCGAACGAGAGGATCGAAAAGATGCCGCTCAGGTTCTCGTCCCGATACTCCTGCTCAAACGTGATCGCCTTGCCAGTTCGCACCACGTCCGCATAGATATCTAGCGCGGGGTCGCCTGCGATATTGGGGTAGATCTCGATCATCTTCTTGCCGATCTGCTCGCTCAGGTCGAGATCTCCTGTGATAAAGCGCTCGGCAGCTTCGTTGGCGGCAACAAGCACTAACGAAGATGAATCGTTTACTTCAGCCAGATGGTAGATCGCAAGGCCGCTTGGCAGACTCTTCATCACCTGAACATAGTAATCACGCTCTCGCTCCATGATTCGCTGTTCGGTGACATCCAGGGTAACTGAGTAGATTTCCTGCGTGTTGGGATCGCTTGAGCAGGTCCACAGCAGCGTGCGGTAGGAGCCATCTTTATGGCGATACCGATTCTCGAAGGCGATCAGGCTTGCATTGGGAGACATTAACGATTGCGCTGCGGTGAGCGATTTCTCTACATCATCGGGATGCACAAAATTGGCAAAGGGCTGATGTAGCAAATCTTCGGCGGTGTAACCTAGTTGTTTCGTCCAAGCTCCATTGACTCTCTTAAAGGAACCGTCGTAACCAATGATCGAGAGCATGTCAATGGCATGCGTGAAGAAGACATCGTCTATCGTTTTCGCTTGTTGAGTAAGAGCCAACTGCCGCTCAAGCTCTGCATTCTGTTGGCGTAACGTGGCTAACTGTTGTTCGAG
>CALKHR010000188.1 GCA_937988885.1 uncultured Roseiflexaceae bacterium | reverse complement strand
ATTACCACAAACGTGGTAATGAGTTGCCAGAATCTAAACCACATTTGTGGTGAAGCCACCCACTAGACTATAGCTATCCAATACTATTTTGCACCGAGGTCAGAGCTATGGTGCCTGCTGGTCAAGCTGATCCTATCGCACGAGAGCGCTGGCTCCCACTTGTGAGCGAGCTCGCCCAGCTGTATGGGTGGCGACTTAGCACGGAGCGCCTGGAGGGCTTGACAGACCAGGTCATCAACGTGCTCAAGGACACGATGGTGACTTGGCCAGGTAAGGCCGCAGCTGTCATCGCGAACTACTACTACGATGCCGCGACAGTAGCGCTGCTCCAGCAGGATTGGGGGGAAGCAAGTGCGTCGCTGTGGGAGGCCGTCTTTGAGGCCGCCAAGCGAACACCGTGTGCCCAGTCTGTAGGCGAGGGCTTATGGCTCGAAGTGCAGCAGCGTATCGCCTCACGGCTGAGACGAGAACTGCAACACCATACCTATCAGTCAAGCCTACGGTTGGTAATCGCCCACGTTGTCATCGAGGAGCTAACTTCCGCTACACGTGCGAGATGAGAGCACGGAAAACACGAGCAATAAACAGGGAGATGAGAAGATGTATCGCAAGAAGCCGCGGGATGAGGAGGTGCAACTCAAGCTCCAGAGGGATATTGTGCTGCGTCACAAACATGATCTAGAGCTTCGAATCGCGTCCTACGGCCCATTTGACCGGCCTTCCTACATGCTTATCCAGCTCGAGGAATATGAGGCGGAATTACGATATTTTGACCGGAAGATAGCTCGCATACAACGCGCCAAGCAAACACAGGCTGCGATGCAGCAGGTGGTATCAGCCGGGCAGGCGGTCACAAAGGCAGTGCTACCACCTCCCAAGCGCCGTCAGCGAACCAGCCGCCGACATGCTCAGGGGTCTTCTGTGGTCGCACTCTTCATAGCCCTTGCCGTCACCCTCGGCGTTTTTGCTGCCGTGAGCAATGCCCGGCCTGGTCTCTCAGGGGAGTTCGCACAGCCAAGTGCCGCGTCGCTTGCCACCGATCTACTCCTAGAGCCAACAGCGGCACTCCTTCCAACCATGCATCCAGTTCAGGAGACAGCAATGGCGCTTGGAGACTGGCCTCCAAGTGGTGCTGAACGTCGAGTGATCGGCGCTACAGGTGGGATCGGGGTGCGGCTGCGGGTCAACCCTACTGAGGTGTCGCATAGCTTCACCGATCTACCGGATGGTACAACGGTCTACCTCATCGAGAAGAAACTCGATGATGAGGGGTCGGTCTGGTGGTGGGTTGCCCTGAGCGATGGGAATGCCGGGTACGTCAACGACAAATACCTGTTCCTCCCTTGAGCGATGCGAAACCTGAGGAAGACGATGGCGAGATCAACTAGGAAAGCAGCGAAGGATGTGTTCGCTCATCAACAAGCGCTGCTCAAGACGTATACAGAGCATCTGCAGTCTATTGAGCAGCAGATCGCAATGTTCGGCCCAGCCCACGTGCCAGTGCATCTCCTGGCGCAGCGCGACTGGTTTGAGACTGAACGCACGAAGGCGCTACGCCGCATCCAAAGCCTTGAGCGCAAGCAGGCGAAACAGCAAGCGATGACCTCACCCCAGTGTGAAATTCGCGTGCTGAACACTACGCTGCCTACTGGCCTACTCCACCTGCTCAACAAAAGCGACCTTCCCCTGGTGAGTGCGGAGCTGGTAAACCCTACATCCAGTGGAATAACCTTTATTGTCACCTCGTGGATCGAGGAACGATCCTTCACAAGCATCGACCATATCAGTGTGCCCGCGAACTCCAGAGCAGTTATCTTCCAGTTGCCCTTGCTGAAGCCACGGGCATTCGCCGACAGTTATGAGATTAGTAAGGGAACGCTCCAGGTACGAGTTAGTACGCTCCGCAACGGTCGAGAGGCGTTGTTGACGCTCCAGAGCTTTGAGGTCAGCTTCCTAGCACGCGACGTGCTGCTCTGGGCCACAGTGAAGGGGGATGGGAGCATCAACGACCTCTCAGATTTCGTCGGGGCATGGGTAACTCCGAATGAGCGCTCTATTATCCAACTTCTGCGTCAAGCCGCCAATTACGCACCAGGTAAACAGCTTGTGGGTTACCAGGGGAGTGGGTCATTCGAGCGACGGGCAGCTCTTGTGCGCAACCAAGTGCGCGCAATTTTCGATGCGCTAAAAACGCATACCGGCATCACATACATCAACGCTCCCTTGAGCATTGGGCCAACTAGCCACGAGATTCGCCAGCGCATCAATCTTCCTCGTGACAGCATCGCTTACCGCCAGGCGAACTGCATTGATGGCGCGGTCCTATATGCTATAGATCTTCAGATAATGATTCTGCTAGGCCGCGAGGGCACAGGATGCAGT
>CALKHR010000187.1 GCA_937988885.1 uncultured Roseiflexaceae bacterium | reverse complement strand
ACCATAGTGGAGGGCGATTCGTTTTCTACCTCTGCCAATTCGTGCGCGCACCCCTATGCCCCGTTCATCTTGACAATCCAAGGAAGATAGTGCTACACTTCACGAAGCAAACGCGTAAAGCGCATGTAAGGCCGTTGCCATCGGCCATATTGAGGCTTGGAGGTCCATGTGGATCGGGTTGAAATTCCTCCTGATGTTGTCATTGGGCGGTTGCCGCTCTATGCGCGCAGCCTTCGCTATCTTCTCCAGGAGGGCATCACATCGGTCTCTTCTCAAGAACTCGGCGACCGCATCAATGTCACTGCTGCTCAGATTCGTAAGGATCTCTCCTATTTCGGCGAATTCGGTAAACAGGGTATCGGCTACGATGTCGAGAAACTGTTAGCACAAATCGAAGATATTTTAGGCTTAACCAAAGAATGGTCGGTTGCGTTGGTCGGCATAGGCCATCTTGGTGAGGCGATCGCCCGCTACGAAGGATTCCGCAGCCAAGGTATCCGTATCGTAGCCCTCTTCGATAGTGATCCCGCCAAAATTGGCACGTCGATCAACGGACTGACGATCATGGGCGATCAGCAGATCGAAGCGACATGCCGAGCACACAATATTCACTTGGCAATTATTGCGGTGCCTGCTAGTCGCGCTCAAGAAGTGGCCGATATGCTGATTGCAGCCGGAGTACGTGCGATCTTGAACTATGCACCTGTTGTTATTCAGGTTCCCGAAGGCGTGTGGGTACGAAACATCGACCCAGTCGGCCTGATGCATAGTATGACGTATTATCTGGCACGTGAGGAGAAGGGTTCGTAAGTAGTGATGCGCCTAAGCAAACTGCGCTACTATGTGGCATCCCTAGTAACGCTGCTCCGTCGAGTCCGGAATTGGCCGGTCTTATTTTGGGAACTATTGGGTCTGCCGTTTGGCAGACCCTATTTAATGAAACTGCGCGATGGGGCGATGTTCCAGGTGCGCAATTTTATGGATGCCTGGATCGTCAAAGAGGTCTACATCGACCGAGACTACGAGCGGCTCGGTGTGACGATCGAGCCGGGCTGGACGGTGATCGACATCGGGGCATGCCTTGGAGGCTTCGCTATTTCGGCAGCGAAGCGCGACCCAAGCATCAAGGTGTATGCCTGCGAGCCAGCCCCAGACTCGTACTTTCTCTTGCGCCAGAATATGGTGTTGAACCAGGTGGAGAACGTGACAGCCCTGCAAGTGGCCATAGCGGGCAGCGACGGGCCGTTGCAGTTGTACACCTTCTCGGGCCACGCCGAGCAGAACAGCCTCTCGGTGACGCGCACGCACGCTACGGCCAACGCGCTCGAAGTGGAAGGTCTATCGCTCGCCACGCTGTTCGAGCGGCTGGCGATTACGCGCTGCGATTTCTTGAAGATCGACTGCGAGGGCGCCGAGTTCGACATCTTGTTGCAGGCGCCACCCGCGCTGTTCGGGCGCATTCGACACATTTGCATGGAGTATCACGATGGCGTGACCGCCTACTCCCACACCGATCTGCTCGAACTGTTCCAGCGCTTGGGCTTCCAGACACGCTGCATCCCCAGTCCAGTCCTCCCCACCGAGGGCTTTATCTACGCACATAACCCACTAGCTTAAACCCGCTAACACGCGCTGCACCGCGACGATCACCGCTGTGGTGGTTGTCTCTGGTGCGGTCGCGTGCTCGTCGATCCAGTAGTGCAGTTGTACCGTGATCTGCTGCGTTGCCAGTGCGGTCGCCAGCACCTGCGGAGCGGGGTTCTGCGCCACGCCTGGAATGCTGCTCACAGCCTGAATAAGCAACCCTTGAGCCTGCTCAAAACTCTGCTCTTTCGTCAATTGCAGGTCGAGTACGTGGCGGTGCAAAGCGTGACGGGTTTGGTTCACGATCGCGCTATTGTACACATCGGCATTGGGGATCAGCACCTCATTGCCCTCAACCGTTCTGATGATGGTGGCGCGCAGTTGCACATCCTCGACATGTCCCACAAACGAACCGATACGCACCTGATCGCCGATCCGAAACGGTCGCAGCATCAGCAACAGGATACCCGCCGCGAAATGCTTTACAATATCCTGCAGCGCGAAACCGATGATAATGCCAGCGATGCCAAGGCCCGCCACAAAGCTCATCACTGCCGAAGTGAGGCCGAGCTGCCCGAGCACCAATAACGCGCCGATCAACAAGACAGCGATATGCGCGCTTCGCCCAAGGATATTGCTCACCTCGCGCGGCGCAAACGTGCGGCTTGTTAATCGGCCAATGAATCCTTCCACTCGGCGAGCAATCACACGTGTAAGCAGGAGAATCAGGGCAATCAGGAAGAGATTAGGCAGGAAATCGACTAACGCAGTGAACCAGCGCAATAGGAGTGCGTGCAGATCAATCATAGCACCTCAGGTATCATTCCAATCATCGATCTGCGGCGAGGATGTAAGCGTATTTCGGCATTTGAGCTATAGAACCTGTACCAATGGACAATTCGTATCATAGCACAGATGCTATAATGTCGATTATCAACGTTGTATGCAAATTGAACAATGCACGGTTCAAATACCATCCAGGCTCATCTGCTTGAGAAGTAGGAAGTGCATTGATCGTCAAAGGTAATATGTATGCCAATCGATGAACATCGTTTTCGACAGGTCTTGGGACATTTCGCCAGTGGCGTGACCGTGGTCACCACCGTGCACGACGATTATCTGTATGGCATGACCGTCAGCTCGTTTGCGTCGGCCTCGCTCAAGCCACCGCTCGTTTTGATCTGCGTGGATTCCTCGTTGACCACGCGCACCGCGATCGAAACAGCGGGCAAATTTGCCATCAATATTCTGTCGCAGAATCAGGAAGAATTATCGCGGCGATTCGCTACTCGGGAGAACGATAAATTCACCGGTGTGGCATGGCATATGAGCCAAAATGGCCTTCCGCTGCTCGATGGCGTGCTCGCCCAGATCGAATGCCGCGTTTACAACGCGTACCCGGCAGGCGATCACACCATTTTCCTTGGAGAAGTGATCGAAACAGAGATTGGGCAAGGTGCGCCGTTGCTCTACTATCGGCGGGGGTATCACGAACTCGCGTAGCGTTCTTGTGATGAACATTTCGCATCATAATGCAGTTTTCATTCCAGGCGCAACGCGATGGAGGTGCGGGAAAGGGCACGAATTGGGCATCATAACGCCCGTTTGACTTTAAGCGACACTTACGCTATAATGCGCCCGTTGCCGAAGTGGCGGAATGGCAGACGCGGCGGTCTCAAAAACCGTTGAGGGCGACCTCATGTGGGTTCGACTCCCACCTTCGGCACCAACCGCTAACAATCTGGAGAAACCTCGGGGCGTGGCTCAGCCTGGTAGAGCGCCGCGTTCGGGTCGCGGAGGTCGGTGGTTCAAATCCACTCGCCCCGACCATCACTAGATGAGAGATGCGGTACGGCTTCACAGTTATGTGAAGCCGTTTTCTTTTGCCTAAATCCCTGCCGTTCGCGGCGGGATTTTTTGTTCGAAAAAAATAATTGCCAGCTGTGCCATACGTAGGTCACGTTTTCTCCTTAGGCAACAACTGGCATATGCCTAGCTTAATCGAGAGTTGCGGCTTCAATCATCTGCCATGTGGCAGATATACATATCTTGTTAGAAGCTTTCTGAAAAGTATTCCAATGTGGAAGCAACGGACTGCAGGTTGGGAATGAGAGAAACAAACTAGGCATATTGATGTGTCTCCCTCGTGAAAGCGTAAGATGCGCTATACGCGGGAATTCGCGTTCGCACGAGCGACTCGGCTGCTGCGCAAGCCCAAAAGGGCCTCAGGCCCCTTTGGAAACCCCGACCGGGGCTTATCGCCCTTGGACCCCAAAGAATCCGCTCTGTTATACCTGTATCATGTGGTTCCTCGATATGGTCTTTGTTCGGTGGTCTGTATGTGTTCTTTGGCATTCTTACAGGCATGCGTCACTGTACACAACCTCCTGATGCTTTTCATACCAAATCCAAATGATTACTTACGGTATCAGCACGCTTGCTGAGCACTTTCTCTTCAACGTTAGACTGATATCAGCATTTCCAGAGAAGGTGGTGTCGATGCGCTGCGCGTAGCAGTGCATCGACACCACAAAAACGTCAAATACCTTGCTGCCGCAGACTAAAACGGGTTTGTTACTGACACTGCCCAAGCGGATTTGGTATCAGAAGTGCTCTTAGGGCGAAACTGGGGAGCGCAAAATTCATGGCCAATTGAGGGAAATTGGGGCTTGACAAACTAACACTATTAGTTTATAAACTAATAGTGTTAGTTATATGCCTATGAGCGAACAGCAAAGATATACTTGGAGGAGGAAGATATGCGCACCCGAACGTTTGGCCAGCACTTGGTACAGCTCACCCGTTTCCCAACGCTCTTCCCGATGAACAGCTATTTCGTGCGTGAGGACGACGGCCTCACCCTGATCGATACAACCATTGCCAGCAGCGCCCCGGCGATCGTTGCGGCGGCGCAGTCGTTGGGCCAGCCGATCCGGCGGATCGTGCTCACCCACGCGCACGGCGACCACATCGGCGCCGTGGATGCGCTGCACGCGCTGCTGCCCGATGCCGAAGTGCTGATCTCGGCCCGCGATGCGCGGTTCCTGCGGGGCGATATGACGCTCGACGCCGACGAGCCGCAGGACAAGTTGCGGGGCGGCTATCAGACCATCAACACGCAGCCCAACACGCTGCTGCACGATGGGGATCGGGTTGGGTCGCTGTTGGTGGTGGCGAGTCCTGGGCACACACCCGGTCATATCGCACTGTTCGATGAGCGCGACGGTTCGTTGATCGCTGGCGATGCCTTCCAGACGCGCGGGGGCTTGGCGGTGTCCGGCACGATCCGCCCGTTCTTCCCATTCCCTGCGATGGCCACCTGGCACCGCGCTAGCGCATTGGAAAGCGCTCGACGCCTGCGCGCTCTCCAGCCGACGCGCGTAGCAGTGGGGCATGGCGAGGTGCTGGAGCAGCCACTCGCGCATTTGGACAAGGTGATCGCAAAAGCTGCAGCAGAGATCGAGGAGCTTCAGCACCATGGCGCGTAGTGTAGGTATTGATCGTGCGCAGGTGGTGGCGGTGGCGGCACAGCTTGCCGATGCCAATGGCCTTGAGCAGTTAACGTTAGCACAAGTGGCAGCGCAGTTGGGTGTACGGCTGCCCTCGCTGTACAATCACGTGGATGGCTTGGCGGGGCTGCACTACGAACTTGCACTCTACGGACTACGCGAACTGCTTGAACAGATACGTCAAGCCGCGATCGGCAAATCGGGCGAGGAGGCGGTGATCGCGTTGGCACAGGCATACCGAGCGTTTGTGCTTGCGCACCCAGGCGTGTACCCCACCACAATACGCGCCTCGAACGACGAGCAGATCGCGCGTTTAGGCGATGCGATTATTCAGGTGATAATCGCGGTGTTGGCCCCGTTCGAGCTAGGCCAGGAGGATATGATTCACGCGATCCGAGGGCTGCGCAGCATTGTACACGGCTTCGCAACGCTGGAGTTAGCGGGAGGATTCGGCATACCTCTGGATCGCGACGAAAGTTTCGTGCGCCTCTTAAAGGCGTACATCCAAGGGCTAGCGCGTCAACAGTGATGTCACCGAAAGAAACGCTGATCGACGTAACACCATTTCCAATCTTCTCCCGACTCAAACGATTGAATGACAGGGTGGTTGGTGTCGTGGAAGTGCGCAGTAGCGTGTTTATGAGTTGAGGAGTCGCAGCAGCCAACATGCCCACATGTGAGGCAGAGACGCAAATGCACCCAAGTGCCGCCGCTTGCGAGGCATTCTTCACAGCCCTGAGCGCTCGGTGTAACTTCGTGGATCTCTTGCATATGAATGCATGGTTGCGATGGAGCCATAGCTTACCTCCTCGTTGCAATGCCCAATACAGTGCGAGGATGCTGGTTGGCTCAAGCGTGGAGAAATTGTAGGATAGGGCGAGTGGATAATGTGAAACGCTGACTGGCATGATACCATAGCAGGCTCGTTTATGGAGGAAACAAAGCAGCCGCAGTTCTTCCCGCAAGGGTGAAGCTGAGGTCGCATCAATTCCGTTGTGCATGCAACAACATAGTACATATTCCTAGTTGTGACATCGATCTTCGAACAGAAGGTCGATGTCGCCTTTTCAAAGAAAAAAACTCGCAATTTTCCAAATTTCAGTTGGCTTGTCGTTCTATAAAGTGGTACACAATGGCGTGAAGCTGAAACACAATTGTCACATCCTGCGTACATAAAACGCTTATGCTATATGTCATATGGCAGAGGGCAGCCAACATCCTGAGACCCAGTAAGCAACGTCTTAGTACAAAGGAGCATGGTTCATGCGCAAGTACCCCGGAGTCTACCGACTATGTGTTCTCCTTTTCAGCGCCATGCTGCTCTTGGCAGCTTGTGGTGGCGAAGCTGAACCAACCACCCAGGAAGCACCTGCAACAGAAGCAGCCTCAGCACCAACTCCGCAAACAAAAGGTTCTGATGCGGACGAAGAGGAAGTAATCGAGGAAGAACCGAGCGAAGAAGCAACTGAAGAGGAAGCTAGCGAAGAGGAAGCTAACGAAGAAGAACCGGCTCCTGTAACCACCGAAGAAGGAGCGTATGTCGCTGACCTCGGCTTCCGCCCCAGCGAGCACGGGTTCAGTTTTGAGAACTACGGTGGCGAGGGCGAAGTCAACCTGACTGCGAACGACTTGCGCCGCATGTTCGGAGATCAGGTCTGCTCCAGCATCCAAGGCGACGAGTGTATCCTCACTCCTCCCGGTAAACACTGGATGCAACAGATCAATGATGCAATGAGTGGCGGCCACTGCGAAGGCATGGCTGTGTTGAGCACGCTGTTCTACCTAGGCGTAGAGAACCCGAACGAGTTTGGTGCTCCCACAGTTCCCGCTCTTGAACTCAACGGTAACGAGAAACTCCAGCGCGAAATTGCCTACTGGTGGGCCACCCAATCCACGCTGCCCGCTCGCGAAGGTATTGTTCAACAGACTCCCAGCGGCATCGTCAATACACTCATGAACGCCTTCCAAGCAGGGCCAGAGGGCAGTGAACAGTACGCAATTGGCTTCTACAAACGCGATATGACTGGCGGCCACGCCGTCACGCCGTATGCTGTGGTCGATAAAGGCAACGGTATCTACTGGATCATGATCTACGACAACAATTATCCCGGCGAAGAGCGGGCGATTGAAGTCGATACCAATGCCGATACTTGGAGCTACTCTGGCTCGACCAACCCGAGCGAGCCTGCCGACGACTACGAAGGCGACGCAACCACCTACACCTTGGAGCTCGCCGCGATCAGCACACGCCTCAGCCAGCAGTACTGCCCGTTCTGCGATGAGGACGAGAGCAGCGGCAGCGCCAATGGCGTTCTGATGAGCCCAAGCGCGCAAGCCGGCATCCAGACCTACAACGAAGTCTGGCTGGAGGGCGATGCTGACCTGCTGATCACCGATCTGGAAGGTCGCAGCATTGGCTTCCGCGATGGCGTGTTCGTCAACGAGATCCCAGGGGCGCGCTCAAGCGGTAATAAGTTTGGCGTGAATGTCTGGAACATTAATGCGGAACCAGTCTACTACATCCCGTCCGATATCGATTTCAGCATCGAGATCATTGGCACGCACCTCACCGAACCCACCACCTCGACCGTGACCTTGTTCGGCCCAGGCTATGCGCTTGAGGTCAGCGACATCGTGCTGGAGCCGGGCCAAGTCGATGTGCTCGATGTCGCTCCCGATGGCAGCCTGCTCTCGTACTACACCGCCACCGGCTCGACGCCGTTCTTGTTGGTCGCGATCGAGACGGATGAGTCGGATTATCTGTTCGGCGTGTACGGAGAGGAGATGGGTCCAGGCGAGGCGATCAACCTCTCGCTCAATATCGAGGAGGGTTGGCTGAGCGTCGACTCGATCGACAACACCGAAACATCCAGCTACGGTATGGTGGTCGCTAGGTACGACGACGAGGGCGAGCAGATCTTCGGTGCCGATGGGATCGAAGTACTGCCCGACGATGTCTTCTACATCGACTACCTGAAGTGGCCCGGCAACGGTCAGCCGATGATCCTCGAAATCGATGAGGGCGGCGATGGCACGATCGACGCTGAAATCGAGATCGAAGACATTACCGACGAACTTGCCGAGTAGACCCATAGGATCGTCACGCTCAAAGGGCCATCCCAATCGGGGTGGCCCTTCACATTCGAACATCACATCGCGGCCAGATGCTCGCTCCAGTAATGGTGCGTCTTGGCCAAGGCGGTGATCACATTCTTGATCTCGTATTCGAGGCGGAAGTTCGGCCCAGCAGGCAAGAATAACACCGCACCTTCGCGCCGCGCACTCACATTCTCCACCACAATCGCCCGCAACAACCAGATCGCCATCTCCTCGTTCTCGCACTGAACGCCGATCCAACCGGGCGTGCGGCTCATAATGCCCTTCAGGCCCGTGGTCTGGTGGATGCCCCGCAGCAACTCCATCACCACCCGTGTGTAACCCGCCAGATCAGCCTGTACTTCGGCGGGTGCTACGGGTTCCAGCAGTTCGCCCCGATGCGGTGGGCCACCCGCCAGCGCAAGCTCACAAAATGGATGATCGGGGTCATCGCCGCCCCAAATGCGATCCCAAACGACGCGGCCCTGCTCGTCGTACACCAGGTCGGCAGCAGCCATCGGCGCCGCGCTCACCTGCACATTGCCACGGTAACGGGGCGGTAGAATCGTGGATGCCGTCGGCACGCTATGACGGTGCAGCGCGCCACCAGGCCCATGCCGATGCAGCACAGCATCGCCGTTCTCGGATGCGAGCGGCGCGCTGTTCAGCGCGGCATAGCGCTGCACGAGAGCTTCCAGCACGCCGCTATGATTGTCAAGCAAGGCGGCCAGCAGGATCGACAGTTCCGGCATGCGATAGCGAACCCGCTCCACCGATTCGGCGATACACCGCAGCAGATGCGCAGCGCCTAACAGGTACGGCAGCACCACCACACGCCGCGCACCCAAACGGGCACAGCGCGCGATGCCCACCTCAACATCGGGCTGCGCACCCTCAGCGAAGGCGTACTCCACCCACCCGAAGCCGCGCCCCTCCCACAGCAACCGCGCCGCCGCCGCTAGTTCCGCATTCTGCTCCGGCACGCTGCTGCCCGCACCGACCAACAACAGGGCGATCTTATCCTGGGGCATAGGCTCGGCGGCAGATTGCGCATCGTTCGCGCGCTCGGCCAAGGCCTCCAAGATCGGCGGCTGCGGACCGAGCGGCTCGGCAGAGACCACCTGGATGAACGGCCAGCGCTCCTGCGCCCAAGCCAACAGCGCATCAATGCGCTCCAAATGCCGATTGCCCAGCCACAGCGGCTGCACAACAACCCGTCGCGGCGAGCGGGCCACCGCCGCAGCCAGCGCATCGGAGAGCGACGGAGTGGCCGCGTCGAAGAAGCAGGGCAACACAGGCACGGCTAGGCGCTCGGCCAGGCGTTCAGCAAGCGCGACATGTTCATCCCGCGCTTCGCCGCTGCCGAGCAACAGCACGATCTCGGGCACGGAGAGAGGGTTCATAGAACGTTCCAAACTAGACGATGTTTTGTGCGACAATTCGCCCCCATTATAGCCGCAGAGTTCAACCGACCACAACGAGCGCAAGAATGCGATAGCGGCGCACGGCATCAGGCGCTATACTACCGCGTAGTAACAGATAGGAGCAGTGCCATGCACGATGCGCATCCTGAAGAGCAGCAGATCGAACGATTGGTTGCCGAGATTCGCGCTAATCCAGCGGCGTTCCCCAATGTCGAGGCGCTCGCGCGGGCCGCCGATCTGAGCGAAAGCAAACTGGCGGAGATGTTTCGCACGCACTATCACAACACACCCGCCAACTTCCTAGTGCGCACACGGATCGAGGCGGCGCAGCGCGATCTGTTGTTCAGCGGCTCCACCATCGACATTGTCGCCAACACGTACGGCTACACAAGCCTTGAGCATTTCCAACGCGAGTTCACGCGGCGCAGCGGGATGTCGCCCAGCGACTACCAACGCTTGGCCGATTCTTCCACATTCCGCTTATGCCTGCCGAGCGATTACCCCACCGCTCGCGTATTGGCGTACCTTGGGCGCGATCCCAAAAGCTTGACCGACCGCGTCGAGGGCGATACCTGGTACAGCACGCTACGCCTCAATGCCGAACAGGGCGCGGTTATTCGCGTGCGCCTCGCTGAGGGCCACGCCGAGTGCGCCGTGCTCGCGTCCGCGCAGCCCACCACCGCGCAGATGGCCCGCATACATGCGCATGTGCTGGCGAGCTTGGGCCTGCGCGAAGACCCGCACAGCTTCGAAGCGCTCGTCGAAGGCTCACCCGCGCTCGCACCGCTGCTCGAAGGGCAGCGCGGCCTGCGCATCCCCCTGATCGCCAACCCGTTCGATGGGCTGATCTGGGCGATCACCGCGCAGCAGATCACGCTCGGCTTCGCATACACGCTGCGTCGGCGGCTGATCGAACTCACCGGGCAGCCGCTTTCGCACGGGCTGTGGCTCGTGCCCACGCCACAACAGCTTGCGCAACGCTCCATCGAGGAACTCGCCGCACTGAGCTTTTCGCGGGCCAAAGCTAGGTATCTGATCGAGAACGCCCAAGCTGTGCACGATCAACGCCTGCCGCTTGAGCAACTCGCCCAAGGTACGGCCACTCGCGCCGAACGGCTGCTGCTCGCACAACGGGGCATTGGGCCGTGGTCGGCCAATTATCTGATGCTGCGCTCGTTCGGCTTCCTCGATTGCGTGCCGCTCGGCGATACGGGACTGACCTCGGGGCTGCAGCGCTTTTTCAAGCTGGAACAACGGCCCGACAAATCCGCCACACTGCAATTGATGGAGCAATTCCGCCCCTACCGCAGCCTCGCCACCTTCCACCTCTGGCAACGCCAATCCATGCCTGGCTAAAGCAGGAATGCTCGAAACACATCATTGACAAGGCGCAGAGAAAGGAGTACAATTCTGAATAGTCAATATTGACTATTCAGAATGAGAATATTATGGAGCGAGAACTCTTACTGCTCGGTTTACTGCGTCAGATGCGCATGTACGGCTATCAATTACATGAATTTGTCGAGCGCGACCTGACGACTTGTACCGATTTGAAGAAGGCTACTACCTACTTTTTACTGGATAAAATGGCCAAACGCGGCTGGATCAGCCAGAGCGAGGAGCGCGAGGGCAACCGTCCTCCGCGCCAAGTGTATGCAATTACGCCTGAAGGTGAGGAGGTTTTTCAGCGCCTATTACGTGAAAACTTGAGCGGTTACACGCCCACACGATTTACTGGCGACATCGGTCTCGCGTATGCCGATGCGCTCTCACCTCAGGAAGTACGCGCACTATTGGGCGAGCGGCGCGCAGCACTGCTGCGCGATCTTGAGGCAGCACAAGCGATTCCTCCACACGAGGGTTCGATTCAGTTGCTGCTCGAACATCGCGTGGTGCATCTCGAAGCTGAACTCGCCTGGCTCGATACGGTGATACAGCGTTTTAGTGAATAAGAAGGCATATTTTCGACATGGACTCAACATCAACCTCCGCTACGGCAAGCGACGAAAAACTCGATTTTAAGAAGGTGCTACCCATTCTTGTGGTGGTGCTGGTGGATCTGCTCGGGTTAACGATCATTGTCCCGCTGCTTCCGCTCTACGCGGCTTCGTTCCGCATTAGTCCGTTTATGATCGGTCTATTGGGCGCGAGTTTCCCGCTATTGCAGCTGATCGCCGCGCCGATTCTTGGGCGATTATCTGACCGTTACGGGCGCAAACCCATCCTGATCGCAAGCCAGATCGGCACGCTGATCGGCTTCCTGCTGTTGGGCGTAGCGAACACGGTGTGGTTGCTGTTCGCCTCGCGCATCATCGATGGCATTTCGGGCGGCAACATCGCGATCGCGCAGGCCATGATGGCGGATAGCACCAGCGAGCGCACGCGCACACAAGGCTTGGGCCTGATCGGCGCGGCCTTCGGGTTGGGCTTTATCATCGGCCCGGTCATCGCTTTTATCGCGTTGGCGCTGAGCGGAAACAACTATCACGTGCCGGCCTTTATCGCGGCGGCGTTGTCGGCAGCCTCCATCGTAATCTCGTGGGTGTGGCTGCCCGAAACGCACCAAGCCACGACAGCAACGAGCAGCCAATCAGACAATTTTTCGCTGCAGCGTTTGTGGGAACTCTTTACACTCCCACGGGTCGGCCTGATGCTGGTGCTGATGTTTGTGCAGCAGTTCGCGTTCGGCGGCCTTGAGCAGTTCTTGCCATTGCTGACGCTGGGGCGCTTGGGCCTGAACGGCAGCGGCAATGCGATGGTGTTCGTGTTTGTTGGCGTGATTGTGGTGATCGTACAGGGCGGCATGATCGGCAAGTGGAGCCGCAAATGGGGCGAGCGCAAGGTCGCATTGGCGGGCTTGGCGCTGCTGACGATCGGCTTAGTGCTGACGGCGTCCACCCCCGCCCAACCAGTGAGCTGGTACGATCGCGCCACGCTCGAAGAACAGCTCTTCAAAGAATCGGCTAGCAGCACGACCAGCAACAACGAAGTGCAGCTTCCCAGCGATGAAGAGAAGGGCTGGTTGGGCATCTCTTGGCTGTTAGTCGCCATGATCCCGGCCTCGATCGGCGCGGGTATGGTCTCTCCAAGTATCAATAGTTTATTGTCGCGCAGTGTATCGCCCGAGCAGCGCGGCGAGGTGATGGGCAGCAGCACCGCTTTCGTGAGCGCTGCAAACGTTGTCGCTCCGGTGTTTGGCGGCTCGCTGATTCAGGTGTTCGGCTTAGGGTCACCTTTCTGGTGCTGGGCTGTGGTTCTCGTCTTGGCATTAGCTCTTGCTTGGCGCTCGCTCGAACAGATTGCGCCACGTTCCGCGTAGTGTAGGAGAAAGATATGCTCGAACGTCTTACGGCAACTGCTTCGTTTCACACCAATGTGGGTATGGTTGTGGTCGCGACAACGTTTATCGCGATGCTGATGGTTGGCTGGCAAACGTGGCGTGGCACGGAGATCACCGTAGGGGCGCGTATTAGCCTCATCGTGGCGCAGTTGGCGCTGATTTTTCAAGCGCTGGTCGGCGTGAAACTCTTGGATCAGGGCGCAGGCGTGATGCAACTGTACGTGCACTACATCGGCGGCTTGGCACCACTAGGGTTCTTCTTGGCCGCTTCGTGGTGGCCGATCGAGAATAAGCGCCTGCAAGCACGTATCCTGACAGCCGCGACGATTGGAGCGTTTCTCTTCTCGTTTATGTCGTTCACCATCGGACGCTCGTATGTGCGTAGCCAAATGAGCGGACTGCTGATGAGCTTGGGTCTTGCGTAGTTTCCAACGTTTGTGAGGTGTTGCTGGCGCTGCGCCTCACTATCACCTTCCTTTTTCTGAAGCCGATGCACTGCACATAGTAGCGCATCGGCTTTACGTTGTCTCGCTAGATGCGCGTTCAAGCCTTGGAAGAGAACACCCTGACCACCGCGTGTGGTATGATTCCCCCGCAACTGTGGCATCCGAACAGTACGGGAGGTTTCCGATGAGCGAAGCTGTGTACGACAGCCCAACCGGATGGGTCGCTAAGCATATCGATAATTATGTAAAGACAGGAGGAGCCGATGGCCATATGTGGCGCGGTGTGCCGACACTGTTGCTCACCACGCGTGGGCGCGTCAGCGGCAAACTGCGCCGCACAGCGCTGATCTACGGGCAGGACGGCGACAACTATATACTGGTCGCCTCGATGGGCGGCAGCCCTAAGCATCCACAGTGGTACCTGAACTTGGTCGCCAACCCGGAGGTCGAGGTGCAGATCAAGGATGAGGTGTTCACAGCTCGCGCGCGCACCGCCACACCCGAAGAAAAACCGCGACTCTGGCAGCAGATGGTCGAGCTCTTCCCGAACTACGACGAGTACCAAAAGAAAACCACCCGCGACATCCCCGTCATTATCCTCGAACGCATCTAGCTCAAGGGCGTGAGTTGATCGCTCTATCGTGATCAACCCACGCCAAACGTTCCCGCCTTATGTTGCCCTTCAAGAAGGGAACTGCTATACTCAGCCTCGATAGCGCCAGTACCGTGATCGCGATTAGGGCGCTGTTCGCAGAAACACACGTATCGCCTCGCGTTGTAGCGACGCTCTGGCACATGGCATAGTTACCGATGAAACACATCGCTCGCCTTCTCGCACTTGGCATTGTGCGCATGCACGGGCAAACCTACGGTTACCGCGCCTACCGCGAAATGCAATCGTGGAACGTGGAGACGTGGGCTCATATGAAGCCAGGCTCGATCTATCACGCGCTCGGCCAGCTCGCCAAACAAGGCGCGCTACGCCAAGTGCAGATCGAGCCAAGCACCACAGGCCCGGCCCGCACTGTTTTCGAGATGACCGACGAGGGAGAGCGCGAATTCCAGAGCCTGCTCAGCGAAGCCCTTAGCAGCCCCGACATCGAATACCTCAGCGCAGGGTTGATCTTTATCGAAGCCCTGCCGCGTGCCCAAGCGATCGAACTCCTCCAACAGCGTCTGGATAAGCTCGCCACCATCCGCGCCGAACTTAACAGCGCGCTCGCCAACCCCAATGCGCCCTGGTCAACGGCGACCTATGCCTGGCAGCCGACACGCCACCCCGAGCTTGCGCACATCTGGGTGGGCCTGTACGATCACGCGATCGCCGCCACCAACTCACTGATCGAGCGCCTCCGCAACGGCGCCTACCACATGGCCGACGACCCTAGCCATCCGTAGCGTTTTGCTGGTTTTCCCCCACCGCAGACAAAACCAAGTTTAGTATTCAAATTTGACTAGCAAACTCCGCCGCGCTATACTTCCAGTATTCAAGTTTGAATACTGAGTTGGGAGGTGCCTGTGCAAACTGAGATCACCATTCCGCTGCTGCCCTGCCACGCGATCAGCCCAATGTTGGAGTTTTACCGTCTCTTGGGCTTCGAGGTGACATACCAGCAGAGCAAGCCCAACAACTACGCTGTCGTGAAGCGCGGCGGCATCGAGTTGCACTTCTTCTCGATGCGCGACTACGAGCCAGCCAACTCCTACAGCACGTGCTATGTGCGCGTCCCCGACGTCGATACCCTGTACAACGCCTTCCGTGCAGGACTGCGGGCGCACTATGGGCGTGTACCCTCGGCGGGCATCCCCCGCATCATTTCGCTCAAAAACAAGGCATATGGTGTACGCGAGTTTATCGTGGTCGATCCGGGCGGCAATTGGATTCGGATCGGCCAGATAATCGAGACGAATGTTCCCGATGAACGACCCGCACAGAATGCCAGCAAGCTCGTCAAGGCCACCCACGCCGCCGAGCTACTCGAACGGATTGGCCATTACGACCGCGCAATCGCCACACTTGAGCTAGCCCTTGCGCAGGGAGGCGACCCGAGCGAACGTGTCGCAGCGTTAGCTGTGCGGCTTAGCCTCGCGATCAACCAACAAGATTACGAGCGCGCCGCCCAAACGCTGCACGATATTCAGCAGATCTCCCTTTTGGCAGATGAGCGTGCACCCCTATCGAAGATCTTCGAGCACATTCAGGAGCTTGAGGAAACGCTTCAAGCGCTGTGCGCAGAGACACTGTATTCGGACGAATAGCGTTCGCCAGCTGTCACCCTCTACGCCAGATCACAAATACCGCTGTGGATCCAAAACGACTTGTTCGTATCCTAATCTCTATCCTCATCTACGACGAGTCGTTGAATAAAACGATCGCTTATTGCTCATTGGAATGCCATAAAACGCCTACACTGGTAAGTGATCGCCGCGCGTGATAGACGACAAAATCGAACATTTGTTGTCATTTTTAGTCTTGACAACGCCCAACATGAGACTTATGATGTGTCTGCACAGTAGTCATTACAATTGAGCTTCTTTATATCCTAACCAAGATGTTATGACTACATCGTTGGCATGTCGCTCCAACGTTGGTAATGTGCGTGTTTGATTCGTAAACTCGATATGCAATGAAGCATATGCCACAGCGAATAGTTACATCGGCTCCCTGCCGATCAATCTATTTCTTAGATATCTGCTTTCGCCTGTGGTCACACCCCAAGCGATGGCCCGTTTTGGGTGTGCAGCCCTCTCTATGCCATTGCCCCGAATCGTTAGTGGCCCCGTTCCATACCCGATTCAGACAGGCATTCCGTTGTCTTGTTAGGTCTATTGGCATATGTATTGGACATCGGTCGGAGCAGTGTGCTTCGGCCTACTAGGGCAGTTTGCGTTAAAACACGCCCTTCAACCTGATAGCGGCGTCGTCGCCTATAGGCGACCGATGAAACAAACAAAGTCTGGGACTCGTTAACGGCCCGTAGGACCGCTAACAGCCAAGAGGAGTGTTGTATGCCAATTTACGAATACCACTGTCGAACGTGCCACAAGCAAGTGAGTCTCTGGTTTCGCAGTGTTGCCCAGGCGAATCCAAAAACGGCAACATGTACAGAATGCGGAGGTCGCGATCTCGTTCGCCTGATTACGCGAGTGGCGACGACACCGAACTTGGCAGGGATGCCGGTCCGTCGCAGCAAGCTCGCATGCAAGACCTCGCAGGAACTCGCCGCAGCAATACGTGGCAAACCACTGAACGGATAATCCGCCAGGTAGCATAGAGATGATCATCACCGAGCAGTGCAGCATGCTTACTGCACTGCTCATTCCTATCGCAAAACAGGTGAGGAAACATCGTATCAGGCATCGCTTAACTTGACACACTATAATGCTCGCGCTTATGATGGTCCCGAGCGCACCAAACCATTCTCATAGCCCTGTTTTGTGAAATGCGATGATGCACAACTCACAATCTGCATCGGCAACGGCATCTGTATTAACCATCCATACATTGGGCCGTTTTGCCGTCTACCAGGGTGATTCCCTGATCGAGGATGCAGCTTGGCAGCGCCAGAAAGCCAAGAAACTGTTCAAATTGCTGCTGCTCGCCCCCCAACGGCAGATGCACAAAGAACAGTTGATGGAATACTTGTGGCCAGAAAAATCACCGGAAGCCGCCGCTAACAACCTTCATCGCACGCTCTTCATCCTGCGCCGAGTGCTACAAACTACGCCTCAACAGACCCCGATTGTGTTGTTCAAGGATAATGTGATCAGCTTGAACCCAAGCCAGATCGCGTGGGTCGATTTTGAGGCGTTTGAACAATACGCCGCCCTCGCACGCCAGGATGCCGAACAGTTGGAGCCTGCCGAACAGGCCATCAAGCTCTATACAGGCGATTTCCTCCCCGAGGATTTGTACGAAGATTGGGCCGTCGAACGGCGCGAGTCGCTCCGTCGGACCTACCTCGAAATGCTGAAACACGCGGCTCTGCTGTATGCCGAACGGCAGGAGTATGCCGTGGCGATCGAGCAGTTGTGCACGGTCTTACAGCACGAGCCTGCCGACGAAAGCGTGCAACGCACATTGATGCGGCTCTACAGCCAGGTTGGCGAGCGGCATCTCGCATTGCGCCTCTACCAGCAGTCGAGCAAATTTCTGCGCACAGAGCTCGGCATCGAGCCATCTGCCGAGACGACGGCGGTGTACGAGGCGCTGCTGCAAGAGCAGTTGCCCACAGCATTCGAAGTACCCCTACCGCTCAACGATGAGATCAGGCCCGCCGATAGCCAACGGGCTAGTCTCGTGCCGATGGTCGGTCGCAGTGTCGAGATGCAGCAACTGAGCGAATATGTGCATCTGGCGCAACAGGGCCACGGCAATGTCATGATCATTGCTGGCGAGCAGGGGATCGGCAAGAGCCGCTTGGCCGATGAGCTGGCGACCTACGCCCGTGGGTTGCGCTTCCAGGTCCTCAAGGGCGCGGTGTTCGAGGGCGAGGGACCGCTGCCATATGCGCCGTTTGTCGGTGCGATCCGCCGCAGCCTGACGCCACAGCTCATTGATCGGATTCAGCAGCGCCTTGGGCCACTCGCCAATGATTTAGCTCACCTGCTCCCCGAAATTGGCCGCGCTAATCCCAAACTGGGGCGCCAAGAAGCCGATCCATACGAGCTCGATATCTCGACGGGCAACCAGGAGCGCCGTCGTCTGTTCGATGCGATCACCGCCACGCTCACGTTGTTCTCGCAACAGAAGCCGCTGCTGGTGATCCTCGACAATATGCACGCGGCTGGTGAGTCGAGTCTGCAGTTGTTGCACTACTTGGCCCGCCAGATCCGCCAACAGCGCATCCTGCTGTTGGGGATCGTTGATCAAGCCAAACTCCAGCGCGGCCAGCCGATCACGCTGGTGCTGAGCGAACTGCAACGCAATAGTCTGGCGCAGCGTATGACGCTCAATCGCCTGAATGTCGATGACGTGGCGCTGCTCTGCGCGCATTTGCTCGATGCAAGCATCTACAACTCGACCATTCCCCAGAGCGTCTACGAGTTGACCGAGGGCAACCCGTTCTTCGTACAGGAGTTGATCTTCTCGCTCACCCGCACTGGTAAGCTGACCCGCAGCGGCCATACCTGGAATTTGGACGCCGATGCGTTGTCGGTGGTGCCATCCAGCGTTCAAGAGTTGATCGGCCTGCGGCTGGGGCAGTTGAGCAACGATGCGTACCGCTTGTTGGGTGTGGCCGCGACGATCGGCAACCAGTTTTACGCGCAGACGATCAGTTTGGCGATGAATTGGGAGCGCGACCGCGTTCTGGATGCGCTGGACGAACTGCGCGCCGAGGCGCTCGTGTTCTCGACTCAGCACGGATACCGCTTCCAGCACGCGATGATACGCCAAGTGGTCTATACGGAGTTGTCGAGCGAGCGGCGGGCGTGGCTGCACGAGCATGTGGCGCGCGCGATCGAGCAGCAGGCCGGCGATCACCTCGACGAGCAGGCGAGTGTGCTGGCCTACCACTACGAGCAAGCCGAGGATACGGCGAATGCCATCCACTATTTGCAGCGTGCCGGCCATTGGGCGCGGCGGGCTTCGGCCTTACGCGAGGCGCTGGAGCACTACAATCGGGCGATGGAGTTGTTGCCGAACTTGCCGAGCGCCGATAGCACGGGGCTGTTGATCGAGTTGCTGGAGCAGCGTTCGCTCACGCATCTGGCGCTCTCGAACTTCGATGCGGCGATCGAAGATCTGGAGCAGTTGCTGCAGGCGTATCAGGATAACGGCCAGCAGCACCAGGTCGGCGTAACGCTGTATCGGATCGGGTTCGCGCACTATTGGGCGCACCGCTTGACGAAGGCCACGAAGTATTTGGATCAGGCGTTGGCGCAGGCCGAGTTGCTGAATTACGCCGAACTGCGACAACAGGCGTTGCGTCTGCGCGATATCCTCAACACGACGCAGGGCACGATCGCCGATACGACGGCGGCGGAGGTCGAGCTGTACAGCGACGCTTCGCGGGTGACGTCGTACCAGGCCGAGGAGTTGTGGGGCTACGCGATGCTGGCGCACCTGCGCTACGATTTTGCGCTGGCCCTTCAGCGCGCGCAGATCTGCATCAATGTGGGCCAGGCGACTTCGAACACCTTCCTCACGCTCGGTGGCTTTTTCATCCTGGGGATGTCGCAGGCGAGTTTGGGGAATTATCAGATCGCACTCGATTCGTTGTTGGGCGCGCTGAAGATTTCGGAGGATTCTGGCGATTCGTTCTGGCGCGCGCGGCTGGTGAATACGATCGGCTGGGTGTACCGCGAGTTGTTCTGCTTCGACCAGGCGCTGCAGTACGATCTGCTGAGTTTGGAGTTGGCGCGCAACAACACGCCCCGCTTGACCGAGGCGGAGGGGAATGCGCTGGCGAATCTGGCGACGACATCGTGGATGTTAGGTCAGCACGAGCAGGCCCAGGCGTATTTGCAGGAGGGGCTTGAACTGGCTGGCCACGAGCCGTTTATGCGTTGGCGCTATTTCACGCGAATGGTGATCATTCAAGGGTGGCTTGCGCTGCACGCTGGTGATCTAGATGGCGCATGGGAGGCGGTTGAGCGTTCGCTGGAACTTGCTCGTCACACGAAGGCCCGCAAAAACATTGCGCGTTCGTGTATGCTGCGCGGCAATGTGTTGCTGGCCCAAGGCGACTACGAGCGAGCGCGGGCGGCCCTTCGCCATGCGTTGATGGTGGCCACGAATCTTGAAGCAGTGAGTACGATTTGGCGCTGCCAGTTGTCGTTGGCCGAGCTTGAGCAGACGATTGGGAACGAGGAGGCCGCGCAGAAATACCGTGCTGCGGCGTTTGCGTTGATCGATGACATTGCGGGCCGTTTGAAAGATAACGCGCTGCAATCACATTTCCGTGAGATGATCCTTCAGGTGACACAGCATAATCAATTGGCACTTCGAGCCGAACTGCACTAGTTGGCTTGAGCGTCACGATAAGGAGGCTTTCGATGCCAATCTACGAGTATATTTGCCAATCATGCGAGCAACACATCAGTATCTGGTTCCGTAGTGTGGCGCAGGCCGATACGCAGACGGCATTGTGTACGGAGTGCGGGAGCGCGGATCTGGTGCGGTTGATGTCGCAGGTGTCGGTGGCCTCAGGTGCGAGCGCGAGTGCAAGCGCGGGCACGGGTGCAGGCGCGGCGAGCGCGTCTGGCGATGCGAGTCCGCAGGCGCTGGCGCAGATGATGCGCTCGGCGAGTGGAGGCAAGGATATGGGCAGCGATTTCCGCGAGGTGGCGAGCCGCTTGGAGAAGGGCGAGAGCGCCACGAAGATCGAGCAGTCGCTACGCAAGCGGGTTGGAGAGAGTATGCAGGCGCATTAGGTTGTGCCCTCGGCTGATGATGGGGCCGCTCTGCGAGTGCAGGGCGGTCTCTTTTTGATTCATCCACAAATTTCACAGATGACACAGATGTTGAGGATGCAAATCACCTAGTCATATCAAATCCGGTTTGACGGTGTCAGTTACAAACCCGTTTTAGCCTGCGGCAGCAAGGTACTTTCTTCTTTTTGTGGTGTCGATGCGCTGCTACGCGCAGCGCATCGACACCACCTGTTTCGGGAAATGTAGGTATCAGTTGAAAACCAGCACCACGCCATAACATTCAATGCTCCGTTTTGGAAATATTCAACCTTTTTATGTTCAATGAAAAGCACTGTCATCTCGAACGGTCGAAGCCCTGAGCGAAGCGAATGGGGAGAGATCTCAAAGCGCAATACAATGCAGAGCAATGAGATTCCTCACTTCGCCTAACGGCTTGTTCGGAATGACACTGAGAACTTTCAACAACTTACAAAACAGTGCAGTAGTGATCTTTCGGATTTGGCATCACCTGGTCACCGTGTCACCTTGTCATTTCAGTCACCTTGTCACCTAACGCCCAGCGCCGCCCTGCACAGCATGACGATGGTGTTGGCGTCCACGTACTTACTTCGCAATCAAAGCTCCCTCAAAAATTCCTCGCAAGTTCAATCAAAAGTAAGTGGAAAGTAAGTAGAAGGCAAGAACGGCTTTTTATACTGATCGTACAGCCGTTCATCAAAATTCCGTACAAAACCTCAGTCGGTACGTAGCACGCCTTAGCGTGGGCGTGGTCGTAAGAAGTCGTTCGTCGCCGCACGACGCGGCACAGGATTACAGGAGGTGTCAATGGAGATAAAACGGAAGCGGCTTTTCGACAACCATAGTCACATCGGCCCGGTGCCGGGCGCAGCCTACTATGGCCTGCCCCAGCCCGTCAAGCCAACCTACGACTATGAAACCACCGAGGCGTACATCCAGAGCATGGATCAAAACGGCGTCCAACGTGCCTTGGTGATGTCGAACTATGGGTACCCCGATTCGGCACTCCCCTTCACGTTGAACCCGCTGGTGGCCGAAAGCACCGCAAAGACTGATCGATTGCTCGGTGCGATCTGGGTTTCGGCGCTGCCTAAGGATAAGGAGCGCACGACCGAGGCTCTGAAGCTGATCGGCCAGAAGGGCTTGATCGCACTCAAGACGACCTGTTTGTTGGGCGGCACATTTAATCCGAGCGAGTGGACTCCTGAGGTAGCTGAGATCTGGGATCAGATCATGGACGCAGCTGCCGAGCACGATATGCCTCTGCATATCCACACGAGTCCCGGCGGCGGCTCGGATATCGACAATGCGATCGCATTGGTGCGCAAGTACGGTAAGCGCAACAAGATCCACCTTGTGCATATGGGCGGCGGCGTCAGTGGCCACATCAAGTTTGTGCCCCGCTTCTTCGAGCTGATCGAAGAGGGCTACCAGATCTACACCGACTCGTCGTGGGCGGTTGGGTTTGGCTCGACGTGGCTGCTGCGCGAAATTGAGGAGCGCGGTATCGGCGGCGATCGTTTCTTGTTCGGTTCGGATATCCCCTGGAGCGACTTCGCTTCCGAGTACTGGAAGATCGAGGGCGCGCCAATCTCCGAGCAGTTGAAGGACGATATCTTCTGGAATAACGCCGAGAAGCTGTATAGCAAGTTCTGGTAGGTCGTAAGTATTTAGAACTGGTGCAAGGAGGCAACCAATGATCGAAGTCCCAAGGCCAAAACCCGGTGATCGCCTAGTTAATCTGGATGAGAAGCTGTATCCAGATCACAAGGCTCCGGAGGGCGCACGCGCGCTGGTGATGATGCACACCGTTCCTTACGAGGGCTCGGTGGGTCTGGTGAACTTGCTCACCACCACGCGCATCAACCGCAAGGGCTTCAAGACGACCTTCGCGTTGTATGGCCCTGGTGTGCTGATGGCTGCCGCTGGCCGCGGTTTCCCCAACGTTGGCGATGAAGGGTTCCCTGGTAACTTGGCGATCAACCGCCAGCTCGAAGTGATGATGAAAGAGGGCGTGACGGTTCACGCCTGCCGCTTCGCGATGGTGGCGCTGTACGGTATGCGCGAAAGCGACCTGATGGAAGGCGTGAAGCCCTACCATCCGCTCGACGTGCTCGACTGCTTGATCGATCACTGGAAGACCGGTTCGCTGGTGATCACGACCTGGACCGTCTAATTCGGTTGGTATTGCCTGGCCTGTTTCGAGCGAAACAGGCCAGGATCGTTACCTTCGCAGTAGGGGAACACGCATGCAATCAGAGATGATTATTCTTGAGCTGCAGAGCCGCGGCGCTCGCATCGAAGTGCCTGTTGAGGATCAGGGACGGCGCGGTGGCGCAGGCCCTTCCGACGACAAGGCTTTTTTGCTGGCCGGAGTGGCCGCCATGGTGCCAACGCTCGGTAGCTTCGCCCAGGACTCACCGTTCGCAGTTGTGTCCGATAACAAGGGCGGGTATTGCCTAACTCACAACGGCATACCGCTGACATCGGTCGATTTTGCCCCAACGCCCAAGTTCTACAGCCTGACCACAAAGGACGGTATTCCGTACCGCCACATCGCCGTGCTGCACGGTCGCGATGTGTTGGCGACGACGGTCTCGCAGCGCTGTGTGCGTTGGCGCCGCGAAGGCGAGCGCTGCCAGTTCTGCGCAATCGAGCGCTCGCTGGAGAACAAGAATACCGTATCGCTCAAGACGCCCGAGCAGTTGGCCGAGGTGGCCGAAGCAGCCGTGCGCCTCGATGGTGTGAAGCACATGGTGCTGACCACCGGTACACTCAACTACCGCGATATGGGTGTACGCTACTTGGCCAAGTGTGTGAAGGCGATCAAGGAAGCTGTCGATATTCCGATCCAAGCCCAGTTCGAGCCGCCGCAGGACCTCGACGAGATGCTGCTGCTGCGCGAGGCCGGTGTGGATACCGTCGGTATGCACTTGGAGAGCCTTGATCAGAAGGTGCGCGAGCGAATCTCGCCCGGAAAGGCGACCATCAGCATCGAGCGCTACTTCGAGGCGTTCGAGCGCGCCGTGGAGATCTTTGGCCGCAACCAGGTGTCGAGCTACATCATCGTGGGCCTCGGCGATTCCGAGGAGACGATCGTGGAGGGCGCGCGCCGAATGGCTGAGATCGGTGTGTATCCGTTTGTGGTGCCGCTGCGCCCGATTATGGATACGCCGTTCGAGAATGTGGTCGCGCCCGATCCCGAATTGATGAAGCGCCTGTACTGGAAGATCGCGATGAACAATCGCCGCTACGGCATCAGCTACCGCAATAGCAAGGCGGGCTGCACACGCTGTGGGGCTTGCTCGGGCGTGATCGCGTTTGAATAGGCCATTCGGAGGAGCATCATGCCGATCATCTGCAAGATTGCTGAGTCCGAAGACGAACGCCGCGCCCATTTTGCTGTGCGTCATGCGGTGTTTGTGATCGAGCAGGGCTTGTTCGTCGATAGCGATGTCGATGAGCATGATCAGCACGCGATTCCGCTGATCGCCTGGGACGAGGAGCAGAAGTGCGTTGCGGGAGCCGTGCGATGCTACACGGTGGGCAACGATGTGTGGTACGGCGGTCGCCTCGCGGTGCTGCCACATTATCGCCAGAGTGCTGCTTCGATCGGCGCGAACCTCTGCCGTTTGGCGGAGGCAACGGTGATCGCGCGCGGCTGTCGGTTGTTTTTGGCCTATGTGCAGGTGCAGAATCGGCGCTTCTTCCAGCGCTTGAATTGGACCCCGATCGGTGAGCCTGTCCTGCAATATGGCCAGCCGCACCAACTGATGTCGGCTTCGTTAGCCGCCGCGCCATGGCGAGAGGAGCGGCCTTTGGAGTTGCTTGCACAGGTGAGCCATGTCTGATCTTTCACTTGCCGCGATCATTGAGCATCTGCGTGCTGCGCCCGCTTGGCAACGCAAACACGAGATCGATATCCTTGAGAGCGGTTTGGGCTCGTTTGCTCCGCTTGTCGATGGCAAGCCGGTGCCGGTGGGCGATGATACTGCCGCGATTGAGACAGCCAACGGCACCTTGTTGCTGGCAACCGAGGTGATCTACCCACCGTTGGTGGCGGCGAACCCGTATTTGGCGGGCCGCTCGGCGGTACTGGCGAATGTGAACGATGTGTACGCGATGGGTGGCTACCCACTCGCATTGGTAGATACGATCCTCGCGCCCAACACCGAGGCGGCGAGCGAGATCCTGCGCGGCCTGCGCGATGGCTGTGAGCGATACGGCGTGGCGCTGGTGGGCGGGCACCTGACGGCGAGCGGTACGGTTACGTCCGTCTCCGCCTGCATTCTGGGCCGAGCCAAAGCCGTGCTGAGCAGCTTCAACGTGCAGCCGGGCGATACGATTCTGCACGTGGTCAACCTGCGAGGCGAGTTTCACCCAACCTTCCCGTTCTGGGATTGTTCGGCACATCTCACTAACGAAGAGCTGCGGCGCGATTTAGCGTTGTTGCCTGCGCTGGCCGAGGCGGGCCTGTGCGATGCCGCCCGCGATATCAGCATGGCGGGTATCCTCGGCTCACTGATCATGATGCTGGAACTCTCCGATGTAGGCGCAACGATCGATCTCGATGCTATCCCCACGCCTCCAGCAGCCCAGCAGCGCTATTTCGATTGGCTCTTGGGCTTCCCGAGCTACGGGTTTATGTTGGCGGTGCGGCCACAGTTCGTGGCTGAGGTGCAGAAACGTTTTGCGCAGTATGAGATTAGCTGCGTTGCGATTGGACAGGCCACAGTCGATAAGCGAGTGATGCTGCGGCACCACGATGAAACAGCCCAACTCTACGATCTGGCTAACGAGAGTTTTATGGGCTTACCTTCACTGAATCAAGCTAGAGGAGCGCAAGAACAACGATGACACGCGTGCTTGTGATTGGCGGTGGGGCGGCTGGTACTGGCGCTGCCACGATGGCGATTCAAACCGATCGCTCGCTGGATGTGACGCTGGTGACCGAGTTCGAAGATATCGCCTATAGCCCCTGCGGCATTCCGTATGTGTTTGGCCGCGAAGTCGAATCGATGGATAAGCTCTTTCTGCAAGGCAAGGAGTTCTACGCCCAGATGGGCATCAAGCTCCATACCGAGACAGTTATCGAGCGCATCGATATCAACAAACGAGTGGCGTACACCACGACTGGCCGCGAATACCCTTTCGATAAGTTGGTGATCGCGACGGGTTGGGAGTACGAGGAGCCACAGGTTCCCAATAGCGATCTCGATGGGATCGTGTACATCAAGAACATTCGCCGCGCCGCCGAGCTGAACGAGAAGCTCGATCAAGTCAAGCGCGCGGTGGTCTGGCAGGCCAAGCCGTTGGGCGTGGAGTTGCTGGAGGCGCTGCCGCACCGTGGCATCGAGACCGAACTGGTCGATTCTGGCCCGTGGATCATGTCGGACTTTACCGATGCCGATGTGATGAAGCCGCTGCAGGATTACCTGACCAACAAGCTGAATGTGAAGTTGAACTTCGGCACGGAGTTGAAGGGCTTCAAGGGCAAGAACGGCAAGTTGGAGGCTGTGATCACCAACGAAGGCGAGATCCCCTGCGATATGGCCTTCCTGGTTGCGCCGATGCGCCCCGCCACCAAGCTCGCCAAGAGCATCGGCGTCAAGACCGGCTCGACGGGCGCGATCGTGGTCGATAACCACATGCGCACCAATATTCCGAACGTCTACGCGGCGGGTGCCTGTGTCGAGACGATGCACGGCCTGTTGAACATTCCGATCAACCTCATCCAGGGCACCTATGCCTATGCCCAAGGCCGCATCGCGGGCATCAACGTGGCGGGTGGCGATGAGTCGTACCAGCCGGTGTATGTGCCGTGGGGCTTGGGCGCGAAGGTACAGGTCGGCGGCGTGCTGATCTCGGAGACGATGGCGAAGGCCACGGGCATGCCCTACGTCGTCGGCAAGGCACAGGGCATCACGGCGGCCCGCTATCACCCCTCGCACGAGCCGATGATGGCGAAGCTGCTAGTCGATCCCAAGTCGCACCGCGTGATCGGCGCGCAGTTCGCAGGCGGCGATGGTGTGAAGGAGCGGGCGGACTTCCTGGCCTTCGCGATCCGCAAGGGCACGTTGGTCGAGGAGTTGGCCACGATGGAGAATGTCTACTCGCCAGCAATCGGCGCGCTCAACGAGCCGATCGCGGTTGCCGCCAAGAATGCGCTTGCAGCGCTCAAGCAGCAATCATAGGAGCTAGCCATGCCGATCACAACTCGCAAACCTGCAAAGCCATCGCTGCTGCAATCGTTCCGCACGCTCACCGAAGGCTATCTGTTGCGGGTGGCGCAGAAGGAGACGATGCGCGAATCGCTCGGCACAACAGCGAAACACGCGCCTAAGCAGGGGCTGATCTACAAACTGTTGCCGATCTTCTTCCTGCCGGGCTTCCGGCTCACGCCTTGGGTCATCAAGCGGCGGCTGTTGAGCTTGTTCTTCGTGCACAAAGCCCAGCAGTGGCCCGAGCGACCTTGGGAAAAGAAATGAACAAGCGAACAGTGAGCGTTGCTTGGCGTGGCGGGTACCGCACGCAGATCGATGTACGTGGTGTTCATCTGATTCAAGGCGATGAGACACCGCAGTACGGCGGCGAAGACACTGGCCCGATGCCAACCGAGTTGTTGCTGGCCGGGCTGGGCAGTTGTATGTGTTTGGCGATCGCGCACGTGGCGAGGAAGCGCCGCATCGAACTGAATGAACTGGTGGTGGATGTGCAAGCCGAGAAGGATATGCAGGCCTTCCGGTTCAGCGAAATCAGCCTTAACATCCGTTCCGACTTGCCGATCCAGCAACTCGAACCGCTCGTCGATCAATCCAAACGCTATTGTTTCGTGAGCAACACCATCAGCACTGGCTGCAACATCGTGTACCACGTCGAATCGAGTGTTGATGGAGCGAGCAACGCGTCAACAACGCCTATCGACTAACGCAACCACCATTCAGCCACCAGCGAGCGCGACGCGCTTAGGGCCGTGTTCGCTGGTTGGCTGTTGTCGAAGCAGCACGGATGGCCCTGGTATCCGTGCCGCATAACATAGATTGCAACAAAGCTATGAGCAATTCACAGGAAACACCCGCGCTGTTTAGCAGCGATGTGCAGGTGATCAGCGCTGGAGTGAGCGATTTCGCCGAGGCGCTCCGCCGCCAATCGGTGCCAGTTGTGGAGATGGCTTGGCAGCCGCCCGCCGAGGGCAACCAGGCATTGGTGAGCATCCTCACCACCATCGCTACGCGCCCCGAGTTGTACGAGCGGATCGAGGCCGCCAATCAGGAGACGCTGCGGCGCATCATCGAATCGCAGCCGCAGGTCGTGGATGTTGCCCCGGCCCGCGAAGCCTTCGGCCTGCCCTCGCACACGGTGCTGCACTCCGGCCCGCCGATCTCGTGGGAGCGCATGTGCGGGCCGCAGCGACGTGCGGTGCTGGGCAGCATCCAGTTCGAGGGCTGGGCGAATAGCAATGAAGAAGCGGAAGCGCTGGTCACCAGCGGCAAGGTGCGCCTCGCGCCCAACCACACCTACAACGCCGTCGGCCCGATGACAGGCGTGATCTCGCCGTCGATGCCGGTGTTGGTGGTGCGCAACGAGACGTTCGGCAACTACGCCTTCTCGACCTTCAACGAAGGCCGTGGCAATACGCTCTGGTTCGGCCTGTTCGATCAGGGCACGCTGGAACGACTGCGCTGGATTCGCGATACGCTCGGCCCTGCGATGCGCGCCACCATCAAGCAGCACGGCCCGTTCAATATTTTCGACATTGTTGCCCAAGGCTTGCAGATGGGCGATGAGTGCCACGCGCGCAGCGCGGCCTGCACGGCCCTGATGCTCAAGCGGCTGGTGCCCTCGATGCTCGACGCTGGCGTGGCTCCCCGCGCGGTCGCCGAAATTGTGCGCTACGCCGATGGCAACAACCACACCTTCCTCAACTTCACGATGGCGGGTGTGAAGGCCACCATGGACGCGGCGCACGGCATCGCCGATAGCACGGTCGTCACAGCAATGTCGCGCAACGGTGTGGATTTTATGATGCGAGTTGGCGGCTTAGGCGAGCAGTGGATGCTCTCCCCGGTGCGCCCGATGGACGAGGCGGTCTACTACACGGGCTACAGCGTAGCCGACGCGGCGGGCGACATCGGCGACAGCGCGATCATCGAGACATGCGGCCTCGGCGGCATGGCCATTGCGGGCGCGCCGACCATCGCGCCGTTCGTTGGTGGCACGCTGGCCGACGAGATCGCTGTGGTCGAGGACTTCGCCCAGATCGCACTGGCGCGCCATCCGAAGTTCAGCCTACCACCGATGGATTCGCAGCGCACACCGGTGGGCATCGATGTGCGGCGCGTGGTCGAGACACGGATCGTGCCGTTCATCACCACGGGCGTGCTGCACGAGAGCAGCCCGACGGTCGGGCAGATCGGCACTGGAATCGCGCGCACACCGATCGAGTTATTCGAGCAGGCGTTGATCGCGCTCGCGAAACGCTGGGACATCCCCACCAACTTGAGCCTCGGCGAGGGCGAGAGCGTCACGATCACGCCGCAAGTGGAAGCAAAGCTATGAGCGACGTTCGAGCCTACATCGCTGAATGGCGCGAGATGGAGGACCAGTTCTATCGGCAGGTGCTCAACGATGCCGATCTGTACATGCTCGCCATTCGCTTAGTGCGCGCCGTGACCGATCGGCTGCAGTCGATCGACACACTCGAAGATCTGGTGGCGCATTTCGAGCGCAGCAGTTCCGACGATGTGGCCGAGGTCGGCGATGCGCTCGAGTCGCCGCAGGTGATTTTGCTCGATTATCAGTTGGCGTTGGGGGCCGGGTTCTACCTGCGCGCTCAGGAGATCCAGAACAATCACGCTCAAGCTGCCATGCGGGCGCGGCTTGCCGAAGCCCGAGCGCTCGGGCAACAGTGGGTCACGCTGTACAACCAGGAGAGCCGCCAGCGCGGCCATCTGTTCTTCCAGCGCTTGGACATGCGCTTGAGCGATGGCTTGGGCGTGCGTTCGGCCAGCGAGATGGATTGGGAGCGCGGGCGCGTGTTCGTGCTCGACACCCTGCAGCTCGACCCGTATACCGGCGAACTGCAACAGAAAGCCGGGGCGCAAACATCGCGCCGCGAATTCCGCAGCCGCGCCGAATTAGAGCTTGCCTTACAAGAAGTGCTGGAAGGTGGCAGCTAAACGCTCGCCTTTCACTCCCGTTCTACTGTTTGCTAGAGGTAGTTCATGGCTCTCTTAACACATGTAAAGCCAAAAACATATCAAGACTCGGTGCGGCTGATGCGGCTCTCCGAACTGCTTTCGGCGATCGGCCAAGTGCGGCAGGCGACCGTGGCGATGGGCACCGATGCGAACAAGCGCGTGCTCGCCGAGGTGGGCCTGCTCACCGATGAAGTCGAGCGCGCTGGCCCCAACGATCTGGTGATCGTGGTGGATGCCGACACTGAAGCCGTCGCTCAGCACGCCATCAGCGAGGCCGAGCGCCTATTGAACGAGAACGACCGCGCCGCCGATCGCGGTGGCACCGCCGAGAAGCCTCCGCAGCGGCTTGAACAAGCCCGCGAGCGCTTGAAGGACGCCAACCTGGCGCTGATCTCGGTGCCGGGCAGCTTCGCAGCCTTCGAGGCGGCCAAGGCGCTGCAGGCCGGCATGCACGTGTTCCTGTTCAGCGACAACGTCTCGCTCGAAGAAGAACGCGCCCTCAAACAACTGGCGGTCTCCCGTGGCTTGTTGATGATGGGGCCGGGCTGCGGCACGGCGATCATCAACGGCGTGGCGCTGGCGTTCGCCAACCAGATTCGGCGCGGCCCAGTGGGCATCGTCGGCGCATCCGGCACGGGCCTGCAAGAGCTGACCACCCTGATCGACCGGGGCGGCGCTGGCATCTCGCAAGCCATCGGCGTTGGTGGGCGCGACCTCTCCGAGGCGATCGGCGGCCTGATGATGCTGCAAGGCATCGACATGCTGAGCCGCGACCCGGAGACCAAGCTGATCGTGCTGATCTCGAAGCCACCCGCGCCCGCAGTGGCCGAGCGCATGCTGGCAGCGGCTCGCGCCAGCAACAAGCCCGTGGTGGTCAACTTCCTGGGCAGCGATAAGGTCGGCTTCGAGGATGGCGTGCACTTCACCTCCACCATCGAGCATACCGCCAGCGAAGTGCTGCGGCTGCTGGAGTACGGCGACAAGCCATCCTTCGCGCTGGACCCCGCCGAGTTCCGCTGGCTGATCGATAGCGAGCGCCAACGCCTGCGGCCTGGGCAGCGCTACCTGCGCGGCCTGTTCTCGGGCGGCAGCCTGTGCGACGAGGCGATGGACATCCTCAGCGCGTCGTTGGGCGGCATCTACTCCAACATCCCGCTCTCGCCGGAGTTCGCGCTGGCCGACAGCTGGCGCAGCCAGGGCCACTGCTGCATCGACATGGGCGAGGAAGAGTTCACCAACGGTCGCCCTCACCCGATGATCGATGTGCGCCTGCGGCAGGAGCGCCTGCTGAAAGAGGCTAGCGACCCGGAAGTGGCCGTGATCCTGTTGGACGTGGTGATTGGCTACGGCTCGCACGATAACCCGGGCGGCGTGCTCAGCGAGACGATCCGCGAGGCGCGCGCCAAGGCCATGGCAGCCGGACGCTACCTAGCTGTCGTAGCGCATGTCTGCGGCACCGCTCAGGACCCGCAAGGGCTTGAGCAACAGGAACAGAAACTGCGAGAGGCTGGTGCGATCGTGCTTCCCACCAATGCCCAAGCGGCTCAAGTGGCTGCGGGGATTGTGGGCGCAACGCTCTAGCGAACTACAAGCGAGGATGCTATGCCGATCTACGAATATACCTGTTCAGACTGCGGCAAACACTCATCGATCCTGTTTCGCTCGTACTCCCAAGTCGAGGAAACGCCGCGCTGCCGCCACTGCGAGAGCACTGCGCTCTCGCGGGTGCCCACACGGCCAGCCCGAATCGTCTCGGCGGCGTCAGCATCGGATGCTGGCGAACTGCGCGTGGTCGAGCCGCGCCGCGCCGTGGAGCAGATGAGCCGCCAGTACGACAAGGCGGGCATCGACCCAGGGCGCGGCTTCGAGGAAGTGGCGCGCCGTGCTGCCGCAGGAGATCGGCCCGAAGCCCTGAAGGAAGTCATCGCCGATGCGCGCAAGCAAGAAAGCGCAGGGTAGCGCCATGCAAGCACCAATAACAAACAAGCCGCTGCGCATCGCGATGTTCACCTATTCGACCAAGCCACGCGGCGGCGTCACCCATACACTCGCGCTTTGCGAAGCGCTGAGCGCGCTCGGCCACGATGTGCATATTTTCGCCCTCGGCAAAGATCAGCAGGGCTTCTTCCGGCCCATCGGCGTGCCCTACACGCTCGTGCCGATCGAGAACTTTCCCAAAGAGATGCCGCTGGATGAGAAGATCAGCCGCTACATCCAGGCGTACTACGACTTTATGATGGAGCATCTCGCGGAGCCGTTCGACATCTACCACGTGCAAGACTGCGTCTCGGCCAATGCGGTCTGGCGGTTGCGCGAACAGGGCAAGATCGGCTGGTTCGTGCGCACCATCCATCACGTCGATGACTTCACCAGCCCGTCGCTGATCGAGTGCCAGAACAACTCGCTCTACCGCCCCGACGAGCGCATCGTGGTCAGCCGCGATTGGCAACGGCGCTTGAAGAACGAGTTCGGCCTCGACGCGGCAGTGATCTTCAACGGCGTCGATCCGCGCTTCCAGCCGCCAACACCCGAACAGCGGGCGGCAGCGCGGGCGGCCTTCGGCCTCGACGATCAGTTCGTGTACCTGAATATCGGCGGTGTGGAGCCGCGCAAGAATAGCATCCGCCTGTTGGCGGCCTTCGAGCAGGTGCACAAGCAGTTGGCCGCGCAGGGCCGTCGCTCGGTGCTGATGATGGCGGGTGGCGAGACGCTGCTCGATCACGAGCCGTACCGCCGAGAGTTCGCCGCCAAGTTGAGCGAATCGCCGTTGGTGGTCGATGACGAGATCCGCCTGCTGGGTGTGATGCCCGACGACCGCATGGTGCAGTTGTACCACGCCGCCGATGCCTTTGTGTTCCCTTCCGTGAAGGAGGGCTGGGGCCTCGTGGCGATGGAGGCGATGCAGGCGCGCTTGCCGCTGCTGATCTCGGATCTGCCCGTCTTTCACGAGTACGCCCGCAACGAGGAGAACGCCCTGTTTGTCGATCCGTTCAGCGAGCAGAGCTTGGCCGAGGGTATGCTGCGCCTCGCCACCGACGAACAGCTTCGCAAAGCGCTCTGCGAGGGTGGCCCGCAGACGGCGCTGCAATTCAGTTGGCAGAACGCGGCCCAAGCGCATCTCGACTGCTACCACACCTGGCTGCCGCGACACAGCTAAGGAAAGACGATGGATACAACCGCACAACCAACGTTCGGCCCAAACTTCGTGCCGTTGCCGTATCGACAGGTGAGCGTGCAGCCCTACCACGGCGAGTTCAGCGAAGCCGCGATTATCGCGCATCTCAGTGGGCGCGATTCGTACCGTCGCACGCGCTATATCATTCTGCATCAGGGCGAACGTTGCGCAGTGGCCTGGGTCGATCGCGAGAGCGAGGTGCCGCTGTTCAGCGCTATTCGCAATGTGGTGGTGTTGGCGCTGCCCGATACGTGCCTGTGGGTGGAAGATCCCACCGTCGATACCGCCAATCCCACGGCGTTGGCGGCAGCGGCGCGGCGCGCGGGAGCCACCGCCGAACAGACCGTGATTGTGCGTGGTTTGGATGCACACGTCAACTTCATCCACCGCCCGCAGCCCATCCCGTTGCGGGTTGTGGATGTGGTGCCGCCAGCGCCCGCCAAACTGGTGCGCATGGTCGAGCAGGTAATCGCCTACATCAACCTGCCCGCCATCGAGGTGCGCGAGCAATCCATCGACCTGAACGAACTTGCCAAAGATGCGCCCGATGCGGAAGCGTTTCTCGTGCCGTGCCGCGCTTCGGGGCTGGATCTTCACGCACCGACCCATTTTCTCGATGAGCGACCCGAGCGCCAGCCCTGGACAATGCTGGCCTGCGAACGGAGTTGCCAGATCCATCGGCATTTCTACGGCGAGGACAACGCGCCCCGCATCGACTTCTGCCCGCGCAACCGCGTGCCAGCCGATGGAACACCGACCATCATCAAGTGCTGTCTGCTCGAAGATCGAATCGAGATCGCCGATCAGCGCGCGATTGTCCCTTGGGGTGCCCAACTGAGCCACGTACAAGCGGCGCTCGAAGCCCTTATGCACGACCAAAACCCTGCAACCAACGAGAAGGATACATGAGTCATAACGCTGTTTACAGCATTACAAAGCCCGAGCACAACGCTTGGGGTGATCTGCTCACCGATCTAGCGCCGCAACGCGAACACGCCAAGCCCCGCAAGCGCGGCGTCACAATGCTGCTAGATCGCTGCCAGGGGCTGAGCACCACCGCCGATCTACTTGAGATGGTGGGCGATTACATCGATCAGATCAAATTCAGCTTCGGCACCTCGGTGCTCTTGCACGAGGCGTTTATTCGGCGCAAGAACGAACTGATCCGCGCCTACAACATCGATACGTTTCCCGGCGGCACGCTCGCCGAGGTGATGCTGGTTCAGCAGCGCTACCCGGATTTCCTGAAGCGGGCCAAGTATCTCGGCTTCTCGGCCATCGAGATCTCGGATGGCACCATCACGATGCCCAAAGAGTTGCGGAATAGCGCGATCAAGCGGGCGCTCGATGCGGGCTTCAAGGTGATCAGCGAGGTGGGCAAGAAGGACCCCACGATCGAGATCAGCGAGGAGCAGACCTGCGAGCAGATCCTCTCGGACCTTGAGCAGGGAGTCGAGAAGGTGATCGTCGAGGGGCGCGAATCGGGCGCGGGCATCGGCATTTACGATGCGAACGGCGCGATCCGCCGCGATCGGCTCGATGCGCTCTCGCGGATGCTCGGCGATGCGCTCGATCAGGTGATGTGGGAAGCGCCGCGCACCGGACAACAGGCGCAATTGATTATGCAGTTCGGGCCGAACGTGAGCTTGGGCAACGTCAAGCCCCGCGATGTGCTGGGCCTGGAGGCGCTGCGCTGCGGTCTGCGCTACGAGACGTTCCGCAAGTTCTCGCCGGTGCTCGAAGCGCACACGTCGCTAGGAGAGTAAGGATGCAGCGCGCAGATGGCGAGCTTGGTGTTGGCGATCGCCTGAAAGAGGGACCAGCCCCAGAGTTGATCGCCAGCGCGTTCACACTCGAATGCAGCTACGGGCCGCGCTTGGCGCAGGGCATGAGTTTCGCCGATCTGGCGCACGCCCTGGTCCTCCTCGAATCCGCGCTGATTCCCGAGCAACCCGGGCGAGAACTGCTGCGCGCACTGCTTGAACTGCACGCCATCGACGACATCGCGTTCGATCCGCGACACGGCGACGCCTACACGAACCGCGAGCATTGGCTACGCCAGCGCGTTCCCGATGCGGTCGGCTGGCTGCAAGCGGGACGAGCGCGCCGCGAGGCATCGACCATCGGCTACACCTTGGCGCTGCGGAGCGGTCTGTTGGCGGTCATCCAGGCGCACACCGAGCTGATGCAGGCGCTGCTGAACTGCGCGGAGCAGCATCTGCACACGCTAATGCCCGATTACACCTATTTGCAGACCGCCCAGCCCACGACGCTCGCGCATTATCTGCTGACCTTTGTGCAGCCGCAGACGCGGGACTTGGAGCGGCTGCAATTGGCGTTTTCGCACGCCAACCGCAGCCCGGCGGGCATCGGCAGCACCAACGGCTCGCGCCTGCCGATCAGTCGAGAGCGCCTGGCCGAGTTGCTCGGTTTCCCGGCGCTCGCGCTGCACACCCGCGACGCGATGTGGCAGCCCGATAGCGCCATCGAGGTGATGAGCGTGCTCACGGCGCTGCTGATGAACGTGGATCGGCTCGCGGAGGACTTGCAACTGTGGGCGACTGCTGAGTTTGGATTTGTTGAGTTAGCGGATCGGCACGCGCGCATCAGCGTGATTATGCCGCAGAAGAAGAACCCTTACGCGCTGGCGTATGTGCGGGGCTTCGCGCGCGACAGCATCGGCAAATTGGTGAGCGCGGCCACCACGCAAGCCACGCCATCGGGACAGATCGACAATCGCATCTTTGTGTACGGCGGCGTGCCGCAAGCGCTCGATCAAACCGTGCAAGCGCTGCAACTGATGACAGGCGTGATCGAGGGGCTGCGCTTTAACACCGAACAGCTTCAGCAGCGCGCTCGGCAACAGCACAGCGGCGCCACTGATCTGGCGGATGTGATCACCGAGGTGTGCGGCTTCAGCGCCCGCGATGCGCACCGGATCGTGGGGCGGGCGGTGCGGCTGGCCAACGAGCGCAACAGCGAACTCAACGCGGCCCTGCTCGACGAAGTGACCCAAGGATTGTTTCAGCGCCCACTGGGCCTGAGCGATGCTCAGATCGCGCAGTGCAACGACCCGCAGCAGATCGTCGATACGCGCCGATGCAGCGGAGGCACAGCAGTATCGGCGATGCGCCCGATGATCGCGCAGTTTCGCCAAGCCGCGAGCCTCGCATCGCACTGGCAGGCCGCCGAGCAGCGACGGGTCGCCGCCGCCGAGCAGGCGCTTTTGCAACAGGTAAGAGAACGATGTCAACACACATAATGGATTCCGCCATCTACGGGAACGCCTGGAACAGCGCCGAGATGCGCGAGATCTTCGACGAGCGGGCGCGCCTTCAGGGCTGGCTCGATATTCTCGCAGCACTGGCCGAGGCGCAGGCCGAACTTGGCATTATTCCCGCTGAGGCGGCGCCCGAGATTCGGCGGGTCTGCAATATCGATCTGCTGGATATGGAGGCGTTGCAGCGCGGGTACGCCGAGACAGGTCACTCAACGCTGGGCCTGATACGCGAGCTTCAGAAGCTCTGCACAGGCAACGCGGGCGAATGGATCTACTACGGCGCAACGGTGCAGGACCTGACCGATACGCACACCGCGTTGGCGCTGCTGAAGGTTTGGGCGATCGTGCTGCGCGACCTGCGGCAGATCGAGAGCGATCTGTTGGCGCTGGCGGTGCGCCACCGCATCACGCCGATGGCCGGGCGCACCCACGGGCAGCCGGGCCTGCCGATCTCGTTTGGCTACAAGGTCGCCGTGTGGGTCAGCGAGATTCGACGGCATATCGAGCGTTTGAAGCAGATTCGCGAGCGCTTAGGCGAGGGACAACTGGCGGGTGGCGTCGGTTCGCTCTCATCGTACGGCAAGCAGGGGCTGGCGCTGCAAGAGCGCTTCCTGAGCAAACTCGGCTTGCGCGCGCCCGTCATCTCGTGGCTCACGGCCCGCGATACGCAGGTGGAGTTCGCCAATCTGCTCATGCTGATCGCCAGCACGTTCGATAAGATCGGCCACGAGATCTACAACTTGCAGCGGCCCGAGATCGGCGAGGTGCGCGAGGGCTTTGTGGAGGGCACTGTCGGCAGCATCACCATGCCGCACAAGCGCAACCCCGAGATCGCCGAGCATCTTGGCACGCTGGCCCGCATGATTCGGCATCAGAGCGCGTGCTTGGCCGAAAACCTCGTTCACGATCACGAGCGCGATGGTCGTTCGTGGAAGGCGGAATGGGCGCTGATTGCGCCGATCTGCGGCATGCTGGGCGCGCAGTTGCGCTTAGCGAAGCAGATGTGCGCTAACCTCGAAGTCGATAGCGAGCGCATGCTGGCCAATTTGCACGCCAACCAGGGCGCGATCGGCTCAGAAGGCGTGATGCTGGAGTTGGCGCGCCACACGGGCAAGCAAACCGCCCATACCTTGGTCTATCAGACCTCGATGGCCGCAGCGGAAAGCGGCCAGCCACTCGAACAGGCGCTCTGCGAGCGGGCCGAGATCCGTGAACATCTCAGTGCTGAGCAGATCACCGCCCAGTTCGACATCCAACAGCGGATCGGGCACTGCCCCGAGTTCGTTGATCGCGTTGTGGCTACTGTCAACGAGTTGCGTCAACTCGATCCCGACGTAGGCTCATAACAACGACCATTGCCAATATTCGGCCTGAATATCGATAGTACATTGTTGTCTGTACATGGGAGGAGCCATGAATCAACCTGTTGCTGTGGTTGCCATTGGAGGAAACGCTCTCATTAAAGACCCGCAGCGCATCAGTTCTACAGACCAATATGCCGCCGTCAAAGAGACAGTGCCGCACATTGGCGCACTGATCGCATCGGGGTGGCGGGTAGTGATTGGGCATGGCAACGGGCCGCAAGTTGGCTTCGCTCTGCGTCGCTCAGAACTATCGGCCTCGGAGTTGCCCGAGCTACCGCTCGATGTCTGTGGAGCTGACACCCAGGGTTGGATCGGATATTTTTTACAACAAGCACTGCAAAATTACCTGCGGGCGCTGAATTACCCTTCCGATGTGGCAACTGTTGTTACACAGGTGGAGGTCGATCCCGCCGACCCGGCCTTTCAGAATCCGACCAAGCCGATCGGCAATTGGATGAGCTACGAACAGGCGCAGCAGCGTCAAAAAGAGGGTTGGGCGGTGATCGAGGATGCTGGGCGCGGCTGGCGCTGCGTGGTGCCTTCGCCAGCACCCAAGCGGATCATCGAGGAGTCGACCATTCGGAAGTTGGTCGATAGCGGCACGATCGTGATCGCGGTCGGCGGCGGCGGCATCCCGGTGGTGCCCAAAGAGGACGGCTCGCTGCAGGGCGTCGGCGCCGTGATCGACAAGGATCTCTCGTGCGCACTGCTCGCCAATAAGCTGAATGCCAACGCATTTATTCTGTGCACTGGTGTGGAGAAGGTCGCGCTGCATTTCGGCACCCCGCAGATGAAGTGGCTCGACACTATCACGTTATCGGAGGCCAAGGCGTATTTGGAGGAGGGGATTCACTTCGCCAAGGGCAGTATGGCCCCGAAGATCCAGGCCGCGATCGCGTTCTTGGAAGCAGGCGGCGATCACGTGATCATCACCAATACCGAGAATCTCAGCCGTGCCGTGGCGGGCGAAACGGGCACGCATATTGTTCGTGATTAACGGTTATGAGCACACCACACGCCATTTCAATTGGATTACCGCTCTGGCAAGCGCTCCATCAGCGGCCATTTATCGGCACGGTGATCGGGCGCTTCGAGCGGGCCTGTAATTTGGCCGACCCAACGGGCCGCGTGGTAGTGCTCACCCTCCCATCCGTGGGAGAGGGTCCTTTTTCGATTGTGCTGGACTCAGCGCGGTTTAGCGATCTGGCACTGGGGGAAACGGCGTATATCAGCACCCAAACGCTAGGGCTGGGCGCATGGCGGCTTTCGCTGTGCGACACGCAGTGTTGGGATGCCGCGTTGCTGGTTCTGCCACGCCAGCCGATAAGTGGCCTGATCTGCGCCGTGCTGGATCGCTATACCCGCTGGCCCGTGCTGCCCAGCCAAGCCACCGATATCGAGGCGGCAATCGTGCAGCGCTTAGCACGCGGCGCTGCTGCGCTACGGAACGCGCTGGAAGTAGGCGGACCGCTTGCAGCAGCGGCGCAACAACTTGCCGGGTTGGGCTGGGGACTCACCCCGGCAGGTGATGATTATCTTCTCGGAGCAATGGCGGCGCTCTGGCTGTTGGGGCGCCACCGCGCCGCACAAACACTTGGACAGCACGCGGCGTTGCTCACCAATCAACTCAGCCGAGCGTTTCTGCAAGCTGGGGCGCAGGGCCATTTCACCGCCCCTTGGCATCGGGTTGCGCAAGCGATAGCGCATAACGATGCCAGTGCCTGCGCCAATGCCTGCACGCATATCAGCCAAATAGGCGCTTCGTCTGGGCGCGATGCGCTCGCGGGATTCAGCCATGTGATGCGGACAATGTCGCCTAGCGTGAACAGCACCACAGAGCAGTAGCGCAATGCCCAAGCCAAGCGGGAGTGTGTGTTATGAGCACGATCACCACCACATTTGCTGCGCCGAGCACCTTCAGCCAACAGGCGCAGCCGCTGGCCAAACTCCAGCAAGTGATGCACAGAGATATTCCGCTGACCAAGGCGATCGGGATTCGTGTGAGCGCGTGCAACCAGCACGGGCTAGTGCTCAGCGCCCCCCTTGAGCCGAACGTGAACGACAAGGGCAGCGTCTTTTCGGGGAGCCTCAGCACCACTGCGACGCTCGCAGGTTGGGGTTCGATCTGGCTTTTGCTGCATCAACAAGAGCTCACGGGCACTATTGTGATTCAAGATAGCACGATTCAATATTTACAGCCTGTGTGGAGCGCGTTTCATGCCCAGAGCTATTATCCGCCAGCCGAAGAAATAGAACAATTTTATGTTATGTTGCGTCGCCGTAAGCGTGCACGTTTAGCAATTCGTGTTGAAATATGCGATAATGATACAACACTTGTTACATTCCAAGGGCGTTACGTCGCCCAATTAGGATAAGGTCTCGAAAATCATGCTCCAATTACTTCGTATCGTGTTCGACGGGCTCATATTGCGCTGCCCGCATTGTCATACTGGCAAAATGTTTACAAGTTGGTTCAAGATGCGCACTGTTTGCCCCAACTGCGGCACGCATTTTGAGCGCGCCACTGGCGAGATCACGGGCGGTATGGCCGTCAATACGGTGACAACCCTTTTCCTGGTGATTATCGCCTCTGTGGTGATCGGCTTCTCGACGATTCCCCTGATACCTGCGCTGATCACGGTTGGGATTGCGATCTTCGTCTTTCCTATTGTGTTCTACCCGTTCTCGCGCGGGTTGTGGGTGGCGTTCCTGTATATGACGGGCAATAATCACGAAAATTCGTAGCGCCTGTGAACGCCTTACAATCGGGTTTGTAGAAGAGAATGGGGAGGTTCCCGTATTTGCGGAACCTCCCCATTCGTTACTCAATCCGACAGATTGTGGTGATTACAAAGCCGTTTTAGCCTGCGGCAGCAAGGTACTTACGATTCTTTGTGGTGTGGAGGCGCTGCTACGCGCAACGCCTCCACACCACCGTTTTTCGGAAGGTATGGGTATCATACTAAATCTGGTTGGACAGTGGCTCTATCCAAGTTGCCTTAGCCTGCGGTAGCAATGCAGAATCGCATTATTGAGCAGATGCGCCTCTTTCCTTCCAACGAAAAGCACTGTCATCTCGAACGGTCGAAGCCCTGAGCGAAGCGAATGGGGAGCGATCTTAATGCGCAATGCAATGCAGAACGACGAGATTTCTCGCGTCGCCTAGCGGCTCGCGCGAAATGACAATGAGAACAGTGAAGACAGCTTTTCAACGACAACTATCCAGTCGGACTAGGTATCACCCCACAAACAGGGCAGGCTCGCCGCCTGTGTGCACAAAAATCACTGTCTGTTCGCGCTGCCAGTATCCGGCTTGAGCAGCAGCGATCAGCCCTGCCATCGCCTTGCCGCTGTAGGTCGGGTCGAGGAAAATCCCCTCATTCCGAGCCACTAACTGAATCGCTTGATTGCCCTCTGGCGTTGGGATGCCGTAGCCCTCGCCGATCACGCCATCGTGGACGATCACATCGCTCTCGCCCACCAGCGCGCCAACACCGAGCCGCTCGGCGGCGGTGTTGGCCAACATCAGCACACGGGCGCGCGCCTCGGTCGCCGGACGGCTCACGGTGAAGCCCTCCACCTTCCAGTCTAGCCCCAAGGCCCGCAAGCCCAACAGCAAGCCAGCGTGCGACCCACACGAGCCAGTCGCCAGCACGATCGCAGCGGGGATGATCTGCTGAGCCGCGCACTGTTCGGCAAGCTCGCGGGCCGCCAGCACATAGCCGAGCACCCCAAGCGGATGCGCGCCGCCACGGGGAATGCTGTACGGATGCCGCCCCGCAGCCCGCAATTCGGCCACCGCCGCCTCGATGCCGCGATCCACCGAACTGCGGTCGGGATCATTGGTGAAGCGTTGCTCGGCACCCAGCATACGGGCCAAGCGGAAATTGCCCTCGACCGCCGTGGGCTGCGCGCCGAAATGCACAGCCACACAGCCCAAGCCAGCGTGCGCCGCCGCCGCAGCCGTGGCCCGCACATGGTTCGATTGCGGCCCCGCGCCCGTCACCAGCGTGTCGGCGCCCTGCGCCAGCGCATCCGCCAGCAGGAACTCCAAGCCGCGCACTTTGTTGCCGCCGAACCCGAAGCCCGTCATATCATCGCGCTTGATCCAGAGTTGCGGGCCACCCAGAGTCTCGGTCAGCCGCGATGCCCTCATCAATGGCGTGGGCAGCAAGCCCAATCGAACGCGCGGCAAGGCTGCGATGCGCTCAAATAACAGTGTCATGATGTCCAACTACGTTGTTTCAATGGTTGAATCCTACAGCGCCGGACGCACGCGTGGCAGGTTCAGCAGCATCGGCCAAGGGTTGGGCATCTCGCCCACGGGCACCTCGATCAGCGTTGGCACATTCGCGGCGAAGCCCTGCCGCAACGCGATGCGCAACTCATCGGGCGTGGTGGCGCGCAAGCCCTGCGCCCCAAATGACTCGGCCAACTTCACGAAATCGGGATTATACAGGCGGCTGGCGATCACGCGGTTGTCGTATTCGTGCCGCTGCGCGCGCTGCACATTGCCATACGCGTTGTCGTTGAACACGATGCTGACCACATTGAGTTTGTGCTGCACGGCGGTGGCCAGTTCCTGAATGGTAAACATCAAGCCGCCGTCGCCGTTCACCGAGAGCACCGCCCGATCGGGATGGGCCGCCTTCACGCCCAACGCCGTCGCGAAGCCCCAGCCCAACGTGCCCTGGTAGCCCACGCCGACAAACATGCGCGGCTGATACACGGGGAAGGCGTAACGGGCCACGTAGCTCACCTGCGTCATCTCATCGACGAAAAAGCCATCGTCGGGCAGTTCCTCGCGCAGCACGCGCACAAAGCTCAGTTGCGGCTCCAGGTACGCCATCCGCCGCGCCATCTCGGCGCGCAACGCCGCCAACTCCTCGCGGCGCGACGGGCGCTTCGACACCAAGCGCTCCACCGCCGGGATCAGTTCGCGGAGCGCCTCATCGCTGCGGGCCACCAAACCGACCGTGGGTGCCACCACCCGATCGTGCTCGGTCGCGTCAATATCGATGCGGATCACCGACAACTGCTTGTCGTAGCCCCACTGCACCAGCGGCTCGTACAGGCGCGTGCCGACCGCCAACACCACATCGACCTTGGCCCACAACTGGTGCGCGTCGGCCTGGCGCAGGCTCAGTTCGTGGCGGCTGCTCAGCACCCCCAAGCCCATGCGGTTGGCCACCACGGGCGCTTGCAGCAACTCGGCCAACTGCTGCACCTCGGCGCTGGCATCGAGCGCGCCGCCACCCACGATGATCATCGGATTCTTGGAGTTCGCCAGCAACCGCGCGGCCTGGGCGATCGCCTCGGGATCGATCGGCGGCGACGGCGGAGCCGTGCGCTTCGCCCCCAGATCGACGGCGGCACGGGTCTCCAGCACATTCGGTGGCACCTCCACCGCCACGGGACGCGGACGTCCAGTGGTCATCTGCACAAACGCCTCGCTGATCAGGCTGGGGACCTCGGCGGGCGCGTTGATGCGGGCGGCCCACTTGGTCAGCCCGCGCATCAGGCCCAACTGGTCGGGCAGTTCGTGCAATAGGCCAAGCCCGCGCCCAATATAAGGCGATTTGATCTGCCCCGTGAGGCAGAACACAGGGGCATTGGTGCTGAAGGCCGTGGCCAGCGCCGCGAATGTATTCAGCACGCCCGGCCCCGGCACCACGTTATACACGGCGGGCTTCCCGGTCGAGAGCGCCGCACCGAGCGCCATATACGCCGCGCCCTGCTCGTGACGAGTGTGGATCACCCGTATTGCATCGCCAGCGTCGAACAGCGCATTGTACAACGCATCGTTTTGGACGCCCGGCAAGGCGTACAGTGTATCGACGCCCTGATCCAGCAGCATCCGCACAACCGCTTCACCGCCTGTCAGCATAGTCATTCTATTGCTCCTTTGCCAAGCCTAAACTAACGCTGTTTAGACTTTCGATACGCGTTTGGCGTCATACCCACCTCGCGATGGAACGAACGACTGAAATTGGCGAGGTCGGTAAAGCCAACATCCAAGGCGATCTCAATAATCTGACGATTGCTCTCCTCTAGCAGGATGCGCGCCCGATTGATGCGATAGCGATTCAGATATGCGATAGGACGCACGCCCATTTCCTGGTGAAAGCATGCCGTCAGGTAATCGGCACTGATGCCGACGTGCGCCGCGATCTGGTCGCGGGTGATCGGCTCGGCGTAGTGCTCGTGGATAAAGGCCACCGCGCGCCGCACAAACTGCTGCGTGGTCTGGCTCAGTTTACGCTGATGCGCCAGCGCCGAGCTCAAATGGCTCACGATCTCGTCGGAAGTAAACAAGCCCTTGCTCAATACAGCCGCCACGCCGTGATTCAAGCGGGCCATATCCGCATCGCTGAGGATATGCGCGCTCAGCACCACCACCGGCACGTAGGCGGTTGCGCTGCGTGCTCGCATCGCCTCCAGCACGCCGAAGCCGTCCAACTCGGGCATCATCAGGTCGAGCAGCACCAAGCTCGGCACGGTCTGCTCCATCACGGCCAACGCCTCGCGGCCATTGCGAGCCGAGAGCACCCGACATTCGGGCATCTGCTCGCGGATGATCCGCATATGCAAGGCCAGCGTATCGGGATCATCGTCAACCACCAGGATGGTTTTTTGCTCGCTGGATTGCGCCAGCCAACCGGGCTGCTGCGCCAACACCAGCGCCAACTGCTCGGGATCGAGCGGCTTGAGCAGGTAATTCAGCTCCAGTAACGCGCCGCGATTCTCCTGCGGGTCGAGCGCATACATCAGCACCGGCAACTGCGCGGTGGCGGGGTGGCGCTTCAGCATGCTGAGCAACTCCCAGCCGCGCTGGCTGGCGAGCGGCTCATCGAGAATCACTGCGTCGGGTGGCGCCGCCAACAAACGGGGCAACCAATCGGCATCGGTATTGATCGGCAGCATCTGCACCTCGACGCCGTGCTGCTGCAAGGCGGCCACCACCTGCGCATCCTGCGTGTCCTGCTCGGTGAGGAACACCGCCCGCGAACGGTCGGTCAGCGTCTCCGGCGCCTCCTCCTGGGCTGGTGTGAGTAGCGGCAGTGTAAAGTAAAACGTCGCGCCACCGTTCGGACTATTCGGGGAAATAACGCCGATCGTGCCATCGTGCCGTTCGATCAACTGCTTACAGATCGTCAGGCCCAGGCCCAAGCCACCGTAGCCCTGTTCGGCGGTCTGCTCCGATGTGCGGAACTCATCGAAGATCTGCTGCTGATCGGCCAACGGCACGCCCGGCCCGGTATCGCTCACCGACACGTGCACCAAGCCATCCACGACCCGCAGTGTGAGCGCCACTTCGCCCTGCGTGGTGAACTTCACGGCATTGCTGATCAGATTCAGGACAACCTGGCGCAAACGGGTGCGATCTCCGCGCACCCACGCCTGCTTCAACGGCAGTTCCGCCCGCCAAGCCAAGTTGTGATCCTGCGCCATCTGCGCGCCCGTGGCCGCCACCGCCTGCAACACTTCGCCCAAATCCAGCAACTCGAAGTACAAGCGCAACTGGCCCGCCTCGCTGCTCGCCAAGTCAAGCACATCGCCGATCAGACGGCCCAAGTGTTGCGCGTTGATAAAAATGCGCTCAAGGTCCTGTTGCACCGTCGGGGGCAGCGCCGCCTGTTGCTCCTGCGAGCGCAGCATAATCTCGCTCAACCCGATGATCAAGTTGAGCGGCGTGCGCAACTCGTGGCTCACCGTGGAGAGGAAGCGGCTCTTAAGGCGATTCGCCTCCTCGGCCAGTTGGCGGCCCTCTTCAGCGGCGCTGTACAGTTGGCTATTGCGGAACGCCGCCGCCAAGTGCCGCACGATCAAGCCGCACGGCTCCAGATAGCTCGCATCGATCGCCACAAAGCCGCTGGGGCCGTCCTCGATCACCAACGGCAGCACCGCCACACTCACCGGCTCGAACTCATCGTACAGACCGGGTGGCGGGAAGCTACGGCTGCGGAAGCGGCGGATCTGTGGCTCGTCGCCGGGCACCCGCACGAACATCGAGCACCAAGCGGTCGGGTCATCGCCCTCCGGCTCGAACAGGCCGATATGCGCGTGGCGTATCCCAAGCGACGGCAACTGCTCGGCCAGAATATCGAGGATCTGGCGCGGCTTATTGGCGGTCAGCAGGCGCATCGTTAGCATGCCGAGCAGGTCGGTCAGCTCGGCTTGGCGCACCAAATAGCGCGTATGCTGGCGGCGCAGGCGTTCGCTAATGCGAATCCGCGCCTGGTCGATCAATGCCTCGACTGTGTCGCGCGCATCGCGCAGCGCCGACGCGTGGTTGCGCAACACCCCGATCGCCGCCTGCCAGGCGTAGGGGTCCTCGTTGGCCGTCTCAACATGCTGCAACAACTGATCGAGCGCGGCGGCCAGCGGCTTCTCATCCTTCTGGCGCACGCTCTCCACGAAGCCATCGAACAAGTCGGCGCACCACGCCTCAAGCTGCTCGGCATCAACATAGCGCGTCTCGACGGCCACCGCATCGGCCATCGCCTGCACCAGCGCCGTGCGATCGAAGGTCTCTGGCGCGGGAGACACGCCCTGCTGCATGCTGTAGGGCTGGCAACCGCACGATTCCCGAATGATCAGCCGCGTCGGCGTGCGCAACGTGGCGATCCCCGTGCGCTGCCCGGTGATATACTCCAGCAGCAACTCCACCGCCTGATAGCCCATCTCGAAGGTCGGGTGCCGCACCGTGGTCAGCGGCGGCGACTGGGCCTTGGCGTACAACACATCGTCAAAGCCGATCACGGCCACATCCTGCGGAACGCGCAAGCCCGCCTCGGCCAGCGCCTGCATCACCCCGATCGCCGACTCATCGTTGCTCGTGAGCACGGCGGTGAACTGCGCGCGCGCCGCCAGCATCTTCTTCAACGCAATCGCCGATTGGTACGCATCGTGGCCGCCGTAGCCTACCAACGACGGGTCGTAGGGCAGACCGTGAGCCTCCAGTGCCGCCTTGTAGGCCAGGAAACGCTCAGCGCCATCGCCATCCGAAATGCGGTTCAGGTGCTCCTCGGCAGCAATAAACGCGATCCGCTCGTGGCCGTGTTCCCGCAGATGATCAAAGGCTTGGCGGATACCCTCGGCATTGGTGGGAGCCTGCGAGGGATACTCGACTTGAGGGGAGGTGAAGACGAACGGCTTGCCGTACTTGGCCAGTTCGCGCAACGCCTGCTGGCGCTCCTGCGTGAAGGGCGGGATAGCGATCAGGCCATCGGTGTTCCAGGGGCCAACCGGCACGAAATTCGTGTCGCTCAGGCACATCGGCCAGGCCGCCAAGCCCTCGAAGGGCGTACTGTGTGGCCCAATGCCGCACGCCAACAGCAGACGGCAACCGTAGGCTTGCGCGGCAGCACGAATCCCACGAAACAGGATCTGCTCATAGCGCACGATCGTGGTGCCTTCGTAGACTTGACGATTGCCAAAAACGCCAATTGTTAGGCGCTGAGAAGCGTCGAAACGTTTGGTTGCGTTCTGCTTGCTGCTCATAGGCTCACTGCTCAGCGTGCGCTCGTGTGCTGCCGCATGATGCCACGCCACAAGCCTGCGGTCAAGCGTTGCGCGCAGGAGGCCGCATCGCAGCACGCGCAACGCCACGGTGCGGCCTCCTTCCCAACATATCCGGCAGGCTAAATCTCGCCTCGCACCATCCCGATCAAGCGACTCAGGATCGTCTCGCCATCGGCGCGCAAGCCATTATGCTGGTACTCATTTGTGAGCCAATAGCGGCAATTCGCGATCGCCTGCGCCGTCTCCTCGGAGAACTCGCGCTCCACGTACATATCGTCGGCGTAGATCACCGCCGCGACTGGCACCTGATTCTCGCGGAGTTGCGCGGGATCGTACAGCGGAGGCCAATCGTTATAGGAGGACAGCAGTTCGTAGGCTTCGCGGAACGGTTGGAGCGTCGAATCCTCCTCAAACAGCCAAGGATAGATCATCTCGCCCGTAAACAGCAGCGGCTGATTCGGCGATGGCTCAAACTCCGGGTATTCGGCCCGAACACGCTCGGCAGCATGGCGAGCCGCAGTGCCCTGGCAATAGATCGCCTCGTGCAGCACAGCGAACAGCGGGCGATCGGCGAAGCTCAACTCGGCCATCGCGCCGTACAAAAACGTATCGCTCAACTCGGGGCCGTTCGGACCCTCGATAAACGCCTCATCGAGCAAATAGTGGATCTGCTCGAAACCATCGCTCATCCCCAACGCTAATCCTAGCGTCTGGAAGCGGCGCGGCGTCAGGCGATCCCCGTTCGGCAGGCGCACATCGTTGGCGATCAAATACGCCACAATCTCCTGGGCACGGGCCTGATCTTGCGGATAACGCTCGAAATAGCGCTGATTCTGCGTCCGTACCCGCTGGTAGGTCTTGCGATAGACTTCATCGGCGCTGCGCGTGAGCGGAGCCAGGCCGCCGGTGATAAACGCCTCGTTCAAGCCGTGCGGCGCGAACGACAGGTACGTCAGCGCACAAAAGCCGCCGAAGCTCTGTCCCAGAATGCTCCAGCGCTGATCGGGGCCGAGCAGCCGTTCCCGAATCGTCTCCGCATCGCGCACGATCGAATCGGCCCGAAAGTGCATCAGATAATCGGCCTGCGCCTGCGGGCTAGCCAACCGCGCCAGACTCTGCCGATTCACAGGTGTGCTGCGGCCTGTACCGCGCTGATCCAGCAGCAGCACGCGGTACTCCTGAAGCGCGCGGCCAATCCAACCGTGCGTCCCCGTGGGCCGTGGCGATTTGCCTCCCGGCCCGCCCTGCAGAAAGACCAACCAGGGCAGGTCGGCGTTCTGCTTGTCCACCGCCACCACCTCGCGAGCAAACACCGAGATCTGCGGTCCACTCGGTGCATCGTAATCGAGCGGCACATGAAATGTGTGGTCGCGCACGATAATGCCAGGTATTCGAAACGTCGCTGTCATAGCCACTCCATCCACAGAATTTTGCCATATTGTACCGAATTCTTTCGGCTAACATATGTATCAAAAACTTGCGTTCATTGCAAAGGGTGCTTGGAGAAGGGGCAACCGTGTGCGATTCCAGGCTTGTCAGCCAACAGTATCGCAATGTATACTGGCTACAAATAGGGGATAGCTGTCTGTATACATCTACGCGGTGGCTGATAGGTAGCAGGGGCGTTGGGGATGATAGGCGGACAACGTGCGATCTATCAACGCGAGATAGGTGGATAGTTTCTGTTTGAATAACGAGTGAGGTCTCTATGAGCGATCTCCGCGAAAAACTACTAAAGCTCACCTTGCTACGGTATCAGCGCATGCCGGAACTAGGCCAGCGGCTTCACTCCAATGACGGCCATCTGGCAGCCATTCTTCAATGCCATCTGTTTGTAGAAAGCCTGCTTGAGGAGCTCATTCGGCTTTGTTTGGGGAGTAATGCGGATGCGGTTCTCTCTGCGCGCCTCAGTTTCGACCAAAAACTTACCATTGCTGCGAAGCTAAAGTTGGAGAAGGATCTGCCGCTTTTGCAAGACTACGTTGTCGGTTCAATTCGCAAGTTCAACTCTCTACGCAACAAGCTTGCCCATCGTTACGGACAAGAAGTGTCAAGCGATGACGTTCGCGAATTGTTTGTTGGTTGTGAGCAGGATCTGCCGTATCAAGACGTACTTGAACACGGCATTAGCATCGGCATCAAACGCTACGCTGCTTTCATTTTCGGCAACATGCTTCCAAAGTACGAATCCACAGCAGAGACCTAACTATTCGTTCAAGCCGATTCCGCTTCGCGAGCGGCTTAATTCAGACGCTGGGCGACAGTCTATCACGCATTTCGCAACTTCATAGCATGTTATAATTCTATTAATAGTAAGTTTAAAACATATTTTCAATATTCTCATATTCTTATTCTAGCCATGGAGAAGAACAATGTTGATTAAGAGAATTGCGAGGTGGTCAATTGTCTTATTATGTGTATTACTATTTACAATCAAACAATTATATCCTAAATTTCTTAACATTCTATCAAATATACAGATTGACAAATTTTCCCTTACTTTATTAGTTATTATAATTATTACAGTACTACTACCACACATCACGCACTCTTATCATCAATTTAGGATTACTACTTTCAATTATTTCAAATCACCAAACAAGAGATGGATAATTATTATAACCTGTCTACTTCTAATAATACTAAAACTCTTCAATTCAAGTACTCAGATAGATATAAACATAATCTGGCTTGTGGTAATTGCAGCATTATTATTTGTCCTTCCAGAATTAAAAACAGTGACTCCTTATGTTAAACGCGTAAAGTTTGGTGATGTGGAGTTGGAACTAAAGGAGCAGATAGGCAACCTGGTAAAGGAGGTGGAAAAAGCACGAGAAGCCGCAGTCGAGAAATCTAGCACAGGTATTCCTAAAGAAAGTTCTCAGAAAATTTCAACCGAAGTAGAACAAGTTTTACAAGAATCCAGCAAGAATCCCAGAGCAGCTCTGCTGCTTCTTTCATCAAAGCTTGAGGAGCAACTACGCAATCGTTTAGTGGACGCAGGGATATCCCTACGGCCATACTCTATATCTCGGTCAGTCGAGATTGGCGTACAGAGAGGTCTGTTTCCTCAAGAATTCCTTCCCGCATTTCGTGATTTTTGGGCTGTAAGGAATCGTGTCGCACATGGAGCAGCTTTTGATGTAGATGACACTTATATTCTCTCTCTCATTTCGCTTGGAACACAACTCTTGAAATTACTCTCGACTATAGATGGACAGCTTAGACTCGATCTATAGCCTTGAAATCGCGTAAATTGCCTCGCTGCCTAACAAACCCATGCACCCGACACCGCTACCCGCACGAGATCGCACCGACTATTGATGTGACATGGCTCAATGCTGACCGTTGGGCAGCCTAAATATGCACTTCCCCAAGTAATGGCCTTATTCCCCTCCATGCTGTTGTGCTATAATTCCTCCTACCGTGTGGATGGAACTGAATACTGAGTGGAGGGCATGATGCTTTCAAGTACTGAAATCATCCTCCGACTGTTCCTGGCAGCGTTGTTGGGTAGCCTTGTTGGCGTCGAACGTGAGCGCTTAGTTTGGGCGGCCGGGTTGCGTACCCATATGCTCGTCTGTGTGGGTGCTGCTCTCATCATGATTGTATCGGCCTTTGGATTCGCAGATGTGCTAAGCGCCGAGCACGTCGTCCTCGATCCATCCCGAATCGCGGCACAGGTGGTGAGCGGCATCGGATTTCTGGGCGCTGGCACCATTCTCTTGCGCCGTGATGTCATTCAGGGACTAACGACAGCCGCCAGTCTATGGACTGTTGCGGCGATCGGGTTAGCGATTGGTAGCGGCCTGTATCTTGCGGCGGTCGCCGCTACCATTCTCATCCTGCTGATCCTAGCCGGAATCAAGCCGCTGGAGCGCCGTTTATGGGCAGCACGCCGACCACGCACCCTAACGCTCGTCATTGATCGGAGCGCCATCTCACTCGCAACACTTGAAACCGCGCTCACGCAGACTCCAGTCGAAATGAAACAACTCCGCATTGAACACGGCAGTACACAGGACGAAGATGAGATCTACCTGACCTTAAGTCGGACATCGACACCGACGCTGTTGGGAGTAATGGAGCGCCTACGCGGGATACCAGGCGTGCGCGCCATCTCGGCGACTGCGGAGTAAAGCGGCATCGTTCCACTTGAGTAACACGTATCCTAATCGCATTTCCTCAAAAGCTGTACTTCCACGATCTAGCCGCCTAACATGCCTATGCAGCCGATGTCATTGCGCGACGAGCAGGATCGGTGCATTTTTAAATCCAGAATCTGCCCTATACCTGTGCCGTTCTATCAGTGGCAGCACGGCTAAATGGCAATCCGTTAGGCGGCTCACTTCGATTTCACTGTGAGTATCCCATGTGAGAGATCTCAGCGTCCAATTCAGTGGAACACAACGAGATTCCTCATTTCGCGCTGCGCGCTCCATTCGGAATGACAATGAAACAACAATGCAACGCGACGAGATTCCTCATTTCGCGCTGCGCGCTCATTCGGAATGACAATGAAAAACAACGAAAAGCACTGTCATCTCGAACGAATGTGAGAGATCTCAACGTCCAATTCAGTGGAACACAACGAGATTCTTCACTTCGTGCTGCGCACTCCGTTCAGAATGACAATGAAAAACAATGCAACGCAACGAGATTCCTCATTTCGCGCTGCGCGCTCCATTCGGAATGACAACGAAAAGCATTGTCATCTCGAACGGATGTGAGAGATCTCAGCGTCCAATTCAGTGGCACACAACGAGATTCTTCACTTCGTGCTGCGCACTCCGTTCAGAATGACAATGAAA
>CALKHR010000186.1 GCA_937988885.1 uncultured Roseiflexaceae bacterium | reverse complement strand
GAGAGATCTCAAAGCGCAATACAATGCAGAGCAATGAGATTCCTCACGTCGCCTAGCAGCTTGTTCGGAATGACAATGAGAACTGTCAAAGACTTATAAAACAGTGCATTCATGTGCCGGTTGTGTAAGTAATCATTTGGATTTGGTATTATCCGAACAAGTCGAAGTGCAGGAGCTTTAGTACTCTCCACCACAAGCAGACACAACAACGCATCGGGCGACGCACACCACCCGATGCGTTGTGATTTCCAGCAACCCCCTATGCAGACTAACGTAACGACAACGGCACGTACAACAAGTGATCTAAGTCCGCAGCAGTACCAAGCTGGACACGGTAGGTAGCAGCGCCAGGTGAATTGATATTGCTGCTCTGCGCCTCATTGGTGATCACCAGCAGCACATTGGTCGCGCCCGAGGGCACACTGAATCGTGCAATACTTGCTGTCGCATTCGGCCCAGCCACAGACGAGAGTAAGGCTACCGTCAGGCTATCGCCCACCTCGGCAAGCACACTTGCACGCAGCGCTCCCGTCGAGGACGTATTGGTCAACTCGATCGAGTAGGCACCGCTCTTTGGTAGCGCCACCCAATTGGTCGCGTAATTGTTGCTCATCGAGCCGTTGTAACTGCCGCCAACACTCGCGATCTGACCATGCACGGTGTTCACCATCCCTCTTACATTACGAATGGTGTTTGCATCGTAGAAGCAGAAGGTCTCAGCATCGGTGCACGATTTCAGAAAGCGTAGACTGATCGCAAAGTTGTGGTAGATATGGTCAAAACTGCTGCCCTTAGCCTTGAGCGCATTCTCGTAAGCAGTGAAGGCTGGTATCCCGGCGGCGATATCCTTCCACATCAACTTCATCAATTCACTGCCACCATTTGCCTGCCCTAAACCGCCGTTCCGCTCGGCAGCGTAGCGGAAGAGTGGCCAAAGCGAATAGTCGCTGCCAACTTGAGGTGAGAATACGCTATAGCTGAGATCTGGGAACAAGTAGCTATAGTTACCGTGCGCCTCGGGGATAACTTCATTTTCCACATACGCAGCGGTCGCTTCATACCACTTCGCCCCCTCGTACGGATTTGGGTCGCCGAGGCCAAACTGAATAATGTGGAAGAACTCGTGCGCTGCCGTCGCTATCACGGCCTGGCGTAGTTGATTGTGGTCGACACCTATGAAGGACTTCGTGAAGTCGCTGTTAAGCACAATACAACTCGCTAACGAACTTGTTTCAACCTCGGGAGTGTTGGGGTTATCGCCGAGAAACCCTGTATACTTACCAGCAGGGCTTACGGCTCGACCTAATAACGGATAGCTAAGCTCAGCGATCTGCACCGGGTACCTTTTAAAGGGATTGTTAGGAGCCAACGGGGGCACAGCCCAACCAAACTCCTCTATCTCCACCTGGTATGCCAACTCGAGCGCATCGGCATAATCCTGCACGGACAACGCGGTGATAGAACCATACGAGATCTCGAAGTGCTCAGTTGAGATCGTGTATGGGCCATCTTGAGCCTCACAGAACGTCGATGCTTGAGGCTGTGGTGCCAACAACGCCTCTCGTAAGGCCGGCGAAAACTGCCCTTTTCCTTCCCGCAACTGCTGACGCGCCTGATTGATCTCGTACACGATCATTGTTCCTCGCCAGCCACCCTTGCCCTGAAATTGTGGCGGCAGTTTCGCGAAATCATACACAGCATACGTTAGATACAACAAGCGTTGATCTGCTGTGATCTGATTGTTCCGAAAGGCTTGTTCAATCAATGCTGGGGTTGTCAGATCAGATGATACAGGTCCGACTGATGCGAATGACGTTGACGAGGATGCAGAAGCGGTTGTGGTGGCCATAAGGCTCAACAAAAGGCAGATGAGAGTCATCAGCCGAATGCGCGGATAGTGAGGGTTTCGTTTACTTTTCACTTGCGTTCCTTGTTCAGAGCGTGTTTAAGAATTATGCGTATTATGATGATGATCAAGCCAACGG
>CALKHR010000185.1 GCA_937988885.1 uncultured Roseiflexaceae bacterium | reverse complement strand
TTGCGAAGGGCGTGCGCTTGGTGCTGCGCGATGCGAAGGACGGATTAGCATTCAAACCCTGCGCGGTGGCCAACTACACCAGTGCCGCCGCCGATTGCCTCAACCAGTCCAGCCGCTACGCGCTCGTGCTGATGCTGGCGTACCACATGACCAACGACTCGGCCTACGCGCAGCAGGCCGCCACGCTGATCCGTTCGTGGTCCACCAAACTTGTCAGCATCGACAACAGCGATAAGCAGATCCGCCTCGATGTGAGCCGCTGGGTGCCCGCGATGATCTGGGCCGCCGACCTGCTCGAAGGCACGCCGGGCTGGACATCCAGCGACCGCCAAACCTTCCGCGCAATGTTGGTGAACCATATGCTGCTTAAGGGCCAACAAGCCGCCGAACGCACCAATAATTGGGGCGATGCGGGCAATGTGCTGCGTCTCAGCATCGCGCTCTACGCGAACCTGCCGAACGAGCAGGCCGCAGCCATCGGCGATTGGAAGGCCAAAATCGAGCCAATGCTGCTCGATGGCTCACTACCCGAGGAGAACGGGCGCGGCACCAGCGCGCTCGGCTACAACCAGGTCGCACTCAGCAGCAAGACCGTCTTTGCCGAAATGCTGCGGCGGCACGGCGACGATTCGCTCTACCGCTACCGCACATCGCGCGGCGTGGGCCTACAACACGGCTGGGACTTCCTCGCAGTGCAAGTGGTCGCCGCAAAGAATGGGCAATGTATCTGGCCGCACACGCCCAATAACTGCGTCGATTATTCCAACAAATCGGGCTGGGAGCTAGCCTATGCCTACTGGAGCAACCCTGTGCATCTCGGGCCGATCCACCTGACCCGCCCGTACGGTTGGTCGAACTGGGCCGACCCGGGCTACAGCACCGTGCTGTTCGGCAAACCGTAACGAGCGCCGCTCATATCTGTGGTATACTCTGCTAACTCTGTTCGTTGACAATTGAAGTAGTTCTGTCGTGGAATGGCGAAGTCGGTGCGAATCCGACACTGTCCCGCAACTGTGATGCCGCGTTTGAACGCGCTAAGTCAGGTCGACCTCCAACGATAGTTCGCACAACCACCTTCGCGAGAAAGGAGGGCGAAATCATGACTCTAGACTAACGGCTTCTTCCCGAGCTGTTTACCGTATTGCTATTCTCAACGCCCGACCGCTTTATGCGTCGGGCGTTTTTTGTTACCCAGGAAACAATTATGAATCTCCAACGTGTCCAGTATCTGACACTCATCACCTTGATCATCTGTACATCGCTGTTCTGGCATACGCCAGGGCAGCTTCGGGCTGCCACTGGCTCCAATAGTGCGCACGTCGTCGTGCAACTCGGCAACGGCGAGTTGCTCGTCCGCCGCGTCACATTCGATGGCACCATCTCGGGGCTGGAAGCGCTACGCCGCACAGGCTTAACGCTGGTTGAAAAAAACAATGGCGTCTGCCGCATCGAGGATACCGGTTGCAGCGCCGAAGAGGAATGCTTCTGCGGTTGCGAGCCGCCCAACTACGAGCCATGTCTATTCTGGAGTTATCAACGCTGGGATGGCACAAGCTGGAAGTCCTCAGCTCAAGGCGCTGGCCTCACAACCGTCAGCGATGGCGACATCGAGGGTTGGACCTGGGGCTACGACCTCCCGCCGATCACCGATGCGCTCCTGGGCGCCCACTCGGGCATGCAGTGGCTGAAGCAATTCCAAAACGCCAATGGCAGCTACGGCAGTTCCAACGGCAATGCTGGCGCGACCATCGACACGCTGCTCGCCTACCGCGCACTCGGCGGCAACCCCCACGATTGGCGCAGCACCAACGGCGCGTCGTTGACCGATGCGCTCACATCGCTTGCGCCCAGCTATGCCACCAGCAGTGCAGCCGCCGTCGGCAAGCTGATGCTCGGCATTGCCGCAGCCGACGGTGATCCACGCAACTTCGCAAAACTCGATCTTGTGATCAGCGCGACGACGCACCTTGACTCAAGCAGTGGCGCGTATGGCACCAGCAACTGGGATCAAGCTTTTATGATCCTTGGCCTACGGGCCAGCCGCGAGACGCCGCCCGCACAGGCGGTTACACTGCTCAAAACCCGTGCGAACGCCGACGGCGGCTGGGGCTTTATGCCCGCCGACCAGAGCGATGTCGATAGCACTGGCCTGGTGCTCCAGGCGCTCGCAAGCGCGGGCGTACCCCACACCGACGCAGTCATCACCAAGGCGCTCGACTATCTCGACAGCCAACAGAGCAACGACGGCGGCTTCCCATACCGGGCGGAAGCTGGCAACACCAGCAACGCCAACTCAACCGCACTCGCCATTCAAGGCATCCTGGCGAGCGGCAGCAGCGTGAATGACGCACGTTGGCAACCGAGCGCCACTACGCCAATTAGCTATCTGCTCGACCTGCAAACCCCCGCAGGCGCATTCACCTACGGCGGCGCGGCGAACGCCTTCGCCACACAGCAGAGCATCCCTGCACTCGCAGGTCAACCATTCCCCTTCGCCAGCACAGGCGTCGCCAAGCGCTTGGGATTGCGCTACATCGCCACGCAGCAGCAGGCCGATGGCAGCTTCGCAGGCTTTGGCGTTGGCTCCACCATCGACGCCATCCTCGCGATCGACGCGGCTGGCGGCGTACCGCAAAACTTCGTGAGCAGTGCAGGCAAGCGCCCACTCGATTATCTTGCGACCAAAGCCGCCAACTACGCCACCTCGGCAGCCGCTAGCGGCAAACTACTCGCTGGCATCGTCGCCGCCGACGCCGAACCGCGCAACTTCGCCAAGCTCAACCTGGTGATCAGCACCACTGTGCACTACAACCCCTCAACAGGCGCATACGGCACCTCCGTCTACGACCAAGCTTGGGCGATCATCGGGCTGAGCGCCGCAGGTCACACCGTACCCGACGCAGCAGTCGCACGCCTGCTGGCCATGCGAGCGAGCAATGGCGGCTGGGGTTTCACCGCAGGCGATACCCCCGATGTTGATAGCACCAGTATCGCCCTGCAAGCACTGGCGGCGACCACCAAACCCGATACAGCCTGCACCGCGAGCGCCGACACGATCAAAGGCATCACATTCTTGCGCGCCAACACCCATCCCGATGGCGGATTCCTTGGGTACGGCGGGAGCGCGAGCGCTGCATCCACCGGACAAGGGCTGCAAGCGCTCGCCGCATTCCAACACCCAGCGCGCGGCCCAAGTTGGAGCAGCGTAACAAGCGCCACGCTCACCAACGACCTTCGCATCCTCACCCCACTCGATGGGTTACTGGCAATGCAAACGGCTCAGGGCGGTTTCCCAGGCTTCAGCGGACCAAACGATCCCGATAGCACCTACCAAGTACTCGCAGGTATGGCGGGCCGCGCCTACCCCGCCAGCCGCCAATCGCTCGTCTTCCTACCGATCACTCGACGCTAACGGTCACACACACTCGTGGCCCGCCAATCAATGCATTGACGGGCCACACCAAAGGTACGCTATGTTCTCCCGCTCATATTCACGCTTGATTAGTCTCGGCATCGTGCTATGCATGTTCGCGCCGACAAGCGCAATGGCCCATGCCGCCCCCATCCAACTGCTTCGCATCACACTCAACGCCGATCAACAGATCCGCAGTTGGTGCATCCCCACCACCTCCGACCCATACAACACCTTCGCAGAGGCATTGCGCAACCCCACCTTTGCCAGCCTGCTCAGCGTGATGTACAGCAATGGCGCGCGTCAATGTCGCACCGAGTCGCAAGAGCGCCAAGCCTTGTTCAGCCAACCAACCGAAGCAAATCAAGCCGCACTCGTGATCGATTTCGGCGATGGGCGCGTACAAACCTTCTGTATCGAACTCGCAAACCCCACCAGCACCACAGGCGAAGAGGTATTGCGTGGCAGCAACCTCCCTGTCGTGATCGAATATAACCCAGGCGTTGGCGTTGCCATCTGCAAAATCGGCGATATTGGCACAGACTTCCCCAACGAACCCTGCTTCGCACAGTGCAGTCTGCGGCCCAATGAGCCTTGCGAATATTGGATCTACTTACGAATGGTTGACGGCGCGTGGCAATACTCGCAGCTCGGCGCAGGCAATGTCACCGTACAGCCAGGCGATGTTGAAGGCTGGCTATGGACCGATTCCAATGCCGAACAACGCAATACACCACCGCTCTTTCGCTTCAGCGATATCTGCACAGGCATGCCACCGACCGCCATACCAACCGCGACCGCCACACCAACCGTGCCAACGCCGACACGTAGGCCCACCAAAGTTCCACTGCCAACCGAAACCCCCGAGATCACTCGTGAGGCAGTGCTTGCTACGCCCACACCCACAACAACGCCGCAAGCAAGCGCGACAACGACCAATACACCGAACGCAATGCCAATCACACCCAGCGCAACGCCAATCATACCCACGCCAAGCCCATTGCCGAGCGTGACAGCGACCCATGCAGCCGTCGTTGAGCCAACAGCACCGCCGACAAACGAACCGACCAGCACCGCAACAACGATCGACGAGCCGCCAACGCCCTTGCCGAGCGCGACAGTCACCGAACAACGCGCGCTAGACACAATTGCACGCGCCGACGAGCCAACCATCGCCGCACCAACCGCGATACAAGCGATGCACATTCACTTGCCGTGGGTTGAACAAGTGTTGAGTCCTCGCGCTGAGGCTGTGCAACCCGCGCCACTGCCACCCACAGCCGCGCCAACGCCTGCACCGATCGCGCATGCGCCAAGCGCAGCGAGCCACACGCCCGCAACCAACCCGCTCGGCCAAGCACGCCGCAGCTACCTTGGGTTCGCCATCCTCGCCATTGTGCTACAACTCGTGTGGGTATGGGTGCGCCGAAAGCGGAGCGCCCAATGATCCAACGATTCCTCAGCGCCACCATCTACACCCTCAGCAGCGTGCTCGGGATCTTCGCGTTTCTCGCGCCATTCTTCGGCATCATGCTGCAAAACGACAACGCACAAGCCAGCGCACCTTGGCTGATGAGCGCCATCGTGGGATTGTGCTTCATCAGCCTGCTTGTCGAGGTGCAGGGCACCGGAATCAACGCCAAACATGTCGCATTGCTGGGCGTGTTAGTGGCTATCAACTCGATACTGCGCTTTGCAGAAGTTGCATTCCCTGGGCCGGGCGGCTTCACCCCGATCTTCCTGCTGATCATCCTTAGTGGCTACGTGTTCGGAGCTCAGATCGGCTTCCTCATGGGCGCGTTAACCCTGTTTGTCTCAGCATTGATCACCGGCGGCGTAGGACCGTGGCTACCATATCAAATGATCAGCGCCGCATGGGTTGGATTAAGCGCGCCACTCATCAAACCACTCGCGCACCTGCTCGGTGGCGCGAACAGCCGAGGCGAACTGCTCGCGATCATGCTCTTTGGCGCAGTGTGGGGCTTCGCGTATGGTGCGATTATGAACCTGTGGTTCTGGCCATACGCCACTGGCGCATCAACACACTATTGGCAACCGGGCGTTGGGCCGATCGAGACGCTACAACGTTACGCCGCCTTCTACCTGCTCACATCGTTCGTGTGGGATAGCTTCAACGCAGCCGGTAATGTGGTGCTTCTTGCGTGTTTCGGCGCACCAGTCCTGCGCGCCCTACGGCGTTTCCGCAAACGCCTCGATTTCACCTACCAACCATCGGGAAGCACCGTATGATTCACCCGTTCGCCTGGCTCACTTGGCTGATCGCAGTCACCATAGCCCTCTCTGCAACGCGCAACCCGCTCTATCTCATCCTGATCGGGCAAGCGCTCGCCATCGTCAACGCGGTGAGCACTGCACAATCTCGCCAACCACTCACCTTCTGGAAGCCAAACACACTGGTGGTGATGTTGGTCGTCACCTCAGCGCTGTTCAACGCGCTCCTCGTTCGCTACGGCAACACCGTACTCGTTCGCCTACCTGCGTGGTTGCCATTGTTGGGCGGCCCGATCACCCTAGAAGCGCTCGTTTATGGCGCGCTCAACGGGCTAGCCCTCGCCTACATCTTCATCGCCTTTAGCATTGTGCAGCGCATGCTCCCGATTAGCACACTGATCGGCATCATCCCGCGCGCATTCTACCCACTCGCCATCGTTACCGCCATTGCGATCACGTTTGTGCCAACCACACTGCGCCAAGCCCAACATATCCGCGAGGCACAGGCGATTCGCGGGCACCAACTCCGACGTTTGCGCGATTGGTTACCGATCTTGATGCCGTTACTGATCGGCGGGCTAGAGCGCGCCTTTCAACTGGCCGAGTCATTGGCCTCGCGCGGCTTCGCATCCCAACCGACACAAAGCACACAGCAACATCGCTCCACCCAACTCACCATCAGCGTCGCGCTAACTGGCCTGCTAAGCGGCTGGATGCTTCGGCTGATCTGGGCATACGATACGCTCGGCAGCATCCTCATGTTCAGCAGCGCCATACTATTGTTCGGCAAGCTCTGGATGCTTGGTAAGCACGCACCACATACGCGCTATCGACAATTCACCTGGAACAATGCCGATACTGCCGTCGTGCTCTGCGCAAGCGTCACCATCGCGGTGCTGCTGCTCCCTTGGCCCGCGATCGAACGGGCCACGCTCGGCTACTATCCATACCCGCTGGTGTCACAACCAAGTTTCGATCTCGGCATTGGTTTCGCCATCGTTGGCCTGATCTGGCCAGCCGTTACACAATACATCAAATCATGATCACAATCGAACAACTGACCTTCCACTACCCCGAAACAGCGCAGCCCACGCTGCATAACCTGACGCTACACATCGCAGCGGGCAGTTTTACGCTGATCATGGGCCGCTCGGGCGAAGGGAAATCGACACTCGCGCGTTGTATCGGCGGCTTAGTGCCCCATTTCAGCGGCGGAACCATCAGCGGCCACATTCGCGTGGCAGAGCGCGACCCAATCGCGCTTGGGCCTAGCGGCATGAGCCGGATCGTCGGCTACGTATTCCAGGAACCCGAAGCGCAAGCCGTGATGGATCGGGTGGAAGATGAGATCGCCTTCGCACTAGAGTACACCGGACTAAGCCGCACCGAAATGCGTCTGCGTATCGAAGAAGTGCTCGACCTGCTCGACCTCGCTGCCCTGCGTGATCGTCCGCTCGATCAACTCTCCGGCGGCGAGCGCCAACGTGTCGCGATTGCCAGCGCCCTCGCACTGCGTCCGCAGATCCTCGTCCTCGATGAACCCACCTCGCAACTCGATCCACAATCCGCCGAAGATGTGTTACAAGCCCTGATTCGTCTCAACAACGACCTCGGGCTAACGATCATCCTGGTCGAACATCGCATCGAGCGGGTGCTGCCCTTCGTCGATCACATCATCTACCTCGACGGCGACAATACCCTGAGCGGCGCGCCCGCACACCTGCTGCCACACCTGCCGCACGTGCCCCCACTGATCGCCGTGGCCCGCACGCTCGGCTGGTCGCCCCTGCCAGTCACCATCAAACAAGCCCTGCGCTTCGCCCGCGCCACCAACGTGCAACCCAACCAAACCATAGCGCCGCAGATCAGCAGCCCGACTATCCTCGAACTGCAACACGTTCACGCCGCATATCTCAAACAGGCCGTGCTCGAAGATATCAACCTGACGATTCGTGCTGGCGAGTTCGTCGCACTACTTGGGCGCAACGGCGCAGGCAAAAGCAGCCTGCTCAAACTATTCACGGGCCTGCTGCGACCAGTACAGGGGCGTGTCCTGATCGATGGGCGCGACATCGCAAGCCGCGACACCGCCGCGCTCTGTCGCGACATCGGCTACTTGCCACAAGATCCCAACGCGTTACTGTTTGCCGAGAGCGTCATGGGCGAACTCGACCAGAGTCTACGCAATCAGCAACTCACCGACCGCAGCTACATCCCGCAACTGTTGATGGAACTCGGCCTCAGCCAGTATGCGCAAACCTACCCACGCGATCTCAGCGTGGGCGAACGCCAACGGGTGGCGTTGGCAGCAGTCTTGGTCAGCCAACCACGGGTTATCCTGCTCGATGAACCAACACGGGGACTCGATTATGGGGCGAAACAGCGCCTCGCCGAGCTATTGCGCACCTGGCACCGCCGAGGTATGACGGTGCTGCTCGTTACGCACGATGTAGAGTTTGTTGCAGGGCTTGTCGATCGGGTGATCCTGCTTGGGCATGGAGCTATCGTCGCCGACGGGCCGACCGCCACCGTGCTTGGGACATCGCCGCTCTTCGCACCGCAGATCGCCCGACTGTTTCCCACAAGTGGCTGGCTGACTGCCGAACAAGCCCTGCAACACATTGCCCCGTAGCGCATCAGCACGCGCTTATGCAGCGACACAACCGACATGCGCTGGCGGCATACACGCCAGCGCGCTAGCTAACGAACGGCACCAACACCCGTTCCTCAATCGCGCCGACCAGATCGCCGTGTTCAGCGTTCGTCGCACGCTTAATCGCCTTCCACTCCTCATCGGCCTTGAACGCCTCCCAACTGCGCAGCATCGTCTCCTCATCGGGCCAGGCCAACAAGTACACAAACTCAGCGCGTTCCGGCGTCGAGCACTCCCACATCCACACGATCTCGAAGCCATAGGTAGCCATAATGCGTGCAGCGTGCTCACGGAACCGCACCAGGAACGCAGCTTTGTTGTGCTCAAAAATTTCGTAGACGCGCAATTGATGAATCATCGCAACCTCCCCAATAATGCCACCCAGTATCTCAATAGCACATCGTGTTAGGCGAATTCGCAAACGATACACATCAAAACAGGCATTAACACAATCTGCTAACGCCAACAGTAACATAGCTCAGCACAGGAACATCCACAGTGAGAAGGGCTGACAACCATCAATGAGCGCGACATGAAAGGGTGTCAAGCACAGAAAGCACTCTTAACCTTGCAACAACTCCTCGAAGAACCACAAAGTCCGATGCACATCGCGCAATATATCAGTCAAAAGATCAGCGGTGACTTGATCATCGCAGCGGATTGCGAGATCAATCCCTTCATCAAGCTCAGCGGCATGGTTTATAAAGCGATCATTGAGCACTTCGATATGCTCAAGTAAATAATCGAGGTGTGCGGGGTATGGCTCCAATTGTGAGGTGTAATGCGAGGTGACTGGCCGACCACCCAATGCAGTAATACACGATGTGAGTTGATAAATTGAGGTGTACAATTGCTCTGCTAAGAGGGCGTTTAAGAATTGTGGCTCCAAATATGCAGGTGCTGGGAGGAAAGT
>CALKHR010000184.1 GCA_937988885.1 uncultured Roseiflexaceae bacterium | reverse complement strand
TTGACGTTCACCTTCTCCTCGTCCAACTCCAGCGCGCGGATCACCGCCAGCGCCTGCGCCGCGAACGCCTCATTCAACTCGATCAGGTCGATATCCTCGATCGAGAGGCCCGCCAAGCGCAACGCCTTGGGCACAGCCGCCACCGGCCCGATGCCCATAATCTCAGGTGGCACGCCGCCCACCGCGAACGACACGAAGCGCGCCAATGGCCGCAGGCCAAGCTCATCGGCCTTCTCGCGGCTCATCACCAGCACTGCCGCCGCGCCATCGCTGGTCTGCGACGAGTTGCCCGCCGTCACGCTGCCTTTCGCCGCGAACACCGGGCGCAACTTCGCCAGCGCCGCCGCCGAGGTATCGCGCCGTGGCCCTTCGTCGGTGTCGAATGTGAAGGTGGTGCGGTGGCGCTTGCCACCCTCGAACCACACCTTCTCCACCTCAAGCGGCACGATCTGATCGCGGAACACACCGGCATCAAGCGCGGCAATCGCCCGTTGGTGCGAGCGCAGCGCGAACGCATCCTGATCCTCGCGGCTCACGCCGTATTTATTCGCCACATTCTCGGCAGTCAAACCCATACCCAAATACAGATCGGGGTTCACCTCGGCGATCTCAGGGTTCGGCGCGAAATGATGCCCGCTCATCGGCACCATACTCATACTCTCGGCGCCACCCGCCACGATCACCTCACCCATACCGCTGATAATCTGCTGAGCCGCGATCGCAATCGTCTGCAAGCCAGAAGAACAAAAACGGTTCACTGTTTGACCAGGAACCTCAACAGGCAAGCCAGCACGCAGCAAAGCAGCGCGCGCCATATTCAAGCCCTGCTCGGCCTCGGGCATGGCGCACCCAATAATGACATCATCGATCGATTTTGGGTCCAAGCCAGGCGCCCGCTCAACCACCGCTTTGATCACGGCGGCAGCCATATCGTCGGGGCGCGTGCCGTTCAGCGAGCCGCGTGGCGCTTTGCCAACAGCAGTTCGAGCGGCAGATACAATCACAGCTTCGGGCATGGCAAGCTCCTTTGGTTGGCGTGAATTGGTATACGCACTCATTATTATAGCGGATCGCATCAAACTATGCTGTACAAGCCGATGTCGCCGCGCACCACAGGGCAAGTTAACCGCTCCTCAGCAGCCCGCGCCCGATTAACCATCAAAGCACAAAAACAGCCCTTGCTAAAGAGCAAGGGCTGTCACCAAGGAAACGGGCATTACCTAAGCAGACTAGATAGTCATGCTCCCGGCAATGCCCTTACACTTACTACTCATGGGCATCACCTCCTTTACGCCTGAACGGCCTTACAGGATGTTCACAGGGGTAACTATACCCGATGCAACAGTGCTTGTCAAGAGGGAAATAGAACTCCCTTTCCAAATACTGAAATCACAGATGAAGCGGAAAGGTATGAATAAGTGGTATCGAGGTGCTACTACGCGCAGCACCTCGATACCACTTGTTCGCGTGAAGCCGATATCAATCGAACGCCGAAGGAATGTCGTACAGCAAGCGGACCGCTTGGAATCGAGTCAACATACTGCAAACTACGGCGAAACCAACGTTGGAGTTGGCGTCTCCGTTGGCGTCTCGGTGCCCGTCGTCGTCGGCGTGAGCGGCTTATCGGGCAGCAGATTACTGTTGATCAGCGATGGGATCAGCAACGTTTGGCCAACTTGTATCGCATCAGCATCGATCAAGCCGTTGGCTGCCATCAACTCCTCGACCGTGGTGCCGAACTCCGCCGCGAGGCTACTGAGCGTATCGCCGTTCTGCACGACATACAGGCCTGCAGGTGTGGGCGTCGGCACGAGTTGCAGAGCGTAGTGGGTCGCGGTCGCATCGAGATTGATCGTTGGTGCTGGAGTTATCTCTAATATCGTGGCCGCAGTTGGGCGCGGAGTATCAGGTTGCGGCGGTGCGCACATCGCCAGCAGAGGAACTATGAGCAAAGTAAGGCCGAGCCGAGACATCTGACTTCGTGGAAACTTCATCATATCTTACCATCTGTATATCCGGACTGTAGCTAACGGGCCATCCATTGCTCGTTTAGCACACAATGAGGCGGCATGGCCACCTGCCATCACCGCCCCAGTGAACGGAGCCGATCCAGAAACTACTTATCCTTTGTCTTCTTAGCGGCCTTCTGCTTCATTTGTTTCTGGGTGTTCTTAGGACTTTTATCGCCCATATCGCACTCCTTTCACAGGCACATCCACAGTCCAAGCGGTTTCCGATGGCCTGTTAGGGCAAATTATATCATAGCGATCAAGTGTATGGGGGAGCGATTTCAAGCATTCTAGTGCTCTAAAGAATATTTTAAGATATTCTACGGCATCAAGGAGAGCGCAACGGCTCCAAAACGAGGCGTCCAGCAGCAGCACCGTTGATAGCCTCCTGATCGTAGCGCATCGGCAAATATTCGCCCCGCTGCCATAATTTTATGAAATCGCTATAGTGCGAATCGAGCAGTTGGCCGGATTGTCCGGTGGTGTGAATGTAGCGCGATGCGGTGAGATCGCGCAGATCGATGATGTGGCGATACGAGACGACATTATAGTGATTGAAAGGGTCGCTGCGGCGCGGAGAAGCCACATTGACGGTGAAGCCATCGCCTCCGTTCGGGATGCTGCGGCTGAAGATCGGTTGAAGCGCATCGACTTCGTCGAAGGGGTTGTGCGGGAACTTGGCGTGATGCACGCGATCCCAACGCCAAGCGCTCGGCGAATCGTTGCCCTGAAGCTCGGCCATGTGCGCAAGCCCACGCGGGAGCGCAGCCGCGAAGGCATCGGCGCACGTCTCGACGGGCGGCGTGTTGATGTTGTCGCACCATTCGGTATGCTCGCCTGCGATCAGCCGCGCGATCACCATCGCCAAGTTGTCCTTGTTATCGGCAAAATTGTCCCACAACTCCTCGCCAAGCTCATCGGCGAAGATCTGCTCGGGCACGAAGTAGTACCAGGCGTGATACACGGCGGCGGCAGCACTATCGGCGTGCATGCTGCCGTCCCAGGTGCGCAGTAATTCGAGCGCGGCGCGGCTCCGCTCGTCGGTCGGCGCGACCTGCAGCAGGTGCGGCAACAACTCGCGGGCCTGCAGCGAGAGCACATCGTACTGCATCGCGGCCACGTCGTCGAGCGAGAGTTTGTCCTTCGCCTCGATCATCTCGACGATGCGCAGAGCGCGGTAGGGTGCGGCGAAGTTCGTACTGATCAAATAGGGGTAACTGTCTGGCGCGACGCGGTTATTGGCCGAGACGATCCAGCCCCGCTCGGGGTTGCGGCTGTGCGGCATTTGCTCGAACGGCACGTAGCCCAGCCAATCGTACTCGCCCGTCCAGCCCGGTACGGGCCGAGTGCCATCGCCCTTGGCGCGGATGGGGAGCGAGCCAGGCGCATAGTAGCCGATGTTGTTGTCGGTGTCGGCGTACACGAAGTTCTGGATGGGCGAGGTGTAGCGGGCCAGCGCATTGGTGAACTGCTCCCAGTTGCGGGCGCGTGCGATCCCGTTGAACGCTTCGAGGATGTGATCCTCCTCGTCCAGCGCGGTCCAGCGGAAGGCCAGCGGCTCAGTGGCTTCCTCCAGCACATCGGAGATCAGCGGGCCGTGGCGGGTGATGCGCACCTGGATGACCTGATCGGGCTGATCCTTGACCTTGATCGTCTCGGTGATGATGCGCATCGGCTCCCACACGCCCTGATACTCAACCTCATTCTTGTCGTTAATGCGTTCGATGTAGAGATCTTGCACATCGGGTGTTGTGTTCGTCACACCCCAGGCGATCGATTGGTTGTGGCCGATGATGATGCCCGGCACGCCCGGCAAGGTCGCGCCGATCGCATCCAGCCTGCCGCCGCTGAGATGCGCCAGATACCAGATCGAGGGGATCTGCGCGCCCAAGTGCGGGTCGTTGGCCAGGATCGGCTTGCCGGTAGTGGTGCGTGCCCCGCCGATCACCCAGTTGTTGCTGCCGATCAGGCGTCCACCCAAGCCCAATTCGTCCTTGAGCACGCGATTGATCGCCAGCAAGCCCTGGTACTGCCCCATGCCGACGGGCGACTGGCTGTGCGTGCTCGGCGTGCTGGTGGCAGTCAGGTCGCGCATCGCGTCGTCGGGCAGGATGATCGGGTCGTTGGGCGCGTAGGCGGGCATCAGTTGCGCCGCCCGTTCGGGACCGAGACGCTCGATCAGTTGGGCGTAGATCAGCTCGTCCTCCCAGTTGCCGCCGAGATCCCAGGCCATCATTTTGCCCCACACCAGCACATCCTCGGGCGTCCACGGCTCCGGCTCGAAGCCTAACAGCGTGAACTCGATCGGCAGTTGGCGGCCATGGTGGTTGGCGATGAAGGCGTTGATGCCCGCGATGTAGTAGGTGAGCACCTTCTGCTCGGTGGGAGTGGCGTTGGCCCAAGCGCTCGCTGCGGCCCGCCCGGTCCCGATGGTACGCAGGAACATGTCCACTTCCAGCGTCGCGTCGCCGAGCACTTCGGAGAGGCGGCCATGCCCCACCCGACGCTGAAACTCCATCTGCCAGAGGCGGTCTTGGGCGTGTACGTAACCGAGGCCGAACAGCGCATCTGATTCCGTTCGGGCGTAGATATGCGGAATACCATCGCGGTCGCGCAGGATCTCGACTGAATCGTCGATGCCTGTCACGTACAGCGTGCCCGCAGTTTGGGGCAGCGAGCCGCGTAGCCAGAAGTAGCCGCCACCGCCGAGCACTATCACCAGAACCAAGACGCTCAACAAGACCCAGCGCCCGATCCTCAGAAACATTCGCATATTGGCCTCAAACAATGGGTGCATCGGCGGCGAACAGGCGCAGTAACGCTGTATCGCCGCCAGTGCGGGTGTTCCAAAACGATGGTGCGGTTGAGCCGGATATGATAGAGGCGTCCGTTTAGCTACCGCCAGCGCTGTTCTGCTCGCGACCTAGCACCTCGCGCAACGTCGGGTAAAGCGGGCTCTGGCGCAACTCGGCATCGGTGGCGACGCCTGCATAGACGCGATTCGCCAGGGTTTGGCCGATGCTAGCGATGTTCGTGCGGCCCTGCATGGCATCACGCGCGGCGGCGTGCTTGAGCAGCAGAGCGGCCTCGTTGGCGGGATTGAGTTTGCCCGCATACAGCCGATGCGGCGCACGCACAGGCAGGTTCAGGGCATCGCAGCGCTCGACCAATTCGTGGTCGCGCTCGGAGCGATAGGTGATGTGCGGCAACGGCGACATACTGTTCAATTTTGAGGCGTTCGCATCGGGGATGCGGTACAGATCGCGATAATAATTCGGTGGGTAACTGCCAATACGCTGCAGCATATTGCCGATTCGCGCTCTGTGACGCTCGCTAGGGATGTGCAGGTAGTCCCAAATCACAAAATCGGCCCCTGCCTCCGAGATAGCGCGCAACGTCGAGTTGAGCAGCAGATCGGTGTCGTTCACATAGGGGATGATCGGCAGCAGCGCCACGCCCACCGGGATGCCAGCCCGTTTCAGCTCGCGGATGGCATCGAGCCGCAGCGAGGGTACGGGAGCTTTATCCTCAATCCGCGCCGAGATGTACGGATCGACGGTGAGCAGCGTGAACATGACCACCGCCAAGCTCTTGGCGTTGATCTGCTCAAGGAGCACCAGATCTTCGAGAACGGTGTGGCTCTTGGTCAGGATCAAACACGGTTGACCTACCTCCGCAAACCGCCTGAGCAATTGGCGCGTCATACGGTAGGAAGCCTCAACGGGCTGGTACGGATCGGTGAGTGCGGTAATGCCGATCAGATCACCTCGGCTGATGTGCGGCAGTTCGGCATCGACTAGGTCCAGCAGGTTCACACCGATGCGCACCGTCTCGTTGAACGGGCGCACGCGGTAGGCCCAGCCGTCGCAGTAGGCGCAGCCGAACTCGCAGCCGTCGTAGACGCTCATCGTGTACGACGAGAGAAAGAAATCATTGATCGTGGGTCGCCGCGCGCCGAGCGCCGGGCCTGTCAGTTGATCTTCTAAATAGTACGCCATATGCCTTATGGCGGGATCGTTCGTACAACCCCGTCCATCCTCGATTAGTTGAGCGCCTCGATGAGTTCCTCGTGAATCCGCCCGTTGGAGGCGACCATGCGGTCGATCCAGGGATTCCAAGGGCCACCCTGCCAATCGGTGATACGCCCACCAGCCTCCGTCACCAGCAGCGCGCCAGCGGCGGTGTCCCAGGGCTTGAGTTGCAGTTCCCAGTGCGCTTCGAGGCGTCCCATCGCCACATTCGCCAGGTCGAGCGCTGCCGAGCCTGCCCGCCGAATGCCCTGCACACGGGCCGAGAGGCGCGTAAACTGCTCGATGTTGTTATCCTGCGTGAGGGCGTAGAAGTTGTAAGGAAAGCCCGTCGAGAGCAGCGAAGTGGCCAGCGTCTCGTTGTTGGAGACGCTGAGGCGCCGACCGTTGCAGCGCGCGCCCTCGCCCCGCTTCGCGCTGAACAGCTCGTCGCGAGTGGGGTCGTAGATCACGCCGATGTACGGTTCGCCTTCGTAGAGAATGCCCAGCGAGACGCAAAAGACCGGGAAACCGTGCGCGTAGTTGTTGGTGCCATCCAACGGGTCGATCACCCACGTGTAGCCCGTGCTGCGTGGCGCACCACCGCTCTCCTCAGCTACGATCGCGTGGTCGGGGTACTCTTTGCGAATAGCCGAGATGATCAACTCCTCACTCGCATGATCGGCGTCGGTCACGAGTTCAAATTGGCTTTTGAGTTCGATGTTGCGCTGATTCTCGAATTTCGAGAGCAGCAGAATGCCCGCTCGGCGCGCAAGATCAATTGTAAAATCGAGCATCATGTGTCACCTTGCCATCATAGCTATACGTGGAATTGAATCGAACGATGTTGCGTTAGACGCGCCATCTGCGACCTGGGAACAGATCGCCACACACGAGCGTCTAGTACGTAGGTTCCGTGATACACCGTTTCATTGCTGAATTTCACGGCCTATTGTACCAGGGAGTAGATTATGCGTAAAATGATCATAGGATTCACGATGGCGACGGCTCTTCTGCTCGCGAGCTGCGGCCAGGCCGATCCGCCACTGACAGGTGCGTCTTTATCACCTTCTGCAACACCGACTGCGATTGCGACGCCTACACCAACGCCAGCGCAACCAGCAACACCTACACAGATGCCTACGGCTGAGCCATCGCCTGTTGGCGCAAACGTGCCCGCCGAGTTGATTCAGAATGCCCAGCAACGCTTAGCAGCCCACCTAGGCCTTAGCGATAGCAAGTTGCTCACCCTTCGGCGCGCCGAGGCGCGTGAGTGGTCCGATGCTTCGTTGGGCTGCCCAGCCCCCGATCAGCTCTACCCACAGGTGATCACGCCGGGCTTCTTGCTGGAGTTCGCCTATAACAATCAGACGTTCGAGGTCCACACGGGCATGCAGGGCCAGTTGATGGTGCTGTGCGATGCTAACCAGATGCCCACCGAGCTCGGCAACAGCGATGCGCCCACCGAACAGGCGCCAGTGCCCAGCCCGAGCAGCGCGAATCCGGCCCAGCCACCCGTGGTCGAGTTGGCCCGTCAGCATTTGGCCGATAAGCTCAAGGTGAATGTGGAGAGCATCACCGTGGTGGAGGTCAAGGAGACGGAATGGAGTGATAGCAGCTTAGGTTGCCCACAGCCCGATATGAATTACTTGCAGGTGATCACACCGGGCTACCAAGTTATTCTAGAGGCGCAGGGTCAGCGCTACGAGTATCACACCAACGAGTCAACACAGGTCGTGCATTGCGAGCCGCAGGGCCGCTAACGTTTCGGTTTCTTCTTCTTCTTCGCTTTGGGCGGCGCCACCTTCGGCGGTGGGGGAGGTTCGGGCAGATCAGGCTCGCCATCGGGCGGCAGGCCGAAGATCTGCATCCACTCCGCCACCTCCGCCTCGCTCAAGCGTCGCTCCGGCTTCTCGCTTGTGGGTGCGCCACTCCGTCGCGGCGGTGGCGCGCTCAGTCGCTCCGCAAACTCGTGCGAACTGATCACCTTCACCCGTCGTTCGAGCGCGACATCCACCACCATTCGATCCGAACTCACCAGCGTCCACTCGTGCGGGCGTTCCAGCGTGCGTAAGCGACGTATCAACTGTGTGTCGGCATCCTGCGGCGATTTGGCGAAATAGCAGGTGACGCCATAGCCGTTCAATTGGTGCGGATGCCCGTACACTCCGTGATCGAATACCACAAGTATATGTTGGCCACGTTTGCTGGCCGCAAAACTACGCAACCGTTGAACCAGTTGCGCTTCATCATCAGCATCCGATAAGTCAATGCCTGGCATCTGAGCGATCAGGTTATGTCCATCTATCAAAAAATGCATGAGCTCTTGTCTGTTGCGTGTGCCATCTTCAGCACACTCTTCTTCACTATGCGAGGCTTTCTAACGCATCACAGACAGTATAGCACTTCTTGAGCAACGATTCGGCGCAACATTGTTCAGAATCTGATCGTCTAGCCAAACAACGATGGAACGAGATAGCATGACCTCGATATCACTTCACATACCACCCAATGCGAGGCAACTACAGGAAGGGGAAGATTGAATGCAAACACAGCATGTACAGGAGCCTCAGCAGGGATACGAGCTGCCCAACTCGCCCACGCTACCTGATGAACCATATTACCAGCAAGCCGAAAATAACAGCCGCAGACGCATGGGGCTTGCGCTCTTGGTGATCGGGTTCCTCTGGCTGCTGATTGAATTCAACGGCATGGGGATTATCCTCAGCGGTAATCGCCCAACCGACACACGGCTTCATCTTCCAACAGCACCATCACAGATCGAATTGAACCTAGGGTCCGGCGATGTCGATGTTGTCGTGAACCAGAGCGATGAGTTCGAGATCGTTGCGAATTACCGTGGCCCGTGGCAGGGCGAGCCTTTGGCTCACTCACAGAGTGGCGACCGCCTGACGGTGAATAACAACGCACACCGCGGTCCATTCGGTTTCGGCTTCTGCTTCGGCAAGTGCGACCTGAACTACCACGTCTCGATCCCCGCCGATTCGCAGCTGATCTTACAAACCAGCAGCGGAGATATTGTGCTGAAGGGCAGCTTGGATCGCCCTCAGATCAGCTCAAGCAGTGGCGATATTCGGCTTGAGAACGCCGAACTCGGTGCCACTATCACGAGCTCCAGCGGCAATATCCGCCTCAACCACGTCGCTGGCCAGGTCGATCTCAAGACCACCAGTGGCGATATTAAGCTGAACAATGGGCGCATCACCGACTCGCGCGCGGAGAGCACCAGCGGCGATATCGAGTTGAACGGTGTGGTTGGTGAGCTTCACGCAAGCACCACCAGTGGCGACATCAACATCAAAGACATCAAGCAGGGACAGGTGGATCTGCGGAGTATGAGCGGGGAGTTGTGCGCGGAGGGTGAACTGGTGGGGACGAGCACCCTTGAGACGACCAGCGGCGATGTTGAACTTCGCCTGGTTCCCAACAGCAATATTACGATCAATGCCACGACAATCAGCGGCGATATCAATGCGTCGAAGTTGGTCAATCAACAGGGTAACAAACGCGAACTGCACGGCCAACTCGGCGATGGAAGCGCCACCATCAATATCAACACCACCAGCGGCGATATCAGAATCAAGTAGCAGATCACACAAACACGAACAGCCTCCGATGCACCAGTGGCGCGTCGGAGGCTGTTGACGTTATCGAGCGAACTACGACTTATTGTCCTGGAAGAGTGCGAGATACTCGCCGTACCCCTCGGCCTCTAGCTGATCGACGGGGATGAAGCGCAGCGCCGCCGAGTTGATGCAGTAGCGCAGACCCGTCGGGGCTGGGCCATCCTCGAACACATGCCCCAAATGCGAATCGGCGGTGGCCGAGCGCACTTCGACGCGCGGCACAAAGAGCTTGTAATCGGCGCGCATTGTCAATACATCGTCGCTCAGCGGCTTCGTGAAGCTCGGCCAACCGCAGCCCGAGTCGTACTTGTCGAGCGAGCTGAACAGCGGCTCGCCCGAGACGATATCGACGTACAGGCCGTGCTCTTTGTTATCCCAAAACTCATTCTCGAAGGGACGCTCGGTCGCTTCGTGCTGAGTCACTTCGTATTGCAGGCGCGTCAACCGCTGGCGCAGCTCCTGATCCGAGGGCTTCTGATACGCGCTCATTCAGTTTCTCCTTGTGTCTGATTCCTCACGTGTTGCTGCGTACCATGCTACCAGGGCGACGCAGGTTTGCAAATTGGGCTAAGGCGAATACGGCACCTGCACCTCAACATCGTGGTGCTCGGGCCAGGGCTGCTCATGGCCGACCCAGTCGCGTGCGCGTATGCGGAAGGCGTACACACCCGGCTCGGGCGCGATGAAGGCGGCCTCGTTCACCACCGCACCGATCTGCCAATCGACCCACTCCGACGAGGAGGCGTTGCGCACCTGCACATCGTAAGAAGCGATGCCGCTCACATCATCGGAGCCTTCCCAGCGCACCAGGACGCCGTTATCGCCGAATGGACCAGTCTCGATCACTCTGACAGTGGGTGGAGCTGTGTCGAATCGGGGCACCCATTTGACAGCATCGAAGCGCACAGCTTGGCTATCATCGTGCGTGATGTCGCTCAACTCCACCAGCGCCGTTTGATTGTTGATGTGGTACGTCCCCAGCGATGCCCACTGCCCAGCATGCGCCCGTTGGTCCACCACAACGTCCGTCGAGCTGCCGTCGTAGGCGATGCGATAGTGCGCCGATTGCGTGGCGGGACGGCCACAGGCGGGCACATACGCGAACACCTCGTAGAAGCCTGCGCCGGGCAGGTCGGTGGCCCAGGTGGCCCGATTCGCGCTCTCGGCGGGGTTGCGCGTGCCGTATGTCCAGGTATGATGCCCGTTCAGACCACAGCCATTGTGATACCAATTGTCGTCGGAGAAGGCGCGGTAGCCGGGACCACCATTATCGACCACCCGCGCGTTTGGCTCCACAACGGGCTGTTCCGCAGGCAGATCATTCGCCATCGGATCGGCGCCGAGCCATAAGAACGTCACCTCGACCCAATCCGACTGAGTCATACCCAAATCGTCCCAAAACGCGCCATCGGCGATATCGATCCCATTGGGAAGCCCAACACGGCGACCAAATTCATCGCGGCCACCGTTGTAGCCATCCTGATAGGCAGCCTGCGCCATCGGCTTGCCAACCGGCAGATCGCCGTAGCGGCGCTGGGGCGACCAATAATCGTCTTTCGTATTCCACGGGCCGACATCCCACACCGGCAACACTACGCTGCGGTCGCGGTATGTCACACGCACTTGAAATTCATTGCCACCACGGCTCGATAAAACAGAGAACGAAGGCAAAGCAACAAAACGATCGCGGGGACGGATGCGGTGGCCGTTGGCTGTGCGATGACCCACTAACCCTTCGCGGGTGGCGAATACCGTATACGTTGGAGCAACCGGAACCTCATTGGATGCACGTAACGGCGCTTCGGGAAGGACAGCGAGCAAAAGCAGCAACACACTTGCTGCCACCAACAGTCGTCTAACAAGCTCCATACAGCTTTCCTCTCACAGCACGAGTACAAGGGACGAGGCTGCCATCGGTCGCAACTTGCGATCGAGCAGCGTGGCGATGATGAGATACACCAATGCGGGAGTAGGCGAGAGCACCGGAGACTCGGTAAGCTTCGGGCAGAGGGGGGTGTAAGTTGAATGTGCAAACCGGTGCCAAGCAAAGCCTTGCCATCGACCAACACGAATCGTGGTGAGGATCGCAAGGGCAAGACACCGTCAGGTTCTTGGTATCCATATTAGGCGCGCAATTGTAACAAAATTTCATTATCTGTCAAATAAACACACTTTCGATCGATCATATATTTTTACAGGCACCAGAGATGACTCTTTACTCATCAAAATCATGTAAAAACATGATGGTTTTTCCGAGAAAATCATCACAACCTCGATTTCAACACACCAATTGTAGTATTTATGATCGTATGAACAGACCACAGGAAATTCCTCTTGATACCAGGCACGTTTTGCTCGCTGGCGTGAGGAATCGAGCGGCCAAGCGTCATACAGATAACAACCGCACGGCACAACTGTTGCCCAAAGGTAACGACGAAAGGAGCACACCATGCACCTTGGCAAACGCATCGGCGTTGCGCTCGCGCTCGTAGCAGCGCTGGCCCTCACGGTTCCCGTGCTGGCGGGCGGCTGGGCTGAAGTCAAATTGGATGCGCCGCTGAACGACATCCATGCGGGCGAAACCTACCAGATCGGCTTTACCGCGCTCCAACACGGTAAAACCGCCAATCCAAGCATCAAACCAGTGTTACGCGCTGAGCTGCTCGGCAGCGACGAACGCCTTGAGATCGCGGCTCAGCCACAAGGAGCAGCGGGGCACTTCGTTGTTGAAGTCGTCTTCCCCCGCGAAGGCACTTGGAACTGGCAGATCCACCCAGAGCCGTTCGGTCCGACCGAGTTTGAGCCGCTCAACGTGCAGGCTCCTATACGCGCTAACACCTCGACGAGCGTCTTCCAAAGCCAAACTTGGACTACGCCTGTGGCGTTGGGTGGCGCAGCGCTGCTGATCCTGCTCGGGGCGGCGCTGATACTGGGGCGGCGCCAACAGCCCGCCGCGCCCAAGCAAGGCTAACAAACTAGTCGGCAGGTGACGGGGACAAGCATGAGTGTATCGTGTTGAAGTCGGAAAACAGCGCAGCCTATAGCAGCGCCGATGCGCACTTAGTGGCGCGCATCCGGGCGGGCGATGCTGACGCCTTCGAAATCGTGGTTGGCCAATATCAGGCCCCGCTCTACCGTTACCTGTACAGTTTGGTGGGCGATGCCGAGCAGGCGCGCGATCTCGTGCAGGAAACCTTTCTACGAGCCTACCGCTCGATCAACAGCCTCAACGATGCGGGGTTACTGCGCAGTTGGCTGTACCGGATCGCTCACAACCAAGCCTACTCTGCATTACGCCGCCAACGTTTGATCCAGTGGTTGCCGTTGCTCAGCAGCCATCGCAGCAATCATACGCCCGAGCAGCACAGCATCGAGCAAACCCAAGTCGAGGCGGCGCTCATCCAACTCCCGTTCGAACAGCGCGCACCGCTCCTGCTTCATCTGGTGGCGGGCTTCTCCTACACCGAGATCGCCGAGCTATTGCAGATCAGCGAGGGAGCGGTGCGCATGCGGATCAGCCGAGGGCGCGCTGGTTTTCGGGCGGCCTATGGCGATCAAGAAGTTAACGACGATGCATCCTGATACCACACAGCTAGCGGCCTACCTCGATGCGGCCCTGGACGAAGCCGAGCAGAAGGCCACGCGGGCGCATGTGCTCACCTGCGCGCACTGCACCGCACGCCTCACGCGCCTACGGGCCGATGCACAGCGGATCAGCGCGCTCAACAGCCTGCCCACGCCCGATCTGCGCAGCGCGATACGCCAACAACTGGGGCAACCCCGCCCAATCAGTTGGCTCCTGCGGGGCGCGGGTTTGACGGGAGCGGTGGTCGCACTGTTCCTGTTCGCGTTGCTGATCAGCATCAGCAGCGGCACGCTCGCCCGCATGCCGAACCGCTTGCTGCTGCTTGAGCAACATCAGCGCCAACTGATCGAGCTAGACGCCGATAATGGCACGATTTTCCGCCGCGTCGCGCTCGACGGGCCGCCGATTGCGTTGACCTACCACCAGCAGCGCAACTGGCTGTACATTCTGTTGGCGCAGCGCATCGTCGTCCTCAACGCCACCACGCTCACCGAGCAGGCCCGTTGGGATGCGCCGCGAGAGCTCGGCCAGCCAGTGAGCATGGTTCTCGACGAGTCCCGCGATCGGCTGTATGTGGCGTGGCCCCAAGCCGAGCAGATCGGCGTGTTCGAGGCGAGCACCCTGCAGCCCGCTCGTCTCGGCGGGCAACAGGCCATTACCGTCGGCCCATCTCCCGACGCGCTGCTGCTGAGCGCCGATGGCCGCACGCTATTCACCGCAGATCGGCAGGATGGGCAACTGTGGAGCGTCGATCTCGACAGCGGACAGGTAACGCACCGCTCGATCGCGCTCACCACCGACAACTTCCGCCGCTACATAGCGCTCTCCGCCGATGGTCGGGTACTGTTCGTGTTGGAGGCCAGTACGCCGCCGAGCCTCCGCCGCATTGAGCTGAGCGATTGGCAGATCAGCGCGCCGATCCTGCTAGATGATGGACCGTTGCCGTGGGACCTTGTGCTGGTGGATGCGCAACAGCTTGCGATCGCCCGTGGCGACAGCCGCGTGGGTGGCGTGACGCTGTTCGATACCGAGGCGCTCACCGTCAGCGCCGTGCTCGACTACGAGACGGATCAGCACCATCTGGTGGCCGGGCCAGCGGGGAGTTTCTTCGGGCTGAACTGGTTACATGGCTCGGTGACGCACTATAGCAGCACACCGGCGCCGGGGATCGGTTGGCGCAGCATCCCACAAGCGAACGGACGGCTGTGGGAAGGGGTGTTTATCGAGGGCGGGTGGCGTTGGCAATAGAAAAGGGGCGGTGCTACACCGCCCCACATGGTTCGAACGGGATGTCACTCCTCCGCAGGAGCCGGGTTGTAGTAGGAGTAGATCAACCGCGCGATATGGCCGACCATACGCTCGGCGGCGGCATCCGAGAAGTATTCCTTATCCTGATACAGAAACACTGAGAGGATGAAATCGCCGCCGGGCGAACGCACAATACCCGCGTCGGCCTGGATCTCTGGCGGAATCCAACCGCTCTTATGGGCGACCTTCGCATCCGGCGGCAAACCCGACATCATACGGGTATGATCGCCGTTCTTCTCCAGCCAGTCGATCATCTCCTGGCAGCGCTCCGCGCTCAGGTTCTTGCCATATTTCTCAAGCAGTACGCCCTCGCCGCGGCTGCACTCTTCGAGGTACACGTAGATCTGCGCCATCTCAAACGGTGTGGTGCGCAACGTCGTGGATGCAGGCGTGAAGGGAGCCTTGCCGCCTCGCGCCGGGCCAACTCGGTACTTGATGTTGTAGAGCTTAATAAAATCGTTCGACTCAAAGGCGACGTACAGGAACGTGTTCGGCAGGCCCAAGTCGGCCAGCATATCGCTCATCTGCTCGGCGCCCTCGAAGGCGGCCTCAGTCGTGGTGCCACCCACCGCAGCCGCCATCAGATCGTTGGCCTTGAGATTATCGCTCTCGACGATCATCAATTCCAGCGCCTCGAGCTGATCATCATCAAGCTCCGGCACATTGATGAACGCGTTCAGCATGATCGCCACCTTGATGGTGCTGGCGGCGGTGAAGGCGGTATCCTTGTTGAGCGAGACTAACTCCTCGCCGCTCTCAAGATCGTGGACATATACGCCCACAATGCCCTTCCATTCCTCGGCCAACAGCTCCAACTGCTCCTGCAGTTCCTTCGGCGAGGGGCGCTCGATGCCATCTGCCGTCGGGCGCGTATCCAGCGTCACGCGGCGCGAGCCACCCACCTGGCGCAGGCGTTTATCGATCTGCTCAAGCGCAGCGTCAACATTCAGTTCGGCGCCACCGACCAACGCGAAACTGCGCGAGATCGTTTCGGTGTCGGTGATGATCTTCAACGTCGGCAGCTGCACAATATCAGCGGCGATCGTCTCAAGCCGTTCGCGCAATTTGTCGGCATCGTAGGAGATATCCAGAGGCACGCGGGTATTGGCTGCGGCCTGCTGGGCAGCATCGAGCATCGCATCGAATGCAGGTTCGAAGTCGATCTCATCGAGTTGAAAGGTTAACTGGGTATCGCCGATTCGCAGATCGAGCGGACGCGACAATGCAGCAAGCGATTCGCTCAATTTTTTATAAGCCGCATCGCGATCTAACCCACCCACATCAATACCAGCAATACGAATCCCTTGCGCTAACGGCGGCACAGGAGTAGGCTCAGGAGTTGGCACGGCGGTGGGAGGTATCGCTGTGGGAGTAACGGTAGCAGTAGGCTGCACCACTTGCGTCGTGGTCTCTGCACAAGCAGAAATGAACAGCAGCAGCGCGACGAACAGAGTCGCGATACGCAGCTTATATACCATAGATACGCCTAATCCTTTGGACTGGTGAATGACAAGCAATAACACCTTGCGATGTTATTGCTTGTTAGTGCAAGACTACTCCGAGGTATTTTCGAGGCCCTGTTCATTGGTGTAACGCTTCAACGTCACCACCAAACGGCCTAACACGTTGACATTTTCACGGATCTGGCCGATCAACTCCATCAGCTCATCATCTTCAAATGAACCGCTAGCGAGTCGATCAACTTCACTGCCCAATGCGCTTACTGGCGTGTAGATCTCGTTCAACAACTTATCGAGCACCTGGCGAGGCGTCAACTCGATCCAGGGATGCGGCTCGTGAGAGAGGTTTGATTCAGACGACATAGCAACTCCTGGCGCAGTATGGCCTGCTAAACGCAGCATACAAGAGATCGTTTCCTACCGTGTAGAAAAGAGAGCTTGGTTTTGCTTGCGATGATATGTGATCGCCCTTGCCGTGCTTGTTACGAAGGCATGCAATAACGATCAAACCATTCAAAGGTGCGCTTCATATGATCAACACGGTGGCGTGGCTCACCACTGCGGGTCAGTTCGTGGCCCTCTCGAGGATAACGCACAAACTCGACGACCTGTTTGCGCCGACGTAGAATTGCAAATAACTGTTCGGCCTCGCTGATCGGCACGCGATAATCGAGTTCGCTATGCAGAATGCGCAATGGCGTATTGATACGATGGGCATGGGCCAGAGGCGAATGCTGCCAAAGCTTCTCGTGCAAATTCCATGGGAAATCGTCGAACTCAAATTCGATGAGCTCGTGAGCATCGCTCGTGCTATGCTCCGTGAGCAAGTTGTAGACGCCGCGAACGGCCACGGCGCAGGCGAATCGATCGCTGTGCGCGATCAGCCAGGCAGTCATATAGCCACCGTAGGAGCCGCCTGTAACCGCGATCCGCTTAGGGTCGATCCCACCCTGAGCCAACACCGCATCGATCCCAGCGTGAATATCGGGCGAATCGGCCACGCCCCAATTGGCGTGGATCGCATCGCGCCAAGCCTCGCCGTACCCCTCGGAGCCGCGCGGGTTGCAGAAAAAGACCACATAACCGCGCGCCGCGTTCGCCTGCCACTCGTGCCACATGCTGCGGTAGCCAGGCCCCCACATCACATGCGGCCCGCCGTGGATGTGCACGGCCAACGGCAGCGGTCCCTCGGGCGCCACACCCGCAGGAGGCCGCACCACCCAACCCTGCACCTCGCGGCCATCGGGCGCTTGGAACAGCAACTCCTCGATGGGCGCGATCAGGCGTTGCGACAGCAGCCGCTCGTTGATCGCTGTGAGGCGCACTTCGGTGCCGTCGGGACGGCGAAGGTACAGATCGACGGGGTTATCGGGCGCTTCGCCCACGAACGCCACGCTCCCGTCCGGGCCGACGTCGAACTCACTGCAAATGCGACGCTGAGCGGGGAACACTTGCTCGTGCTTCGAATCGCCAGAGATGCCGACACTGTAGATCGGCTGCTCGCCGCGCCAGCCAGCACTGAACAGGATCGACTGCCCGCTGGGATGCCAGCGATGCTGTTCGACATGCAGATCGGCGTCAGCAGTCAGTTCACGCAACTCACCGCCGTTGGCTGGCAGGATCACCACACTCGCGCCGACCGCCAGTGGGCGCTCCTCCGACAAGCGGTGCATCGCGATCCACGCGCCATCGGGCGAGGGCAACGGCTCGTAGTACGAATAGCCCGGCTCGGTGAGGCGCTGAGGCTCACCTCGGCCCGTCTCGGGCACGGGGATGCGCAACAGATCGTAGTAGGCGAACAGCGAATCGGCCTCCGGATCGCGGGTCGCCGTGGTGAGCAACGCGCTGTTATCCGGCATCCACACCGGAGCGCCGTAATGCAGGTCGCCATCGGTGAGGCGGCGAGGGGGAGGAATCTCATCCTCCAAATCCTCGGGCAGATCGATCAGGTAGATGTGGTTACGCCGATCGTCGAAGAACGAGGTGCCGCTGCGGTAGGGCAGGCGAGTGTGCACACGCGGGTCGAAGCGTTGCTGCTCCTCGTATTCGCGGCGCGCCTTGACCTGTTGGGCCTCCCAGGCGTTGTCAGGAGCAGGCTCGGTTATGCCCGCATCCTCACGGGCACGCTCGTCCTCGTTCACCATCGACAAAAACGCGATCCGGCGACCATCAGGACTCCAGGCCGGATCGCTTGCACCTTGCGGAAGACTGGTCAACTGACGGGCTTCGCCTCCATCGACAGCGATCACGTACAGTTGTGCAGCACCACCATCGCGGTTGGAGACAAACACGATGTGGCGACTATCGGGGCTCCAGCGCGGCGACGAATCGCTTTTAGTGCCAGCCGTCAAGCGGCGCGGCTTGCTACCATCGGTAGGCGCAAGCCAGATCGCCCGACGGTAGGTGTTGCCAACCCGATCCGGGGTGACATGGACATACGCGATCGCACGGCCATCGGGACTGAAGCGCGGGCTTTCGATCCAGCCAAGCGTGTAGAGATCCTCAATCGTGATGGGAGTTCGCTCGTTCGACACACTCACTCACTTTCCATCGCCATAGGGTGCTAGGCAGGCTGAAACGACAAGCCACCGACGATAGCACTCGGCACCCGCTCATCAATCAACGTTCGGCGTAAGCAAGGGGTAGATTAGGCGCTGGTTTGCAGCAGTGTGCCTTCGCGACGGAGCCGACGGAACTCGTCATCGCTCAGGGCACTCTCGCCTCGGTAGTGCAGCACCTTGGCGGCCTCATCGAACATAAAGCGTTGGCGCGTCCAGCGGCCATTGGCGCCTTGGCGCACCACATCAACCAGCCAACCCGGTAGGTGTGGATCGTAGCGCTGGCCCACTTGCCAAGCGCGCTCCTTAGGACGAAGAACGCGAACAATAGCTTTTTGAGCTTCGACGAGCCCTTGCTCGGGCGTCGGCAACTCGTGTCCTTGAATGTCTGTATTCGGCGTCTGCCACAAGCTATCTTGGGTCATTGGATTCCTCACTCGCTTCGGTGTCGTGCCGATATTATAGCATTACTCTTACAGGGCCGCGACAGTGCTGTGGCAGCCGTTTCAGGGGTGGCGCCGAATTGACAGATTGCGAGTGGTAGTGGTATAATCTGCGCAATACCGCGTGCTGCCGGTGTAGCTCAGTTGGTAGAGCAGCTGTTTTGTAAACAGCTGGTCGGGGGTTCGAGTCCCTTCACCGGCTCCATTGAACAGGGAGATGCAAACGCATCTCTCTGTTTTTTTGTGCGATTGAATTGAGAGGTTGAGCGTGGATAGCTCCACAGATTCTACCAGCATCGCGCACTCGTTCAGCAAACGATGCCAACACTTGCCAAACTTGCTACAGCAACCGAAATGCGCCAATCGTTCGTTCCCAAACGCTTTTGCTGGAACTCTACCTGCAAGGTGTTACTTCTGAACAGCTCAATCGATCGAGAGCGAAAGGAACTAAGATGGCTCTTATACGTATGGACAATGTTGGTATCGTGGTGGAATCGCTCGATAGTGCGATCGCTTTCTTCAGCGAGTTCGGTATGACGCTCGAAGGGCGGGCCACGATCGAAGGGGAATGGGCCGGGCGCGTCACCGGACTGGGCAACCAACGCGTCGAGGTCGCGATGATGGTCACTCCCGACGGCCACAGTCGGCTAGAGCTGTCGCGCTTCCTCGCCCCACCCGTCATCGCCGATCACCGGAACGCGCCTGTGAACGCGCTCGGCTACCTTCGCGTTATGTTCACTGTAGACGACATCGACGAGCTGCTCGACAGGCTCTACCAGCACGGCGCGCAGCTCGTCGGCGAGGTGGTCCAGTACGAGGAGGCGTATCGGCTCTGCTACATCCG
>CALKHR010000183.1 GCA_937988885.1 uncultured Roseiflexaceae bacterium | reverse complement strand
ATGTGCCCGGCCAGAAGCGGCTGGTGGCCTACGTGGTGCCGAACAGCGTGGGCAAAAACAGCAACGGCTCGTTGTCGGGCGGCCTGCGCCAGTACCTGGCCGCGCAACTACCCGATTATATGGTGCCGCCCGTCTACGTGATGATGGACGCGATGCCGCTCACGCCCAACAGCAAGGTGGATCGCAAAGCGCTGCCCGCGCCCGACACGCAACAGGTCGAGCGCTCCGGCGATTTTGTCGCGCCCCGCTCGCCAAATGAGGAACTGCTGGCGCAGATCTGGTGCGATGTGCTGCAACTGGATCAAGTGAGCATTACCGACAACTTCTTCGAGCTTGGCGGCGACTCGATCCTCAGCATCCAGATCATCTCGCGAGCGCATCAGGCTGGGCTGCAGATCTCGGTGAGCCAGTTCTTCCAGTACCCCACCATCGCCGAACTCGCCGCCGTTGCCGTCTCATCGCAGGGCATCCAAGCGGAGCAAGGCCCCGTGGTTGGCCCGGTACGGCTCACACCCGTGCAATCGTGGTTCTTCGAGCAGAACTTCGCCGAGCCGCACCACTGGAACCAGGCCATGCTGCTGGAGTTGCCGCCCATGCTGAACGTGGCCGCGCTGGAGGAGAGCATCAACGCGCTGATCACGCATCACGACGCGCTGCGCCTCTACTTCACCCGCACCGAGGACGGCTGGCAACAGTTTAACGCTCCCGCCGACGCGTACCTGGCGTTCAGCATCCAGGATCTCTCGGCGCTCCCCGAGGACGAGCAACGCCCCACACTGGAGCGCATCGCCGCTGAAGTGCAGGGCAGCCTGGATCTGGCGCAGCCGCCCCGCCTGCGTGCCGTGCTGTTCCAGCTTGGCGCCGAACGCGCCGCCCGCCTGCTGATCGTGATCAACTACCCCGCGATCGATGGCGTCTCGTGGCGCATCCTGTTGGAGGACTTGCAGACCGCTTACCTGCAGGCCAGCCAAAACCGTCCCATCGCGCTGCCCGAAAAGACCACCTCCTACCGACAGTGGTCGGAGCGGCTGCACGAGTACGCCAAAACGCCGACCGTGCGCGAGGAAGTGGCGTTCTGGCAGCGGACGGTTCGCGCGGGCGATGCGCTGCCGATCGATATGCCGGGTGGCGACAACTCCGAGGCTTCCGGGCGCGTGGTGAAGCGCTCGCTCAACGCCGAGGAGACGCGCGCCCTGCTGCAAGATGTGCCCAAAGCCTACCGCACACAGATCAACGACATCCTGCTGAGCGCGCTGGCGATCGCCTTCGAGCGGTGGAAGGGCATCAAAGACCTGCTGATCTCGTTGGAGAGCCATGGCCGCGAGGATGTGTTCGAGGATGTAAGCCTGTCGCGCACGGTGGGCTGGTTCACTAGTTGCTTCCCGCTGCTGCTGCACACCGAGCCAAACGAGCATTGCGCCGATACGCTAGTGCGCACCAAGGAGCAGTTGCGCCAATTGCCGCAGCACGGTCTGGGCTACTGGCTGCTGCGCTACCTCAGCGACGACGACGCCATCAAGGCGCAGTTGCGGGCGTTGCCGCAGCCCAAGGTGCGCTTCAACTACTTGGGTCAGTTCGATCAGGTCGTGTCGGGAAGTTCGATCTTCCGCCGAGCGCGCGAGTCGTACGGGCCGACGCGCAGCCTGAAAGGGCACCGCGATCACGAGTTGGTGTTCGAGGGCCTGATCGCCGAGGGTCTGCTGCACTTCGAGGTGACGTACAGCGCTCAGCTGCACCACCAAGCTAACATCGAAGCGCTCGCCGACCACTACATCCGCGCGCTCCGCGAATTGATCGCGCACTGTCTTGAGCCCGACGCAGGGCGGTTCACACCTTCGGATTTCCCGTTGGCGCATCTCAACGAACACACATTGCGCCTGGTTGCCGAACAGATCGCGCGCCTCGATGCGCTCGAAGGGATCTGACCATGAAGTCGCACAACGTCGAAGATATCTACGAACTTTCACCGTTGCAGCAGGGCATCCTGTTGCACGCCCGCACCACACCCGGCACCGCGCTTTACTTCGTGCAGTGGCTCTGCCTGTTGCACGGCGATCTGAATATCCCCGCCTTCCAGCAGGCATGGCAACTAGTGGTCGATCGGCACCCCAGTCTGCGCACAATCTACCTGTGGGAAGGGCTTGAGATGCCGCTTCAGGTGGTGCGCAAGCAGGCGCGCCTGCCGTGGGAGGTGCTCGATTGGCAGGACGTTGATGCGCAGCAGCAACAGCAGCAACTCGACGAATACCTGCGGGCCGACCAACAACGGGGCTTCGATTTCAAGCACGCCCCCCTGATGCGCCTCACGCTGATTCGCACCAGCCCGAGCGATCACCAGTTGATCTGGAGCTTTCACCACTTGTTGGTGGATGGCTGGTCGATCCTGTTGTTGTTGCAGGAAGTGCTCACCCTCTACCGCCAACTCAGCCAGCAGCAGCCGATCAACCTTGTGCCAGCCCGCCCGTACCGCGATTACATCGCTTGGCTGCAGAAGCAAGATCTCACCAAAGCCGAGGCGTACTGGCGCGCCAAACTCGCGGGCTTCGAGACACCCACGCCGCTGCCGTTCGATCGGGTGAATCCCAGCAACAACAGCCTGGCGCAGTACGTCGATCATTACTTGACGCTGCCCAGCGAGCTGACCGCCAGCCTGCAGCAGTTCGCCCGCGAGCAGCAACTCACGCTCAACACGCTGGCGCAGGCCGCGTGGGCGCTGGTGCTGCATCGTCACAGCGGCCAAGACGACATTGTGTTTGGCGCGACCGTGGCGGGCCGCCCCACCGAGCTGCCGGGTGTGGAGGAGTTGGTTGGGCTGTGCATCAACACGCTGCCGGTGCGGGTGCGCTTCACGCCCGAGATGATGCTGCTGCCGTGGCTCCATCAGATCCAGAACGAGCAGATCGCCGCCCGCCAGTACGAGCACAGCCCGCTGGTGCATGTGCAGCGCTGGAGTGCCGTCGAGCCGGGGCAACCGCTCTTCCAGAGCCTGCTCAGCTTCGAGAATTATCCGGGCGGCGCGTTCGCGCTCGACACGGGCCTCGATACCTTGCACATCTCACACCCGCGCGCCATCGAGCGAGTGAGCTACCCGCTCAACCTGTCGGTGACGCTGGGCAGCGAACTGTCGCTCAAGTTCATCTACGACGCGCGGCAGTTCGACGCCCGCACGATCAGCCAGTTGGCGGAACACGTGCAACTGATCTTGGAGCAGTTCGTTGGCGCCGCCGACCAGCGCGTGGCCGATTTGGCCGTGTTGACCGCCGCCGAGCAGCAACAACTGGCCACCTGGAACGCCACCGCGCGAGATGTCACGCCCACCTGCCTGCACCACATGTTCGAGCAGCACGCCGAGCGCACGCCCGATGCGACGGCGCTGGTGTTCGGGCAGCAGCAGATGAGCTACGGCGAACTGGAACGGCGGGCGAATCAGCTTGCTCACTATCTTCAGCAGCACGGCGTTGGTCCCGATAGCCTGGTGGGCCTCAGTACCGAGCGCTCGTTCGAGATGCTGATCGGCATCCTGGGCATCCTTAAAGCGGGTAGCGCGTTCGTGCCGCTCGATCCGACGTACCCTCGCGATCGCCTGGCCTTTATGGCCGAGGATGCGCAACTGCGCCTGCTGCTCACCACCGAGCATCTGCTGCCGACCTGGCAACAGACCGCCGACATCGAGCGGGTGGTCTGCCTGGACCGCGACTGGCCGATGATCGCGACGCAGCCCACCGAGCGCCCCAACAGCGCGGTCGGCGTCGGCAACCTGGCCTACGTGATCTACACCTCCGGCTCGACGGGCAAGCCGAAGGGCGTGCTGGTGGAGCACACGGGCATCGCGAATCTGGTGGCCGCCCAAATCGAGCAGATCGGCGTGAGCGCCCAGGATCGCGTGCTGCAATTCGCGGCCTTCAGTTTCGACGCCTCGGTGTTCGAGATCGCAATGGCGCTCGGCACGGGAGCCACGCTGTGCCTGGCCACCCGCGAGGATCTGCTGCCTGGCCCAGCGCTGCTGCAGTTGCTGGAACGCCAAGCCATCAGCGTGCTGACGATCGTGCCCTCGGCGCTGGCGGTGGTGCCGCACGCGGCGCTGCCCGCGCTGAAACGCATCATTGTGGCGGGCGAGCCATGCCCCGCCGACTTGGTGATGCGCTGGGCGCCTGGGCGGCACTTCTTCAACGCCTACGGCCCCACCGAGACGACCGTGTGGGCGACGCTGAAAGAATGCGAGGCCAACGGGCAAGCACCCAGCATTGGCGGCGCGATCCTCAACACCCAGATTCACATTCTGGATTCCTGGCAACGCCCGGTGCCGATCGGCAGACCCGGCGAGATCTACATCGGCGGCGTGGGGCTGGCGCGCGGCTACCTGGGCCGACCCGAACTCACCGCCGAACGGTTCATCACGCACCCCACCCTCGGGCGGCTCTATCGCACTGGCGACCTCGCGCGCCACCTACCCGATGGGCAGATCGAGTTCTTGGGGCGCATCGATCAACAGGTCAAACTGCGCGGATTCCGCATCGAGTTGGGCGAAATCGAGGCAGCGCTGCGGCAACACCCGAGCCTGCGCGATGCCGCCGCACTGGTGCGCGAAGATACACCCGGCGACGCTCGACTGGTGGCCTACGTGGTGCCACAGGAGCACGCCGCCGCGCAATCCGACCAATTTCACGAAGAGCTACGCAATCATCTGCGCGGCCAACTCCCGAACTACATGGTGCCGACACACTTCGTCACGCTCAACGCGCTGCCGCTGATGTCGAACGGCAAACTAGATCGGCGAGCGCTGCCCGCGCCGACACAGCAACCCGTCACAACCAACAACGCCCTGCTGATGCCGCAAAACAGCATCGAGCAGACCATCGCAGCGATCTGGCGGAAGGCTCTCCGTATCGAGCACATTGGACGACACGACAACTTCTTCGATCTGGGCGGACACTCATTGCTCATGGGCCAGATCCACGGCGCACTGCAAGAACAGTTCGCGCAGCCCATCGCGCTCATCGATCTGTTCAGCTACCCAACCGTGAGCGCGCTGGCACAATTCCTTGGCCAACACGCGCAACCGAGCGCTCCCGCCCAAGAAGAACGTGAACGTGAAGAACAAGCCCGTGCTGGACGTAACCGCCTACGGCAACTCCAAAGCCGACGTGAGCGACTCTAACTTATTTGCAGAACAAGGCAACAATTATGAGCAACTCAGCACCAACCGAACTTACAGGCTTCGAGGTCGCTATTATCGGCATGGCAGGGCGTTTCCCTGGCGCGCCCACGATCGCACAGTTGTGGCGCAACCTCTGCGAAGGCGTTGAATCGATCTCGCTCTTTACCGATGAAGAACTACGCGCAGCAGGAGTAGAACCCGAAGCCATCGCAGATCCGAACGCAATCAAATACAGCGGCTATGTGGCCGATAGCGATAAATTCGATGCCGCCTTCTTCGGCTTCACGCCCCGCGAAGCCCGCATGATGGACCCGCAGCAGCGCTTATTCCTGGAATGCTGCTGGGAGGCGCTTGAAACGGCGGGCTACACCGGCGACAAATACAAGGGCGCGATCGGCGTGTTCGCCGGGATGGGCGTGAACACGTACCTGTGGAACAATCTCAACATGGCCCGCCGCCTGAACGGCTCGGCGGAGCAGTACCAGCAGATCATCAATAACGACCGCGAGTTCTTCTCCACCCGCGCCTCGTACAAACTGAACCTGACCGGCCCCAGCATCACCATGCAGTGCGCCTGCTCAACCTCGCTGGTCGCGACGCACCTGGCCTGGCAGAGCGTGGTCAGCGGCGAGTCCGACATGGCGCTGGCGGGCGGTGTCTCGATCCGCGTGCCGCAGCAGAACGTCTACGTGTATCAGGAAGGCAGCGTGTTCGCGCCCGACGGCCATTGCCGCCCCTTCGATGCCAAGGCGCAGGGCATGGTCGTCAGCAATGGCGCGGGCATCGTGGTGCTCAAGCGCTTGGCCGACGCAATCGAGGATGGCGACACGATCTACGCCGTGATCAAAGGCTCGGCGATCAACAACGACGGCGCGAACAAATCGGGCTACACTGCCCCGAGCCGCGAAGGCCAAGCCCGCGTGATCCGTGCCGCCCAAAACGTCGCGGAAGTCGAGCCAGACACCATTTCGTTTGTCGAGACGCACGGCACGGCCACCCTCGTCGGCGACCCGATCGAGGTGTCGGCGCTGACCCAGGCGTTCCGCGCGCGCACCGACAAGCGCCAGTTCTGCGCGCTCGGCTCGATCAAGAGCAACATCGGCCACGCCGATACAGCGGCGGGTGTCGCAGGGTTGATCAAGGCCACACTAGCCGTGAAGCACGGCCTGATCCCGCCAACCTTGCACTTCACCACGCCGAACCCAAACATCGATTTCGAATCTAGTCCATTTTATGTCAATTCAGAACTGATCAAATGGCCTGAGAACGGCCACCCGCGCCGCGCTGGCGTGAGTGCGTTCGGCTTCGGCGGCACCAACGCCCATATGATCCTTGAGGAAGCGCCCCCGTTGCCGCCGCCCGATCCCTCCAAGCCCAAGCAGTTGCTGATCCTCTCGGCCCGCACGCGCTCGGCGCTGAACCAGGCCACCAGCAACTTGGCGGCCTTCCTGCGGGCCAACCCCGATGTGAACTTGGCCGATGTGGCCTACACGCTGCAGATGGGCCGCAAAGAGTTCGCGCACCGCCGCGTGGTAGTGGCGAGCAGCGTGGCCGAGGCCGCCGAAGCGCTCGAACAACTCGATCCGCAGCGCGTCTTTACGGGGCAGGCCAGCGAGGAGGAGCGCCCGCTGATCTTCATGTTCCCGGCGCAGGGCACGCAGCACATCAACATGGCTGCCGAACTGTACAAGCACGAGCCAGTGTTCCGGCAAGAGCTCGATCGCTGTGCCGAATTGCTCATCCCAATGCTCGGCCTCGATATGCGCACCATCCTCTTCCCATCGGAGGATCGGGCCGAGCAGGCTGCCAAGGACTTGGTGCAGACGATCACCATTCAGCCCATCCTGTTCTCGATCGAATACGCCTTGGCGCAGTTGTGGCTGTCGCGCGGGCTGAAGCCCCACGGCATGATCGGCCACAGCTTCGGCGAATACGCGGCGGCCTGTGTGGCTGGCGTCTTCTCGCTGCCCAGCGCGCTCCGGCTGATGGTGGCGCGTGGCCGCCTGATGCAGGAGATGCCGACCGGCAATATGATGACGGTGCCGCTACCGGCCAGCGAAATCGTCGAGTTGATGGGACCAGAGGTCGATATCGCGGCGATCAACGGCCCCGCGCTGTGCGTGGTCTCCGGCCCCAGCGGCCCGATCCGCGCGCTGGAGAAGGTGCTGACCGAGCGCGGCGTCAACTGCCGTATGCTGCCGATCTCGCACGCTGGCCACTCCAGCATGATGGAGCCGATCGTCGATCGCTTGAGCGCCGAGTTCGAGCAGATCGAAATGTCGGCCCCGCAGATCCCGTACATGTCGAACCTGAGCGGCACCTGGATCACCGCCGAAGAGGCCACCAACCCGCGCTACTGGGGCGTACACTTGCGCAAGACGGTGCGCTTCGACGAGGGCTTGGCCGAGCTGTTCAAGCTCAACAACGCGGTGTTCCTCGAAGTCGGCCCAGGCATCGCGCTCAGCACGGCGGCCCGCCGCCATCCCAGCAAGACCGAGCAGCACATTGTGCTCAACTCGCTGCCGCGCGGCCAGGACGAGCAATCCGACCTGGAGTGCTTCCTGACCACCGCCGGACGGTTGTGGATCGCTGGCATTTCGTTCGATTGGAGCGCGTTCTACACGGGCGAGAAGCGGCGGCGCATCCCGCTGCCGACCTACCCGTTCGAGCGGCAGCGCCACTGGATCGATGCAGTGCCCTACAGCGGCGAGCGCGTGCAGGTGCAGCAGATCGAGTACACGCCGCCTGCGCTGGAGGAAGCGGCCCCGAGCGATGGTGGCGACGGCTACCAAGGGCCGCGTACACCGCTGGAGCAGAAGCTCTGCGCGGTCTGGCAGAAGCAGTTGGGCCTCTCGCGCATCGGCATCCACGACAACTTCTTCGATTTGGGCGGTGACTCGCTCCTGGCCATCGAACTGGTGTCGAACATTCAGAAGACGCTCCAGGTGGAGTTGTCGCGACACAGCTTGTTGCGCGCGCCCACCATCGCGCAGTTGAGCGAGATACTGGCGCAGCAGACCAGCAGCGACAGCGCCGCCGAGGAACAGGCCAGCTCACCGGAACAGTCGTTGTTGGTGCCGTTCCAATCGCAGGGCCACAAGCGACCGCTGTTCCTCATCCACCCGATCGGTGGTGGTGTGTACATCTATCGCGATCTCGCGCAGCAACTCGGGCGTGATCGGCCAATCTACGGCATCCAAGCGCAGGGCTTCGATGGCACCGCCGAGCCGCTCACCAGCATCGAAGAGATGGCCGAGCTGTACATCAAGCTGATCCGCAGCGTGCAGCCCGAGGGGCCGTACCTGATCGGCGGCTCGTCGTTCGGCGGCATCATCAGCTTCGAGATGGCGCACCAACTCAAGGCAGCAGGCCAGCAAGTCGATATGCTGATGATGATCGACACGCCCGACGTGTTCGAGAGCGCCAAGCAACTGAACGATCAGGGCGTGATGATGGCGGCGGTGCTGAGCGCAAGCCCGAACCTGCCGAGCCTGCTGGAGCAGTTGCAGCAACTGCCACCCGAGGAGCAGATGGCCTTTGCCGAGGAGCAGATGCGCAGCATCACCGACAGCGGGGATAACGCGGGCAACAACCACCTGCTGAACGTGCTGACCGTTCACATCCGGGCGATGCGCCAGTACAAGCCGCAACCCTACGATGGCTGCGAGGTGCTCTTCTTCCGCGCGAAGGAGCACGACGTGTTGTATCCGCCCAACCCCGAGCGCGGCTGGGTCGATATCACACCCGAGGGCTTGCTGGTCTACGACATCCCAGGCAACCACATCAGCATGAACCAGCCGCCGAACGTGCAAGTGATGGCGCAGAAGCTGAAGCGCTACATGTCGCGGTTCACGTACTAAAACGCTAGGATGCGCGGCGCAGGCTGCTGCGCATCCCCATCAAACCGATCTATCAGCACAATCCAAGCGGGGTGGAATCAACTCCGTACAAAGGAAAAAGACTATGGGCATCGAGGAAAACAAAGCGATCATGTACCGCGTGATCGAGGAGATTTGGAACCAGGGCAAAGTCGAGCTGTTCGATGAACTGTTCGCCCCTGATTTCGTGAACCACGCGCCGGTTGAGGGTGTGACGGGCGATATCGAGGGTGTCAAGCAACTGGCGGTTGTGATGCGCCAAGCCTTCCCCGACTTGCACACCACCATCGTGCATATGATCGCCGAGGGCGACCGCGTTGGAGCGTATATGTTTATGCACGGCACGCACAGCGCACCGTTTATGGGTGTGCCCGCCACTGGCCGCAAGGTGTCGGCGGCAATGTACAGCGCCATCCGCGTGGCCAACGGCAAGATCGTCGAGCGCTGGGGCGTCTCGGATGGCTTAGGCATGTTCGAGCAGTTGGGCGGCAAACTCGTCGTGCCGGAACAGGCAAGCTAAAGAGCGATCTGCGCCAGGGTCTTCAGGAACGGCTTGAAGGCCCTGGCGTCTGTGTATTTCCCCATCGATCCCGGTAGAATTGCCCAACGAGAGACTAGCGGGATTTCTAGCAATAGGTATACAGTCTCGCAATAATTCCCCCCATCTACCCGCAAGAAAAACGTAGTCGTACACCCTCCCAACCGCTCATCCACACATCAAACGAGCTGCTCCTTCACCCCAATCTGCCGCTTACAAGGTATCGTCGAAACCGCACTAGAGTGCTTAAAAAATGTGTCACAGTAGTCTAATACCCAATAAGTGAATAAATACCTCATAAATAACAAGCTATAAAAGAAGTTTATCCACTTACTACACAATAGAGTAAATAGCTCGCCTAACATTTGCTCAGTAGCTAAACCTTACGATAATAGTTACCAATTTGATCATATATACTTACAGTCTGAAAAGAAGCTCAGTGTATAATAATCGGGGTTGAGTCAGAATTCACTAAGTTTTCGACTGCAACCCCTGTAATGCCTGTCAACAAACAAAGCTCTTGGGCTTCCTGTGTACCTTTAGTAGCAACGAGACAGCCCACTGTGGGAGATCCCGCAACTGAGGCTGAGTTTCTCGTGTCATCGACAGGCCACGACCGCTTGTCAATCAACCAAGTAATGTTGTCATGCTGGTTCGCAAACCAGCGTCTTTTCCACGAGTATGGAGTAGCACTTATGCCCCTCACACTACCTGGTTATGAAGTCCTTGAGCAAATCTACCAAGGGAGCAATACTATCATTCACCGTGGGCGGCGTACTGGCGATAGCGTTCCGGTAATGATCAAAACGCTCCGTAGTGAGTACCCAACACCCCGACAGATCGCAAGTCTACGGCACGAATTCGAGATCATCAAAAACTTAAATCTTCCTGGGGTTGTCAAAGCGTACGAGCTGATCAATTGGGATGATCAGATCGCTTTGATTCTCGAGGACTTCGGAGGTCAATCGCTCAATAGCCTGATTGCAGCGGAGGAACTCGATCTCACCAGCACCCTCAAGTATGCAATTGAGCTAGCGAAGATTCTCGGCTCGTTACACGAACAGGGCATTATCCATAAAGATATCAAGCCGCACAATATCCTCATTAACCGCGAACTTGGCGTTGTCAAAATCACCGACTTTGGTATTGCCACGAAGCTCGTCCAAGAGAATCGCACCATTGCCAGCTCGAATCTGATCGAGGGCACACTGGCGTATATGTCGCCCGAGCAGACCGGTCGTATGAATCGCGTCGTCGATTACCGCACCGATTTCTACTCGCTCGGTGTGACGCTCTACGAGATGCTGACTCGGCGGCTGCCCTTCAACTCAATCGATTCGATGGAGCTGATCCACAGCCACATCGCACGAGTGCCGGACTCGCCCCGCTCGCTCGTACCAAGCATTCCCCAGCCCGTCTCCGATATTGTGATGAAGCTGTTGGCGAAGGCGACCGAAAATCGCTATCAGAGCGCCAACGGCCTGATCGCCGACCTTGAGGAATGCTTGCAACAGTGGCAGAGCACCGGCAAAATCGCCAACTTCCCACTCGCCCAGCACGATGTGACCGGCGTGCTGCGGCTCTCGCAACGGCTGTATGGCCGCGAGGAGCCATTGGCCACGTTGCTCACCGCGTTCGACCGCGTGAGCCAGCAGGCCACCAACGAGATATTGCTGGTCTCGGGCTACTCGGGCATCGGTAAGACAGCGCTGATCAACGAGGTACACAAACCGATCGCTCGACAGCGCGGCTATGTGATCGCAGGTAAGTTCGATCAGTTCCACCGCAGCATCCCCTATTCGGCGATTATTCAGGCGTTCCAGGATCTGATCCGCCAGTTGCTCAGCGAAAGCTCGGAGCGACTCATAGTTTGGAAAGAGCGCCTTGAGCAGGCCCTTGATGGCAACGGCCAGGTGTTGATCAACGTCATCCCCGATATCGAGCTGATCATCGGGCCGCAGCCGACGCCGTTGCAACTCGGCCCCACCGAGACGCGCAACCGCTTCAACCAGCTGTTGCTGCAGTTTGTGCGTGTGTTCGCCAAGGCCGAGCATCCGCTGGTGATCTTCCTCGACGACTTGCAGTGGGCCGATCAGGCATCGTTGCAGTTGATCCAGACGCTCGCCACCGACCCCGATATGCACCACCTGCTGCAGATCGGCGCGTACCGCGATAACGAGGTGAGTCCTTCGCATCCGCTGATGCTGATGCTGAACGACTTGAACAAGCAAGGCGTCACGGTGAGCAACATCACCCTGGGCCCGCTGAACACCGACCACATCAACGAGTGGCTGGCGCACACGCTCGACCAATCGAGCGCCGATACGCGCCCGCTTGCGGAGCTGATCCAGAGCAAGACGCACGGTAATCCGTTCTTTATGAACCAGTTCCTGCGCTCACTCTACCGCGATCAGTTGCTCACCTTCGACCTCACCCAGGGCACCTGGCATTGGGATGTCGATCGCATCCGCGAGGCTGCCATCACCGATAACGTGGTTGAGTTGATGGCCAACAACATCCGCAAGCTCTCGCCGGAGACGCAGCGTATCTTGCAGTTGGCGGCCTGTGTCGGCAACACATTCAACCTTCGCATTCTCTCGGTGATCAACAAGCAATCTCCTGTCGTAACTGCGCAGGAGTTGTGGGAGGCGTTGAAGGAGGGCTTGATCCTGCCGCTCGATGCGGATTATCGTCTGCTCGATAGCGAAGATGAGCAACTGTTGTCCGATCTCGAGAACACCGATCTCGATATCTCGTACAAGTTCCTGCACGACCGAGTGCAACAGGCGGCGTACACGCAATTCGACGATAGCCCAACCGATCAGATTCACCTGACCATCGGGCGGTTGCTGTTGGAGCATACCTCCGCCGAGGACCTTGATGATCGGATCTTTGAGATCGTCAACCAGTTCAACCTGGGCAAGGAGCTGATCGAATCCCCAGAAGAACGGCTGCGTCTGGCCGAACTGAACCTGCAGGCTGGCCAGAAGGCCCGCGCGGCGGCGGCGTATGCAGCGGCGGTATCCTACCTGCGCACTGGTATGGAGTTGCTGCCCCCCGATCACTGGGAGAATCACTACCAACTCAGCGTCGCGCTGCACCAAGAACGCTCGATCTGCGAGTATCTGACCAACAATACCGAGGCCGCCGAGGAGCTGTTCGACACGCTGTTGCAGCACACGCAATCGCAGCTCGAAAAGGCCGAGGTGTACATCGCTCGTATCAACCTGTACGTGAGCTTGGGGCGCTTCAACGAGGCGCTGGAGACGGGCAAGATCGGCCTGGCGCTGTTTAACATCAACTTCCCCACCGAGCCAGAACAGATCCAGGCTGCGGTTGGCGGAGCGTTGGGTATGATCCAGCAGAACTTGGAGGGCCGCACACCCGCCGAACTGCTCGATGCGCCGGAGTTGACCGATCCCGAGAAGCGTATGACGATGCGCTTGCTCAGCCAAATGATCGCGCCAGCCTTCAACGTCGACATGAACTTGTACATGTTGATCGTGCTGGAGATGGCTAACACCTCGTTGCAGTACGGCAACAGCGATGGCACGGCCTTCGCCTACTGCTCCTACGGTATGGTGCTGAGCAGCCTGTTCAACGACTACGTGCAGGCAGAGGAGTTCGGCAAATTGGCGCTGAAGCTCAACGAGCGCTACACCAACACCGATCTCCAGTATCGCGCGAGCAACATCTACGGCGGCTTTATCGCCCATTGGCGCGGCCATCTCCGTGAGAGCACCGAGTACATGCGGCAAGGCTACCTCGACAGCATCGCGGTCGGCGATGTCTCGTTTGCAGCCTTCCCGGCGATGGGCATCATCTACCACGACTTGGGCGCGGGTGTGAAGCTGAGCGAGGTGCTGGAAGAGAACACGATCTATCTCGACTTCCTGCGCCGCACCAAAAACGAAACGTCCGAAGTGGTGCTGTTGCTCTATCAACAGATCATCCTGAACCTGCAGGGCAAAACCTACAGCCGCACGTCGCTCTCGGATGACTCGTTCGATGAGCAGAAGTATCTGGAGGTTTCGGCACCGCTGTCGCCCACGGCGCTCGTATCGTACTACGTCTACAAAGCTCAAGTGCTCTTTATCCACGAGGAGTACGCTGCCGCGCTCGAAATGGCGCAGCAGGCCGAGCAGATGAGTGCGTTGCTGGGCAACACCTACACCGGCAGCGAGTTGGTCTTCTACGCCGCGCTGATCCGCGCCGCGCTCTATCCCACCCTCACCAACGAGGAGGAACGAGCGTCGATGTGGAAGCATATGGAGACTGGGCGCGATCAGATGAAGATCTGGGCCGAGCACAGTCCTCAGAACTCGGGCAGCCGTTACGCGCTGATCGCCGCTGAGATGGCTCGCCTGAGCGGCGACTACGAGCAGGCCCAGGCGCTCTACGACGAAGCTATCGAGTTGGCGACCACACACCAGTTCACACAGAATGCCGCAATCGCCAACGAGTTAGCGGCGCGCTTCTACTTGGAACGAGGCAAGCGCACCTTCGCACGGGCCTACTTGCTTGAGGCCTACGAGGGCTTTGTGAACTGGGGCGCCACCGCCAAAGCCGAGTTGATGCTCGAAAAATCGACCGCGCTGCTCAGCAACTTTGTTGCGCCGAAGAGCACCACCACCCATCACATCACCTCGCGCCCCAGCACTTCGCTGGTGACAATGCACCATCACGCGGGTCTGCTCGATGTCACCGCCGTGATCAAAGGCGCGCAGGTGCTCGCTGGCGAAATCGTGCTCAGCGAGTTGGTCGAGAAACTGATGAGCATCGTGGTGGAGAATGCGGGTGCACAAAAGGGTCTGCTGATCCTACACCGCCACGGCGAGTTGCACGTCGAGGCCCGCATTGAGGCAGGTCAGCAATCCAAAGCACAATGCGAACGCACTCAGGTCGAGATGAGCGAAGACCTCAGTCTCTCGATTGTGCAGTATGTGGCACGCACGATGGAGACGGTCGTGCTCCACGATGCGACGCAGGATCCGCGCTTCGCCAACGACCCGTACATCATCAAGAACCAGCCCAAGTCGTTGCTGTGTCTCCCACTCAGCCACCAAGGGCACCTGACTGGTCTGCTATACTTGGAGCATAACCTGGCAACGCACGCCTTCAACACCGATCGGGTGGAGTTGCTGGGTCTGCTCTCGCTCCAGGGTGCGATCGCCATCGAGAACGCTCTGCTCTACGCCGATGTGCAGGAGATGAGCAGGAACTTGCAGATCACCAACGAGAAGCTCGAAGAGAGCAACCGCTTGTTGGAAGAGAAGGTGATCGCCCGCACCAACGAACTGAGCGAGATGAACAATCAACTCCAGCGCGAGTTGATTGAACGCCAGCGTGCGGAAGAGGAACGCGCTCAGTTACAGCAGCAGATCATTCGGGTCCAAGCGTCGGCACTGGCCGAACTTTCAACGCCGCTCATCCCGCTCACCAACCGCATTATGGTGATGCCGCTGATCGGCACGATGGACTCGCAGCGGGCGCAACAGGTGCTCGAGAACCTGCTGCAAGGCGTCAGCGAGACCCGCGCCCAAGTGGTGATCGTCGACATCACGGGTGTGTCGGTGGTCGATACAGCGGTTGCGGGGACGCTGGTGCGGGCGGCGCAGGCGGTGCGCTTCCTGGGCGCGCAGACGATCATCACCGGTATTCGCCCCGAAGTGGCGCAGACCCTGGTGGGCCTGGGCGTCGATCTCACGAATGTGACCACACTGGGCACACTGCAGAGCGGCATCGCCTATGCGCTCACTCAGTCGGGTGAGGGTGTGATCTACCAGAACAACAACACAGTGCAGATCAAGGTCCGCTAATTGTCCAAATACGCAAACACAGGGCGCGGCTCACAACCGTGCCCTGTGTTTTTTTGTTGCCGTGAAATCGCTCCGCAATGCTAACTCAATACCGATTCCTCGGACAGATACAGGTTGTACAATCCCCGTGCGGTCTGGCGGAACATCTCGATTAGTTCCGGCGGGCCGAGCACCTCGCAGGCGTCGCCGTAGCGCAGCAGCACCTGACGCGTCTGCCAGAGATTCGTCACATTGGCAGTGATGATCGCGCTGCCATCGTTACGATAATCGATCTTGGTGTTCGGGAAGTAGGTCGCCACATCGCGGCGGCGCGCCACAGCCGGCGATAGGCGATAGGTCAACTCATACGTGCGGGGTTGCGGGCGTTCCGGCGGGAGCATGCGTGGCAGTATCTTCACCGAGCCCGTAACGATGCGGTCTAACCGATATTCGATCACCTGGTTCGCCGCCACGCGCTCGGCGGGCGTCACCTCTAGGAGCGTGGCATCGAGGTAACCGTGCCCCTCGGGGCGGAAAAAGATGTTGTACGGGGCCACGCGGTGCCGTCGGGGCGTATCGTGATCGAAGGTGCTGAGGTAACTGAACTCCAACTCGCGGCGCTCGTCGATCGCGCGCTTCACCTGCGTCAAAACATCGGGATTGATGCGCCCCGACGTGCTGCCCGGCAAATTCAGCCGTAGCGCGCTGCGCCGCTGTTGATGTTGGAGTTGGCGGCTGCTGGGTAACAAGCGCAACACCCGATCGAGCAGGGCGCGGATATGCGCTTGTTCCGGCACCGCGCCACCCGCCGGAAACGAGGCATCTAAGAACGCCAACGCTTCCATACACTCGGATGGCAGATCGAGCAACGCCAACTCCCCAAGGTCCTGCAAAACGTACATCCCGATCTCGCGTTTAAAGATAATGGAGCAACCATACTCAGCTTTAAGCGCGTCGAGATCGTGTTTGAGCGCTGCGCTTGCAGCGGGTGGGTATCCCTCCTCGCCAAGTTCGGCCTGTACCGAAGCGATCAGATCTGCGCTGCTGGCTGGGCCGCGCAACAGAAGACGCACCAACAAAAGCCGCCGCCGAAATGTGAGCCAAGAGCTGCGTTTGATGCCACCCGATTGCCGTGTCATGGCAGCCTCACACAACGAAGAAGATAGCGATACCAGAGTATACCACGGGCTTCGGCGGCTGATGCGGCTTGTGCAAGTTGTGGGGCTGCCTCCAATATCAGTGCCTCTAATTGCTCGATGTTGTAGTTCCAACCGCACTGGATATTCGCGTCTTGGGCCAACAGAAGCCAACATTCCAATAAACGCATCTCCTGCTGGCCCAAGAGTGGACTATTCGAATATGCACCTTGTTCGGACATAGCCTACCTTTATGGCGCGGTCAGCCCTATTTGGCTAACGTGGTAATTGCAGGTGTCCGATCAAACATCCAGAAGGCCAACGGCAGGCCCAAGCCAAACGAAACGCCGATCAACCCCCACGCCACACCTAACCACAGGCCGCTGAGCCACCAACCCACCGCCACGAAGTAAAGCGCTCGCATCCAGAAGGGCAACTGCGCGGCGCGGCCCTGCTGAATCAGGAGCACGCCATTCTGCATCGACACATTGGTCTGCTGTGCGGCTGGCTTGAGCGTCATCACTTGCGGCAGGCGATTCAGCATCATCAAGCCAAACGGCAGGCCGATCACCGTGACCATCAGGAACCACGCCGCGCTCGTCCAGAAGAGGCCGAGCCACAGGCCGATCACCAGAAAATAGATGCCGCGCACCAAGCAGCCGGGGCCGCTGGCCTGATTCACCACCACCACATTTGGCATTGCAGGAGCTGACGGTGCCTGCACCGAAACGTTGACGTTGACCGATTGCATAGGCACTGCTGGCGCGCTCGGCGCTGCAGGGGCCACCGGTGCCGCCGAGGCCGCAGCCACTGGAGCAGGAGCAGGGGCGGGCGCAACCAGCGCGGGTGCGGGTGTGACTGGCGCGGCTGCAACTGGCGCAGGAGCAGGTGCAACCGAAGCGGGTGCGGGCACAATCGGGATCGTAGCGCCCTCGGCTGGCGCGTTAACCACCGTCTCGTCGGCCCGCACAACTGCCTGACCGCAACCTGGGCAAAAGCGAACATCGGGCGCAAGAACGTGATCACAGTGTGTGCAGTGCTGCATAGTTGCCACCTCTTTTTTCACTAAAACCATAATTCACTGCTCTTAGCATAGCTGCACACCTCGTCCACAAATGCGCATCATTATTCAAATATTCCGTGCATTTTTTGGATTGTGCTCCAACCTGTATCGAAGGGTTTCATGCAATGCTGGCGCAGTTTTGCAGAAGCGTCTCGCCTACGCCAACAAAACACGCCCCTTCAAGATGAGGCGTTTTCCGCTCGCACAAAACAAAAACGACCAACGATAGAAAACATCTTGCTGCCGCTGGCTCAGTGACATAGGGGGCATCGAGGGAGATTGATATATTCCTACTTGGATGTAAGGTACGTAGTAGGGAGAAAAATTTATTCTTCCGAACTATATACCAGCATCCCAGGGAAAGGTGATGCTGGAGTATTGTTCGCGCATCACCACGTTCTCAGAAACCAAAAAGACTCTGCTGACGCTAACGAAAACGGTTAAAAAATGATAAATGCCGAACAAATTGAATCTCAAAGAAAAAAGCATTTGACAGTTGAGCATTTTCAATGATATGATCCAAAAACCTGGAATCGCCAACTATACCATCACCGACAGGATTCAATCCATGAGTCAACCAGCACGTATTCTGCTTGTCGATGACGAAGCTGCAATTCGCCTAACACTCAGCACCATGCTCAAGCGAGCGGGGTACGATGTGACATCGGCTGAGAACGGTTTTGAGGCAGTCGAACGTCTAGAACAACAGATGTTTGACTTGATGTTGGTAGATTTGAAAATGCCAGGCATGGATGGTATGCAAGTTGTGGCTGCAGCGCGTGAACGGCAGGCGGACCTTGCTATTATCGTTCTGACGGGCCACGGCTCACTTGATACAGCTATTGAGGCGTTGCATCAGGGGATCTTCGATTACCTGCTCAAAACCACCGAGCCAGGGCAGGTGCTCGAGCGTGTCAAGGCCGGGTTAGCCGCACGCCAACAGGCGATCCGCCAACGCACCTTGCTCGATGTAGTTGGTAGCGCCATTCAAGAGCTCCGTGGCGCCCCCAGCGAGCCAGATCCCGAACAGCAATCAGGCGGACGCGTGCTGACAGTAGGCGCGCTTCAACTCGATACATGGCGTCACATCGCGACGTTGGGGGGTAACACCCTTTCGCTCACCCCGACGGAGTTTCGGCTGCTGCTCTGCCTCGCAGAGCACGCTGGCACAATGCAATCGTACGCTCAGCTCGTGCGCTGCACGCAGGGCTACGACACCAGCGAGATCGAGGCGAGCGAACTGATCAAGCCGCATATTCACCACTTGCGCCAGAAGCTTGAGCCAGACCCATCGACTCCACGCTACATCCTGAATGTGCGTGGCAAAGGCTATCTGCTCTCGCCGGTCGGCGAATAGCCCTGCTCTCAAATATATCAACATCGAATCAAAAAGGCCGAAGCTCAATGAGCTTCGGCCCTGTCGTGTGTGTTTGCGCTACTCTTGAACGATCAGCGCTGTCACCATACCGAACATACCGTGCTCCGACTCAGCGTGCGAAAGCACGTGGCAGTGGAAGGCCCACACACCCGGATCGGTGCAATCGATGATCACGTCCCAGCGCTCGCCCGGTGCCACGTTCAGCGTGTCGCACATGAACGGCTGCGGCAGGTTCCAACCATCCTTCGAGAACACCAACTGCGGCAAACCGTGCAAGTGCATCGGGTGGATCAGCAAGCCCTCGTTCATGTACCGTACACGAACCTTCTGACCCAGTTTCGCCACAATCGGCTCGGTGGCCGGGAAGCCCTTGCCGTTGATCGTGAAGCCACCCAGCTGGTCGTTGAGGATCATCACGTAGTCGATGTCGTACTCGGGGTCCTGCGATTTGTCCTTCGGCTCGATGATGAACGCGCCCAGCAGACCACGGCCCACCTGCGCGGTCGAGTTGTGGTGCGAGTGGTACATGTGCGAGCCAGGGTTGCGAGCCTTAAACTCGTAGACAAAGGTTTCGCCCGGCTTGATCGGCGGCTGCGTGATGAACGGCACACCGTCCATATTGTTCGGCACCATCACGCCGTGGAAGTGAACCGCTGTACTCTCGGGCAGCTCATTCTTCACGATCACCCGCACATCATCGCCTTCCGTCACGCGTAGCAATGGACCAGGCACCTGACCGTTATAGGCCCAAGCAGTCACGGTCTTGCCTCGGTCGTACTCCCAAGGCTGCAGAGCACAGGTCAGCTCGAATACCTTGACGCCATTCTCGATGCGTGGCTCTAGTGGAACGTTACCCTTGCCTTGAGTCTGCACGCCGGCCACAAATGCCTTGACGCCTTCCTCATGCATCGCATCCATATCATCGACGGACATCCCGGCAGGAGTGGCAGCAGTATCCGCGGAGTGATCGGTAGAAGCGGAACCGGTGCCAGTGGTAGTTGTTGAACTACAAGCAGCTAACAAGCCGCCAAGCGCCACGCCACCAGCCCCCAACGACGCACCTTTCAAGAACGTTCGGCGATTTGTATTGGTGATAGCCATGGTTGTAGTTTCCTTCCTTATCATGTAGCATCTAGGCGAAATAACTTCAGAAATAACTGTCAGTATCGTACTCAAGCGACGTGCAATTGTGAGAGAAGGCACGACTACCGATTGTTATGATTCGACAACCTTCCCCAATGCAAGTCGCTCTCGGTCACTTGCACCACCTCACCATTGAGGGTTAACAGAAGGCGTAGGGTGTGTCGTAGCGGACAACTGCGAATCGGGCACTCACCAGCCAGCGCAAGCTCTTTGGGCATCCCATGTGGGCAGGGTTGGTCAGGGCAGCACTCCAACGTCACCGCGTAGCGTGGCGCATTGGGCGGGCCGTCGAGTACGCGGAGGCGTAACGGGAGTTCGGCCAGCTCTGGGTTGTGTTCACGCAGGTAGGCCCGTGCTACCGAGAGCGGCTCCTGATAACGTTTTCGCATAATCATCGCAACGGTCCTTTCCTGCCAAACTGTGCTTCCAGCATGTGATTTTGTCTTGGCACATCGCCGCTTCAGGTCATCGGCACGTAAGCAGTATACAAAGGTTGTGCGAATTATCACGATATGCTTCAAATACGTGGGGTGTTTAAATCGCAACCGAAGTTACTTGCGATGGAATGAGGAGATGCGTTGTCGAATCACAACATATAGTTGTGATTCACTTTCATTGCACTGCCCAAAATTCTGCTACTCTACCTTTATCGCAGTAGATCCATGGAAGGAAATGGTGAAGGCTTTGGCTAAGTGGCATATTCTCATCATTGATAACGACCCCGCCGCCGCCTTGGTGACTGCGCGTGGGCTGCAGCGTTTACTCACTTCCGACATCGAGGTTACGATCGCTGAATCGGCACAAGCTGCTCTCAACCTGAACATTGAGACGCCGCTTGATTTGCTGATCATCGATCCCAGCCCACAACTTCAAGCCACCAGTGCGTTAATCAGCAAGGTACGATCGGACTCGCCCAAGACAACCATTCTGGTGTTTACGGGTCACGATACTCCCCGCCTGCGCAAACATATGAATGGTCTTGGCGTTCAACACTATCTGAATAAATCGGTTAATATCCAACAACTGAGCACAACCGTTAGCACCCTGCTTACGGAGGCATCCGACAACGTATCGCTCGAACCCCCAATTGCGCGCCTACTCGCCCAATAACAACCTCACTACCGAGCTTCTCAAACAACATCGATGTAGGAGCGCAATTCCCTTCTGCTTGCCCTCTCCGCATAAATTAGGTATCATATCTCGTACTTGAGCCCTCTTTCTGGCTTGCAGGAGCATTTCATGGGAGACCAGCCCAACGAAACTCATCAAGTTGCTGTGCCTTCTGATGCCAACACATCAGAAACACAGCATCACGCCGAACCCTTCTTTCAATCGTTGCTCGATTCAGCACCCGATGCGTTTGTGATCGTCGATAAAGACGGTCGCATTGTTATTGTGAATATTCAAGCCGAGCAACTGTTTGGCTACCAGCGCAACGAACTGATCGGCCAACCGATCGAAATCCTGCTGCCAGATCAATTGCATAAACTTCACGCTCGCCATCGCTCGAACTATATGATCGAGCCGCACACCCGTCCTATGGGTGTGGGTCTCGATTTGGTGGCCCGCCGCAAGAATGGACAGATCTTCCCTGTGGAGATCAGCCTCAGCCCGTTACAATCGGAAAAGGGCTTACTGGTCACCAGCGTCATCCGCGACATCACGGATCGCAAGCAGGCAGCCGAGGAGCTTGAGCGCCAGGTGCAGCGTCGCACCGCCCACCTGAACGCGCTGCTCCAATTCAGCCAGGATCTCTTTAGCGCGGGCAGCCTCGATAGCGTGTTGCAGCGAGCGCTCACCCATACCGCCGCGCTCGCGCCGCAAGCGCAACGTACCGCCATCTATCTCTACAACCAGTCGGAGCAACGACTCGCGTTGCGGGCCAGCGTTGGCCTCAGCCAAACCTCCGATCTCGGCCATCCCAACGAGTTAGGCATCATTGGCCAAGCGTTCCTCGAACGCAAGCTGTATGCGTTGCACTCCGAAGAGGAATGGGTTAACAAGCAAAAACAGTCCGACCAACGAGCCGCGCTTGAGCACTTGCTGCAACTCTCCAAACCGCCCACGGGCATTATTGCGATCCCGCTGCTCGCCCACGATCAGGCGATCGGCATTCTGCTGCTGCTGCGCGAGGAAGGCAATGGACCGTTCGCGACCGAGGCGCTGCCCACTCTGCAAGGCTTGGCGAACTTAACCGCCACCGCCATCCACGAAGAGGAGCGCGCCCGCGAAGCGGCCACCCTCACCGCCAAACTGGCGCGTCTCGAAGACCAACAACAGGCCCTTGAAGCGCGGCTCACCACCGCCGAAGCAGCCATGCTGCAAGCTGCGCGTCTCGCTGCCGTCGGTGAATTGGCCGCCTCGATCGCCCACGAGATCAATAACCCGCTGTACGCCGCACGTAACAGTCTGTACCTGCACACCGACGATCTGCCCGAAGAACTGCGCAATTCGCCCTACCTCGAGATCGCCCGCGACCAGTTGACACGCATCGCAGGCATCATCGAGCGGATGCGCAACTTCTACCGACCGGATCGGGGCGAGCTTGCACCCGCCGATCTCAACCAGATCATCGAAGGCACGCTGGCGCTCGTCGGCATGCACATTCGGCACGCACCCGTGCGGGTCATCTTCACCCCCGATGCCGACCTGCCCCAAGTGACCTGCAACGCAGACCAACTGCGCCAAGTCTTTCTCAACGTCATCCTCAACGCCATCGACGCGATGCCCGAAGGAGGCACGCTCACCGTGCGAACGATCACCGGGCCAAGCGTCGCGCTCGTCGAAGTGCAGGATACAGGCGTGGGTATTCCGGAGGATGTGCGGAAGCTGTTGTTCGAGCCGTTCTTCACCACCAAGGCGAACGGCACTGGCTTGGGCCTCTCGATCAGCGCGCACATCGTCACTCAGCACGGCGGCCAGATCGAGGTCGAGAGTGAAGCGGGAAAGGGCACCACAATGCGAATTGTGCTGCCCTATCAACCAACAACGCTATAGTGTTTGGAGTGGAGGTAGTGGTTAGGCCACTACCTCTTCCGCTTCCTCTTCTTTGTCCTCTACCTTCATCTTCTGGAGCCGCGCTAAACGGCGGGCCAAAATATAATCGTAGGCGCTCAGCGCTGCCCGTGCGCCATCGCCGATCGCGATCAGCACCTGCTCACCAAACGCAACACACACATCACCAGCTGCGAAGACGCCGGGCTGCGTGGTCATATTGCGATCATCGACCCACACAAAGCCGTCGGGATCGGTCTGCACCAAGTTCTGCACCATGTGACTCTGCGGCACCAGTCCGTAATCAACAAACACCGCATCCACATCCAAGCGCCGCACCGTATCGTCCTTCTGCAGCAGCAGACCCTCCACCCATGTCTCTCCTAGCACTTCCTTCGGCGTATAACCGGAGAGGATCTCGACATGGGGCCAACGCTTCAGCACTTGAGCCAGAGGCGTATCGACTTCGGAGGGATCGTTCGCCACCAGGTAGATCCGCTCAGCGCTGGAGGCGATCTCGGCGGCGCCGCGCAACGAGCGCACCGTCAACCCCAAGATCGCCACACGCTTTCTGCGCAGCAAAGCGGCGTGCGTGGTTACAGAATAGCCCAGCCCATACCCCGTCATCTCCTCAGCGCCGGGGATATCGAGCCAAACAGGCCGTGCGCCAGTGGCAACAATGACCGTCACAGTGTGTAAGGTGCCATTGTTCGCCGTCTCAACCACGAGGTGATCTTCAAACTTCTTCACCTCGATAACAGTATCTCGCATTGCGCGTCCAGGCTGCTTCGCGATCTGTCGCTCAAACGTCAGGAGCACTTCGCTACCGGCCAAATACTGTGGCGCGCTCTTGCCGTTCATATATTGTGGTGTCCCTGCCTTGCGGCTAGCCTCACCACTGATCAGCAGGAAGTCTAATCGTTTACCAAAAGCGTACATTGCAGCAGAGAGACCCGCCGCGCCGCCGCCGATAATAATGACATCGTACATGATTGTGCTCCTAGGTTGTTATCACCCCTCGCAGGCAGTATAGTCAACACCCACCACCAATAGTGTAAAAAAATCTTAACCTAGAGGAAGGAGTTCTTGCGAGTACGCTTGTCCTATCGAATGTAGTACCACCTGAGAAGCTTTCAGGAAAGGATCAGAGGTTGTGAGCAGAGACACATGTGTATCGGAATGCAAAAAAACGCATACAGACCACCGAACAAGGACCATACCGAGGAAACAACTGATACCCGCATCTCCCGAAAACAGGCGATGTCGAGGCGTTGCGCGTAGCAGCGCCTCGACACCACAAAAAACGTTAAATACCTTCCTGCCGCAGGCTAAATGCTCTGTTTTGGAAGTATTTAACGTTTTTATGTGCAATGAAAAGCACTGTTATCTCGAACGGTCGAAGCCCTGAGCGAAGCGAATGGGGAGAGATCTCAAAGCGCAATTCAATGCAGAGCAATGAGATTCCTTACTTCGCCTAACGGCTCGTTACTTAGAAACTGGCCGTTGAACGAGTCGAGTAGAGCGCGACCTAAACGCTCAAGACTATAAAGGGACGAAGAGGTTCTTCACTTCGTGCTGCGCACTCCGTTCAGAATGACTCTATTTGAGAACTGGTCGTTGAATGAGCGCGCTAGACTAGTTTCTGCCCCTCTCCATATTACCCCGCGATATCGGCATCTCGGAATGACAATGAGAACTATCAAAGACTTATGAAACAGTGCACTAAAACTGGTTGTGACACTGTTCAATCGAGTTTGGTATAAACACCTCACATAAACAGAACCCCGCTCGTCGTGGAACGGGGTTCTGTCAGTGCGTCCATATTGTGGGGCGGTTCCGCATCCCACCCGGTTACAAGGGTACAACGGAACCTGATTGTCAGAAAAACAAACAGTGCACCTCCTTTCCCATTACGAAACGAGTGTTGGTGCTACGGCACCATGGGAACGTATCTTTCAGCGAACGTATCACCAGACTAGTGCGCCTCCGACTTCGCACGGATCAACAGGAGCGGAGCTGGCGCTGCGTGCAGTACCTTATCGGTCACACTACCAAGCGCCCAGCGCTTAATGCCGCTATATCCGTGCGTCGCCATCACCACCAAGTCAACCTGATACTTCTGCGCCTGCGCCACGATCTGATCAGGCGCGAGGCCCAACTCCACAACAGTCAGAACAGCTACATCAGATTCCTCGCGGATCTTGTCGGCAGTCGTGCGCAAGACGTGCGTTGCTCGACCCTCCAGCGCATCCAACATATCGGGCGGCAGATCAAGCCCAGCGTACAAGTTCGTCACCGGCGACACCGCTTGGAACAGCATGATCTGCGCTTGTGCGTGGACCGCCAACTCCTGCGCCAGCGGCAACGCCTGCATCGCCAACGAGGAACCATCCAGCGGCACCAACAGGCGGCGCAACTGCGGCGCCTTGTTCGCCGCCGGGCCTTGCCCCGGCACCAGCAGCACCGGCACCTGCGAGGCATGCACCACCCGATCCGCCACACTACCCAACGTCCAGCGCTTGAAGCCCGTGTAGCCGTGCGTTGCCATCACCACCATCGCAGATTCGACCTGCTCGGAAGCCTGTACGATCTGCTCAGCTGGCGCGCCAAGCCGCACCTCGTAATCCACACTTAGATCCGTGTGCTCCAGCGCTTCGAGCTTCGCCTTCAGATAGTTGGTAGCGTTCAACTGCAACAGATCCCACAACCGAAGGTCGTATGCTTGCTCCGTACTCATCGGCTGAGACTGCGACGAGGCCACATCATGCAACGGGGCCAGCGTGCCCTCAGGATCGTTGATCACTCGCAGGAGGCGAATGTGAGCGCCAAACAGCGTCGCCAGCATCTGCGCGTAAGGAAGCGCACGTTCAGCGAGTTCAGAGCCATCTAGGGGAACAATGATGGTTTGCATACGGTACCTCCATTGGTAGTAGCGATGCGTTTACAATAGCACCTCCATCGCCCCTGCAACGAAGTGAAATTGCTACATACAAAGAATATTTCGCAACTTTTCGTGGTCCTTGCAATCAAGGCACACTTTGTTGTGTTTCCATTCCTCTAAGTCATCAACTGTTTCGTCTTTACACTGGTACGACACCGTATGCTATACCAGGAAATGGAGGGAAACAATGCGTGATATCCTTATTGAAAATCCATTGCTCATCCTCGCGCTCGTAGCGGCACTGGGGTACGCAATCGGCCATATCAAAATCGCTGGCAGTAGCCTCGGCGTGGCAGCCGTGCTGTTCGTGGGCCTCGCATTCGGCGCCTTCGATCCGCGCTTCAAACTCCCCGAAAGCTTCTACCTGCTCGGCCTAGCAACCTTCGTCTACACCATCGGCCTCAGCAGCGGTCCAACCTTTTTTCTCGCCCTCCGCAGCCGCGGCCTACGCGACAATATCTTCGGCATCAGCCTGCTGCTCCTCGGCGCGGCAGTGCTGTTCGGCCTCTACCACATCTTTCAGTTGCCCGCCACCATCGTCGGCGGCATCTTCGCGGGCAGCTTCACCAATACACCCGCGCTCGCCAGCGTGCTCGACTACATCCGCAGCGTGAGCAGCGATGCCGCCCGCGAAACGCAACTGAGCGAAGCGGTCGTCGGCTACTCCGCCACCTACCCGATCGGCGTGATCGGCCCAATGCTCGCCATGCTGCTCGTGCGCTGGCTCTGGCGCATCGATTACGGCGCCGAAGTGGAACAACTGCGCAAAGCGGGCATCGTCAACGAACATCTGCAACAACGCACCATCCGCATCACACAACCCGACGCCTTTCAGCAGAGCATCGCCAAGCTGGTGCGCGCCCATCAAATGAAGGTACTGTTTAGCCGTATCCGCCAGGGCAAACAAACACATCTCGTCACTGGCCAAACCATACTCGGGAACGGCGATGTCGTGCTGGCCATCGGCGCACAGGACGAGCTAGAGCGCGTCACCAAACTGCTGGGCGAACCAACCAACGAGCGCATCGACACCGACCGCAGCCAACTCGACTATCGGCGCATGTTCGTCTCGAACCCCGAAGTGACGGGACAACCGTTGCGTAACCTGCACCTGATGGAAAACTACGGCGCAACCGTCACCCGCGTGCGGCGCGGCGATACCGATATCCTCGCCAGCGGCGACACCGTCCTGGCGCTCGGTGACCGCGTGCGCGTCCTCGCCGAAGCGGGCCAGATGGAACGGCTCAAAACCTTCTTCGGCGATTCGTACCGGGCCATCAGCGAGGTGAACATCCTCTCGCTCAGCCTTGGGCTCACCATCGGCCTGCTGCTTGGGCTCATTCCCATCCCGCTGCCAGGTGGCATCACCCTGAAACTCGGCTACGCCGGAGGCCCGCTCGTTGCAGGCATCGTACTCGGCGCGCGCGAACGCATCGGCCCGCTGATTTGGACACTACCCTACAGCGCCAACCTCACCCTGCGCCAGATCGGCCTCATCCTATTTCTCGCAGGCATCGGCACCAGCGCAGGCTCGGCCCTGCTCGATGCCTTCGCCCAGGGCAACGGCTGGCTGATCATCGCCTTCGGAGCCATCAGCACCAGCATCGTTAGCCTGTTCGGCCTATGGGTCGGACACAAACTGCTACGCATCCCGCTCAGCCTGCTGCTCGGCATGTTCGCAGGAATCCAGACCCATCCGGCGCTGCTCAGCTTCGCCACCGAACAAACTCAAAACGACGTCCCGACTATTGGCTATACGACCGTCTACCCGGTCGCTATCATCGCCAAAATCGTGATCGCGCAACTCCTTATCGCATCACTCTGGCCCGTATAGCGCGACCATTTCATGCGATTCGGATGAACATAGAGAGGAACACATGAACACTCAGCACAACAACACAAACTACGTTGCACCGGCCCACATCCGCAACGAAAAACTACGCACCTGGGTCGCCTCGCTTGTCGCACTCTGCCAACCCGACCGCGTCTACTGGTGCGACGGCACACCAGCCGAATACGATCAACTCTGCCAGCAGCTCGTCGCCAACGGCACGTTCATCCCGCTCAACCCCGAAAAACGCCCGAACAGCTACCTCGCCCGCTCGAACCCAAGCGACGTGGCACGCGTCGAGGACCGCACCTTTATCTGCAGCGTCAGCAAAAACGACGCAGGGCCGACCAACAACTGGGTGCCGCCCAAGCAGATGAAAGAAACCCTCAACAAACTCTTCGAAGGCTGTATGCGGGGCCGCACCATGTACGTCGTGCCGTTCAGCATGGGGCCGCTCGGCTCACCGATCGCTCAGATCGGCGTTGAGATCACCGACTCGCCCTATGTCGTCGTCAACATGCACATCATGACCCGCATGGGCAACGCCGTGCTCGACGTTCTCGGCGATGGCGACTTCATACCGTGCGTGCACTCGGTCGGCATGCCGCTCGAACCCGGCCAAGCCGACGTACCCTGGCCCTGCAACAACGAACACAAATATATCGTGCACTTCCCCGAAGAGCGCGCGATCTGGTCGTACGGCTCGGGCTACGGCGGCAACGCACTGCTCGGTAAAAAATGTCTCGCGCTGCGCATCGCATCGGTCATGGCCCGCGACGAAGGCTGGCTCGCCGAACACATGCTCATCCTCGGCGTCACCGACCCGCAAGGCAACAAAACCTACGTCGCCGCCGCCTTCCCCAGCGCCTGCGGCAAAACCAACTTCGCCATGCTCATCCCACCCGCACCCTTCGCCGAAGCCGGGTGGAAGGTCACAACCGTCGGCGACGACATCGCATGGCTCAAACCCGGCCCCGACGGCCAACTCTACGCCATCAACCCCGAAGCGGGCTACTTCGGCGTAGCGCCCGGCACCTCGGAACGCTCGAACCCGAACGCCATGGCCAGCATCCGCGCCAACACCATCTTCACCAACGTCGCGCTCACCGACGACGGCGACGTCTGGTGGGAAGGACTCACCAAAGAACCGCCCGCGCACCTGATCGACTGGACGGGCCAAGATTGGACGCCCGATTGCGGACGCAAAGCAGCGCATCCCAACGCCCGCTTCACCGCACCAGCGCACCAATGCCCATCGATCGACCCCGCCTGGGAAGATCCACAAGGCGTGCCGATCAAAGCGATCGTCTTCGGCGGACGTCGCGCCACCACCGTACCGCTCGTCTACCAAGCCTTCAACTGGAGCTACGGCGTCTACACCGCCGCCACCATGGGCTCGGAGACCACCGCAGCCGCCGCAGGAGCCATCGGCCAAGTGCGCCGCGACCCGTTCGCCATGCTGCCGTTCTGCGGCTACCACATGGCCGACTACTTCAACCACTGGCTACAATTTGGTCGCCAGATCCCCAACCCGCCGCGCATCTTCAGCGTCAACTGGTTCCGCACCGACGACGAAGGCAACTTCCTGTGGCCCGGCTTCGGCAACAACATGCGCGTCCTGCAATGGATCGTCGCACGAGCCAACGGCCAAGCGATCGGCACCGAAGGTCCGCTCGGCTGGATGCCGCGCTACGAAGACCTCAACTGGGAAGGGCTAGAGGAGTTCACGCCGGAGCACTTCCATCAACTCATGGCCATTGATCGCGACGCCTGGATCAACGAAGTCCAAGCGCACGACAGCCTATTCGCCAAACTCTACGACCGCCTGCCCAAAGAGTTGATCTTCATCCGCGAAATGATCCTATCGAGCCTATGGCGCTCGCCGGAACATTGGGAAATCTAACTACCACCCGATTGCGAGCAGCCTGCCCAACGACGTGCAGCGCTGCTTTCCCATACCCTCTCTCGTAAACCCCACCCACCACCATCCGCAATGCACAGCCTGATTCAGGGAAAAAAGAGCACGTCACCAACCCCAACGCCCGTCGCTACGGGGGAACAACGTCGTGCACAACGTGTGCGCGCTCGGACAGAAATGGCGCTACGCGCCACAACGCGCGCACGTTACGCGCTGCTCCGCAGCGCACGGCTGCGCCGCTTAATCGTGACAAGGTGACTTGGTGAATATACCGTTGAAGTCTTTGACGCTTTGCTATTCAACGAAAAGCATTGTCATCTCGAACGGTCGAAGCCCTGAGCGAAGCGAATGGGGAGAGCTCTCAAAGCCCAATACAATGCAGATCATTGAGCTTCCTCACTTAGCCTAGCTGCTCGTTCGGAATGACACTGAAATGAACAAATCACGCAAACCACACTGCCAATCGCCACCGAGCGTGTACCCACACCATCACCCGCCACGTACGACAAGGCATAACCACGGGCCTATCAATTGAGGCTGCCTTCCACTTCGGGGTCAAGGGGCTTCCAAAGGGCCGCGATCGACCCTTTGGGCCTGCGCAGCAACGCACGCCCTCGTGCAAACGCGCCCTCCCACCGAATGGCGCATCCCACACCCTCATGAGAACATGAATCCTTGCCGAATAGCACACCAACCAATGTAAAATACCCCACACAACATCAAACAGAAAGGAACCCAACCCAATGAATCCCACCGTGCGTCTTCGCAACGTCACCCTGATCGACGGCACAGGCCGCCCGCCCCAACCCAACACCACCATCATCATCCACGATGGCCGCATCGCCTACATCGGCGACGACCGCGGATGGCAAGCGCCACCCGACCAAGAAGTCACCACCCTCGATCTCACCGGGCGCTACCTCATCCCCGGACTGATCGACCTGCACGTTCACCTCGCAATGTGGGGCCAACCCGACAGCCGCATCGCCGAAGAGACACCCTGGTCGCTGCTGCTGATGATGAAGCACGCCCAAAACACCCTCGCCGCAGGCGTCACCACCATTCGCGACGTAGGAGGGCGACACGGCCTCGAATTCTTTGTACGTCGAGCATTCCAAGAGCAACTGTGGGCAGGCCCGCGCATGATGCTGGCGGGCAAACTGCTCTCGATCACATCATGGGGCACCGAGAACTACGACGGCATGTATCGCGAGGCCGACGGAGTAGACGACGTGCGCAAAGCAGTGCGCGAACAACTCAAGGCCGGGGCCGACCTGATCAAAATCCTCGCCACGGGCGCAGTCCTCGACGAGCGCGGCGTGCCCGGAGCAGCCGAGTTCAACCCCGACGAAGTGCGCGCCGCCGTCGAAGAAGCCAACAAATTCGGCAAACACGTCGCCGCACACGCCCATGGCATCGACGGCATCCGCAACGCCGTCAGCGCAGGCGTGCGCACCATCGAACACGGCACCTACCTGCACCACGACCCAGCGATCATGGCCGAGATGGCCGCCAAAGAGATCTACCTTATTCCAACGCTCAAATCAAACTGGGATATCGCAAACGACAATCGGCCAGGCGTACCGCGCTGGATCGTCGAACGCCTCAAAGCCGTGCAGGAGGATCACTACCTTAGCATGCGCCGCGCCATCGCCGAAGGTGTGCCAATCGCAATGGGCACCGATGCAGCCACACCCTTCAACTTTCACGGCCACAACGCCGAAGAGCTTCAACTAATGGTCGATGTAGGAATGACACCCATGCAATCGCTGGTCGCCTCCACCCTGAACGCCGCCCGCGCCATCGGCTGGGACTCGTGGCTCGGCTCGATCGAAGTCGGCAAAGTCGCCGACCTCGTTGTACTTCGGCGCGATCCCCTCGCCGACATACGCAGCCTCGCCGATCAGCGCAATATCGAATTCGTAATGAAAGACGGCGAGATCGTCGCACTTCGCCGCGACACCAACGACCACGACATCCCCGAGCGCATCATGGCCAGCGCATGGGTCTGCTGCGGCATCCCCGTCGAAGGACGCGGGTGGTGAACCTATGCAGGCACAATCCAACGACCATGCCCGGCCTCGCCCACTATCTTACCAGCATGGTAGACCACCTGCCCGCGCACCAACGTTGTCTGCACGCGCCCGCGCAAGGTGCGCCCCACATACGGCGAATGCGAGTGGCGAGAGAACAGATCGTTCGGCTGCACTGTCCACTCCGCATCGGGGTCCACAATCACCAGGTCGGCGTCGGCACCCACCCGCAACGTCCCTTTGCGGGGGTACAGGCCAAACAAACGGGCCGGATTAGCCGCAGTGAGCTTCACCAGCAACGGCAGAGGCATATCACGCTTAGCGACACCCTCATCCAACAGCAAGGGCAGCATCGTCTGCACACCGCTAATGCCGCCCCACGCCGACCAAATATTCGCATCGCCTCGGCGCTTATCGGCAGTTGGGCAGGGCGAATGATCCGAACCGATCGTATCGACCTGCCCCGCCAACACGCGCTGCCACAGCTCCTCCACCATCATCCGCGAGCGCAGCGGCGGGGCGCACTTCGCATCGGGACCGATCCGCACAAAATCTTCCTCATCGAGCACCAAATAGTGCGGGCACGTCTCGCACGTCACAGACAGCCCCATCGAACGGGCCTGCTGCACTGCATCAACCCCATCGGCGATGCTCACATGCACCACGTGCAAACGCGCCTTCGCCTCACGCGCCAGCAGCAACGCCCGAATGATCGCATCCAACTCGGCCACCGGCGGGCGCGACTCAAGCCAGGCCCGCCGATCAATGCGGCCCTGCGCCCGCAACTGCGCCGTCAGGTGCGATGTCAGCGCCTCGCTCTCGGCATGCACAGCCACCAGCGCATCCACCGTGGCTGCATAGCATAACCCATCGAGCAGCACACCGTCGGTGACCGCCGGAAAATCATCGATCCCCGACAGACTCATAAACGCCTTGTACGCCACCGCTCCCGCCGCCTCTTGCTCGGCCAAGTGGGCCACATTATTGGTGACAAGGCCACCCCACAGTGCATAATCGACCAACGAATGCCCAGCGATCGCCTGCGCCTTCGCCAGTAAGGTTGTCTCATCCACCACCGCAGGAGCGCTGTTCAGCGGCATATCGATCACCGTCGTCACACCACCAGCCGCCGCAGCCATACTACCGTGGGTAAAGCCCTCCCAATCGGTGCGGCCCGGCTCATTGAAATGCACATGTGCATCAACCAAGCCCGGCAACAGTGGCAAACCACCCGCGTCGATCATCCGATCAGCGTGGCACGCCACCTCACCTTCGAAACGCGCTACTATCTTGCCATCACGCACACCTAAACCACCTTGCCACGCGCCATCCTCATCGATCAATAGCGCATTCGTAATGCAAAGATCGTACGTGTTCATAGCGTGCCCCCGCTACAGATGCTCCCTTCTTTGGAGAACATGCATAGGTAACTGTGCACAGCCCGCCATTGCAGATGCACACACTGGAAACTCACATCGACACTATTTGCGCACAGCAAAACGGCGCAGCAGCCGCATCACACGACCCTGCTCTACTGCCTCTAAGTTTCGACGCGCAGCGTTCGCCACATCCTCCAACCACTGCGCTCGCTCCTGTAAACTCGCGATCTGGCGTTCGCGCAATTTGATGTCACTCTGAAGCTGCATAATATCCTTGTATTGCTGCACAAACACCCGCATCAGTTCGTGATCCTGCTGGATCGGCGGATGGTGCTCGGGCGAACCTACGGCCCGCTGTATCAGCACCTCACCTGCGTGTTCGGGCCGCGCCACACTCAACGCATGCACACAGATCGTATCGTGCCGCACTGCCTCCTGATGAGGCGCAAAGCCCGCGCTGTACAACATACTCGCCAAGCCCACACGATTCGGCGACCACCACACCCCATAATCGTGGTTTCGCTCGTTCGTCGGGTAGAACTGCATCAACGGCGTTGCGGCGAGGCTCGGCGCAACCGCCTCCAACTGCTGGATCGCGCCCGTATCATCGATAAACGCCTCATCACAGATCGCCGTCTCCACGATCAGCGCGCCATAACACACCGCGCGAAGTCGCTCCAACGCCAACAACGGGTGCCGCAGCCGATGCAACAATCCCAGACACAGCACAAGATCGAACGTGCCCAACTCCTCGGGCGAAAGATCATAGACACTGCCCTGCTGAAAGCACACCCGCGAATCAAACAACTCGTGCAGCGCCTCAAATCCCTCGCTCTTATGGAGATCCAGCGCCACCACCTCGGCGGCACCACGACGCTCGCACTCAAAGCTGAAGAATCCATCACCCGCACCGACATCGAGCACTCGCTTCCCGCGCAGATCAGAGGGCAAGCCGATCAACGGCAGTCGCGCAAGCGTGTGATCCTGCCCATGCGTGATCATGCCGGGCGCGACCTCCACCTGATGATCCCAAAATTGCACCGCCGCAAGCCGCTGCCGGATCTGCGAACGGCTCCAACGCTGCTGCGCATCGAACGGCTGCCGCTGCGACTCCTCGGGGATCGCATACGTCGACACATGCCGCGCAAAGAACAGGCCCATATGCGAATTATGGGCTCGTTCAAACACCATATGAAAGCCCGCCTGCTCAAGATATTCGGCCAATTTCTCAGCACTAAACTCATCGAAACCAGGTACACGGGCGTGCTCAGGAATATCGTAGGGATGGATCTCGCTCGCAAGCTCGTGGAACTCGCCACAGATACAATCGATCTGCGACAACCACTTCGAGGTCAGCAGAATCGGGAACTCAGCCCCTTCACAATCGATCTTCAGCATCCGCACGCGGCGCTTGCCATCCTCTGTTGCTAGGCGCATCACCTCATCAAAGGCGATCGCATCAACACGCACCGTATTGTCGGCAAACACCACACCGCCGCCGCCAGTATTCCGCTCATCAGCGGAGGCTTGGAAGTAAATATACTCAACTGGTTTATCCGAGCGCCAGACCGCTTTATTCATCACGGTCACCCGATCGGAGAAATCGCGCAGGTTATACAAAACCCGCTCATAATTACTCCGTTCGGCCTCGAATGTATAGACATGCTTCACACCGCGCTGCAGCACTGCATAGGAAAAGCTACCGATATGCGCGCCGATATCGATCACAATATCCTCTGAACCAAACGAAGCAGGCAGACGATATTCATTATGATTCACGACGCTATCAAATATCTGAGCATCGAGCGTGTTAGGGCGGAACGCAAAAGGATGTTCCATGATTCCACCTCCAAAAACCCAACCACACAAGAAAGGCGTATATCGAGCAACGAGGAACCAGCCAGATAACGTCAACTATGGAACAATCTATGGGGAGAGCAGCGCAATGGCGGCAATTATAGCACTGTTTTTCGTATGGAGCGCGCCTCTACGCATCATCGAGCCAAGCCTGCATATGTTGAGAACAATGCATCGACCTAGCCTCGACAGAGAAATATCTCGCTGCCACAGACGTGCAACAACTTGCTCTGTATCACCACCCCATCGCATAGGAAATACAACCAAGCACAGCACCAGGCCCCATCCACACAAAAGCGGCCTACGCTTGCGCGCAGACCGCAATATCTATTCACTGGTTGAAGCAAAACTCAGCTACGTGCGCCCCACAAAGCGCCACAGCAATCGCATCACCTGCCCGCGTTGTATCTGTCTACAGAGCCGTCTGAACACCCTTAGCCTGCCCCTCTAGCCACTGCATCCGCATGTGTAACTCCTGCACTTGCTCCACATGCCAAATCCGAATGATTATATACACAAACAGCACAGGAATATTATGGCATGATGCTGGTTTTCAACTAATACACACATCACCCGAAAACAGGCGATGTCGAGGCGCTGCGCGTAGCAGCGCCTCGACATCGCAAAAAGAAGAAACTACCTTGCTGCCGCAGGCTAAAACGGGTTTGTTACTGGCACTGACCAACCAAATGTAGTATCAACCATCCTCAATCCCTATTGAGGACACAAAAAAGCGGCTTACTCTTGCGAGTAAGCCGCCAAACCGTCTTAACGTAACACTCTTACCAGCGGCTCGAGCGGCTGCTAGCGTACGAGTTGCCGCGCTGCTGCTGGAAGCAATCCGAGCAGTACACAGGCTTGTCGCCGCGAGGAATGAACGGCACCTTAGCCTCGTTGCCGCACGAAGCGCAAGTTGCGCTGTGCATCTCACGAGAGCTGCTACCGTAACCGCGGCTGCTGCCGTAGTTGTCGCTGTCGCCGTAGCTATCGCGACCGTAACCGCCGCCATTGCGTGCCCCAGCCTTGCGGGCCTGACGGCACGACGGACAACGTGTCGGCTCGTTCGTGAAACCCTTCTGTGCGTAGAATTCCTGCTCACCAGCGGTGAACACAAAATCGGTACCACAATCACGGCAGGCGAGGGTCTTGTCTGCGTAACTCATCGTTCGCATACTCCTTATAGAAGAAAAAGAAACTTGTTGTCCTTGAGCTTGGAAACGATGAGCGGGAGAACACGCATCCTGGGGAACAGGCGGGGGTCCGAAGTAGCTCGTAGAACCAAACTGTTTATGACACAGACGAAGTATATCATGCTGTGGCAGGTTTAGCAAGCCCTTATTTTTGCAATTTAGGGTCAATTTTCTAAAAAATACGGCGAATCATGGGCTATGCAAGAAATAGTTAGGAGTGGTAGGTCGATGCATCGACCTACCACTCCTGCATGTTCGCTCGTTCAAACGCCTCTACAGGTCGAGCACCGCCCGCACAGGCTCGTGCAACGAGCGCTCAAGCTTGAAGCCGAACTGCTGGCTGATCTTCTGCATTGCGCGGTTGTCTGGCAAAATCTCGGCAGTGATGCGGCTCAAGCCCTCATCGCGACCAACCTCGATCAAGCGGCGCAGCAACTCGGTGCCAATGCCTTTACCCTGCCACTGATCGCTGATCAGCATCGCATACTCTGCCTCGTTGGTCCCATGCAGCTTCATCAGGCGGCCCACACCCAGGATCTGGCGCTCGCCCGTCTCGGGGTCGGTGCGCTCCACCACCAACGCGTTCTGCCGATCATAATCGACGAAGCAGATTCGCGTTAAGCGCTCGTGCGCGATGCGCTGGCTCAGTTGCAGCGGCGAGAAGTAGCGCATATACACGCTGCGCTCCGAGAGCGTACTGTGGAATGCGACCATCAGCGGCTCATCCTCCGGGCGGATGGGCCGGATCGTCACGGGCGTGCCGTCCTTCAGCGTCCACGGCGAGACGTACTGCGTCGGGTACGGGCGAATCGCCAAGCGCGGCAGCTCCTCCTCGCGGGTATTAACGTCGTACAGCACCACACGCGCGTCCAGTGCGACCAGCCGCTCCGCTGAGGCCAACAGCGGATTGATATCTAGCTCCTTGATCCAGCGCTGCTCGGCCACCAATTGGCTGAACCGCACCAAGATCTGGTCGAGATACTGGAGATCGACAGGAGCACGACCACGCACGCCCTGTAATGCCTTGAAGATGCGCGTCTGCTCCATCATACGGCGCGCCAACGTGGTGGTCAGCGGCGGCAATCCCAACGCACGATCCTGGAACACTTCGACCAACTGGCCGCCAGTTCCGAACAGCAGCACCGGGCCAAGCTGCGCATCAACGCTAGAACCCAGAATCAGCTCATAGGCTTCGCTCAGATTGATCATCGGCTGCACGGTCACGCCGCCGAAGTGCTCGGCACCCGCCAACGCCGTTACCGACTGCTGGATCTTGTGATACGCCTCGCGCACCGCATCAGCATCGGCCAGGTTCAAGCGCACGCCACCTACATCGGTCTTATGCGTGATCGTCTCGGAGAACAACTTCAGCACCACCGGGTAACCGATATCGTTTGCAGCGGCGAGCGCCTCGTCGAGCGATGTCGCCACGCGCGTCTCAACGATCGGAATGCCGTAGGTAGCCAGCAACTGCTTCGACTCGGCCTCGTTCAGCAATGTACGACCCTCGGCACGCGCCGCAGCAATGATCGCCGCCGCCTTCTCGCGGTCGGGCTGCCATCCCACATCGTTCGACAGCACTGGCGTCTCGTACAGCCCGCGCAAGTTCTCGGTATAGCGCCACATATAGGTAAACGCACGGGCCGCAGTATCGGGGAACGAGAACGATGGGATGTTCGCCTGATTTAGGATGTGTTCGCCGGCCTCCACCTCAGCGCCACCCATCCAACTGGCCAGCAACGGCTTGTGCGTCAAGCCCGCTTGCTGGCGGATCAGCTCGGCCACCCGGGTTGGCTCGCTCATCGCCTGCGGAGTGAGCGTCACCAACAGACCATCGCTGTTGGGGTCCTTCGCGAGGATCTTCATCGCCTCCACGTATCGCTCGGCACCAGCATCACCCAAAATATCCACAGGGTTGCCGTGGCTCCAATGCGGTGGCAGGATCTTATTCAGCTCCTCGATCGTCTCGGGAGACAACTCCGCCAGTTGGCCGCCGTTACTGATCAAGGCATCCGTCGCTAACACGCCAGGACCACCAGCGTTCGTTAGGATCGTAAGGCGCGGGCCGGTTGGGCGCGGTTGCTTGGCCAGAATCTCGGCCATATTGAACAGTTCACCAATCGTATTCACACGGAGCACACCGCAGCGCCGGAAGGCCGCATCGAGTACCTCATCGCTGCCCGTCAGCGCGCCTGTGTGCGAAGCCGCCGCCTGCGCTGCCGCAGCCGTGCGCCCCGCCTTGATGATGATGATCGGCTTGTTCAGCGCCACTTCGCGGGCTGCCGAAATAAAGGTTCGAGCGTCGCCGATCGATTCCATATACATCACGATACTGCGTGTATTCGGATCGTTGCCCAGGTAATCGATCAAATCGCCCCAGCCCACATCCAACATCGTACCAATCGAGATAAACGCGCTAAAGCCGACGTTCTCTTGCAAACTCCAGTCGAGCACCGAGGTACACAACGCACCGCTTTGGCTGATGAAGGCCACATGGCCGGGCCGCGCAATTGTGCTCGCGAAGGTGGCGTTCAGGCCACGCATCGGATTCATCAGGCCCAGACAGTTCGGGCCGATAATCCGCATATTGCCACGCCGCGCTTCCTCCAACACTTGGCGCTCTAGCTCCGCGCCTTCGGGGCCAACCTCACGGAAACCCGCCGAAATCACGATCGCGCCGCGTGCACCGACATCCACAGCCTCGCGGATCACACCGGGCACGGTCGGCGCCGGTGTCACGACCACCACCAAATCGATTGGGCCAGGTACATCGGCCAGGCGTTGGTACGCTTTCAAGCCAAGGATGCTAGAGGCCTTCAAATTGATCGGGTAGATCGGCCCACCGAACGGCCCATTGATCAAATTTTCAACAATCGTACGTCCAACACTGCCAGCGCGCTCGGTTGCGCCAACCACCGCTACACTTCGTGGGAGAAACAACGCATCCAACGAAGATGCAACTTGGGTCTGGCCAGCCATTTCGCTACGTATATCCATTAGAGGCGCTCCTTCAAGCTCTCCGAGATGCACACATTATCGCACAGAGTTCCAATACTAAGTGTAAGATATCAGGCCACTTCAGAAGGATGTAGATCGCTAACTAAGGGTTTATATTGTATAACCTAAGCGTTGGTGATAGATAGGGCTGTGTGGCCTTCAATAAGCAGACGTACAAACAACTACGAAGGATACAGGGTTATCATAACACACGCCACCATATCTCGGCAGCACTATAAGGCCTCTAAAAGCGCCGCGACAAGTGCGATAAATACTCACGACGATTCAAGGGGTTCGCATCGCTGCGGGCGCGGGTCGGCGCTTCGCCACGCACGGGCCGATACTGCTGGAAACGATATTCCCACACCCCTTCACCATGCGTCGCATTCGCGATCTGCAACTGCACCTGATGCACCAGTACCGCTGGAATAGAGCCGCTCAACCAACAGCGCTCGCCATCGATCCGCTGCTCGTTGGGGAAGGACTCCACCCGCGCGAGAATACCAAGCAGAGTCGATAAACTATCGGCGGGCGCGTCGATCTCGTAGCAATACCATGGTTCGCACACCTGCGTCTCCGCTTGGGCTAGCGCTTCCATCAATACGAGCGGCGCAAGGAGCCGAAAATCGCGGGCCGTCGTGGCAGGCGCGCTATACCCCGCATGAGTCACCGTTACACAGCAATCTGTCACATGCCACCCCGATAAGCCCTGCTGAAATACCTCGTGAATGATCTGCGTCAAGGCTTCCTGAAAGCCCTCCACCGATTTATAAACGTAGAGAGGTATACCCTCACGCTCTAAATCAAACACGACCTGCAGGCCAGCGTTGGGCGGCGCAGCTTCCACACGCACCCCAAACGTCGCAAGGAATGGGTTACCGTCCTTGCCCAACCACTCGACCGCCGCACCACTCCCAATCGGACGCTCGACACAGATCACCGACATCTCGCTAAACGTTACCGCGATGCCAAACTCATACGCCAATGTGTCACGAATCACCTCCTTCTGCACCTCACCGTACAGCGAGATATACAACTCTTGCTGCAATGGATCGAGCCGCACATTGATCAGCGGATCGGATTCGGCGAGGCGCACCAGCGCTCGATGCAGCGCATTCCGTTCCTCAGGGTTCTGCGGCGTAATAATCGCCTCTAGCGAGGGGAGTGCGAATTGGCGCTGCCTCAAACCGCTCGTCGAGCCGATTGTGTCGCCGATCTGCGCGTGATACAAGCCCCAAATCTTGCCGATCTGCCCCGCCTCCAGATGCCGACAAGGTTGCCAACCACCTTCGCGAATCACTTCGAGTGCGACCACCCGTTCCGGCGCACGCCCACCAACGGGCAACAACTGCCGCCGATGGATAACACCACCCAAGACGCGCACATACGCCACCTTCTGGCCCGCCGCATCCCAATCGATCTTGAAGATTCGCCCAGCGACGGGGGCTTGCGGATCGTTGACGGTTTGCGGCAACAACAGCTTCACAGCCGCCAGCAGTTCATCGATACCCGCACCTGTGATGGCGGAGCCATAGAGCACTGGGAAGACCTGCTGCTGATGGCATTGTCGCACCAGTTCGGCTTGCAGATACGCCGCATCGATGGTGGCCTGTTGCACGTAGCGCTCCAACATCAGATCGTTGTGGCGCGTCAAGAGATCGAGAAGTTCTGCTTGGAAGGGCGGCGAGTCGAACGCTCGGTTTCGCACGATGGCTTGTGGCGTTCCCTGTGCCTCAACCGTCTGCAACGGGATGATCGCTGGCGTTAAGGTGCGGGCGATCTGTTCGCAGACACGGGCGACATCGGCGTTGCGCCGATCGATCTTATTAATGAACAACAGGGTGGGCACACGCAAGCGCTGCAAAGCCCGCATCAACACCCGTGTCTGCGCTTGCACCCCTTCGACCGCCGAGATCACCAAAATGACGCCATCCAACACATCCAGCACCCGCTCAACCTCGGCGATAAAGTCGGGGTGGCCGGGAGTATCGAGCAGATGCACCATCAGGTCGTCGATGCGCAGGGCGGCCACCGCAGATTTAATGGTGATACCGCGCTGACGCTCCAGCGCGAGTGTATCGGTTTGGGTAGTGCCCGTATCCACGCTGCCCAATTGCCGAATCGCGCCAGTCTCAAACAAGAGACGCTCTGTCAGGCTGGTCTTGCCAGCATCGACATGAGCCAAAATGCCAAGATTAATTGTCTGCATACATCCCTTTGTGTGTGCGAAATCGCCACATCGCAGGCATGCATACAAAAAAGCCGCAGGCATACCTGCGACCGCAATCACGCAACCTCTTAAGTTTCTCTGTTGCGTATTAAACGGCCACGAAGTGTAAGACACTCGTGGCCTCGGAGGGCGAAGTGTATGGATGCGCAGCGCCACACCAACGTAAAGACATTGGCAAGCCAACAAACGCCATCAACCACACTTCAAAATATCGGTTGAGAAGAGCAAGTGTCTTACAAGGCGCGCTCACCCGCACTCGTGAGCGTCCCAAAATTGTTTGTGCAGCCTGCCATGAGAAGCCTCCTTGTGCTTAGACACTGTTTTGAAGGTAGTGTAGTCGATCTATGATCGTTCTTCGTCAGTCTCAGGAGGGATGTTCGCACCCAAAAGGCGGCTCCCAGACTCAGTTGGTCAGTGTTCATTGGAATGCCGTTCTCTCCTGCGGCAGCAAGGTATCTTCCATTGCTTATAATGTCGCGCAATCGCCTTGATTTGGTATGATTTGGTTGCGTTTTCAACTCCCTATGCTACAATTAGCACTTCTCTGTAGATGCCAAGTGATCAGCATAGGATGCATATATCCACTCAATCGCACAGGAGAGGATGCCACAATGAGTGATGAGACCCACAAGAATGATCACGTCGCACCACCAACCGATCGCGAGGCGATCGAAGCCAATATACGCAAAGCTCGCAAGCGCAAAGGGTTGGTGATCATCAACACTGGTGATGGCAAAGGCAAATCAACAGCCGCATTCGGTATTATGACCCGTGCTTGGGGCCGCGATAAGCGCGTCTGCGTGGTGCAGTTCATCAAAATGGGCGATGCGATGTTCGGCGAGCAGCGGGCCGCAAAAAAAATGGGCATCGATTGGTTCGCCACTGGCGATGGCTTCACCTGGACGAGCAAGGATATGGATCACACCATCGAGCTAGCGCGCCACGGCTGGAAGATCGCCCAGGAACGTATTAGCAGCGGCGAGTACGATCTCATCATCCTCGATGAGTTCACCTATGTGTTGCGCTACGGCTGGGTCGATACGAACGAGGCCATTGAGTGGCTGAAGGCCAATAAGCCACCGAAGATGCACATTATCATCACAGGCCGCGACGCGCCCGAGGCGCTGATCGACTTCGCTGATCTCGTCACCGAAATGCGTGAGATCAAGCATCCTTACAAAGAGCAGGGTATCCAAGCGCAGGTTGGAATTGAATTTTAGGAAGGCCAGAGTTCCGTGTCGCTCTTGAATCCCGCCGCACGTACACGGCTCGGCGCGCTCGGCCCTTGGCTGCTGGGCGCCGTTGTTCTGCTGTGTCACATCCCCTTGTTCATCGCCACGCCACTGCTGTTAGCGGGTATCACAACACAGGTGTTGCTCTGCCTACCGGGCATCCTCCTGGCATTGTTGCTCTTTCAGGCCGAAGGCGATCCTCTGACCCGCGTGTTTCTAGCGCTGTGCGGTGGCTTAGCGCACCAGATCCTGTTGTTGCTGGCGCTTCACGCCCTCCCTGGTCCACTCTCCTGGTGGCTGGTGCTGCTGCCCTGCGATGCGATAAGCCTTTGGCTAGCTTGGCTGCTCATTCGGCAGCCGCCATCACCACGGGCTAGCCTGCCACCACTGCCGATCGGCGTAGCGCTTGCACTGATTATGTTGGTGGCGGCGATGATGCGTCTGCTATTCCTCGGCGGCGCCGAGGTGCAGGGCGATGAGGCCCGTTCGCTGCTGCTTGGGGTTGATGCGGTCAACGGGCGCGATACGATTCTGCTCTGGCACTCTAAAGGGCCGGTCGAGGTACTACTGCCGATGGGGCCATTGGCCCTGCTCGGCAATACCAACGAGTTTGTGGCGCGCTTGCCGTTCGCGCTGGCGAGCGTTGGTACGCCGCTGGGAGCTTTCCTCATAGCGCGTGCGGGACTGCAACGTGTTGTGGGGGCGCACGGAGCCAATCTCGCAGGGCTGATCGCTGCTGCGATCATCGCTGTTGATGGGTTTTTGATCGCCTTCGGGCGCATTATCCAGTATCAGAGTGTGCTGGTCTGCGTATGGTTGGGTGCGCTGTGGTGCGCGTGGCGCTTCTACGAGGGTGTCACTCAGCCGCGTCGGTATCTGCTTGGCTCGGCGGTGCTGGCGGCCATCGCACTCCTGAGTCACTACGATGCGATCTTCATCTTCCCTGCGCTTGCCTGGCTGGTACTGGCGGGTGGCTGGCGACATGGTTGGCGCGGCAGGCAGTGGCTCACCGAACTCGCTCCACCAGTGCTGCTCGGCGCATTCCTGTTAGCCTGCTTCTATGTGCCGTTTATGCTCAACGAGCAGTGGGCACACACGCTCGAGTATTTGCAGAAGCGCACAGGCCGCTCGGGTTTGCGCACCGTCAACAACCTGCCAAACTACTATCGGCTCGCCACCTTCTACAACACAACCTTCCAGATCAATTGGCTCGGCAGCACGCTCGCTGCCGCTGTGATGGTCTGGTGCACTCGCTATATCAAGCCACGGCTGATCGGTGGTGCGCTGGCCTTGGTGCTCTTGGTGGGCTGTGTGGTGATGGTCACAGCACCGAAACGGTTCGCGCTTGAGCAAGGTAATTGGGCGATAGTCACGTTCGGTCTGCCTTTGCTCGCGCTGATCGTGGCCCCGCACACCCCGGCCTTTCTACGAACACTGCTTTTGTGGTTCAGCGCAGCGTTCGTGGCTGAGTCGTTTGTGATCGACAACCCCATGACGCACTTCTACACAATGGATGCCGCAGCTGCGCTCCTGATCGGCATGGGTGTCGCCCAATTGGCGGTGGCACTACAGGCACGGCTGCGGGTGCTGTTGGTGCCCTTGGCATTGGCAGGAGCGGCGTTGGCGCTGCTGGCCACACCCTACGCCTATATCGTGTTTGTGCGTCAATCGCCCGAATATCGGCATGTCTTTCCCGCTGCGCGCCCCGAGATCTACCGCGCAAGTTACGGCGATGCCCTGCCCAGTCCCGATGGGTATTTTGGCTTCCCCCACCATGCCGGATGGAAAGTGATCGGCCAGTTGTACGAGCAAGGCATCCTCCAAGGCTCGTTCGATAGCAACGAAGATTATTTGATCACCCACTGGTATTCGCGCAAAGAGTCGCGCTGCGATGAGTGGCGACCGAACTACTATTTCATTGCCCGCTCGCCGCTCGACTACGACAAAGTGCCCAACGATGTGATCGAGCAATCATACTTCCCATTCGGCACTATCTTGGTCGAGGGTCAACCGACCATCACGATCTACAGCGATCAGCCCGTCGCACAACCCTACGAGTTCGACGCCGCCCAGTATGAGCAGGCGTTCGATGCACAGCGCCTCGCCGATCCGCGCTTGCAAGGGGTGGTGCTTGATCTTGCACCGATTGCGCGTGAGAACGTCGCTTGGCAACAGGGCGTTCAACTGCAACGAATGCAGATCCGCGAATTGCCGCTCGTAACATATCAGGAGAGCACGTTGACGTTCTATTGGCAGGCGAGCGAGCCGCTGGCGCTGCCCTACCGAGCACAATTGGCGATCACCAATAGTCAAGGGCAGCAGGTGGGCCTGGTGAACCCGCTGTGTGATAGCGCGCCAAGCCAAACCTGGCACGAGCGCGAGACATCCAACACACGCTTCTTCTTGGTGGCCGATGCCACACTGCCACCCGACGTCTATACGCTCGATCTGAGCTTGTACGATCCGCAGAGCGGCACGATATTGCCCCTCGCCGATGGCTCGCAGGCACTGAGCGTGGGCACGCTGACGGTGCGACAACGCTAACTCGCAGCCTGCTAGACAGCGCCACGATACACAAACGCCGCCGCAGTACTGTGAGGTACTGCGGCGGCGTTGATTCGGGGGATGATTGAAAGAAGGGATGGCGGGCGATCAGCCGGCCATCGGCACACCATTATCCATGAGATCGGTCGTCGCTCCTACGACAGGCAATTCGGAGTACGAGGGTTGCTGCTCTCGTATCACGGGGAGCGCCTCGGCATCGCTGGTGTGCGCCGATAACATCACAGGTGTTGGCTCCGCTGGGTCGCTCGGTTGCTCGGTGGTAGCTGCGCGCTTATGACGAGTTGGCTTAAGCTCTAGTTGCCCCAGTAGGTGAGGCATATCGCGCAGGGCGATCCGCGCAATCTCGCTAAAGTCTTTCATCCAGTTCTTCAGTTCCAGCAACGCCGCATCGCATTGACGACAGGCATCCTGAGCTACACTGTAGGCATGTTTCCGTTTAGCATCCTCGTTGGCGAGGTCGCGAATAGACGCAAGACCCGCTTCGAGTTGGGTGCTGGTGAGGCCGTAGGTTTGCAAAGCAGTCAACACAGTTGGAGAGGAGAGCGCAGCGCTATAAAAGCGTTCGGCCTGGGCGTACCATTTATCTTGAGAAGTTTTATTACACCGCTGATCTAGCGTTAGTGCCTGCAACTCAGCACGACGGTCGCGAAGCGCCACCCGTGCAATCTTGCGATGGGCAACGTAGGTGTGATGAACTTGATCCATGGTTTCGAAGTAGGAATCGCGTACTGCCGTTTTGTGGCTGAAGGCATCGAGTTTGCGCGAGATTGCTAGTTGAGCTGCGTCTCGCAGATCGACACCTTCTTGGAGGCGGGCCGGAGTATAGCCATAAGTCGCAAGCACATCAATCAACTCGGGGCATGCCAATGCATTACTTAATGCGACCTGGCTATCCTTCATGAGTTTGGATATCGTCTTTGACATAGCCTTTCTCTCTTACTATCGATGCATTGATAAACAGTGATACTGGTTTGATAGTATCGACAGCTACGAGCATAGTTCATGTGCTTAAGAATTGCTGAGGCGTACCTCCTTTCTTCATTGCAATATCAAAAGTTATCTAAACAGCATCCACTTCTACAACCTTCGGAACCAGTTCCACAACCTCCGGAACCAGTTCCACAACCTCCGGAACCAGTTCC
>CALKHR010000182.1 GCA_937988885.1 uncultured Roseiflexaceae bacterium | reverse complement strand
CGGTCTCTTTGTCGTACAACTCTTCGCGATAAATGAACATCACGATATCCGCGTCTTGCTCGATGGAGTTGTGGACGACGATATTGTTGGCTACAAAGTTGTGAAGCCCTTCGACGGTGAGATCGTAAACGGCTTCCTCTCCATCTGGCTCAATCGACACGATTTCGTCCCAGTAGATCGCGCTGTCGGTCACATCGGCCACCGTTTCGGCAAGGCTGATATCATTCGTTGTGTAGTGGATGGGTTGGCGCGGGAGATGGCAGCCATCGCCGATCATATGCCCGAGCAGCGCCACCTCAGCTTCACTCATCGTGGCAGCGAGCTCGGTGGTGGTCGGCAGCTCGCGCGGGAGCGCCAGGCGCATGCCCACCTGAAGCGCATCGAGCCGTTGCCACCCATCGATCGTCAAGAACTTGTGATTTGCCGTTGCTCGAATGCTACGACCGAGGCGCGTTGTCATGCGGTAAACTGGCTTAATGCCTGTGGAGAAGGCGCGCAACACAGGTCGTGTCTCGAATTGCCACGTATCGGTGTTGATTGCCAGCACCTCGAATCCGTGTTGCCCAACCAACTCATCCATACGACGGTAGACGCCGTGTTCGGGCAGGTACACTAATGTGTCACCTGTCAAGCAGCCCGACTCGCGTAAGTCGCTCAGCATTGGCACGTGGCTGGTGCGCCCCTCGACCGCGCGCGAGAGCTGCGACAACGCGATAACAGGCACGTTCAGCTCGCGGGCGAGCGACTTGAGGCCGCGCGAGATCTCCGACACCTCTTGCACACGGTTATCGCTGCGGCGGCCCGCCAACAACTGCAAGTAGTCGATGATGATCAGATCAACGCCAGCCTCAGATTGCAGGCGGCGCGCCTTACTGCGCACCTCCATCACATTCAGGCCGGGCGTATCCTCGATGTAGATCGGCGTCGAGGCCAAACGGCCCATCGCCTCCATCAAAATCTGCAACTCGGTATCGCGGATATGCCCAGTGCGGAGCGTATGCGTGCTGATGCCGGTATCGAGCGCCAACAGACGCTGCACCAACTGCTCGCGGCTCATCTCAAGGCTGAACACACCCACCGTGGCTTGGCTTAGCGTCGCCACGTTGTAGGCCAAGCTCAATGCGAACGACGTTTTACCGACCGACGGGCGGGCCGCCAGAATGATCAAGTCCGAGCGCTGCAGACCGCCCGTGATCTCGTCCATATCGCGGAAGCCGGTCGGCACACCCACCACCTCGCCGTGATGCTCTTGCAGATAGTTGATCTGCTCGTAGTACGTGTCGATAATCTGGCCGATATGCACGAAATCCTGGGTGGAACGGCGTTGCGAGATCTCGAACAGCGTCGCCTCGGCCTTATCGAGCGTCGTTTCGATATCCTCGTGCTCGTCGTAGCCGAGCGCGGCGATTTTGCCGCCAGCCACGATCAATTGGCGCAGCAGCGAGGTGCGCTCGACGATTTTAGCGTAGTACTCGACGTGGTACGAGGTGGGCACCGAGTCGACAAGGTCTGCGAGGTAGGCGATGCCGCCGACCGCGTCGAGCCGATCGTTACGGCGTAGCTCATCGGAGACAGTGCGAATATCAGGGGGAATGCGGGCATTGTAGCAGGCCAACATCGCCTCGTAGATCCAGGCGTGTTTCTCGAGGTAGAAAGCCGCAACCGGCAACCAGGGTGCGATCGCGATGATCGCTTCGCGGTTAATCAGTATTGAGCCAAGCGTGGCGCGTTCGGCGTCAATATTCGATGGTAGCGACTTCTCCATACGTTTTCCCCATCAACAGGTGTTTCGTCAACCGTTCATTCAGATGTTATCCACATGCCCCCTAGACACGATAATGTGCCTGCCCGGGTGGGCATGGCACATTATCACACTTCCATTTGCTGGAGGCTTTTTGAAGACGCGAGCAGGTGTAGTGCTCTGTGTCCTCGTTTATTCGGCGGTTTCGGGATCGGGCGGCAACTGGATCGCGCCTTCCTCGCCCTCGACAACCACGTTCACCAGCGGCTCGAGGCCCGTGGCCAATCGCACCTTCACGGGGTAGATACCAATGCGCTTGATTGGCTCTTCCAGGTCGATCTTGCGGCGATCGATCTCGATGTCCAACTGGCTCTGAATCTTCTCTGCGATATCGGCGTTGGTGATCGAACCGTACAGCCGATCGAGCTCGCCAACCTTAGCGGTGAAGCGCAAGGTCTGGCCATTGATGCGGGCTGCCAGAGCCTCAGCATCGCGGCGGGCGGCTTCATCGCGGCGGCGCTGAGCGGCCAAGCGCTCCTCGGCCTGCTTCACCTGACCACGGGTCGCCAGGACGGCGAAACCCTTCGGGATCAGGTAGTTGCGGCCATAACCGCCCGAAACTTCCTTTACTTCGCCGGCGCTGCCCAGCTTCTCGACATCCTGCACCAGCAGCACCTTCATTTTTGTGCCCATGTTGATTGGATTCCTTCTTCGACCCACGACGTATCGGCCTACATAGCCGACACCGGTTCAGAGGGTATATGAAAACGACCAAGGGCTATGATACCACAGCATCTCGATTGGCGTCAACGCGACCATCCGCTTGCGCGAGCGCACGCCGGATGTGAACGGAGATGCCTCGCACCGCACTAGGACGCCTTTTTTGGTGAGTGTAGTGTGTTGGCGGAGGGCGAACTCGGAGGAATTGCTACCATTACAAGTGTGTATAATATCGAATAGCTTATCGGCCAATCAGCATACGCTACTCTGTGAAAGCCCACCCCGGTAGCGGCTCGCACCAGCGCTGCCACTGTGCCGGGATGGCATCGAGTCCGTGGCGCATCACCACAATGCCGCCAACAATAGCGCAAGTCGTATCGCAATCGCCTTGACCCGCTAACGTCAGCCAGATCGCCTCCTCGTAGCTATCAAGTCGCGTTGCAGCGCACCATAACGCAAAAGGAACCGTATCCTGTACAGAGATTTGGCTGCCGTTTCCCAAAGCAATCACGGCCTGTTCCACGGAAGCGCTCGATAGGCTTTGCGCAATCAACAGTTGCTCTTTGACGATGCTCTCTGGTACGTGCTCGATCACATCGCCAAGAAATGTGTGTGGCGCAGGGCAAGCCGCTTCTCGTTGCTGCCAAGCCAGCGCAACGGCAACCGCAACGGCGATCGTGCCTGCTATCGCTTCGGGGTGCGCATGCGTGATACGCGCTGAAACGCTCGCTTGATGCCGTAGTTGCTCCAGAAGCGATCATCAGCGCTATATGCGTGTCGTCGCTCCAATGCCACTGCATCTCTGGAACAATGCGTTCACTAATGCGCCGAGAGAGTTGCCCGTGCGAGAACTCAAACAGCGCTCCCAGCGCATCGGCGGTTGCCAGACCGTATAACGCCTGTTGTGCCCGTTCTAATGCCTGCTGCATCGTTCAACCTCTACACTGTCATTGTATTGATGATACCAATGTTGAGGCAGATGGTAAACACGATACACTTTTGAAATAAAATGATGCCGCAGTTCTGTGTATAGAACCACGACATCGCAACCAACTGCTCTACTCATTTTGCTTAGTGACTGGCAGAAGCGAACCTGCTGCTTCGCCCTAGCGCAGCGCCAACGCCCGCTCCGCATCGGCGCGGCCCTGCGCGAACAGCGCATGGTGATTCTGCTCCTCATAATCGATGATCCACTCCAGCGGCATCATCTCCTGCGGGGCGATCACCGTGGGCGGCTGCACGCGCTTTAACGGCACATCCAACATATTCAGGTCTGCATCGCCCAACTGTTGCGCTGCCCACGCCAACTTCTCGGCGGCCTCGGCCAAACGGTTGCGCTGCTCCAGCATCTCGAACGCTACGCGGTACGACGCCAACAACGCCCAATCCAGCGTCAGCGACAACGCCTGCACCAAGTCCTGCGGCATCGGCTGCGTGTGGCTGCGCATCTCGTCCTCGCTAGCGTTCCACGGCGTCATCATCACCACCACGATGTCCACATCATGGTTGCCCGCCAAGTCGATCACCGGCTCCAGCGGCGTATTCGCCAGCACCGCGCCATCCCAATACTTGCCGCTGCCGATCTCCGTCCAGGGATACACGATCGGAATGCTCGACGACGCCATCAAATGCTCCAACGTGATCCTATCTGCCGGGCGGCCATCGAGTTCGCGATTGCAAAACACCCGTAGCGCGCCGCTCTGCAACTCGGTAGCGGCCAGTAACAGCGCCGGAGCATCCGGGCTGTTGATTCGCTCGAAATCCATCCACCGCCCGAGCGTGGCGCGCCACGGCGCTGTGCTCAGCAGGCTGCGGAACGGACGCGACGAAAACAGCGTCGATAAGCGGTTCAGTACGCCCTGCGTGGACATATTCGCTTCTTCCGTGGGGAACTGGAAGCGCGCCCCGCCGTGAGCATCTGAGGTGAGCACACTGCGCAACAGAAAGCGCAGTAGAGGCCGCGTCACCACTGGCAGGTCGTTCGATAAACAGTGCACATCCTCGGTGTGCATCGCTAACCAATGACGCTTCAACTGCGCGATCGTCATGCCTGATGCCAGCGCAGCCGCGTTGATCGCACCGATCGACGTGCCAGCGATGATATCTGGCCCCTTGCCATCCTCGATCCAGCCTTGCTCGATCAACGCTTCGATAACACCAATATGATAAGCACCCCGTCCGCCGCCGCCGGAGAGCACAAGAGCTTTTTTGGTTGCCATAATCGTTCCCCACGAGATCGTTATGTTTGTTCGCCTGTTTATCTAAACGTAGTTGGGCAGATAATTTCGCGCACTGCTCGTTTTGGATCGGCGAAGCAAAACCGACGGCACAGAATCTGCTTATTTCTCCATCTTGGTACTTCAACACACAACGTGATCATAGTGCGTCACTACACATCAAGGTGTGATTAGGGCCAGATCACATCGTTGCAGCCGTTTCGTTGTGTAAACCACTATTTGGATTCTTCCTGAAGTAGCAAAGAGGTTTGTATGGCAGTTAAATTCGATCAGCACGTCGATATCGACGCACCACCCGACAAAGTGTGGTCGATCATCACCAACCCCAGCACCTGGCCGCTCTGGCTCTCCGATATCACTGGCAACCCCAATCTGGCAAGTCTCACCGAGGGCGCGACCTTCCAATGGAGCGGCAACGGCGAGGATGGCACTGGCTCGGTGGTCAGCGTGAACACCAAAGCCTACAGCTTCCAAATCGTTACCCAATCCGGCGGTCGCCCCGTCACGCACACCTTCGACATCGATCGCAGTGGTGGCTTTTTAGGCATTGGCGGCAACGATTCGCGCCTGAAATACACGATGGAATACGACCCACCCGGCGGCTTTATCAGCGACTTTGTGGCGGGCGGCAACCCCAAGGATGCCATCAAAGTTAAAAATACCCTTCAAAAAGTACGCAAGCTCGCCGAAGGCAACTAAATCACCTTTTTGCATAAATAGAGAAAGGGCACTCACATGGGTCTCATTGCAACACTGATCATTGGCGCATTGGCTGGCTGGATCACCGGGCAACTGATGAGCGGCGGCAGCTATGGCCTGTGGCTTAATTTACTGCTCGGCATCATCGGCTCGATCGTCGGTGGCTGGTTGACATCCATCTTCATCGGAGTTGATCTCGTCTCCGGCCTCAACCTCACCACGCTCGTTGTCTCCGTCATCGGTGCGGTGGTCGTCGTTGCGGTCTATCGCCTGATCACACGCCGCTCGCTCACCTAGCGGCACACTATTGCGTAAACCAAAGGGCCAACACCGTTGTGGTGCTGGCCCTTTTGCTATTCCCAACCAGCTCGTGGTAACCCCTGGTTAGTTTATTCTTTTGAAGAAGAAGCGCAACCGCAAATGCATCGCTCGTCGCTTTGGCGAACATACGGCGTGTTTAACGTTGGCGCGCTTGACTGATGGTGCTGCTCGCGCGCCTTCAACCTGCTTGCGCATCGCTATCGCTCTACGGCAGGCGCAACATCGTCAGCAGAGCGACCTCCGGGCCATCGAGCGCCGCGTCGGCGGCCACCCCCTGCGTGATCGGCAAGCGCGCCCCGCTCGCCATATCGTACAGCCCCAACACCAGGCGATACTCGCCCGGTGGCAGATCGGCAGGCAACGCCATCGGCAACGGCACCGCGATCTGGCGGCCCGGCTGCCACGCACTCGTCGGCGGGTAATCGGCGCCACCGGGCACAACATCGATCCCCGCGACGCGCTGGCCGTTGGCATCGAGCAGCCGCACAAACACCATCACATCCTGCTGCAGCGGCGCGCGCACATCCCACGCTGGCGTCACCACCACCTGCTGCCCATCCTGCTCGATCGAGACGCCGCGCAAGCGCAGCGCATCGGCCCACTCGAAATCGAGCGGATGCGTGAACGGGCGCGGCAGCTGGTAGATCGTCGCGTAGTCGATGCCATGGATGCGCACCGTATGTAGGGGAACTGTCTGTTGCAACTGCGCGTAGAGTTGCGGATTGGCCTCGCGCTGCACCGATTCGAGGTACACCACCGCATAATTAGCGGGCATACGCCCGAAATCATCGACATCGCGCACCAACACCGGCACGAACGGCTGCAACGTGGCCCCCAACGCCGAGAGCACTGGCCCGTAGCCGATATCGGGCTGCTCGGCCAGCCACGCGCCGACCTGATCCATGCCCTCGCCCCAACCGATCAGCAGATTACGCTCGGCGGCAGGGCCACCACCGAGCAGCGGGTTATAGTAGCTCAGGTAGTACGGGTGAAAGAACGCCAGATTGCTCGCCAACAGCGCGCCGATCAGCGCCACCGCCACGATGCCGCTCGGGCGGAGCCACCCCGTTAGCGTAGGCGCGAACCGCGCGACACCACGGGCCAGCAATCGCCCCAACGCCGCCAAGCCCGCCGCCGCCAGGATCTCGATCGCAGGCCAGGTCGGCAGCACGTAGCGGTCGAACTTCTTCGGCCCCAGCGTCATCACCAGCGTCCAGAACGCCACGAACGCCAGGAGCGCCCATAGGTTGCGCGCCTCGTGTGGGGCTTCGGCGCTGCCATTCGGCTCGTTCGCACCTGTTTTGCCCCGCCAAACCCGCACAGCTCGCCACAGCAAGAGGCTCGTGGCCAACAGCCCGAACAGCGTGGCCGGCGTCATGCGGAACAGGTTGACGACCGGGTAGAACAGCGGGCCAGGATCACCGACCGCCTGCCCCAAGAAGAACTGCCCGTCGCCGTTCGGTCGCCCGCCGTTCGAGAGGATCTCGTCGGTGTAGGAGTGCAGTGCGTGCCCAGCGCTCACCCAGAGTGCGGGCCACAGCGCAATCACCACCAGCAATGCGATGCCCAGCCATGCCACGTAGAGCCGCACCGAGCGCCACAGCCGCACCAGCACCTGGCGCGACCAAGGCTCGTTCGGGTCGAGCCCGGGCAGCAGCACAAACAGCAGCAGCCCCATAAACGGCAGCGCGATCAGCGCCGGGCCTTTGGTCAGCAGCGCCAAGCCCATGCAGGCTGCCGAGCCGATCAGCGGGCGCCACGCGATGCGCTGCGGGTCTGCGCAGGCCAACAGCATCAGCAACAGGCTAAAAGTGACGAACGAGGTGAGCAGCGCATCGAGGTGCAACAGGCGGGAGTGGGCGATCAGGTAGGGCGCGGTGGCCCACAATAGGCCTGCCAGTAGCGCCGTGTTCGGGCGCACCAAGCGCCGCAGCAGCAGGTAGGCGGCGGGCACCAGCGCGCTCTGCAGCACCGCTGCGGGCAGCCGCAGCCAGGATAAGTGCTCCACCGCATTGTTCACGGAGGCCCAGCCGTTCGCCACGGCGGTGCGCTCCAGCCAGAGGCCCAGGCTGCCCAGCCACATCACCGTCACGCCCGGGTGCCCGGTCTGGTGCGTATCGCTCCACTGGCGGTTGGCGAGCGCGTAGACGAAGCGCTCGGTGCGTCCGATCCAGTGATACACCTCGTCGGTGGTGGCGAAGTCGGCCAGGCCCGTCACGCGCGGCACCAGCGCGAGCAGGCCCAGCGCGAACGCGAACACATACACCCAAGCGCGATTGGCTTGGTGCACATTTTCTGGTTGAGATGCGGCGATACGGCGTGTCATTGCGGCGGCTATTGTAGCACAACCCGCAGCGCTAGCCGACCACCGCGATCACCACAATCCCCAGGAAGATCAGCGCTGAACCCGCGGTGCGCAGCAGGCCGAAGCGCTCGTTCAGCCAGAACCAGCCCGCCAGCGCGCCGAACACCACGCTGATCTCGCGGATGGCCCCCGCGTAGCTGACGCTCGAAATGCGGTACGCTTGCAGCACAAACAGGTACGCCAACATCGTGGCGATGCCGACCATCATAATGCGCAGCCAATTGGTCCGCCACTCCTGCACCACCGCCTGACGCCCGTAGCGCATCAGCATCGGCGGTGTCAGCATCGCGGCGGTGATCAGCATCACCAGCACGATGTAGGGCAGCGGCTCGGTGAGGCGCACCGCCGCGCCGTCGATGGCGGAGTAGATCGAGATGCAGCATGCCACGCCGAGCGCGGCCAGCATACCTTTGATATTCGGCGGCGCACTGCTGCGCTGGCCGAACCAGGCCGCGCTACCCACCACCATCAGGCCGAACACCAGCAGCGCCAAGCCGAGGATGCCCAGTCTGGTTAGTTTTTCGCCGAGGAAGAGCACCGCCCAAAGTGCGATCAGCGCCGGAGCAGCGCCGCGTGCGAGGGGATATACCAGTGAGAAATCGTTCTTGCCGTAGGCGTAGGTCAAGGCGAGGTAGTACACCAATTCCACCAAGGCGCTGGCGATCAGATAGGGCCAGATCTCGGGGGGGAAGGTCATATCGCGCAGGACGAACGGGGCGAAACAGAGCGGGCCAACCACAACGGCTAGCCAGGTAAACACCTGCTTCTCGCCAGCCCGTTTGACCAAAAAGTTCCAGCCCATATGAAGTGCAGCGGCGGCTAGTAGCAGCGCGAGTGCAGTGATTGACACAAAAACTCCTTACTCAATGTTGTGATGAGTTGAAACGGCTTTTCTCCGGCGACAGTCGTTTGCCAAAGTCTGTCTTGATGATACCGTATTTTGCCACATTGATAGTTGGGTAAGAGAATGAGTATGATGTCGTACTTAATCCATTTGGAAAATTTTACGGTACAATCAAGCCTGCGGCAGCAAACGATGATCTTTAGGCAAAACAATGTGGAGGCTCCGCATTGGCAGAACCTCCACATCGAAATAGCGTTTATCGAAGGTTAGCGCAGTCGCGTGACGGCGGTCGTGATCGCTATCACCATGTAGATCATCATCATCAGGCCGCCGAAGAGCGCGAACGGCAGCGTGCCCAACGCGATAGCAGTGCCCACCGTGATCTGCATAGCGCGGCCACGCTTCAGTTTGGTGAAATAATCGACGATCCGCACGATAAACTCGGCGATCGCCGGGCCAACCATCATCAGAATGAAGATTAGGAAGAAGCCCGAGCGCCCCAGAAACATCGACAGCAGGAAGGCGACCACTGCGGAGGCCACAAAGCCGACCACGCCGCCGATAATGATATCCTTGGCCGTGACTTGGTAGTTTTTGGGCCGTCGGGCGCGCCGATCGTCGGGGCAGAGCTGGCCAACCGGCGTCATCGTGGCGCACTCGCCGCAGATCGGGCGGCCACACTGGATGCAGTGCAGACCCGTCTCGCGGTCGGGGTGGCGATAACAGTATTCAACCTCTGGCTGTGCGGCGGCCTCGGGTGCGCCAAGCAGCGGCGAAGCATCGCCCGAGGCATTGCGCTCCTCGCGGCGCTTCGAAGGCGCAAGTTGCAGCCCTTCGCTGATCAGCTTCTCGACATAACGCAGACTGGCCTGTGCTTCAGCATTGTCAGGGTCGATTTCGAGCGCGCGTTGCAGGTGCGAGCGCTTCTCCGACAGCAGCGGCGTCACGCTGCCCAACCCGATCCATCCCTCGACAGAGGTGGGATCGAGCTCGGTGGCTCGGCGAAAACTGGCGCGCGCCGCGAAGGTATCACCCGCCAAGGCGGCGGCTCGGCCTTCCTGGACGAGCTGCTGAACTTCGGTGGCGGTCGACTCTGTCATGCTTTCCTCTCCATCCTGTCTGATGTGGTGCTGTTATGTTCCCCTGGCAAGCCGCAATTGTGGCGTGCTGATGCGCAGAACACCCTTCATTATACTGAGCGAGCCATATCTTTGCAACGCTCGGGCCGCTACCAGGAGCGAATACGCACTGTTGAGGCGATGTGAGAGGGATGATCTCACTGAAGAGATGAAAAATGCAGATTGGCGCAGTGCAATTGCACCAATCTGCATCTATCGACCGTTAGGCTCGACCGTTAGGCGCCGCGCTTGATGATGTCGAGCATCTCGGCGACGCGCGTCACCTTCACGCGGGGGCGGCCCTGCTCGGCGCCGCGGGCGGTCTCGTAGGCGTCGAGCACCTGCCAACCATCATACGTGACGTAATCGGGCTTGACGCGCTCAAGCAGCTCCACGATCTTCGCGGGGTCGCGGTTCTCGTCGGCGATCGGCGTAAGGTTCGGCAAATCTTCGATCATCGCCGCCACCGTCGAGACTGCATCGGGCTTGTTGGTGCCGATCACGCCGGAGGGACCGCGCTTAGCCCAGCCGACCACATATTCGCCGGGAACAACCTCACCGCCGCTGGTGCGCACCACGCGCCCCGCTACATTGCTGATCGTATTGGTGGCTTCGTCGAACGGCACGCTTGGCAGCGGCACGCCACGGTAGCCCACCGAGCGCAGCACCAAGCTCGCATCGAGCGTCTCGTACTCGCCGGTGCCCTTGGCCCGCAGCCCGCCGTTCTGATCGAGCACCAACACATTGCGCTCGATGCGCACGCCCGTCACGCGGCCATTCTCGCCCAACACCTCCACTGGCGAGACGAGGAAGCGCATCGTGATGGTGCGCTCACCCTGCCAATCGGTGCGGCTCGCAAACGAGCGCAGGATCTCGACGTTGCGCTGCGCGATCTTATCGTTGGCGAGCGCGGCCTGACTCTGCTCGTCGAGCTCCAATTCCTCGGGGTTCACCTTCACGCGCACCCCGTCAAGCTCGCCAAACTCCTTCACCTCGGCATTGGTGAAGGCTGCCTGAGCGGGTCCGCGCCGCCCGAGCACCACCACCTCGCGGATGTTGCTCTTGCGCAGTTGCTCCAGCGCGTGGTCCGCGATGTCGGTTTTCGCCAGTTCGTCGGGGTTCGTCACCAGGATGCGCGCCACGTCCATCGCCACGTTGCCGTTGCCCACCACCACGGCTCGCTCGCCCGAAAGGTCGAACTCGAAGTCGCGGTAATCGGGGTGGCCGTTGTACCAGCCGACGAAGGCGGTGGCTGGGAAGCTGCCCACCAGATCCTCGCCAGGGATGCCCATCCGTCGGTCGGAGGGCGCGCCAACCGCGTACACAATTTGGTCGTAGTACTTCTTCAGATCTTCGTGATGGATATCGGCGCCAAAAGTGACATTGCCAAAGTAGCGCACATTGGGATTTGCCGCAATTTTATCGTAAATGCGGGTAACAGCTTTGATCGACTGATGATCGGGTGCGACACCTTCGCGCACCAAGCCAAACGGTGTGGGGAATCGGTTGATGAAATCGATGGTGCAGACAAGGTTTTTTTGCTTAAGCAACGCTTCTGCGGTATAGAAACCTGCTGGGCCAGCGCCAACGATTGCGACACGCAACGGTCGCTCGCTCGTTCCAAGAGTTTGATCCATAAGAGTGTATATTCCTTTCGCCATGCCCATGTTTGTGATAAATAACACGTTCCTCTGAACGATACCACGATGAAGGAAGACTGTCAACGCAGTAATCGGAGTCCAAGGCATGTCAATGCGTTAGAAGCGCTATTCGAACACCCCCGATCGACGACGAAATCGGCGTTTGAATTGTGTAGCGGGGCAATTCATGCGGATAACGCCAGTTACATGCGCCAAAATGTGATGAAATACACAAATCGGCGCTAAAACAGCGCATTGGTGGCGTTGCGAGAGGGGCAGGTGATGGTGTTAGACGGGCGGCCACGGCACATTGTGGCCGCGCCCTGGCTCGGGGTGTTTGCCTCGGCGGATGAGGCGTTCGAGCCGTCGATGGAACGCCTGCACCTCATCGGGCGCAAGCAGTTGCTCAAGGGCTTCGATCAGGGGATCGCGTTGCTGGACACGCTCTTGGAGGGCGCGCAGGTCGTTCATGATCGCCGGATCGATCGGCGAGCCAGCGAAATCCCAGATCACCGTGCGTAGTTTTGGCTCGGCGTGGAAGCAGATGCCGTGGTCGATGGCCCACAGGCGGCCATCGCTGGCCTTCAGGCAGTGGCCGCTTTTGCGGTCGGCGTTATTAGCGATCACATCGAACACCGACAACCGCTCGATCACCGCATCGTAGCCACCTTCCTCCTGCATTGTGAACAGGTGCGCCTCGTGATCGGCATCGATGTACAGTTGCACGGAGCCGATCCCGTGAGGGCCATCGCGCAGCACGGTGGGCGGAACTAAGCCCCAGCCCAGCGCCTCGCTCAACAAGTAGGCGGCCACCTCGCGTTGGCAGAGCGTGCCCTGCGGGAAGTCCCATAGCGGGCGCTCACCACGGCGGGGTTTGTAGACACCTAAACCTTGTATGCCTTCGTGCTCGATGAGGACGAGGAGCGTGTAATTGCTACTCCAGGGCAGCATCCCCTGAATCGAAAGCTCGCCATTGCTGAGAAGTTCGAGCACTTGGGCGATGCTCAGTTGGCTGGGCTGGTTACTATCCATATTGTGGCGTTACTAGTTCATCTGGGGGCAGAAATGCCCAGTCGGGTCGATCGGTCGGCCACAGTTTCCGCAAATTTTGCGACCTTGCGCCACCACACGGGCGGCATGTTCGCTGAGCATACGCATCTGGTCGCGGGTGGCGCTAAAGCGAGCGGTGGGCGGCACTTCATCATCGGAATCCGCATCGCCCTGCACCACCAGGATCACCATATCGCGGTCGCTATCGTAGCCCAAGCCCATTTGGGCGATCCGGAACTTCGATTCGAGCGGTTCCTCAAGGCTCATATCGCTTACCTGCATCATATCGTCGGACGATGAGAGCAGGGGGTTTTTATCGACCAGATCTTCGAGCAGTTGGTTGATAGCTTGAACGAGTGCGCTGATCTGTTCTTTCTCTGCGATCAGCGAGATCAATTCGCGATCACGGCGCGCTTGCAAGTAAAAGACGCGCTGCCCAGGAACCCCAACCGCGTGGGCGGTGATTCGCGTTACGGGATCGAAATCATAGGTAAACTCAGGCATATCGAAATCCTTTGCCTGTTCTCCAATGAACAGTGTCTCTAATAGCCATCTTTGGCGTTGAGACAAGCTGTTTCGAACGGTCAAGCTGTAATACGAGGCTACGAATTACTTGCGACTCCGTTGGTTGGGACTTCCTGCGAGTTTGGCGTTTCCGAGGTTGATGCCGCAGGAGGCGGAGCGCTTGTTGGGGCCTCGGTGGTTGTGTTGGACTGTTCGGCGGCTGGTTCGGGTTTGGGTTTCAGGTGATCAAGGGAACCAGTGTCGTTATACGCCAACAGGCGTGGGCCCATAGGTGTGAACGCCAGCGCCGAGACCGAGCACGGGCTGATCTCTAAGCGTTGGAACAGATCGATATGCATCCCAATGTAGTAGGCGATCGCAAGTTTGATGATATCGGCGTGCGAGACGACAGCGATGATCCCTTTTGGATGCTGAGCACGCAACGCATCGAGCGTGGTCACCATTCGTATTTGGGCTTCGCCAAGCGTTTCGCCGCCAGGGAAACGCGTGCCGCTCGGGTAGAATTGAACGCCAGGCCACAACTCGTGCTTGTAGAGCTCTTTCAGCTCGGCACCTTGCCACTCGCCGTAACGGACCTCGCCGAGCCCTTCGACGATTCGTAACGGCAAGCCACGCGATGCCGCGATAGCCTGTGCGGTTTCGACTGTTCGTTCAAGCGGGCTGGTATACAGAGCATCGATTGGGAGGTGGGCGAGCCGTGCTGCCATTGCGATGGCTTGACGACGCCCTTCTTCGTTCAGATGAACACCTGGTGTCCATCCGGCCAAACGCCCATGTACCCAGTCGTTCACGCCATGGCGAATCAACAACAGGATGGTCACATGTGCTCCTTTGGTGGGCGGTTTTGTGCTATCACGTATGATACCACACTTCAGCGGCCTTTGGCCAAACTGCCAGGCGTCGGCTCCGTTCGCATCGGCATAGTACCCGCTTCGGTTTGCCGATGGATGTTGATGCTGCCCTCGTGTGCTATAATCACCTCGCCGTAGCAGAGTGAATGGTGAGCGCTACACGTGATGCTGAATGCGCTACTCAAGCCGCCAGCATGCCCGTGTGGCCGATGACGAGGCTTTTATAAAGACTATGACAAAACGCTTTGATACCCGAACGTTCCTGTTGATTATGGGCGCAGCCGTGCTTGGCGCTGTGTGGGCCATCTATAATCGAAGCCTGACAGAACCGCCCTACGACCCCGGTCGCGAGTTTCGCCCATTGGTGTGGGTGGCCTTCGCAACGCCCTTCGCCACGTTTTGGGGCTGGTTCTTCGCGCGTAAGGCCGAACGTTGGTGGGCAGCGTTTGTCTGCTTCTGCATCTACTTCTTCTCGCCATTCGTGGCGGCCCGCTACGAGTCGTGTACCGTATTGCAGGGCCATTTCAGCCTCGCCGATTGTTTCGTGAACACCGCCCAAGCCCAAGAAGCTGCCAACAACAGCGGCCATGTGATCTACTTCCAGGTGATCGTAGTGATTCATCTGATCGCAGCGCTGATTGTGGCTTTGCATCGCGCCCGAAGTCGTAGTACAATTCCAGAGCAGCCAGATGCCCCCATCGCGAAGCCGATCGGGTAGGCAGTAGCCCCACTGGCTTGTATTTCATCGGCACAACGCAGCTCACAACGACAACATGGCGAAGTCTCACTAGCACCATCCACGTCCGCTGGTACTGATAACGAGGTCTGTTATGGCTCGGCGGACGCATACGGGTATTCGTGAGTATCTCGAACAGCAGGAACGCAAACAACTCTCTCCACTGGCCGCATTTAGCGATGCAGTGGTGCGCGAGCGGGATGAGCCAGAATCGCCAGCCCGCACACGCTTTCAGCGCGATCGAGATCGAATTCTGCACTCCAAGCCGTTTCGGCGCTTAAAGCATAAGACGCAGGTTTTCATCGCTCCCGAAGGCGATCACTATCGCACTCGGCTCACTCATACGCTCGAAGTGACGCAGATCGCCCGCACGGTGGCGCGCGCCCTGCGCCTCAACGAAGACCTCGTCGAGGCGATCGGCCTTGGGCACGATATCGGTCACGCGCCGTTTGGGCATGCTGGCGAGGCCGCGCTCTCGCAGGCGCAGGGTCACTCTTTCCGCCACAACGAGCAGAGTCGGCGGATTGTCGAGGTGCTCGAGAAGAATGGCCAAGGGCTGAACCTGACCTACGCCGTGCGCGAGGGGATCTACCTGCATTCGAAGGCGCGCCGCGATATTATGGCCACGGCTTGGGGCGTGGCGAGCACGCTGGAGGGCCAGATCATCAAAATCGCCGATTCGATCGCCTACATCAACCACGACATCGATGATGCGTTGCGCGCTGGCCTTCTCGCGCCGAGCGACCTGCCTCGTGAGGCGATCACTGTGCTCGGCGCCACGCACTCCGAGCGCATCAACACCATGGTCTGCGATCTGATCGATTTCAACTGGTGGGTTGTCGATGGGGAGGGCGCGCCCGATCCCCCACTGCTCAGCCTTAGCCCAGAGATACTCGAAGCGACGAACGCCCTACGCGAATTTATGTACCGCTCGGTGTACTTGGGCTCGCGCGCCAAAGAGGATGATAGCAAGGTGCGCGTGGTGATCGAGATGCTCTATTCGCACTTTATGAAGCATCCCGAGCAACTTCCCGAGGAGCTATTGCGTATCAATCGAGAGCGGTCCGAGCCGATCCAACGCGCTGTGGTCGATTACGTGGCGGGTATGACCGATCGATACGCCATCAAGGTGTTTCGTGATCTCTATGTGCCCCGAACGTGGAGCGCCTAGCCGCCGATCTGCCATCGCTAGGCTGCGACAAATCCGCCAGAGCCGATGAGATCATGCTATACTAAATGATAAAGCACCACAAACACACAGGTGCAACGAGCTTGGTGTTGCTGTATTTTTGGTAACATCGGCAAAGTATCACCATCCATCTGGCTCCTAGGGTAGCGTGTTCCGCTTCCATATGGTGCGGTTGTACTGCTGAGAACAGCGGTTGAAGGCGGCATGCCATCAGCCGGAAAGTTCTAATGGCTGTCCTATGTCGACTGTTAGCGACCAAATCAAAGAGCGAATTGATATCGTCGAGTTTATCTCGGCGCATGTGCAATTGCGTAAAAGTGGGCGCAACTTCGTGGGTTTCTGCCCGTTCCATCCGAACACGCGTACCCCGGCGTTCTACGTGTTCCCCGATACGCAGAGCTATCATTGTTTTGGTTGCAAAGCCTCTGGCACGGTGTTCGATTTCCTGATGCAGCGCGAGGGCCTCGATTTCCGCGAGGCGCTCGAACAGCTCGCCCAGCGCGCTGGTATTCAGCTGCACGAGCGCACCGAGCAAGAGGTGCATCAGGATCAACTGCGCACCCGTCTGCTCGAAATCAACAGCGCGGCGGCGGCGTTCTTTCACCATATGCTGGTCAAATCGCCGCGCGGCGAGGCGGCCCGTGCCTACGTTAACAAACGCCAAATCGATCAATCCACCCTCGAGGCCTTTCAACTCGGCTACAGCCCGGGCGAGTGGAGCGCTCTGCTCTCGTACTTGACCGACCGCAAAGGTTTTGAGCCGGAGGAGATCGAGGCGGCAGGCTTGATCATCAAACACGAGACGCGCGGCTACTACGACCGCTTCCGCGATCGGTTGATGTTCCCGATCCGCAACCAGAAGGGCGAGGTGATCGCGTTTGGTGGTCGCTCGCTAGGCGATGCGCAGCCGAAGTATATGAACTCGCCGCAGACGCCGCTGTTCGATAAGAGTCGCGTGCTGTACGGCCTCGACCTGGCTCGCGATGCTATTCGCTCAAGCGATTCGGCGGTGATCGTGGAAGGCTACGTCGATGTGATTATTGCGCATCAGTATGGCTTCCGCAATGTGGTCGCTCCGCTCGGCACCGCGCTGACAGCCGAGCATGTGGGGGTGCTGAAGAAGGCCGCGCACACCATCTATCTGGCGCTCGACGCCGATGCTGCGGGCATCCGTGCCACGCTCAAAGGCGTGCAGGTGCTGCAAGAGAATCTCGATGGCCACGATGTGCCCGTGCCGACGCCGCAGGGCTTCATCAGTTGGGAGCGCGAACTCAACGCGGTGATCAAGATCATCGCCATGCCCGATGGCAAAGACCCCGACGAGGTGATCCAGGCCAATCCCGACCAGTGGCGCGCGTTGATGGACGGTGCCCGCCCGGTGATGGATTTCTACATCACCGCGCTCACCGCCGATCTCAACTTGCGCGATGCCAAGGGCAAGGCTGAGGCGGTTTCGCGCTTGGCCCCGCTGATCGCCCAGGTTGCAAATCCGATCGAACGGGCGCACCATATTCAGCAAGTGGCGCGTTTAGTTCAAATAGATGAGCAAATTGTGCGCGAAGCGTTGCCAAATCAGGCACGCCCGAAGAAGCCGAGCGGCATCCAGTTCCGTGCGCCGAGCGATACGCCCGCCAAGGAAGATTACCTATTGGGATGGATGTTGCGCTTCCCAACTGCGCGTACTGCTGTGCAGGAAAAGCTTTGGCGCGACCTATCTGGCTTCCCACTCGTCAAAGAAGTGATCGATGATTCGGTGCTTGGCCTGCTCGATCGGATCGAGAATCGCCTGATTTGGCAGGCTTGGTTGCAGCAACCTGAGGGTAGCGACCTCAACCTGTGGGTGCAAACGCTCGACGAACCATTACACGAACAAGCGCAACGCGTGTTACAATTAAACGTTCCTGAAGCACAGTTGTATCGCTACGTCAACGATGCCCTAGAATGTGCTACAATCCTACAGCGGGAACGAGCGCTGCAGTGGAAGGATCGACTCAAGCAGCAACTGATGGTTGTGACCGATCAACAAGAGCAACTGCAACTACTTGAGCAACTAGCACAGCTCAAAGAATACATCGACAGTATTAGCACACCCAGGCGCAGCACAACCTATCCAGATCTCCATCGCTTTCGTATTGCCTAGTGCATGGTTCTTGTCTCCTAGTGGTACGGCCATTTCGCAAGGCGCTTCGATGGTGTTGTGGCCACATCTCGATATACTGAACGTACGGTGGTCTCCTGCGGAGGTTTTATGGCGAATCAGAAAGACACCATGATCGATGAAGATTTGTCGATCGACGATCTCGGTGATGAGCTCTCAACACGCCCTGAAGAGATCGAGGAAGAGCCAAATGTAATTAAGACTCTGCAAGATCTGATCGCCATTGGCAAGCAGCGTGGCTACGTCACTGAGGGCGACATCTCTCAGCTTGTGCCAAACCCCGAAGCAGATCTTGATAAACAGGTTGAGATTCAGCAGGCGCTGGTGGCCTCGGGCATCAGCACGCGCGATGAAATGATCGTCGGCGGGTCAGAGGTCGAGCCGATCTTCGAGGACGAGCCGGATCTTGAAGATGGCTTGAACGTCGAAGGTATCAGCGTCAACGACACTGTGCGCATGTATCTGCGCGAGATCGGGCGCGTGCCGCTGTTGAACGGTCGCCAAGAGATCGCGCTCGCCCGACGCATCGAGATCGGCGATTACCTGACCGAGCGCCGCGTGCAGCTCGGCAAGGATAATAAGTGGACCGCCGATGATGTGGTGGCCATCGCCGACGATATGTACGACCACTTCCTCAAGAGTTGGCCGATCGTCGAAGATGCGCTGAAACTGCTGTACGTTGTCACCAAACAAGAGGTGCCAAACCCGATCAGCCGTGCGATGGGCCGCGATATTCTGACAGTGCAGGAGCAACTCACCTTCGAGCAGCATCAAGCCTACGATGCGAAGCGCTCGGAGTTGTTCAAGCAGCAGAAGCTTTCGGCTGAGCAGTTCGACCAAACGCTGGCCAATGTGCTGATTATCTACGAACTGCTGCCCCAAGAGATCAAGCAGCATGTCGCCGAAGGCAACGATTGGCCCACCGCTGAGCAAGCCCACGATGCGTTTGTGCGCAATCGCGATCAGATGCTGCGCGATTGGATGAAGGCGATCGAGTCAGGCCAGAACGCCCGTGAGGAACTGACCTCGGCGAACCTGCGCTTGGTGGTCTCGGTTGCCAAGAAGTACGTGGGGCGCGGCCTGCAACTGCTCGACCTGATCCAGGAAGGCAATGTTGGCCTCATCCGCGCCGTCGAGAAGTTCGATTATCGCAAAGGCTTTAAGTTCTCAACGTATGCCACCTGGTGGATACGCCAGGCGATCACTCGCGCGATCGCCGATCAGGCGCGCACAATCCGCATTCCGGTGCATATGGTCGAGACGATCAACCGTTTGATGCGCGCCAGCCGTCGCATGTTGCAGGAGCTTGGGCGCGATCCCACCGATGAAGAATTGTCGCGCGAACTGAACTTGCCGGTCGAGAAGGTGCGCGCGATCCGCAAAACATCACTAGAACCAGTATCGCTCGAAACACCTGTAGGTCAGGAGGAGGATAGCCAGCTCGGAGATTTCATCGAGGATTCGAAGGTGCTTGCGCCTTCGGATGCAGCGAGTCATCAGATGTTGCGCGAGCAGGTGGAGCAGGTGTTGAACCAGCTCACTGAACGCGAGCGCCGTGTGTTACAACTACGTTTCGGTTTGGAGGATGGCCACAGTCGGACGCTCGAAGAGGTCGGCAAGGAGTTCGGGGTGACCCGCGAACGAATTCGCCAGATCGAGGTGAAGGCGCTCCGAAAACTTCGCCATCCACGCCTTGGGAAGAAGCTACGCGACTACCTTGAGTAGTGCCCAGTTCTGAGATATGGGTTCTGAGTTGCTGCTGCCTATTTCACTCATAGCTCATAACTCATAACTCATACCTCCCCAGAGGGGAACGTGTCGGATTTCGAGAACCTGGACTACTATGAACTCCTGGGAGTTTCGCGCTCGGCAACTGCTGATGAGATCAAGCGCGCTTATCGTCAGGAGATAGCAAAATACCATCCTGATCGTTATGCGAACGCCTCACCTGCTGAACGTGAGTATGCTGGCCGGCGTAGCCAGTATATTACCGTGGCATATAGCGTTCTGAATAACCCTTCGTCTCGTACAGCCTACAATCGTGGTCAAGCAGGGCGCACAAGCAGCGCGCGGCCTACGCCGCCTCCGCCCCCGCAACCGCGCGACCATCAGGCTGAGCTATACGAGCAGGCGCGCGAGCATTTAGCTGCTCAACGCCTATTACAAGCGATCGGGACACTTCGCCAACTGCAACAGATCAACCCATTTTACCGCGACAGCGCTGATATGTTGGCCAGTGCCGAGGCCCAACTGCGCGAATTGCGGAATGTTGGCGGAGAACGCCGCTCGCGCCGCCCGCTGTTGCTGATCGGCAGTGTGCTCGGCGGTGTAGCGGCGCTTGCATTAATCGCTGTGGTGATCAATATGTCGCGGGATAGTGATCCCGCCGCATTGAGTACCAACGGCATTACACAGGCTGCGCAGCCCACCGAGCAGGCGGTGATCGCGCCGAGTGAGGCACCTGCGCCGACCACCGCGCCACCTGAGCCGACCATCGCGCCTCCCGAGCCAACCACTGCGCCGCCCGAGCCGACCGCTGTGGTTGCTGTGGTGCCCACCAGCGAGCCAACCTTAGCCCCCACCAGCGAGCCTACAGCAACGCCGACGAGCGAGCCGACGGCGACACCCACCAGTGAGCCAACTGCAACGCCGACGAGCGAGCCAACGCCAACCAGCGAGCCGACCGCAACAGCGAGCAGTTCGTCGGGTTTGGCGGAGACTGGGACGCTGCTGTTTAGCGATGATTTCTCGGGCAGCGGTTGGGCCGATACAGGCGGTGCTGGCTGGCGGGTTGGCTACCAGAACGGCCAATATCGGATCGCCGTGGACGCCGGGTATGGCACGATCTGGAGCTATCACACCACGCAAGGCAGCAACATGAGCATCGGCGTGGATATGCAGGTGACGAGCGGTGAGGGCGGTTTGCTTGTGCGTTTCCTCGATGCCAACAACTATATGTACTTGGTGGTGAACCCGCAGAGCAGTAGTTGGCGGCTCGAACAGCGCAGCGGTGGGGTTGTCTCGACCCTCGCGAGTGGTCAGAGCGACGCGATCCGCACAGGCAGCGCTACGAATCGGCTGGTGGCCCGCCTCAACGGCGACTACGTGCAGATGTTGATCAACGGCACCCTTGTGGCTGAACTCGACGCGACCACATACGGCGATAACGCACGCTACGGCTTGCTCGCCGTGGGTGGGAGCGTGAGTTCCGAGGCGTTCTTCGACAATTTGCAGGTGCGGGCGCTGGAGTAGGTTGGACTTGGAGACAACAACGAAGCGGTGGGATTGCAGAGCGCAGTTCCACCGCTTTTGTGTATCCCGAACTGAATCAGCGCACTACGCTTCCTAATCGCCGTGCGGCCTCCTCCAACAGCGGTGGTGTGTAGAAGCTGAAGGCCAAGCGCAGAGCGTTGCGCGGGCGCGGCTCGCCCAAGTAAAACCGATCGCCCGGCAGGTACGAGACGCCCGCCGCCTCGGCCTTCGGCAGGAGCGCAGCGCTATCGTAGCCCTCGGGCAGCATCAGCCACATAAAGTATCCGCCACTCGGCACATCCACCCGATAACCGCTCGGCATATACGTCTCTAGCCCGGCCAGCAACGCATCGCGTTGAGCGGCATAGGCCCGCCGCAACTGCGCCACATGCGCATCGAACTGCCCTGAGCGACAGAACTGATCGACCAGCATTGCCGTGAAATGGCTCGGCCCGCCGCCGCTGTCTCGCACGCCGCTCTCGATCAACCTGCCGATCAGCTCAGCACCGCCGTTCATCCAGCCGAGCTTGAGACCAGGCGCCAGCGACTTGGAGAACGTGCCCATCCGCACCACGACGCCCGGCTCGGCCAAACTCCACAGTGAGGGCGGCGCCGGGGCATCGTAGGCCAACTCGCGGTACACATCATCCTCCAGCACCAGCAACTCCTCGGCGGCAGCGATCTCCACCAAACGTTGCCGCCGTTCGAGGCTCAGGCTCGCGCCAGTCGGGTTGTGGAAGGTCGGCACCAAGTACAGCATCCGCGCTCGTCGCCCACTGCGCCGCACCTCGGCCAGCACCTCCTCCAGCGCGTCTATGCGCAGTCCATCGCCGTCCGCTGCGACGGGCACCAACTCAAACGGGAAATCGCGCAGAATCCGCACCGCCAGATGGTACGTGGGCGACTCGACCAGTACGACATCTCCCTTGCGCAACCACAACGCGCAGATCTGCTGAATCGCGTCGGAATTGCCAGCCGTGATCAGAATCTCGTTGGCGGCGACTGCGCGGCCCTCGGTGCGTTCGATGCGTTCGCGCAGCCATTCGAGCAATGGCCCGGCGCCCTGATCCGCGCCGTAGGTCAACGACTCGAAGCCCGTGCGTTCGAGCATATCCTGTGCGGCTTGGCCAATCGCAGCGTGCGGGAGCAGATCTGGCGCTGGGTGTCCCCAGGCCAGATCCAGCATCCCAGGCCGCATCACCATCTGAATAGTCGGTAGCATGCAGCTCCTACTTACATCGTCGCGCCCAGAATCCACGGCGCGAACTCTTCTTCGCCAATCCCCTGCTCCTCGCTGAGGGTCTGCTCGCCCGAAGCGACCGAGATGAACTTTTCGAAGATCTCGCGGCCCACTTCTTCAATGCTCGACCCCTCCAATATGCGCCCAGCGTTCACATCCATATCGCCACGCATTCGCTCGTAGATGGCGGTGTTCGAGGCGATCTTAATACTCGGTGCGACCGCAAAGCCAAAGCAGCTTCCGCGACCCGTGGTGAAGGCCACTAAGTTGCAGCCGCCCGCCACCTGACCCGTCGCGCCGACCGGATCGTAGCCCGGCGTATCCATAAACGAGAAGCCATGCTCTGTGATCGGCTCGGCGTACTCGTAGACCGCCACGAGCGGCATCGTGCCGCCCTTGGCCACCGCGCCCAGCGACTTCTCGTAGATCGTCGTCAAACCGCCAGCCTTGTTGCCCGGAGCCGGGTTATTATCGATCACAAAGCCCTCGCGCTCGGTGTAGGCCTCCCACCAGCGGATGCGCTCGATCAACTTCTCGCCCACCTCGCGGCTCACCGCGCGGCGCGCCAACAAATGCTCGGCACCGTAGATCTCGGGCGTTTCGGCCAGCACCGCCGTGCCGCCGTGTGACACCAGCAGATCCGCCGCATAGCCCAGCGCCGGGTTCGCCGTGATGCCGCTGAACCCATCGCTGCCGCCACACTGCAACGCCACCGCCAAATGGCTGATCGGTAGCGGCTCGCGCTCGTACTGGTTGGCCTGCTCCAGCAAACGCTCCACCGCCAACATGCCCTCCTTGACGGCTGGGCCGATGCCGCCCGCATCCTGGATGCCGATGTAAGGCGGCAAGCGGAAACCGTTCAACTCCTGCGACTCCATCAGCGACTCGAACTGGTTCACCTCGCAGCCTAGGCCAATAAACAGGTAGCCCGCCACGTTCGGATTGCGCGCGATACCTGCCAGTGTCCGTTGCAGCATATTCAGTTCCGAACTGCCATCACGGGTGCCGCAGCCATTCTTATGCGCCAAACCGATTACATTGGTCACATTCGGGAAGTGCGGCAGCAACTCGGCGCGGGCGCGGTTCGCGATCGTGCGGGCCGTGTGCGCGCCACAGTTCACCGTACTGATGATCGCCACTGTGTTGCGCGTGCCAGCGCGGCCCTTGGGGCGTCGATACCCCATAAACGTGCGCTGCTCGGTCGGCTTCGGGATCTCGCGGATATCGGTGCCGAACTTGTATTCAAGCTGCATATCGCCAACCGCCAGGTTGTGCGTGTGCACGTGGTCGCCCGGCGCAATTGCCCGCGTCGCAAAGCCGATCACCTGCCCGTAACGCCGGATGGGTTGGCCCGCATCGATAGCGCGCAACGCGATCTTGTGGCCGGGTCCAATCGCCGACGTAGCCCGCACTTCGATGCCATCCACAACAATCTGGCGGCCATTTGCAAGCGGAATCAGCGCCACAGCGACATCATCGTCGGGGTTCAACCGTAATGCGGGCGTGTCCTGAAGTGAGATCAGCATACCGGTTCCTTCCTCTTTGATAGGATGCGAGTGCAGATTGGAGTGTATCTGCCGAACGCGCCAATGTTCAATTCAATTGCGCTCTTGGATGCCGTATTGTACCACTGTTCACGAACAGAAGCCGCATACGCAAATCCCCAAAAGCCCAACGCAAAACAACGCCGTATTGGTTTGGGAAAAGGGCGCGTCGTCAACCCCAACGCCCGTCGCTACGGGCAAACAACGTCGTGCACAACGTGTGCGCGCGCTCGGGCAGGGTGGCGCTACGCGCCAAAACGCGCGCCGCCGTACTCGCGGCCATCAGCGCGAGCGCAGCCGCTCCCAGAGCAACCACGGCAAGCGCAGTCGCTCCACCGTCATCTGCTGCCACGTCAACGGCTCGCTCATCGGCACGAAGCCCAAACGGTACTGCACCAGCGCCAGCCCGTTCCAGCCGACCAGTACCGCGCCCACCACCAGCGCCGCGCCCAGCCAGCCGCGCGCCCGCAGCCAATCGAGCAGCACCGCCAAGCCGAGCAACCACATCCACAGCAAACTCAGGAACATGCGCCCGCCGAACGAATCGCCCTGCCACCAGGCCCACCACGCCGCCACCACATACACCTGAAGCGCAATCACCAGCAACAAGCCGCTCGCCAAGCCCGCATCGCGCCGCCACAACAGCAGCAGGCCCAGCAGCGCAGCGGCGTAGATCGGGTGCCAACTCAACAAGCCGTGAAAGCTCGAAAACAGCACGCCGTAGACCTGCGGCGCGCCCCAGCGGAACGGCTGCGGGTTATCGCTCATATACGGGCTGACCGACCACGAGCCAAACACCACATTCCACACCCATAACTGCGGCAACAGCATCACCAGCGCGATGCCGCCCGCCAGCACCGCCGCGCCCAGCCACGCCAGCGACTCGCGCGAGCGCCCGCGCCGCCACGCACCCAACGCATGCAACGCCAGCGAGCCGAACGGCACCAACAGCACAATCCCATCCTGCAAGCGCACCAACAGCACCAAGCCTGCCGCAAAGCCCATCAGCACCACCGCGCTGAGGCGTGGTGCAGCCTGGTGACGCAGTTGCGAGAACCAACAGTGGTACAGCAGCGCCACGCTCAACAGCGCGACCATATGCGACATCGACGGCTCGAAGATCAAGTAGTAGCTTGCGTTGCTGGCCAACCACAGCAACACCACCGCCCACAGCGCCGCGCTCTGGCTGCACAGGTGGCGGGCGCTGCGATACGCCAACCAGAAGCCCAACGCGCCGTACACAATGCTGCCCACCGAGATCGCGCTCTGGTACAGGTAGCTGTAGCCGTCGGCCTCCAGCCCGAGCAACAGCGACACGGCATGCGCCACCAAAAAGAACGGCAGCCAGAGCAGCGCCGGGCCGATCGCATACTTGTTCGGTGCAAGTCCAGTCGGCGTGGTGAGTTCGGCGGCGCTCAGCCCAAAATAGCGGTACTCATTCGCGAAACTGAGGTCGCCATCGATCACTAGCGAGTGGAGATAGACATAATAAAACGTGCCATCCGAGCCGACCAGATGACCATCGGCGCGCGGCGCGAGCAGCAGCAACAGGAACAGCATGAGTGAGGCAAGCGTGAGGCCGATGAATACCCAGTGCGGTTCAAGGTTGCGCGCCGTATTCCGAATCAATGCAAAGCGTGGCAGCATCGACACCATCCCTACAAATCGAGCGATAGGGCAACTATACCACGAAGCGTGCTGATTATCACATCAGTGTTCTTCTACGCCCCGTCAAGCACGCGAGTGCCCCGCTCGGCTCACTCAAAGCGTGGTTGGACGGAGGCGCTGCGGGTAGCATGCGCGTGTCGGGTTTTGCGAAAGGTGTGTGATGAACGATGTGTTGCAGAGGCGGTTGCCGTTGCTGGTGGTGGGTTTGGCGCTGATCATCTTCCCGCTGGGCTGGTTGGGCGAGTTGTGGCAGCCGTTCGGCCTGCTGATCGATCGCCTGTTCCCCACGGCGTGGGCGCACGCGGTGGGTCATGCAGGGCTGTTTGGGCTGTTGGGCCTGCTGCTGTTGTGGATGTTTCCGGCGCTGCGCAGGTGGCCCGTGCTGTACCTGGTGCTGTTAACGGCGGTGGGCGTGTGTCAGGAGGGCGGACAGGCGCTGTTCAAGGGCGGCGTGCTGTGGTTCGATAGTGTGCGCGATATCGGCACCGATTTGCTTGGCGGGGTGGTGGCGCTCGGCTTGGCGTGGCTCGTTCGTGCATCGGACGGGAATCGCGGCCCAAGTCCGTCATAATTGGGCTTTCGCGGTGCTGTTGCCGCTGTGCTTGCTGATTCCAACTGGCGTTGCGGCTGGCAGGGCGGTGCTTCCCATGAACCTTATTAAGCTAAGGATGGGACGGGTCGTTGTTGGCGCAGGCCCGCCGCGTAGTACGTAGCTGCATCGTGCGATCTGTGGCGTATTAATGGGATCGCGTAATTGACCGAATGTGCTACAATATTCACGAGCGAGTATGTTCCCCATGTGTGGGAGGCAATTGGCCGTGCCGAACATCAGCGATATCATTCAGGCTATTGCGCGGCAACGAGGGCGTGGCGATACTGGGCCGTTGATTATGCTGCGCCAACTGGATGGCACGATCGGCGACCGGATCAGCCATTTACCCGTCGATACCGAGCTAGCGCAAGCGTGGGTGGCTCTGACGAGCGAGCCGTTTCGACCGCACCAGGCCCAGGCGCTGACGGCGTTACGTCGTGGCGAGCCAGTGGTGCTCTCCGCCCAATCGAACGACGTGGCGATGACCGCCTCGCTGCTGCTCTACGCGATACTGCACGCCGATCCTCAATCGGCGGCTCTGCTGTTTGTGCCCGATATCGCCGCTGCAGAGCGCGAACGCACCAATTTGATGTACTTAAACGAGATGATGCCGCACAACTTGCGGCTGTCGATCTCGTTGCCCGAGCGGGAACAGCGCCCGAATATGGCGGCGCGAGTGTTTATTGTGACGCCCGAGATGCTGCATTATCGTATGTTGCGGCATCACGATCGGGCTTGGCGGCAGTTTTGGCCGCGCCTCCGCCTGATGCTCTTCCCCGATATTCACCAGTACACCGGCGTGCAAGGCTCGCACCTCACCGAGTTGCTGCTGCGCTCGCAACGTGTGGCGGCTGCGCATGCGCGTAGCTTGCGGGTGGGCCTGCTGGCCACGATGGCTTCGTGCAATGGCGAGGCGATGGCGCTTGAAGCGCTGCTCGGCCAGCCCTGGCGCATCGTCAACGCCGATGATGGCCCCTCGGAGAGCACGACGCTGGCGGTGTGGCGCTGTGGCAGTAATCGGCTACGCGAGACGGCGGAGCTTGCGATCCAGATTCGCAAGCAGGGCTATCACGTGCATGTGACTTGCTCGCCGTTGGAGGTGCCGTTGCTGGCTCCGCTGATCGACGACGAGGAGAATATCACTTGGGGGCCAGCGCCATCGCGGGCGCACGTGCTGTTGACGCTCGGCTACCCCGGCTCGATCAGCCAGTTGCGGCGCATGTTGCGCTCGGAGTATCAGGCGGTAGTAGTGGTGCTGGGCGATACGCTGCCCGAGCAGGCGATCGCGCATCAGCCCGAACGCATCCTGAACGGCGCGCTTTCGAATTGGCCCGAGCCTGCCTTGAACGCGTATGTGGTGGCGCAGCATGTGTTGTGCGCCGCCAGTGAGTTGCCGCTGACCGCCGAAGAGGTCGATGCGTGGGGCGTTCAGGAGATCGTTGACCGCTTGGTGCATCAGGGCCATTTGGTCGACCTGCCGGACCCCGAGGTGGCCTGGAAGCCCACCAACAGCGTCGGCGATCCGTATGGCGAGTTCAGCATGCTGGCGGCGAGCGGCAGCGCGCTTATGGTGAAGAATGATCAGGGTCAGTTGCTGACGTTGCTCGATCCGACGGCGTTTGAGCGCTGGACGTTCCCCGGCGCGGCGCTGCCTTCGGGCGCAGGCGGCTACCGCGTGCTCTCTCGCGATGAGGATGGCGGCAGCCTGATGGTGCGCCAGGAGAGTAACGGTCGGCGCACGTATCCGCTGCGGCGCTGCAAGGTGACGGTTCGCGAGGAGCGCGACGCTCGTGTGCTGCTAGGTGGTCGGTCGCTCAGCATCGGGCGCGTGGTGGTCGATGAGGAGATGTACGGCTACCGCGAGGCGAGCAATAGCGCGGCTGCGGCTGATCTGGCGTTGCAGCCCACGCTCACAGCGCGCTGGACGGCTCCGGCCTGTTGGTTCGATCTCGATGGAAGCGAGCGCAACACGGTGCCCGGGCAGGTACTGGGATGGTGCTTCGCGGCGACCTTGCCGTTGCGCACGCTGGCGAAGTTCACCGAGATCGTGCCGTGCTACGATGCCGAGGCCCGACGGATCTATTTTGTGGATGCGCAGCCCGGCGGCAGCGGTTTGGCCGCCTGGATCTACGCGAACGCCGAGGAGTTGCTACCACTGGCTTACGATGTTGCGCTGGCCTGTCGCCACGATCCGTTGTTGGAGCCGTTCAGCCGCGCGGATCAGGATTGGCTGTTGATGTTGCTTGGCCGTTCGAGCGATGCGGCCCAGGGGAGCCAGCCTGCGCGGGTGGCAACGCCTGCACCTGCGCCCGTCTCTAAGCAACCACGCCGCTTCGGGCGGAACGAGACCACCCCCGCGCCCCGCGTGCTGTACACGCCTCAGCCAGCGCCAGAGCCGGAACCAGAACCGCAGCCTGAGCCGGAACCCGAGCCAGAGCCGCCAATGATCGAGTTGCTGCCGAGCAAATCGAACCCATCAAGTCCGCCTAGCCCGTCTAGCCCGCCGAGCCCATCGGTATCGATGCCAGCCAACAGTGGGCGCAACGCCCGTCAGCGCCGTGAACAGCGCCGTGGTGCATCGCGCGCGCCGGAACCGCAGCGTCCCGCAGCACGCGCACCGGAGCCACCGCGTTCAGCGGCGAAGCCCATTGAGCCGCAGCGCCCCGCAGCGCGCGCACCCGAGCCGCCCGAAGAGCACCGCGAGCGACCGTCGCGCGAGCGCCCTTCCTTTGGGCAGGCCGCACCGCCACAGCCACCTCCCGAGGAGGAGACGCCCGATCCTGCCGCCTTGATCGCACGGTTGCGCCGCCAACGCGAGCAGCGTGAGCGCCAAGAGCAGCGCGTGCAACGGGATTCGCACTCGTCGAATCAGCGGAATGGGACTGTGGAGTTGCGTTTTGCGGCTGGCGACGAGATCTTCTGCCTGCCGTACGGCGATGGTGTGGTGCGCGAGAGTCGGGCTGAGAAGGGCCGCGAGGTGCTGCTGGTCGATTTCGTGCATCACGGCGAATTGATCATCGACCCGGCGGTGAATTTCGTGCGTAAACAGGAAACTGAGCCGGAAGACGATGATTTATTGTAGGTTTGTTTTATTCATCTGCAATAGATTGCACAACTGAACAGAAATACGCTCGAACTAGTCAGAAACGCTCATTTTTGGGCGTTTTTGCTGTTTCTTATGTCTGTTTAGATGAAATAACCTTCACTTTCAGGCTGTTGCGGATGACCAACGAATATGCTACACTGACATTTGTAGCGAGCGCCATCAATGGCGATGTTGTGCTCGCGGTTGCTGTTGGCCTATACGCGCAGTATACCGCATGCCTCATCGTTGCCCCTTGGTGTCGTCGCCAAGGGGTGTTTTGATGTTTGGTACATGTATTGCGGAAGGAGTGCCCAATGACAACGATTCCGAAAACTCTTGCAACTTCAACTCAATTCGCTGATCTTGGCGAAGCAATGTTGCTCAAGATGTATCGAATAATGCTCCTGGCCCGCTCCCTCGACGAACGCATGTGGTTGCTCAACCGTAGCGGCAAGGTGCCCTTTGTTGTCTCGTGTCAGGGGCATGAAGCGGCCCAAGTTGGCTCAGCGATGGCGCTGATACCCGAGCAAGATTTTCTGTTGCCCTACTACCGTGGCCTAGCGACGGTGCTAACGATCGGGATGACGGCCCGTGAGGTGATGCTCGGCCTGTTCGCGCGAGCCGACGACCCGAACTCCGGCGGTCGCCAGATGCCCGCCCACTACAGCCACCGCGCCCTGCGGATTGTGAGCCAGTCGAGTGTGGTTGGCACGCAGATCGTGCACGCCGCAGGTATCGGCTTGGCCGAGCGCATCAAAGGCGGCAAGGCGGTGGCGTGGGTCTCGTTCGGCGAAGGAACGACTAGCCAGGGCGACTTCCACGAAGGACTCAACCTCGCATCCGTTCACAAACTCCCGGTGATCTTCCAGTGCGAAAATAACGCCTACGCGATCTCGGTGCCGATGCGCAAGCAGATGGCGGTCGATAGCGTGGCTCAGCGCGCAGCCGCGTACGGCATGCCCGGCCACTCCGTCGATGGCACTGATCCCGTAGCGATGTATTTGGCCACGCGCGAGGCGGTGGCCCGTGCACGCCAGGGCGGCGGTCCCACGCTGATCGAAGCCCGTTGTCTACGCCTCACGCCGCACTCCAGCGACGATAACGACCGCACCTATCGCCCCAGCGAAGAGCTCTCCGATATCCGATCTCGCGATCCGCTCGTGACCTTCCGCGCCCGTTTGCGGGAACAGGGTCTGCTCGATGCGGCGCGCGAAGATCAGATGCGCCACGAGATCGAGCAAATCGTCGATGATGCGACCTCGTACGCCGAACAAGCGCCCAAGCCATCCGCCGATACTTTGATGAAGCACGTGTACGCGGCGTAAAAGCGTCTGCCGATTGCATAACGACAAGGAGGTAGAATCCAGGGATCGGTTGAGGGAAAAGAAGTGAACGGCGCACTGTGGCTCGTGCGAGCGCACGACGTGGATTGCGCCCGATCCCTGCTTTCTGGCTCCTTTTATTGAGGTGCGATATGCCAGAAATGACATTGCTCGAATCGATTCGCCAGGGCCTCGATGAAATGATGGCGGTTGATCAGCGGATTTTTATCTTGGGTGAAGATGTCGGCAAGCGCGGCGGCGTCTTTCGCGCCACCGAGGGTTTGTATGACAAATACGGCCCCAACCGCGTGATCGACTCGCCGCTCGCCGAAAGCTCGATCGTTGGCGCGTGCATCGGCGCATCGCTGAACGATACCCGCCCGATCGCCGAGATCCAGTTCTCCGACTTCATCGCTCCGGCGTTCAACCAAATTGTGCAGGAGGCCGCGCGCTTCTGCTACCGCTCGAACGGTGAATGGAACGTCCCCCTCGTCATACGCGCCCCGTATGGCGGCGGTATCCACGGCGCGCTCTACCACTCCCAAAGCATCGAGGCGTTCTTCTGCCATGTGCCTGGCCTCAAGGTCGTCGCGCCCGCCACCCCCTACGACGCCAAGGGTCTGCTCAAGGCCAGCATCGACGATCCGAACCCGGTGCTGTTCCTCGAACATAAAAAATGCTACCGCTTGATCAAAGGCGACGTGCCCGCCGAGGATTACCGCATTCCGATCGGTCAGGCCGAGATCAAGCGTCAAGGCGAAGATCTCACGGTGATCGCCTATGGGATGATGCTGCACCACTGCCTCGCGGCTGCCGAACAACTCGCCAACGAGGGCATTGACGTGGAAGTGCTCGACTTGCGCACGCTGCGCCCGCTCGATACCGAGATGATCCTTGAGAGCGTGCGCAAAACGTCCAAAGTCCTGATCGTTCACGAAGATAACCTGATTGGAGGGCTTGGTGGTGAGATCGCCGCGCTGATCGGGCAGCACGCCTTCGAGCATCTCGATGCGCCGATTATGCGCATCGGTGGGCCGGAGGTGCCCGGCATGCCCTACAGCGACACGCTCGAACACGCATTCCTGCCGAATGTTGAGACGATCGCCGCTGCAATGCGTGAGCTTGCAGAATATTGAAATGCAGATAGACTAGTGCAGAACGCTACTTAGCCACGTGACTACAGGTAAGGAGCAAGCATGCCCACCGAAATAACCATGCCGCAACTTGGTGAAAGTGTTACAGAAGGTACTGTGGGGCGATGGCTCAAACAGCCTGGAGATCGTGTTGAGCGTTATGAACCCCTGCTGGAAGTGACAAACGATAAAGTCGATACTGAGGTGCCCGCGCCCTTCGCCGGGGTGTTGCAGCAGATCCTGATCCCCGAGGGCGAGACGGTGCGCGTTGGCACGCCGATCGCCTTGATGGAGGCTGCCGAGCAGGCCGATGTCCCAGCGCCTGCCCAAGCAGCCAGTGCACCCGCAGCCGTCCCTCCAAGCGCACCAGCCTCAGCATCCGCACGCCCAAGCGCTAGCGCGCCAGCGAGGCCAGCGTCGGTGCCTGCACCGAGCAACGGCCAGAGCAACCGCTTCATCTCGCCCGTGGTGGCGCGCCTGGCCGAAGAGCATCAACTCGATCTCAGCCTCATTAAAGGCACTGGCTTGGGTGGGCGCATCAGCAAGCGCGATGTGTTGAACTACATCTTGCGCCGCGCCGCCGAAACTGCCGAAGCGGCCCCGAGCGCAGTTCCGGCGCAGCCGCCCGTTGCCGCGCCCGCTGCGCCATCCGTCCCGCCAGCGACCGAGCCGCCCATCGAACTGCCGCCCGACAGCGAGTTGCTGCCGATCAGCGCGATGCGCCGTGCGATCGCCGAGCATATGACCCGTTCGCGCCGCACCATCCCGCACGTCACCACGGTCGCCGAGGTGGATTTGGGGGGTGTGGTGGCGCATCGCGAGCGCACCGCACCCGAGTTCGAGCGCCAAAACGTGCGCCTGACCTACACGGCCTACTTCGTGCAGGCGGTGGCCGCCGCCCTGCGCGCCGTGCCGATCATCAACGCTAGCTACACCGATCAGGGCATTCAACTGCACCATCGCGTCAATATCGGTGTGGCGGTGGCCCTCGACGATGGGCTGATCGTGCCAGTGGTGCGCGACGCCGACGAGAAGAACCTGCTGGGCCTTGCGCGGGCCATCGGCGACCTGACCGAGCGCGCCCGCACCAAGCGTCTCTCGCCCGATGACGTGCAGGGCGGTACCTTCACCATCACCAACCACGGCGTCAACGGCAGCATCTTCGCCATGCCGATCATCAATCACCCGCAGGCGGCCATCCTGGGTGTTGGGGCCATCCAGAAGCGGGTGGTGGTGCTCACAAACAACGGGCAGGACAGCATCGCCATCCGCCCGATGTGCTACATGTCGCTCAGCTTCGACCACCGTTTGATCGACGGGGCCACCGCCGATCTGTTTATGATGGAGATCAAGCGGCAACTCGAAGCTATGTGATGCCCTCGAACGGTCCAAGGAAGTGCGGCGGCGGCTGGGTGATGTGGAGTTCCCACAGTGCCTGGGCCGTCGCCGCCAGTTCGCGCAGTTCGTAGCGCAGCAACAACACCTCGGGATACCTGCCCCAATCGGGTGTGCCTAGCCCCTGCGTCGCGATGCCCAACTGTTGGCAGCTGTAGACCGCCCTCGGCAGGTGATACGATTGGGTCACCAGCACTGCTTGCTCCACTCCGAAGATCACCTTAGCCCGATAACAACTGTCGTAGGTGCGGAATCCGGCGTAATCGCGAGTGATATCCTCGGGTCGCACGCCCCGCTCGATCGCGTAATCGCGCATCGCCGTCACTTCGTCGTAATCGACCTGCGAATTATCGCCCGTCATCAGCAACTTCTCCACGATGCCTAGCTGATACAGCTCGATCGCCGCTTGCACGCGCTCGGCGAGCATGCGCGAGGGCCGACCATCGGGCCGTACCCCTGCGCCAAACACAATCGCCACACGCTGCTTGGCGATCTCGTGCGGGTTGCTATGGCGTTGCCGGGCCGTGACGCTGTGCACATACAGCGACGGCCCCACGAGCATCAATAATCCACAGAGACCGATCAGAATCAGGCGGAACTTCCACGTGCGTAACATCCACAGCTCCTAATAAGTTGACATAAATATCAAAATGTTTTGTGAATCTTCTGTATAAATAACGTTTCGTGCTTGTGGATCAGTTCCACAGCCTGCGAATACAGCTTGTGACCGATAACACGTACAAGTGTTCTGCTATAATGTTTGAGAGCATTGTAACGCAGAGGGAGCATATGCGGTTATCAATCAACGCAGCGCGCGCGCTGATGCTGGCTGCGCAGGGTTTGGCGCACCCGCCGACGCATCAGGCCACCAAGGCCGATGTGCTCGCAGCGATCCGTCGGATGCACGTGTTGCAGATCGATACCATTCACGTGGTGGCTCGTAGCCCGTATTTGGTGCTGTGGAGCCGAGTAGGCTCGTACACGCCGAGGTGGTTGGACGATCTTTTGGCCGAGGGCGCGCTGTTCGAGTATTGGGTACATGAAGCGTGTTTCGTACCGATCGAGGACTTCGGGCTGTACCGTTTGGATATGCTAGCTGCTATGCAGACGGGCTTGAAGTACGCCCGCGATTGGGCCACCGAGGACCCAGAGGCCTACGAGCGTGTGCTGACGCGCATTCGCGAAAAGGGCGAGGTGCGTTCGAGCGATTTCGAGCGTACCGATGGCTCAAGCGGCACGTGGTGGGGCTGGAAGACCGAGAAGCGCATCTTGGAGAGCATGTTCGCCAGCGGTGAGCTGATGGTGCTGCGGCGGCAGAACTTCCAGCGCGTGTACGCCCCGCGCGAACGGGTGCTGCCCTCGTGGAACGATGATCACCTTCCCACGCCCGAGCAGGTGCGCCGAACCAAAGCGCTGCAAGCCGTCCAGGCGCTCGGTGTCGTATTGGCGCGCTGGGTGCCCGATTACTTCCGTGTGCGCAAACCCGAGACAGTGAAGATCGTGCAGCAGTTGGCGAGCGAAGGCGAACTACTGGAAGCGCAGATCGAAGGCTTCGATGAGCCTGCCTACATCCATCCCGAGCTGCGGGAGCTTGCCGAAGCGGCTGCCGATGGTGCGTTACAGCCAACCCACACCACGCTGCTCTCGCCCTTCGATCCGCTGGTATGGGATCGAACGCGTGCGCTGGAGTTGTTCGGCTTCGAATATCGGATCGAGTGCTACACGCCTGCGCCCAAACGCCGTTACGGCTACTTCTCGCTGCCGATCCTGCGGCGGGGCGAGTTGGTCGGGCGGTTGGATGCTAAAGCACATCGGCAGGAGGGGCGCTTCGAGGTGAAAGCGCTGCACTTGGAGCCAGGCGTGCCGCTAAGCGAGGGCTTGCTGGCCGATCTCGCGGCGACGTTGCGCGATTGTGCGGCTTGGCATGGTACCCCAACGGTGGACATCCGCATGTCGGACCCTGCTGAATTTGGGCCGCTGCTGCAACGCACGATCGACCGCGCCTGAACGGTTGTGGCTCAGGCGCAGTCGTGTCGGTAGAGTAGCTTATTGAACGTGCTGAAGCTGTTCGAGCAAGCGCTCGTCGCTCGTGTAGGCCAAGTTGAGGTTGCGCACGCGCCCTGCGGCATCGAGCACGACTGTGGCAGGTACGCTCAAAATGCCGAGCTGCTGCACGAGCTCGGGGTGCTCTAGCGCCGAGAACGACTGGATCGTCACTTTGTCGCCGACAGCCTTGCTAAGCCGAGCCAAGGCGGGAGCCTGGCGGGTGCGGCATTCCGCGCAGGTGGGTGTAGAGAACGACACCACCGCCGGGCGCCCCGTCGGCACAAACGCCGATAATGGGCTGATATCGCGCAGTTGGCGCAGCTTGAGGCGCCGCCAGAGTTGCAGCACACCCCAACCGGCTCCGATCAGCAGCGCTAAGCCGAGTAGGATCAACAAACGTTCGAGCATAGGAGTCTAACCGCGCAATCGCTGGAGTTGGAAGAATACGAAGCAGCCCGCGCAGAAGCCGAATAGCAAATTGACAGCGGCCAGCGCGATGACCAGGAACACCAACCCCCAGCCGAGCGCGCTCGTGCCAGCGAACAGCGCCAATGCCGCCAGCAGCAGTACCGAACCGCCCATGCCTTGCGCAAAGCGGTGTGGCGCCGGGGATTCGTTCCGCAGGTCGCTCTTGAGCAGACCCGCCGGGCGCAACACGTTCAGGTACAAGCGCTGGAACAGGGCTGCCTTGGGAAATGCGGTGCCGATCAGCATCACGGCGCAGACGAACACAACAAGCCAAGGTTGATTCAGCAAGAAACCGAGCACTAAAAAGACGATGATACATGCCTGATTCACACGCAACGCATTGTGATCGACCACAGGCGAACCGACTGTTGTTTCGGCTGATGTGTTAGCTGCCATCTGCTCCCTCTTTCCATTTCTACGCAGAATAGCTCATCTGGTACGGTTTTAAGAATTAAGTGTATAAATATGATAAATTAACTCAACAATAATGTCAAGTTTAAGGCGTAAATTCTAACAAAACTCAAATTCAAAGCGTTTGATCAGGCAAGCGAAATCTTGTACAATAGGCCCGGATATAAACTCAACATCAGGATTTTCAGGAGGATCGCGCGGTTATGCCTACCTACGTCTATGCCTGTGACTCTTGCGGTGCACAATTTGAGCAGTTCCAATCCTTTAAGGATGAACCACTGCGAACTTGCCCCTCTTGTGCTGGTGCAGTTCGGCGCGTATTCCAGCCGGTGGGCATCGTTTTTAAGGGTTCTGGCTGGTATATTACCGACAGCCGTAAAGCCAGCAGCGCAACTGTTGGCGGCGATGAGGGCCCTAAGAGCGAGAAAGCTGCAGCGAGTGATAAATCTGAGTCGGCGACCAGCGCAACTGAGTCGACTGCTAAGAGCGAGTCGTCGAGCAATGCAAGCGCTCCATAATCAATTGAGTGTAGCTCAGCGCCTGCGCCTATGCGCAAGCGCTTTTGAATACGCCCCTGCGGTGTTGATCTCGCGAACCTCCCTACCAGTTCGGCGTAGCGAGAGCAAAGGGTTTAGCTGTATCTGTCGTTAGGGACGTTGCCTTTATGGTGGCGTCCCTGATAGCTTGTGTACCCTTTGTGTTCCCGATCGTCGATTGCAACGGGAGGTTTTCTATGTCTCTAGCGAATCAAATCAAAACACTACGCGACGACCTGCGTGCGATCGCAATGAACGACCCCGCCGCTCGTTCGTTGCCTGAAATGTTGCTCTATCCAGGGTTACACGCGATTATCCTCCATCGTATTGCGCATAAACTGTGGAAGCAGGGCGTGCCCTTCATTCCTCGCTTAATCTCACAGATCAGCCGTTTCCTCACTGGTATCGAGATCCACCCCGGCGCACGGATTGGCCGAGGTTTCTTTATCGACCACGGTATGGGTGTGGTGATTGGCGAGACGACCGAGATCGGCGATTGGGTGATGTTGTACCAAGGCGTTACGCTCGGTGGCACTGGCAAGCAGCGCGGCAAACGCCACCCCACGCTCGAGGATCATGTGGTGGTTGGCGTTGGTGCGATTGTGCTAGGTGCGATCACGATCGGAAAGGGCGCGAAGATCGGCGGTGGCGCTGTGGTGGTGAAGGATGTGCCGCCGCATGCCACGGCTGTGGGTGTGCCCGCCCGTGTGGTTGCGACCCGCGACCCGCAGACTGGCACCACGCGGCGTGTCGAGCAACTGCCCGACCCCGAAGGCCAGATGCTGCGTGGTTTGCGCGCCAAATTGCTCGAAATCGAGAATCGCCTCACCGAGCTTGAGGAATTCACGGATCATCATCACCATCATCACGCACACGATATCTATTTGGGCTTCGATCCGCTGCCCGCCCAACTTTGGGATACGCTCGGTGAGAATACAGCCCAGGAAGAAGAATTTTCGCTTGGCAGCGGGATTTAGCTTGAAATAAGAGGATCGCCTCATGTCGATTCAGATTTATAATTCTTTGACGCGAACGACCGAACCGTTTCAAACGCTTGAGCCAAATATCGTCAAAATGTATGTCTGTGGCGTGACTGTCTACGATCAGGCACATATCGGCCACGCGATGTCGGCGCTCGTATTCGATGTCATTCGTCGCTACCTGGAGTATCGCGGCTATCACGTGCATCACGTGGTCAACTTCACAGATGTCGATGACAAGATTATCAATCGCGCCGCGCAGCTTGGCCGCGATCCTAAAGAGCTTGCCGAGAGCTATGTAACCGAGTTCTTGGAGGATCTTGAGGCGCTCAACGTGCAACGGGCCTCGGTCTACCCACGCGCCACCGAGACGATGGACGAGATTATCTCGTTTATCTCGCATCTGATCGACAATGGCCACGCTTATCCTGCCGATGGCGATGTTTACTTCCGCGTCACGTCGGATCCTGATTACGGCAAACTTTCGGGCCGCAACCTGCAAGATATGCTCGCTGGCACACGCTTCGAGGTCGATGAGCGCAAGGAATCGCCCGCCGACTTCGCGCTGTGGAAGGCTGCCAAGCCTGGCGAACCAGCCTGGCCCAGCCCGTGGGGCAATGGTCGCCCGGGTTGGCATATCGAGTGCTCGGCGATGAACCTCAAGCACCTCGGCGAGCAGATCGACATCCACGGCGGCGGCAGCGACCTAGTGTTCCCGCACCACGAGAACGAGATCGCCCAGACCGAGAGCTTGACCGGCAAGCCATTCGCGCGCTTCTGGATGCATAACGGTATGTTGCAGATCCACACGCGCCTCGCCGATGGCTCGATCAAGCTGGAGAAGATGTCGAAGTCGCTCGGCAACGTGGTCACTATCCGCGACTTTTTGGCGAAGCACGAGGCCGATGTGCTGCGCCTGATCGTCCTTTCGAGCTACTATCGCAGTCCGCTGGCCTACGGCGATGCGATCGTGGCCGATCAGGAGCGCAAACTGGCTCGCTTGCGTGGCGCGCTGAAGCCCGCCATCGGCACCGTGAGCAGCGGCCCGGCTGTCGAGGCGCTAAAGACCGCCTGCGAAAACGCGAAGGCGCACTTCATCCAGTCGATGGACAACGACTTCAACACGGCGGGCGCACTGGCGGCGCTGTTCGAGTTGGTGCGCGCCATCAACACAGCCCGCGATGCGTCGGTCGGTGGCGAGCCGTTTGAGGCTGCCCAAGAGCGTCTGCGCGAGTTGGCCGGTGTGCTTGGCCTGCGCTTGGATGTCGAGCAGCGCTCCAGCGGCCAAGAGGTTGCGCCGTTCATCGACCTGTTGGTGGAGTTGCGCACCGAGTTGCGCAAGGCCAAGCAGTTCGCGCTTGCTGATACGGTGCGCTCGCGGCTCGGCGAACTCGGTGTGACGCTGGAAGATACGCCACAAGGGACAATTTGGAAGATCAATTAGCCGAGCTGTACTGCTCTGGTACAAAAGGGAACATCGTGTCTTGGCTTGAATTAAGCGTAGAAGTCGAACCCGAAGCGGTCGAATCGGTGGGTGAACTGCTGGCGAAGGAGGGCTACAACGGCGGCGTGGTGATCGATCAACCGATCATCCCCGGCCTCGATGGCCCCGAGTACACCTACGATAGCACCGCGCTCGTCACGTTGCGCACCTACCTGCCGCTCGACGAGCACGCCGAGGAGTCGCGTTCGCGGATCGAGCAGGCGCTGTGGCTGCTTGGTCGCCTCCGCCATGTTGGTCCGCTGCGCGTCAAACAACTCGAAGAACAAGATTGGGCTTCGGCCTGGAAGCAGTACTACAGCATTCAGCGCATCGGCACGCGCGCCGTGGTGGTACCCTCGTGGCTGGAGTACGAGGCGCAACCCGATGATCTGGTGCTGCGGCTCGATCCGGGCATGGCTTTCGGCACGGGCCTGCATCCCACCACGCAGCTTTGCGTCGGCGCGCTCGAGCGCCACGTGCGGCCCAATACCAGCGTGCTCGATCTGGGCTGTGGCTCGGGTATTTTGGCGATCGTGGCGGCCAAACTGGGCGCGCAGCCCGTCTTGGCTCTCGACACCGACCCGATCGCAGTGGACGCCACCCGCGAGAATATCGCCATCAACGGTGTCGCCGATCAGGTGCGCACCGCCGTTGGCAGTTTGGGTGGCGGCACCGCTATGGGCCATTGGCTCTATCCCTCCGAGAAGGACGCCGCGCTTGCAAGCGGTATCGAGACCGTGCCCGCGGGCGAAGTGACCTTCGACTTGATTGTTGCGAACATCATTGCCCGCGTGCTCGCGGCGCTGGCCGAAGATCTCAAAGCCGCGCTCGTCCCCGGCGGCGTGCTGATCTCTTCTGGTATCATCATCGATCGCGAACACGAAGTCGTAGAAGCCTTTGCAGCCGCAGGCTTGGAGCCACGTGAGCGCCACCAAGAAGGTGACTGGGTGGCATTAGTTTATACAAAACCTGCTAACTAACGCGGATAGGGAACGATGCCCAAGCCTAAGCCTGCTCGTCAATCGCGTCGCCACACGGTCGAGAGCAACACGTATCGCTTCTTTGTCGATGCCGAAGCGTTTCAAGGCCGTCAGGTGGTGATCGAAGATAGTGACCTGATTCATCAGTTCACCAGCGTGTTGCGCCTGCGCGGAGGCGAACAAGTGCTACTGCTCGACAACAGTGGCTGGCAATACGTGGTGCAACTCGATTCGCTCGAACGGAACCGCGTGATCGGCACCGTCGAGCGCAAGCAGTTGGCCGAGGGCGAGCCACGCACCAAACTGACGCTCTATGTTGCGTTGGTGCGCTCCGAGCGGTTTGAGTGGATTTTGCAGAAGGGTACCGAGATCGGTGTCTCCGCGATCGTGCCGCTGATCTGCGAGCGCAGCACGATCGCTGATGCCGACGAGTTGAGCGAGCGCAAGCAAGAGCGTTGGCGACGGATCGTGCGCGAGGCCGCTGAGCAATCGCGGCGCGGCAAACTGCCTCGCCTCGCTCCACCGGTGTTCTTCCCCACCGCCTGCGATCAAGCGGTGCGCCGTGGGCAAGCCCTATTGCTCTGGGAAGGGACGGGCGTTGCGCCATTGCGCCAAGTGTTGCAGCGCACCGTCCTGCGTTCGGCGAGCACGCCTCTCGACGAAGCGCCCGATCAGCCGAGCTCCACTGCACAAGCCTCACCGTTCTCGATCGCCCTGTTTAGTGGTCCCGAGGGCGGATTCACCAACAGCGAATTTGAAACCGCAGTGCATTATGGTATGATTGCTGTAACACTCGGCCCACGCACGTTGCGGGCCGAAACAGCGCCTCTGGTTGCCGCTACAGCGATTCTGTACGAAATGGGCGATCTCGATTAGCCTGTACCGTGGCGATCATTTACCGCGTTCCAACAGGTCATACGATACACTGTGAATGCTTTACAACAAATGCAGCGCGCCCAGCCATCGTCAGGATTCTCCGCGAGGTGTTTGGGCGCGTGTTGATTCTATCATTGTGCTTGTCACGCAGGATGGGAGCATGTCATGACACCTTTATTCCACAAACTCAAGCGTGTAGCGAGCATGTTAGCGCTGTTGCTGATCGGGTTTGCGGCTGGTTGGCTGAGCGCGGGGGTGCTCGGAGGACACCTCCCGGTTACGAGCGGTATTGCTGGTCTGTTAGGGCCAGGTCTTGTGGCTAATCAAGCCACGCCAGCGCAACTCCGCGAACAGTTCGGCGTTTTTTGGCAAGTGTGGAATATCGTCGAGAATGAGTTCTACCACGTGGAACCGCTCGACCGCAGCCGCATGATTCGCGGCGCTATCAGTGGCATGCTCGCCTCGCTCGACGACCCCTACACGCTCTACCAAGAGCCCGAACTCGCTTCGCAGACCAATGATCACATGCAGGGCACGCTCGAAGGGATCGGGGCATACATCAATGTGATCGATGGACGTGCCTACATCAGCAAAGTGTTCAAGAACTCGCCTGCGCTAGGGGCCGGTCTCCAAGCCAACGATGAGATTATCGCTGTTGATGATGTGCTGATCGCTGATCTGATCGCCGATCTCGACACGAACGAGGCTGCGGTGAAGGTTGCCAGTAAGATTCGAGGCCCGCAAGGCTCGATTGTCAAACTTCGGATCGGGCGTGCTGATCAGGAGCCGTTCGAGGTATCGATCACCCGCGCTCAGGTGATTGTGGGCAGTGTCGAGGGCCAGATGCTGGATGACAAGCTCGCCTACATCAAGATCACGGAGTTTAAGGCCACCACCACCCGCGAGTTCGACGACATACTCCGCGAACTGCTGCCGAAGAAGCCACAGGGCATTGTGCTCGATCTGCGCAACAATCCGGGTGGTTACCTGCAGAACGCGCAAGAGGTGCTGGGGCGCTTCTACGATGGCACCGCCCTTTTCGAGACGAACGGCCAAGGCGAATTGAAGGAACTCAGCACCATTGGCGGTGGCCGTGATGTGCGCGTGTTCGACCTGCCGTTGGTGGTGCTGGTGAACGGCGGCTCGGCCAGCGCCAGCGAGATCGTGGCGGGCGCACTGCGCGACGCGCGACAATTCACCTACCTGATCGGCGAAAAGACGTTTGGCAAAGGCTCAGTGCAGAACATCCATCAGCTTATGGATGGTGGTAGTGCTCGCGTTACCATCGCGCATTGGCTCACTCCGGCCAAAATCACCATCAATAAGGAAGGCATCGTGCCGCAATACGTGGTGCCCTACAACGAAGACATCTCCAATCCTGTGCCCTGTGTGGGTGAGCGCCAGCCCGCCGAAGGGCAAACCTCGTGCGCCGATTCGCAGTTGGCGGCTGCGATGCGCCTTCTGCTCGAAGGCAAGGCCCCTGTGGTGGTCGAAGCCACACAGCAGTGACACAGCGGCGCAATGCAAACGGCGGTGAGCGCGATGCCCACCGCCGTTTCTTTGTACCCACGAACTACTTGCGCGTGCCGATCGAGAACATCGAGCGCCACGGGCCAAACTGCTCATCGAAGAGCGCATTAGCCTGCTCCGCCACGATCGTCTCTGGCTCGCCGGAACCCTCGCCGAAGATCAACAGCTTTGGCTCGCCATTCACTGTCACCGTCGCCCGTAGCGTGGGTGTACCGCTTGCGTACTCCTGCAAGAGATGTTCGTTGCCCGGCAGCACCAAGTAGTACGTTGGCGGCGTCTGCTGGCTTTCGAGCAGCGTATAGGCTTCGAGCGGCTCTTTGGCATCGGTTACGGCCACGAACGGGCGGTGGAAATAGTACGACATCTGGTACGGCTCGAAGATCCAATCGGCGAATACGCTCTGCTCTGGCTCTGTGCGTTCGCGCACCCACCACGCCGCCGCTTTCAGACCCTGATCGGGAAACACTGCGCCGTTCGCCGTGCCATTGCCCACAAAGCTCGGCATCGGCACGCTGAAAATCATCGACAAACTGCGCCCACCGAGCAATGCGATAAGACACGCGCCGACCAGCACAGCCGCCACTCGTCGTGGCATATCGCTGCGCAGCCAACTCCCCAACACAATCGCAGCATTCAGGAGCAGCGGCGCCAAGCCCAGCAAGAAATACTCAAAGACATGGGGCCGCGAGAAGATCAAGAACGGCATCAAATACAGGATCGACCAGTAGAGCGGCAACGACGTGAGACGCAACTCCTTGGCGGCTCGCCAATTCGCCACCCCAAGCAGCGCCAGGATCACCACAACGACCCAGCCCACCACATAGGTGCTGTTGTTGATGAAATCGTTGAGGTGAATGCCAGGCTGTCGGTCGGAACCGGTCATCAGGCGCGCGGATAAGCCACCCATCTCGGTGTAGCCGTTCACCTTGAGCAGCAGCATGCCCAAGTTAGCCAACAGCACCAACATCGGCAGCATCATCACCCGTGGCACGAACAACAGCGCTCGGGCGCGGTTGATGCGATCGATCAACGTCTTGGTGCGCTTATCGCCCACCGCCAGCACGCCGGTGCCAAGCACCAGCACGAACAGCAGCGGGAAGAACAACTCCACCAGCAAATTAACGGCGAGCGCAATACCCAAATGACGGGCACGTTTCGCATTTGGCTGCTCGGCGTACCGTAGCAGCATCAGCAACGTCAGCATCTGGCACTCGAAGGTCAGCGGCATATTGCCGACCCCCGAAGCCCGCGACATCACCGCGTGGATCGGCATCAGCGTGATCAGAAACGCTGCCAAGATGCCCGCCCACGTGCCGGCCAACCGCTTCACCAACACAGCCGTCAGCGGAATGCCCGCCAAATGCACCAGCACAAACGGCAGATTCCACCAAAACTCGGTGATCGGTATCCCCAACAGGCCCACCACAGAGATCGACACAAACGCCAGAATCAGCGACAGCATGCCATGTGGGTTTGTGAGCATATTCCATGTGGAACTCTCGGAGGGGATCAACATCTGCCAATTGCGAGGATAAAAATAGGAAACAATTGCAGCAACTTCCGCATGATCGCTACTGGTGAACGGCTGGTAATTGCCGATCAAACGCAGCAACGCCCCAATCACCACCGCCACGATCAGCAACGTGAGCGGTATGGGGGATAAAAGTGAGGGAGAAGTCGAACGCGTATCAGATCCAAACGTCATGATCGTAGCCTTCTCGTAAAACGTGCAAGGAGCATGCTCAAATAAGAAAAGATACTTTAGAAGAAAAGGTGTTAAAAGGCGTGTTAGGCGCTTCGTAGCAAGGTGATGCAATAGCAAGAACGTTACGGAAGCACCTCGAACCGATACCACGACGCACCCCAGGTCTGAATGCCCGGAATATGTTGCGGTGGCCCAAGATTCTGAAGCCCATCCGACGGCAAGCCTGCGGTTGTCTCCCAATCGAGCACCCACAGGATATTTCGTTCGCGAATCAACTCGCCCAAGCGGCCTTCGCGGCGCGCCTGCAGTGCCGTCCGGTCGACCACGCCATCGAGCACCACCACCTGCACCTGGTCAGCCCAATAGCCGATCGCGCCGGCCTGGAACGCGCCAACCGTCTGCCCTGGCAGATTCGCCTGCACCCAGCGCGCAATCGTCAGGTAACCGTCGGGCTGCGGCGTGATCAGCAAGTAGCGCACGCTCATAGCCAACTCAAGCACAAGGAAGAGCGCAACCGCGCCATTCAGAATCTGCTGCCAGCGTGGCACCAGCGTGCGAGGATCGGGCAGACTGAGCACACCCGCTAACAAGGCGAACAGTGCGATTGGGTGGAGGTAGCGGTCGAAGAACCAGTACGCCGGGATGTAGAGCCAATACGCCAACAAGATGGCCAAACTGTAGAACGCCGCGAATCGCAGAGGTCGCAAGCGCTGCATCCAGGCGCGGAGGGCTTGCTCAGCGCGCTTCTGCCGTCGCAACACGATCAGGCTGCACACACCGACCAACAACAGCAGCATTGTGCTGCGCGGCGCCGTGATCAGCACCGATAGTTCCAAGATCAGCGCAGCCATAAACCACCCGATGCGCCCTTGCGACTGCGACAGTGCGTTAAAGCGCACGCCCGCGCCGCTCTCTGGCATCGGGCCGCTGCCGATCGCATAGCCGAACGCCAGCCAGGGTAGATTCACCAGCAACGTCACGATCCCTGCAGCGACCAGCAGCAGGAATGTACGGCGGTCGCGGCGGTCGAGCAACCAATCCAACCCGATCGCGGCCAGCAGAATCGCCTGGTCGATCCGCGTGAGCATCGTCAGGCCAGCCAGCAGGCCCAGGATAAGCGCATCGCGCAACGACACCTCGGCCCGCTCGCGAATCCGCGTCAGATACCAGAACGACGTGGCAGCAATGCCGAGGATCGCAATGCCAGTCTCCAGACCGTTCATGGTATGCAGCAGGATTATCGGGTCGAACAGCCACAGCGCAGCGGCCACCAGCGCGTGCCAGCCACTGGCGAAATGCGCCACCAAGCGGTACACCACCCACGCAGTCAGCAGCCCGACCACAGCGAGCAGCGTCAGCGCGATGTGGATGGGCAGCACCAAATCATTGGGCAGCAGCCAATAGACCGGCACCATCAACCACACATACAGTGGCTGGTAGCCATTTGTAGGGATAACCCGATCGAATGTGGAACCGTAGCCAAGCGCGATATTGCGGGCGATTCCGAGCGATAAGTAGGTATCGTCGGGGAAGAAAAGAGTGTCAAGGGAATCGAGATCATGCCAAGCAACAACGAACCGTAGAACTCCTCCAACCAACAAAACCAGTATCGCTAACGCTCTGAGCCTAGCAACGAATGTTGGTGGGCTGTGGGTCGCATATTGTGCGATGTCATCGTGTGATGGTTGTTCTAACGTTTCTGTTTGCTTCATGAAACCTTTTACACTCATAAAACGACAACTGTAAGATGTCAACGACTGCCAGCGAGAGCAGGCAGCTTACCCTCATCGCCCGCAGACGACAGGGCTTCAGGGCCGGTTGACAGCGGCCCACTGAGCCGTAGCGCAGTATAGCGGAGGCGGATGTTCACCGCAGCATTGACATCCGCATGGGATTCGTGCCCACAATGAGGACAGATGAACGCATGGCGCTTCCTGATACCACGCAACCCACACCGCGAGCAATCCTGGCTGGTATAGGCCGGATTCACCTCGTCTACCAGCA
>CALKHR010000181.1 GCA_937988885.1 uncultured Roseiflexaceae bacterium | reverse complement strand
GCTGAGGGTTCGTCGGAGCCGGATCTGTGGAAGAAGGGCAGTTCGTTCCGTATCTACGGCGAGCGCGTCGATGGCACCGATGTGATCGCAGTGCGCGATGTCACACGCCGCCTGCGCGAGCGCGCTGAGAAGGAGCACAAGCCTGCCATCCTCGATGTGGTCAGCTTCCGCTTCCGTGGCCACTCCGTGATCGACCCGGATCGCTACCGCGATCAGGAGGAAGTGCGCCGCGAGCGCATGCGCCAGGACCCCATCCTGCGCTTCTCGGAGAAGCTCACCCAGAACAAGATCGTCGATGAAGCGTGGCTGAAGGAAGTTGCCGAGCGAGTGGAAGTTGAAGTTCAAGCTGCGATTGACTTCGCTGATAAGAGTCCCGATCCGAAGATCGAGGATCTGTTTGACTATATGTACGCTACACCTGTGCCAAATACACCAGGCCGTGCCGAGGCACTTGAAATCGCCCAGCAGTTGGGAGGAGCGCGCTAATGCCTATTATTACTTATCGTCAAGCGCTCAATGATACATTAGGAGAGGAACTTGCCCGCGACCCGAACGTGTTCTTGATGGGTGAGGAGATCGGCAAGTTCGAAGGCTCGTACAAAATTACCGAGGGCCTGTTAAGCGAGTTCGGCAGCAAGCGAGTGGTCGATACCCCGATTGCTGAGGAAGGTTTCGTCGGCGTGGCGGTCGGCGCTGCAATGTTGGGCTTGCGCCCCGTCGTCGAGATTATGACGATCAACTTCATCTTGGTGGCGATCGACCAAATCGTCAACCACGCCTCCAAGATTCACTATATGTTCGGTGGCCAGGCCCGCGTGCCGATGGTCATCCGCACACCGTCGGGTGGTGTCGGTCAGCTGGCCGCTACCCACTCGCAAAGCTTCGAGAACTGGTTCGCCTACTGCCCGGGCCTCAAGGTGGTCGCACCCTCCACGCCCTACGATGCAAAAGGCCTGTTGCGCGCCTCTATTCGCGATGATGATCCGGTGATCTTTATCGAGAGTTTGGCGCTCTACGAAACCAAGGGCGAAGTTCCTGAGAACGATGATTATGTGCTGCCTATCGGCACCGCCGAGGTCAAGCGCGAAGGCACCGACATCACGGTGGTGGCCTACTCGCGGATGACCGTGATCGCGATGCAAGTGGCTCAACAACTCGAAAAAGAGGGCATCAGCGTCGAGGTTGTTGACCTGCGCTCGCTCCGCCCGCTCGACCGCACAACCATCGTCGAGTCCGTGAAGAAAACGAACCGTGCAGTGGTGATCGAAGAAGATTGGTATTCCTACGGTATTGGCGCTGAAATTGCCGCTACTATTCAGGAACTTGCTTTCGATTACCTGGATGCGCCGGTGTTGCGCGTTGCAGGTGTTGAAGTGCCGCTGCCCTACGCAGCTAAACTATCGCAAGCATCGAAGCCCGGCGCGCAAGATCTGAAGAATGCGATCTACCGCGTGCTACAAGGAGGCAAGCGATGGCAGAAATAACGATGCCACGACTCAGCGATACCATGTCCGAAGGGGCCGTGGGTCGCTGGCTCAAGAAACCTGGTGATAAAATCGCTGTCGGCGATATCATCGCCGAGATCGAGACTGATAAAGCGACGATGGACCTGGAATCGTTTGAGGCTGGTACGCTTCAGAAGATTCTGGTGCCCGAGGGCAAGACCGTGCCGATCGGCGAGCCGATCGCGCTGATCGGCGATGGCCCCGTCGATGATTCGGTGCCTTCCGCCGAGCCAGCTGCTCCGGCTGCTGCTGCGCCTGCCGCTCCTGCCGCTACCGCTCCGGCTGCTGCTCCTGCTGCGCCTGCTCCGGCTCCTGCTGCGCCTGCTCCGGCTGCTGCTGCGCCTGCTCCGGCTGCCACCAACAATACCAGTGGCGAACGCATCAAGGCCTCGCCATTGGCGCGCCGCTTGGCCGCCGAGCGCGGAATCGACCTGAGCCAGGTTGTAGGCACTGGCCCCGGCGGTCGCATCATCAAGGAGAACATCGAAGACTTCAAGGGTGCTCCGGCTGCTCCCGCCGCCGCTCCAGCTGCCGCGCCCGCTGCTGCTCCGGCTGCTGCTCCGGCCAGCGTGCAGGTGCCTCAGCCCGCGCCTTCGGCGGATGCCAAGCCGATGACCCGCATGCGCCGCGCCATCGCCCGCGCGATGACCGACTCGAAGCCCGGCACACCGCACATCTACATCTCGACCGAGATCGATATGGCCGCTGCGGTGCAACTGCGCAAGCAGATCAACGAGAGCGGCGCTTCCGAGGTGAAGATCTCGATCAATGATATGGTCGTCAAGGCGGTCGCCAAGGCGCTGCGCAAGTTCGGTGCGATCAACAGCACCTACGCTATCAGCACCGATGGTCAGCCCGCAACGATCGAGTACGATCAGATCAACATCAGCGTGGCTGTGGCCCTGCCGGATGGTCTGGTCGCTCCGGTTGTGCGCGATGCCGATAAGAAATCGCTCGGCACCATCGCCGCTGAGGTGCGCGATCTGGCCTCCCGCGCGCGCGAGGGCAAGATCAAGCAGAACGAGTTGGAGGGCAGCACCTTCCAGGTCTCGAACCTCGGCATGTACGATGTGACCGAGTTCACGTCGATCATTCCGGTCTCGATGGCTGGCTCGTTGTCGGTGGGTGCCGTGCGGCAGGTTCCGGTCGTCAAGGACGGCCAGATCGTGCCGGGCGAGCGCATGACGGTGACGCTCAGCCTCGATCACCGCGTGGCCGATGGCGCTACTGGTGCGCAGTACCTCCAGGAACTGCGTAAGTTGCTCGAATCGCCGATGAGCCTGCTCGTCTAGGCGGTCGTCGATACCTGAACGCGGGGGTGAAGGTCACGGTTGCGTAGGCAGCCTTGCAACCTTCACCCCTGTACTATGTCCGATTACAAGGCCGCCGACAAGCCTTCCTCGCCCTAATGGTATAATCAGCAACAGTAAGCACAGCGCATGCTCACCGCCTTGTTCACGCAGCGAAGGACCATATGCACGCACACGAAGTCACTGTCGAATGGCTCAAGACCATTCCCTACAAAATTCAATCGCCGTTTCGGCCACCGAGCATTGAAGGCGTGATTCTGAAAGATCTGAAGGTTAATTTGGATGGACGCGGCGATGTGATCGAGTTGTGGAGCAAGCCTTGGATCGAGTCGCAAGGCTTTGTGATGCCGGAACACGTCTACCAGAGCGCCACCGATTATGGCGTTGTGAAGTGCTGGCACCTGCACGATCGTCACACCGATCAGTTCACCGTCACCCGTGGCAAGCTTCAGGTCACGCTGGTTGATATCCGCCCGGATTCGCCCACGTTCGGGCACGTCAACCCGATCTTTATGGGCATTCAGCAGCCACGTTTGCTCAAAATTCCGCCGATGGTGATGCACGGATGGAAGGCGCTCAGCGCGCCCGAAGTGATCGTGGTCAACTTGCAGTCGCACGTCTACGCCGCCGACGACGAGTTCAAGTTCCCGTGGAACTGCGTGCTCGAAGAGGTGTGGGAGCCGCGCAACGGCTAGGGGTTGCGCATCCAAGAATGCGCAGACGAGCTGGATACAGCATGTGAGAACGACCTTCTGCGCGGTGCAGAAGGTCGTTTGCTACCATCATTCCTCAACGGCATTGCGAATGTGCGTTACTTCGCGAATCTGCCCCGCACTGTTGAGCGTGAGCGCCACCACATCGATCCGCCAGGGCGTGTCCTCCGGCAGGCCCTCCGTCTCCAAGTAGGTGTAGGCCAGCGCCACCAAACGCGCCCGTTTGCGCCGACTGACCGATTCTGCGGCCAATCCAGCTACGCCGCGCCGCGCACGCACCTCGATAAAGACGAGTTCGTCGCCATCGCGCATCACCAGGTCGATCTCGCCAGCAGCGCAGCGCCACTGTTGCGCAAGCAGTGTAAAGCCACGCTGCGTCAGATACGCAGCCGCCATCCGCTCGCCGAAATCGCCAAACTGTTTGCGCCGACCCGTCATAGCGCTTCCTTTTGTGGCCTCGTGAACGCGTTTAACAATCGCAATCGCAGCACCCACAGCAACCACAACAGCCATCCCCACCACAGCAATTGCAGCCGCCATCCCCACTACAGCAATTGCAGCAGTTATTCCCACTACAGCAACGATACATATCACCGATGCAGCAGTGGCAGTGGCAGTCACAGCAGTTACAATCCCAACCGGTGCAGCAATCAAGTACACAGTCGGCGAAGGTATCGCGTTGTGGCTGTTGAGGCTGGTTTTGAGGGTTCAATGGCGGTGTGCCGCCAGCCTGCACGTTCTCACCCTCCGGCGAGAGCTTCAGAGTGTGCTCGCCGACATGGCGCAACTGCTGCACCAACAGTTTGCGAGCGAGGCTGGGGCGCACAAGCGAGAGTTGCTCGAAGGCGGCGACCAAATTGGTGTGGGCTTCGCGGAAGAGGGTGCGGGCTTGCGCTTGGATCTCGGAGCGATCGAAACAGGCTTCCAGTGCGTTAAAGGCGCCGCGAGCACGATCCTCTGCGAGATCGCGGTAGCTATCGAGCAGAAACATGATGCGACCATACCATTGCCCAAGCTGTTCGAGCAGGGGTTGGTTGGCGGGTGCCAACGCCAACACCGCCGTATGACCGAACGCCGCGCCGACAGCGAGTTCGGTGGGACGCGCATAGAAGCCGAAATCGCGGGTGTTGGTCCGCTCCACCGCCACTTGGCGCTCGGTCTGTTCCTCGATACGGCGCGTATCGAAGCCGAGTGTGCCAGCCACCGCACGGGCCTGACCCGCCCAACGCGAGGCGAGGCCATTGGCCAACCAGGGCAGTTTGCTGAGCCAGCCGTCGCCATCGGCCACGTGATCGGCGATTTTCGTCGCGCCTGTCATCGCGCAGACAGCCGCAGCGTAGCGTGTGCCCGGCTGATCCTCGGCCACCACCACGCCCCGGATGCCCGAGCGCAGCGGGCACACATGCGTGCGTCGTGACACAGGCTCGCTGGCTTGCGCATCGTACAACACCGAGAGCAGGGCTGCATCGTAGTTCGTGGTGAGACGCGCAACTTGACCATGCTCACGTCGCAGGCTGAGGCATAAGCCACAGATATGCGACATCCATTCTGCGCGCTCTTCTTGAGTAAAACGGCAACTACAGCCTTTAAGCACACCAAACATGGTCACCCTCCAGCACTGTCACGATTACTGATTCCTTCGATACGCATAAACTACGTAATCATCGTCCTGAAGTTGCATTGGTGCCCAACAAAGTACGACCCCTGCAAGCACAAGGCGAGCAGGGGCCGTACACACATCGTCGATGCTTAGGGGTAAATGCCGCGCGTGAGCGTCGAGCGGGCCACGCGATCCACGGCGAGCAAGTAAGCGGCGGTGCGCATATGCACGCGGCGCTCTTGGGCCACCCGCAGCACATTCTCGAACGCGTTGACCATAATACGCTCGAGTTGTGCGTTCACCTCGCGCTCGGTCCAGAAGAACTCCTGCAAGCCTTGCACCCACTCGAAGTAACTGACCGTCACACCACCGGCGTTGGCGAGAATATCGGGGATGACGAACACGCCCCGATCGAACAAGATATCGTCGGCCTCGGGAGTGGTGGGGCCGTTGGCCGCCTCACCCACAATACGGGCGCGAATCTTGTCCGCGTTCTTCGCCGTGATTTGGTTGGCGAGCGCGGCGGGGATCAGGATATCGCAGGGTTGCTCCAGCAGTTCCTCGTTGGTGAGGTGATCGGCCTCGCTGAAGCTCGTGACCGAGCCGTTTTGCTGCTTGGCCGCCAACACATCCGAGACGGGCAAGCCACGGCGATTGTAGATCGCGCCCTGGCTATCGCTTACGCCAACGATGGTGGCGCCCATCTCCGAAAGCACCTGCGCGCTGGTCAAGCCCGCCTTACCGAAACCCTGGATGATGATCTTCGCACCGCTGATCGGGAAGCTGAGATCCTCCGAAGCCTCGCGCAAAATATAGACCAAACCGCGGGCCGGTGCTTCGTGGCGACCGAACGAGCCGCCGATATTGATCGGCTTGCCCGTCACCACGGCGGGCACGGTATGACCCCGATGCATCGAGATGGTGTCCATGATCCAGGCCATCACTCGCGCGTCGGTGCCTATGTCGGGCGCGGGAATGTCGCGATCGGGGCCGATCAGAATGCTCACCTCGGTGGCGTAGCGGCGGGTCAAGCGCTCAAGCTCACCCAACGAGAGGCGCTTCGGATCGACAACGACGGCACCCTTCGCGCCGCCGTATGGGATATTGACCGTCGCGCACTTCCAAGTCATCCACATGGCGTGAGCGCGTACTTCATCGAGATCGACAGTGGGGTGATAGCGAATACCGCCTTTGGCTGGACCGCGATTGATGTTGTGCTGAACACGGAAACCGCTAAACACTTCGATATCGCCATTGTCCATTCGTACCGGGAAATTGACGATAAGTTCGCGCTGGGGGACGCGCAAAATGCGGCGTAGGTTTGGGCTGAGGTCCAGCAAATCGGCAGCGATATCGAACTGTCGCTGCGCATTTGCGAAAGAGCTAGGAGTATCGGTTTTCATCGCTATCTTCTCCTCGATGAGCAGTACAATCGCTGCGATCGCACTAGGACTCCGTTGTCCGAAAGATACTCTTTAGGATAAAACATACAGAGAAATCACCAAGTAGGCTAATGCTGCTTTGCAAGCGCTCGTCGCTTGCGGCGTTCGATGCGCCACCAATGCAGGCGGCGACGTTGGCGGGATACTTCTTGTTGGGCACGTAACGCTAATCGCCCAAGTGCCCCAATCAGCGGTGTTGGTCGCTTCGCCCAGCTTCGCAAAAACAGTTTATACGAAACTGAAACGCGCCGGATCAGCCAATTTCGGCGGCCAACCAGCGCAATACCAATCACCAAGAACAGCACGCCTTGCAAAATTGGAAGCACCATGCCCAATAGGCCGAGCACAATGAATATCCAGCCGAGGATCTGCCGTAGGATCGGCCACAGACTCAGCCACGCATGCCGAACATAGAGCCTCCAACGTCTTGTTTGAAAGGATGCACGTTCCATAACGAGAGTAGTATAGCATATCTAACTTGTCGGTAACATTAAGATATCGATAGGACGACGGATGATGAGCGATTGATGCAGTTCACACGATGCGAATTGGTGATCGCTAGCTTATCACCCCTGCATCCCGAGCATCAGCAACACAATCACGACACCCACAACGATCAGAGGCAAACACCCTCCTCTGCTCCGTTCCTCAACGGCGAGCGGCACATAGATGACCTGCTGGCGCGGCTCTGGCTGCCGCACGATCATCCATGCAACGACGATCAGGGTTATGAGTACGAGCACTTCCATGATGCGCCTCCTTCTCGATGAACATTGCCCGTTGCTTGTAGTATGCAGGAGGCTCCTATCGGCGTGTGCAGCACGAAATGCGGAATGTTCGGAAGCGCGCGTTCGAGAAATTCGGAATGCTTGTGTGGCCGAGCATGAACAAAGCGGCTACTCGTGATGAGCAGCCGCTTTGGCGGGGTGAGGGGGAACTGTTTGCTAAGGGAGAGGCGAGGAGCAGAGGCTCAACTCGCCTCGAAAGCGTTACGCTGTCACCGGGTGGAGACCGAAGCGCTTGGCGACTTCCGGCGTGATCAGGCCGAGCAGTGCATAGCCGAGACCCGTGATCACGATGCCAAGGACCAGGAAGGCGACACCAAGGGCCATCGCACCGTACGAGGCACCGAGCGCCATCGCCGACAGGCTGAGCGAGGTCACCAGGCTAGCCGCGGTGAGCTGCGTGTTACGGGCGGCGTTGGGCACTGGGTTGCCATTGGCGTCCTTCAGAGCCGCTTCGGCATCGTTGGTGCCCGCCGGGTCGCCGCTCTCAACCGCATACTTGCCCATCTGCGCGTAGGAAAGGCCATTGCTGCTCTTGGCGGCGTGCGTCTGGATGATGTTGGCCATGCTGAGCGCGGTCGGGATGTCGGTTACGGGTGTGTTCGGGATAGACGCATCAGCTGGAGTCACGATCTGTTGAGCGGCTAGCTGCTGCTTCACAAAGCCATTGATGTAGATGCCTGCTCCGGCTGCAACCAGACCTGCGATTGCAAAGGCGATACCGACGGCCATCACAAGCTTGGGAAAGAGACGTAGCGCTTTCATTGTATCTTCCTCCGCGT
>CALKHR010000180.1 GCA_937988885.1 uncultured Roseiflexaceae bacterium | reverse complement strand
ACTCTTCGTTGCTGTCAAACCGCTTCGATGCAGCGTTTCGACCACGAAGTTTGTGTAAAGTACTGACGCTGTTTCGCAGCGCCGGAAGATTACCACAAAGCTTCGTTGGTGTCAAATGCTTTACTCAAGTCCGATATACTTGGCTTGTCAAAGCTATGTTAACGAAATTTGTGTAAAGTTCCGATGCTGTTTCGCAGCGCCGAAAGATTACCACAAAGTCTCGTTGATGTCAAATGCTTTACTCAAGCTCAGCATATCTGGCATATCGAAGGCTTGACATCGAATATTGTGTAAAGTGCTTGCCTTGTTTTGGCAACCGCGGGATATTATCATAGGGTGAGGCTATTGTCAAATCGGGTGACACCCCTTATCTTCGCGGATGATGCCCTATCAAACCAAATCGGGTTGAATTGTAATCTTATCAAAGCAGTTTTAGCCTGCGGCAGCAAGGTACTTTACGTTTTTTGTGGTGTCGTTGCGCTGCTATGCGCAGCGCAACGACACCACTTTCCCTGAAAAAGCCTGTATCACCTGAAAGCTTGAAGTGTATCACTACAGGGTTTTTTCAGGCGATCTACAGATTTGACATCAAACTCAATTGAACCTACAGCCGCTCCATGCTCACTTAAACTCTATGAGGGGCTCCGCTCGCGCAGAACCCCTCATAGCGCCGATCGATGGCTACAGGACGCCGTACTTGTTGTAGACCTCGCGCAGGGTTTTGCCATTCAGCAGTTCTTGACGCGATTCTGTCTCTTTGTGTGCTTTATCGTAGGCGATCTGCAGCGCTTCTTTTTCGACGGCTTGTGGGATCACCACGATCCCATCGTAATCGGCGAAGATCAGGTCGCCGGGACGCACCAACACATCGCCACACTTGACGGGCACGTCGTAGTCCATCACCCGCGCGCGCCCCTGGCTATCGAGCGGGCGGATGCCGGCGTAGTAGACGGGAAAGTTCATGTCGATGATGCGCACGGCATCGCGAATCTGACTATCGCAAATGCAGCCGACCGCCCCATTCCGCTTGGCAATGGTGGACATGAGTTCGCCCCATGGTGCGTTGGTGCCTGCGAAGTCGGAGGAGTGAACAACCACGTCGCCGGGTTTGATGGAGTCCATGGCTTCGAGTTCGAGGCCATAGGGATCTTCTTCAACGATGTAGTCCGTCTCCATCCAGCGGATCGTGCGTGCGCGGCCCACGAACCCGCAGTTGCGAATATCGGGCAGCAACGGGCGCAGGCGCTGGTGCATTGCCTGGTTGCGATAGTTGAGCATATCGAGCGCATCGCAGACCACTGCGACGTAGAGGTTCTCTTTGACGAATTGGAAGAGTTCGGCGTCGTTGTTGAACGTCGTTGTCATGATTCCTCCTAGAATCCGTTGAAAGTGTTGCGTTACGCAACACGGTATTTGGCCACCATCTCCTCATCCACTTCGATGCCGAGGCCGGGGCCAGTTGGTACTGGAATGTAGCCATCGACCATGGCAATGCCCTCTTTGCAGAGATTGTTGAGCAATGAGGCCGATGATACGTTGAACTCCAGGTAGAGCGAGTTCATCAGGTAGGCGTTGAGGTGCAGCGATGCAGCCTTGAGGATGTCGGTGAGCCAGGCGTGCGGCACACAGTCGATGCCTCGGCGCTGGGCGAGATCGGCGACCTGGCGACCGACAGTCAGGCCACCACAGCGCGACAGGTCGGGCTGCAGGGTGTGCACTTGCCCTTCGACCGCGAGGCGCTCGAAGTCGTTGTAGCCCGACAGTTGCTCGCCCGCTGCGATACGCAGGGTACGCGTCGCCCGCGATACCTCGCCATAGCCCGCAAAGTGCTCGGGATGCAAGAAGTCTTCGAGCCAGAAGATGTTCTGCTCTTCCAGTTCGTAGATCAGCTTGATCCAATCCTTGATGGCGCGCGGACGATAGGGGTTATCGTAGCTGACGCCATACCAACCGCCATCGATCATCAGATCGATATCCGGCCCAGCGGCTTCGCGGGCAGCTTTCACAAGACTGATGTCGAGTTTGCTGTCGTAGCCGAAGGCGCCCCAGCCGAATTTGATAGCGCGGAAGCCTCGCTCCAGATAGCCCTCGACAGCGCGCTTCATATCGTCGGGCGTGGGGCGAAAGAGCGTAGAGGCGTAGGCCTTGACGCGATCGCGGTACTTCGCACCCAGCAGCTTGCAGATCGGCTGGCCCAACGCTTTGCCCGCGATGTCCCACAGAGCGATATCGGCACCCGACAACATGTGCATACCGACGCCTTGGCGGCCATAGTAGCCCAGGTAGCGGTACATCTTCTGCCAGAGACGCTCGTGCTCCAGCGGGTCCTCGCCAACCAGGGCAGCGCGCAGCGACTCGAAGCCAATCATGCCGCCCGACGGCGCATCCACAACACTTTTACCTGTATGCGGTTGGGTTTCGATATCGGACCAGCCGACGATGCCCTCATCGGTGGTGATTTTGATCAGCGAGACAAAGCGCACGCCGTGTGCTTCTATTGCAACCGACGGATCGGGATAGTTCTTGCCAGTATCGAGCACGATGGCTTCAACGTCAGTGATCTTCACTCGATTTCTCCATTGGTTCTAGATGAGTAGCTGTATTACGCCTTCGGATGCGGAATGTTCAACAAGCTGAGGGCATCGCGGTGCAGAATGCTGTCGATGGTCTCTTGCGTCACTTGGGGCAGGCCGCTGGTGCCGGTAATGTGGTTGATGTTCTTGAGGCCATCGATGGAGGCTTGGCCACCTGCGAATGGATAGTCGGTGCCGAACAGCAGTTTATGCGTGACTTTGTACTCTTGCGCTGCAATGAGCGTGTTGTAGAACTGCCACGGGCGATAATAGAGCGCCGAGATGTCGGCATACACGTGCGGGTGTTTGCGGATGACGACGAGACACTCCTCGGAAAAGGGGTGGCCGACGTGAGCCAGCACCATGCGCAGTTCGGGGTACTTGATCGCTATCTCGTCGAACAGCCAGGGCCGCGTGTAACCGAGCGGCGCGTTGCGGTTGAAGGTGGTGCCTGTGTGGAACAGGATCGGAATGCCGTTGTCTTGGCAGTAGCGGTAGATGGGATCGCAGCGCGAATCACGTGGATCAAAGCCCGCATACATCGGACCCATCTTCACGCCGCGCAAGCCCAAGCGGGTGATGCCATGCTTGACTTCCTCGACGTAGCCGGGTTGGGTCGGATCGCAGCAGGCGAAGCCGATCAACTTATCGGGCGCTTTGGAGACGAACTCAGCCGTGTACTCATCGGGAACCCAATAGCCAGTCCGGCGCGCCTTCATCCCGAAAACCACAACCGCATCGAACGGCGCCATATCTTCCAGAAACACATCGAGTTTGACGGTTAGATCGAGCGGAAAGCCGCGTGCAACGTCACTCTCGCGAATTGTTTCGGGCTGGAAGTGGAGACTAGTGTCCCAAGTGTGCGTGTGAATGTTTTGCATGGTGCTTCCTTTTGGGGTTTGTTACTCTTTGTCCGTGGTTATCGAGACACGAGGCAAATGGCGAACATGGCCAATCTTAGCTTCTGAGGCGAAGGTGAGGGAAGTATAGACGGCCTTGATAGGCGCGTCAAGTTGTGATTGTTATGCAATTTTGGGTGCGCGCACGAATTGGCAGAGGTAGAAAACGAATCGCCCTCCACTATGGTAT
>CALKHR010000179.1 GCA_937988885.1 uncultured Roseiflexaceae bacterium | reverse complement strand
ACGGCTCGTTCAGAATGACAGTGCGTTTCGATGTTTAGCGGAGAGATTCTTCACTGCGTTTTGCGTTGGTTTCTCATTGTCATTCTGAATGGAGCGTAGCGAAATGAAGAATCTCATCGTCTACCCGCGGCGAATAACAATGCCAGGCATTGCCACTCTTTGTCGACCTGTCAGGTGCTTCGGTGCGAGATTTATGGTATTAGAAAGCCTCAAAACGCACCTGACAGGTCAACATCAATGTGATTCATTGTTTTCGTTGTTTCTTCGGTGAGATCCTTCACGGTGCTGGTCGTTGCTTCGTCGGAGAGATTCTTCACTTCGCCTAGCGGCTCGTTCAGAATGACAGAGCGTTTCGATGTTTAGCGGAGAGATTCTTCACTTCGCCTAACGGCTCGTTCAGAATGACAGTGTCGCGCTTGGCAGTTCGTTGAGAAGGACTCTGTGTTTCGTTGCATCGTCGCTGAGATTCTTCACTTCGCCTAACGGCTCGTTCAGAATGACAATGCTTTTCGATGTTTCCTGGTCACCAAGCCAGCAAGTCACCGTGTCACCTTATCACTCATCAGCCTCTGAGGCGAGGGGCGTGCTGATCGGTTGAATCGGCAGGATCAGCGAGACGCGGGTGCCCTGCTGGTACTGGCTCTCGATCGTGAGGCCGTATTCGGGGCCGTAGTAGAGCCGCACGCGCTGATTGACGTTGCTGATGCCGTAGCCGTTCTCCGACACAATGCGCCCGCTGGCCTCGCTGCTGAGCTGGCTGCGGATCTCTTCGAGCTTGTCGGCGGGGATGCCGATGCCGTTGTCGTGGACATCGATGCGCAGCCGTTGTGCATCGAGGCGCCGAGCAGTCACGGTGATGACGCCGCCGCTGCGTTTGTGCTTGATGCCATGATACAGCGCGTTCTCCACCAGCGGCTGGAGCGTGAGCTTCAGCATCTTGCTGTGCAGCACCTCCTCCTCCACATCGATGCGGTAATCGAGGATATCGCGGTAGCGCATCTGCTGAATGATCAGGTAGCTCTCCACATGCGCGAACTCGTCGGCCAGGCTGATCCAATCGCGCCCTTTGCTGAGCGTGATGCGGAAGAAGCGCGATAGCGCCCGCACCAGATCGACCACCTGTGCCTTGCGGTTGGCCTCGGCCATCCAAATAATCGCATCGAGCGTGTTGTAGAGGAAGTGCGGGTTGATCTGCGCCTGCAGCGCGCGCAACTCGGCTTTCTTGAGCGCTTCCTGTTCTTGCAGCTTCGCATCGAGCAGACTACGCACGCGGCCCACCATCAGGTTAAAGCTCAGCCCTAGCTCGGTGATCTCGTCGGCGTTGCGCGATGTGAGCAGCACCTCCAGGTCCTGCTGGCCGATCGTCTTGGTAACGTCGTGGAGCTTTTTGATCGGCACGTAGATGCTCTTGGAGATATACCAGGCCGCCAGGATCGAGAATAAGATCGAGGCGGCGAACACCGCCAGCCCGCTCAACGCCCAACGCGTCAAGCTCTCCTGCATAATGTGATACTGCTGCTCGGTGCGCTCCACCTCGAACAGCGCGTACTCCTGCACGTTATCTTCCACCAACTGCGATACGCGGCGGATCTCCTCCAACAGCACCATATTTTGGTCGAAGCTCTTGCCCTGCGCGATCTGCAGGCCGACTTGGTCGATCAGACTCTGCAACGTTTCGAGCGTGCGCTTGATCACCTGCAACTTGATCTTGCCGCGCTGTGAATCCGTGTTGTCGATCATCTGATCGAGCCGATGGTTCACATCATTGATGATCGCGTACTGCTGGCCGTCGCTGAAGCTCTGCTTGCCCGCCACGATGTTCCACATCTCGGTATCGATCGACTGCTTGACGTGGCCGTTGATGCTATTGGCCGTGGTGATATTTTCGATGATCGAATCGTACTGTCGCTTGTACGCCAAGCCCGGCACCGTCAGCACCATATACGGGATGCTCATCAGGCAGACCACGAACAGCAGTGCAGCGAGGATCTTGCTGCGAATCGAGAGCCGCAAGCGCGACAAAAACGGCCAACTGCGTCGATCGGTGGCAAGTTGAGCCTCGAACGCAGTCTGCACGCTGCTGCGCGCCTCGGGGCCAAGGTTGGAGGATGTCGCTTCGTTCAGCATGGCAAGCACCGCTGGTGCAACTACATAGGCTGGTTGCAGCAGATGAAGTCGTTAGGCCAGTTGGCGGAATTTATTGGGCGAATGGCCAACAACTTTGCGAAAGACTGCATAAAAATACCGTGGGTTGTCATAACCAACTTGGTAGGCGACTTCGCTGGAGGTGAGCGTGGTGGTTTGCAGCAACTGTTTGGCCCGCTGGATCTTGCGCTTGGTCACGTACTCGATAAACGTCTCGCCCATCGCGCGGCTGAACAGCATGCTGAAGTAGCTGGGGCTGAGCATCACATGCGCGGCGACCTTGCTCAGCGAGAGCGAGGGATCGGCGTAATGCGCGTCGATGTAGCTGCGAGCCTTGTTGATCAGGCTGCTATGCCCGTGCACATGCAGATCGCGGTGATGCAGCGCGCGCAGGACGGTTGGCTGGAGTTGCTCGGTGATCTGTGTGAAGCTGCGCAACTGCTGGCCTTGCCCTTCGAGTTGTGCTAATTCATCGAGCAGCGCCTGGTTTTCGCCGCCGATGTCGCGCACGAAGCTGGCCAAGGTCAGGATCAGATCGGTGAAGATGTAGGAGAGCTGCTGCGCGCTAGGCGGTGCATCGTGTTGCAACGGCGCGAGGTAGGCTGCGAAGGCGTTGTTTAGCTCGCTGGCGCTGCCGGAGCGCAGGAACTGCGTGAACGCCGAGGTGTTGGGCTTTGCGAGGCCGTTGCAGCGGCGCGCATCGTTGGGCTGCATCGTTTGCGCAGTGGTCTGCGGCCCCAAGCTGTCGTGCACCTGTTGGAACAGCGCTGCGATGCCGCCCAAACGCTCGGTGGGCTGGCTGCGCCCGACCTGCACCTGCGCCTGTTGCTGGAGCAATTGCTCTAGGCGCTGGCCGCGCTGCTCTAGTTGCTCCAACTCGGCGTGCTTGAGGATGCAGACGATCGTCGCGTGATCCTTATGGAACCAGATCGCCTGGGGATCGTCGCCAAGCGCATCGGCCAGCACGCTATCGAGCGAGTTGCCGTTGGTGGCCGTGCTGCGCACCACCAACACCTGATACCAACGCGCCAACAGATCGAGATCGAGTTCGCGGCTGTATTTGATCAGCTCGGTCGGGCTGAGCGCGCCGATCAACAGGTTCGCCATACAGTGTTCGCGCAGCATGGTGCGGTGTGCCGCCACCTGACGCTGCATCCGATTGAGCTGCTCGGTCTCTTGGCGGGCTGCGCTCAGTTGCCGCGTGATGTTCTGCAAACTGTTCAGGAGTTCGTGCGGGGAGACGGGCTTGAGCAGATATTCGTGAACACCAAGCTGAATTGCAGTTTGCGCATACTTGAACTCGTCGTGGCCACTGAGAATGATGACTTTTGTTTCGGGGAGCGCGCTTTTAACCAAGCGGCAGAGTTGCAGGCCATCCATGAACGGCATTTGAATGTCGGTGATCACAATGTCTGGACGGCGTTCGAGGATGAGCGGCAAGGCCAATTCGCCATCGGAAGCCTCTCCGCAGAAACGGCACTGTGCTGCCGCCCAATCGATCGACTCACGAATGCCCTCGCGGGTCATCATCTCATCTTCGACAAGAAAGACACTGTACAGCATATCATAGCCTTTGAACGCATCGTTACGTCTGTGTCGAGCCAATGACAACGGGGTTGTTGGCGGTATGTATTCTTGCGTGTGTGGATTGATCAGTAGTATAGGGATTTTACTCTTGAAAGTCAATTCTATGGCGTTCGATCAAATAGAATCTGACTTTTCGTAAAAAAGATGAGCATAAATTCGGTGCTGTGCGATTGTTCGATGCTTGATGCATGAAAAAATTCGCCAATGCCCCAAAGAAACTGCCTTGTTCTTCAAAATGAAAGGGCTAGAATACGTACAACCCCATGCTCACAACGGTTCTGCGAAGAATCATAATACTGTGTGGTACGTGTATAGCCATAGGAGGCGGGTTATGAAGGTTCTACACTGGAGTCGCGCTATGCTTGCCATGCTGCTGCTCAGCCTATTGGCGGCTTGCGGCGCGAGCACGGCCCCGAGCGGTTCGTCGAGCGCACCTGCGGGCGCTGGCGAGAAGAAGACGTATCAGAACTTGGTGGTGGGTTTTGCGCAGATCGGCGCGGAGAGCGAGTGGCGCACGGCTAATACGCTCTCCATCCAGGAGACCGCTAAGAGTCTGGGTGTCGAGCTGAAATTCTCCGATGCGCAGCAGAAGCAGGAAAACCAGATCAAAGCCATTCGCTCCTTTATTGCACAGAAGGTTGATGTGATCGGCGTCTCGCCCGTGGTTGAGACGGGCTGGGAGACGGTGTTTAAGGAAGTGAAGGACGCTGGTATCCCGTTGATCCTGCTCGACCGCCACGCCGATGTGAGCGATGACCTGTTCGACGCCTTTATCGGCTCCGACTTCCGGCTGGAGGGCGAGCGCGCCTGCAACGAGATGGCGAACTTGCTGGGCCAGAAGGGCCGCATCGTTGAGCTGGAAGGCACGGTCGGTTCCGCGCCGGCGCTCGATCGCAAGGCAGGCTTCGCCGAGTGCTTGAAGCAGTACCCCGAAATGGAGATTATCGCGTCGCAATCGGGCGACTTCACGCGCGCCAAGGGCAAAGAGGTGATGCAGGCGTTCTTGAAGTCGTACGCAGGCCAGATCGATGCGCTGTACGCTCACAACGACGATATGGCGCTCGGCGCGATCCAGGCGATCGAGGAAGCTGGCCTGAAGCCGGGCTTCGACATCAAGATCGTGTCGATCGACGGTGTGCGCGGCGCGTTCGAGGCGATGGTCGCCAAGAAGCTGAACGTGACGGTGGAGTGCAACCCGTTGTTGGGCCCGCAGTTCTTCGAGACGGCGCTGAAGTTGGCGAACGGCGAGCCAGTCGAGCGCTGGGTGAAGTCCGATGAGGGGGTCTTCCGCCAGGATACGGCAGAGCAAGAATTACCGAACCGCAAGTACTAATCGGGTCGGTTGGGCGCAGGAGGCGAGTCATTTCGCTTCCTGCGCCGCTCTGTTGTGTTGATACTGCGCTCCAGGAGCACGTTATGACGCTTCAGCCAGTGATTGTTGAGACGCGTGGTGTCTCGCGGCGTTTCCCAGGGGTGGTAGCGCTCTCGAAGGTCGATTTTACGCTACGGCGAGGCGAGATCCACGCGTTGATGGGCGAAAACGGTGCGGGCAAATCGACGCTGATCAAGCTGCTCACCGGGGTCGAGAAGCCCGATGAGGGTGAGATCTTGTTGGAGGGCCAGCGCGTTTCGTTTCGCAACCCCCACGAGGCCCAGGAACACGGCATTAGCACCGTGTATCAAGAGGTCAACCTCTGCACCAATCTTTCGGTGGCCGAGAATATGTTTATCGGGCGGGAGCCGCGCCGCTGGGGCCGCATCGATTGGCCGCAGGTGTACGCGCGCGCCGAGCAGGCGTTGGCGCGCCTGGATGTGTCGGTTGATGTGCGGCAGCCACTGGGCGATTGCTCGGTGGCGATTCAGCAGTTGGTGGCGATCGCGCGGGCGCTGGACATCTCCGCCAAAGTGCTGATTTTGGATGAGCCGACCGCCAGCCTAGATGCCAACGAGGTCGAGACGCTGTTCAAGCTGCTGCGGCGGCTGCGCGACGAGGGATTGGCGATCATCTTCATCACGCACTTCCTCGATCAGGTGTACGCGATCAGCGACCGCATCACGGTGCTGCGCCAAGGCGAGCTGATCGGCTCGTATGCCACGGCGGAGTTGTCGCGTTTGGCGCTGGTCTCGCACATGATCGGCAAGGCGCTCGATGATCTCGATCTGCTGCAGGAGCGCAAGGCTGAACAAGAAGCGACATCCGATGATGCCGCCGTCCTCGAAGCGCAGGGCTTGGGCAAGCGCGGCACGATCGAGCCGTTTGATCTGCGGCTGCAGCCGGGCCAAGTGCTCGGGTTGGCGGGGTTGCTCGGCTCTGGTCGCACCGAGCTGGCGCGCCTGTTGTTCGGCATCGATTCCGCCGATCAGGGGCAGGTGCGGGTGCAAGGGCAGGCGCTGGAGATCGGCTCACCGGCGGCCTCGCTACGGGCTGGCATCGCGATGTGTCCCGAGAATCGCCGCCTCGATGGGATCATTCCCGATCTCTCGGTGCGCGAAAATATCGTGTTGGCGCTGCAAGTGAGCCGTGGTTGGCTGCGCACATTGGGCTACGCCGAGCAGGTGGCGCTGGCCGAGCGCTTTATCGAGCTGTTGAATATCAAGACAAGCGATCCCGAGCAGCCTGTGAAGCAGCTCAGCGGCGGCAACCAGCAGAAAGTGATTCTGGCGCGCTGGCTGGCGATCAACCCGCAGGTGCTGATCCTGGACGAGCCGACGCGCGGTATCGACATCGGCGCAAAGACCGAGATCCAAAAGTTGGTGCTGGAATTGGCCGGGGAGGGACGGTCCGTGCTGTTCATCTCATCGGAGTTGGAGGAAGTGCTGCGCTGTAGCCACCGCATCGCGGTGCTGCGCGACCGCCAGAAAGTGGCCGAGCTAGATGGTCGAACGGCTACCGAGGCGCAGTTGATGCAGGTGATGGCAGAAAGGTCGGAGCATGACATCGCTTACAGCTAAGCCTGGCGCAGTGTGGGCGCGTGTGCGGGTCGGCAACCTGACCTGGGCGATCCTGGCGCTCTTGCTGATTTTGGGCTTCAACTTCTTCTTCACGCCCGGTTTCTTCACCATCCAGGTGCGTGATGGGCATTTGTTCGGCAGTTTGATCGACATCCTGACGTTCGGCGCCTCGCTGATGATCCTGGCGATCGGCATGACGCTGGTGATCGGCACGGGCGGCGTTGATCTCTCGGTTGGCCCGGTGGCTGCGATCAGCGGCGCGGTGGCCGCCTCGCTGATCGGCGGCGCGAGCGATGCCAGCCAAACGCCGCTGTGGCTCGCGGTGAGCGCGGCGCTGCTGGTGGCCGGGCTGTGCGGCGCGTGGAATGGCGTGTTGGTGGCGTGGGCGGGCATCCAGCCGATTATCGCCACGCTGATCCTGATGGTGGCTGGGCGCGGCATCGCGCAACTGATCACCAAGGGCCAGATCCTCACGATCTATTACGAGCCGTACCACTTTATCGGCGGCGGGTTCTTGGTGATCCCGTTCTCGATCTTCATCGTGGCGGCGGTGTATACGGTGGTCGCGCTGCTGACGCGGCGCACCGCGCTGGGCCTACTGATCGAGGCGATCGGCAATAACGCCAGCGCCAGCCGCTACAGCGGCATCGATCAGCGCTTGGTGAAGCTGTTGGTCTACACCATCAGCGGGCTGTGTGCGGGTGTGGCGGGCATCATCATCAGCTCCAATGTGCGCAGCGCCGACGGCAACAACGCTGGCTTGTGGTTCGAGCTTGATGCGATCCTGGCCGTGGCGATCGGTGGGACGGCGTTGTCGGGCGGGCGTTTCTCGCTGGTCGGCAGCCTGATCGGCGCGCTGATCATCCAGAGCTTGGTCACCACGATCTATTCGTTCGGCGTGGCGCCAGAGGTCACGCTGGTGGTGAAGGCGGTGGTGGTCTGCATCGTGAGTCTGCTGCAATCGGCGCGGTTTCGGGCGTTGTTTCGCGGCGCATCACAACCGCAGGGGGGATAACAATGCTGGCACAGTTCGGGAATCCACGCGCGTGGGCCGCTCGCTTCCGCTTTGATCGGCGCTACCTGCCAGTTAGCGTGACGATTGGCTTGTTTGTGTTGTTCTACACGCTGGCCGCGCTGCGCTACACCGGCATCGGCACCGTGCAGGTCTTTAGCAACTTGCTGATCGACAACGCTTTCCTGTTCATCAGCGCGATCGGGATGACCTTTGTGATCCTATCGGGCGGCATCGACCTTTCGGTGGCGGCGGTGATCGCATTCACGTCGATCCTGTCGGCGGCGCTGCTTGAGCAGGCCATGCTCAGCCCGGTGATCGTCATCCCGCTGGTGTTGCTGATCGGCGCGCTGTTCGGGGCGGCGATGGGCGCGCTCATCCATTATTTTGCCATTCCGCCGTTTATCGCTACGCTGGCGGGGATGTTCTTGGCCCGTGGTGCGTGTTTTTTGATCAGCATTTACGCCATTCCAATCGAGAATGCGTTTTATCGGGCGGTTGCGCAGTATCAGATTCGCCTGCCGATCGGCGGGTTTATCTCGATCAATGTGGTGATCGCGCTGCTGATGCTGGTTGTGGCGATCTACATCCTGCACTACACGCGGTTTGGACGCACGGTCTACGCGATCGGCGGCAACGAGCAATCCGCGCTGCTGATGGGCCTGCCCGTGGCGCGCACCAAGGTGCTGATCTACGCCCTCAACGGCTTCTGCTCGGCGTTGGCGGGCGTGGTCTACTCGTTCTATATGCTCTCGGGCTATGGGCTGTACGCCAATGGCTTCGAGCTAGATATCATCGCTGCGGTGGTGATCGGCGGGACGTTGCTCAGCGGCGGGTTTGGTTATGTGATCGGCACCTTCTTCGGCGTGCTGATCCAGGGGCTGATCCAGGTGGTGATCACGTTCGATGGCACGCTGAACTCCTGGTGGACGCGCATTGTGGTGGGTGTGCTAACGCTGTTCTTTATCGGGATGCAGCGCTTTCTGATCGGCAAAGGGCACTCGTGAGGGGGATGATCATCCACAGATTACACAGATGACGCAGATTAGGTTTGTGTGCGATACTGTGGAGAGCGTTCAACGAAACGCATTGTCATCCTGAACAAGCTGCCAGGCGCAGTGAAGGATCTCACTGATAAAGCAAGGGATGATCATCCACAGATTACACAGATTGCACAGATTAGGTTTGTGTGCGGTACTGTGGAGAGTGCTCAACGAAACGCATTGTCATCCTGAACAAGCCGCCAGGCGCAGTGAAGGATCTCACTGAGGAAGCAAGGGATGATCATCCGCAGATTGCACAGATGATGGTTGTGTGCGTTCTGATGCGCTGAAGGATGATCATCCACAGAATCGCTCCCCAAGTCACCTGGTCACCAAGTCACCGAGTCACTCCGTTACCCAGTCACCCTTCACCCCTGTTACCAACTCAAGCGCAGAATGGTATACTATCCTCGCTGATCTTCTTGGCAAGGCTGCCTAAGAGAAAGGAGTTCGCATGCGCACTCGGCTTGTATTGCGCTTGATCGCTGCCTTCGCCCTACTTGCCACCCTAACCATCACCCCACTCGCATCGGCTCAATCCACCACCACAATCACCATTCTGCAAACGACCGACCTTCATACCAATGTATTGGCTTGGGACTATTACACCGGCCAGAGCGCCGAGTGGGGGCTTGCCAAAGTCGCGACCCTGATCAAACAGGAACGCGCCAAGGACCCCGACGCGCTGCTGCTCGACAGCGGCGACACCATTCAGGGCACGCCGCTCGGCTACTACTACGCCGCCATCGACAAGAACGCCACCCACCCGATGGCCGCCCTGATGAACGCGCTCGAGTACGATGTGGCCGCGCTCGGCAACCACGAGTTCAACTACGGCCCCGACACGCTCAATCGCTGGATCAGCCAGTTGAACTTCCCGGTGCTCTCGGCCAACATTCGCAAGAGCGACGGGAGCGAAGCCTTCACGCCATACGTGATCAAGGAAGTCAAGGGCGTGAAGATCGGTATCCTCGGTATGACCACGCCGCACATCCCCAACTGGGAGAAGCCCGAGCATATCGTTGGCCTGCGCTTCGATGATCCAGTGGAGACGGCTCGCACCTACGTGCCCCGAATGCGGGCCGAAGGCGCCGATATTGTAGTTGTGCTGCAGCATATCGGCTGGGAGAAGACCCCCGCCAGCACCAGCGACCCGGCCAACTGGCTTACCGATCCCAGCACTTGGACCAGCACCGGCTCGCCTGGCCGCGAGAATACCACGGTCGAGCTGGCCGAGAGCGTCCCCGGCATCGATGTGATCCTGGCGGGCCACTCGCACATCGAGGTGCCGAAGGCTGTGATCAATGGCGTGTTGATCATCGAGGCTTCGTATTGGGGCCGCGTGCTCGGCAAAGTCACGCTGGAGTTACAGCGCAACGGCGATAGTTGGCAGGTGCTGAACAAGGATTCGACCACTATTAACGTGCGAGGCGTTGAGCAGGACCCCGAGATAACCAGCATCGCGTACCCCTACCACGATCAGACGTTGCAGTACATCAGCACGCCCGTCGGCACCGCGCTCGGCCCGTTTGAGGGTGGCCCCCGTGGTCGCTACACCGATGGCCCGCTCGCCGACCTGATCAACACCGTCCAGAGCGAGGCCGCCGCTGCCGCAGGCTACCCGGTCGATATCTCGATAGCGGCGCTGTTCGTGGATGCGGGCCAGATCCCCGCCGGGCAGATCACACTGCGCGACGTGTACAGCACCTATATCTACGATAACACGCTCTACGTGCTCGAGATCAACGGCGATATTCTGCGCCGCGCCCTAGAGGCGAACGCTAACTACTTCATCCAGGTCGACCCGAATAACCTGCCCGCCGATCCTAAGGGTGTGGTGGCCGAGAACGCCCGCGATTACGCCTACGACATCTACACAGGTATAGATTACACCTACGACCTCACCAAACCAGCCGGGCAGCGCCTGGTGAAACTCCAGTACAAGGGGCAGGATGTCACGCCCGATCAGACTTTCCGCGTTGCCATCAACAACTACCGCGCGGTCGGCGGTGCTGGCTTCCCGATGTTCCGCGAGGGCACCCGCATCTGGTCCTCCACCAGCGAGATTCGCGATCTAATGGCCGAGTACGCTCAGAAACACGGTACCATCGACCCAGCCACAGTGAATGTGCGCAACTACACCCTGATCCCCGATCTCTACGCGCACTACTTCGGCACGCCGCCGACCGCTGGCCAGCCGAGCGCCCCGCCGAGCGCGCCAACCACGCCAGCCGAACTGCCGCGCACTGGCGGTAACGAGCCGCTGTGGGCGCTCTTGACCGCTGTGGCGTTTGTGGCCGTGGCGCTGGGCTTGGTGCTGCGCCGCAGCATCAAATCCATCGGCTGATCGCCGTTATCGTCCCATCAAATTCGATTGGACGGTGATAAGCGAGTAAGCCGTTTTAGCCTGCGGCAGCAAGGTATTTTCCTTTTTTGTGGTATCAAGGCGCTGCTACGCGCAGCGCCTTGATACCACTGGCGGCGATAATGCGGGTATCTGTTGAAAAGCAGAATCGCATCGTTCGATAGGTTTGCCAGGTTTTTTTGGCGATCATCAGGTGCGGCGGACCATACATGCATCGTTTTTAAATTTTCCACAGTTCTCATTGTCATTTCGAGCGAGCCGCTAGGCGACGTGAGAAATCTCATCGATCCGCATAGTAGTGTGCGTTGAGATCTCTCACATTCGTTCGAGATGACAATGCTTTTCGTTGAATAGAAAAATGAAAAACTTACAAACAGAGCATGCGTTTGAGCTCATCACCAGGAAAAACAACAACGGGATTCTGCACGCGCAGAATCCCGTCGTCGTGATCAAGTACAGCCTGTGGTGCTACTTCAGCAGCTCCTCGGGCAGCGGGTCGCGGGTGTAGCGCCTCAGTTCATCCACATTCAACTCAAAGCCCAAACCAGGCGCATCGGGGATATCCAGCATCCCCTCCTCATCGAGCACCCATGGCTTGACGGGCAGCGCATCGATGTAGGGCGAGCCGGTGCAGTATTCCACCAGATCGGTGGCCGGGAAGGCCGAGGCCAGGTGCAGGTCAGCGCAGAGGCCCAGCGCCGTGTTCCAACCGTGCGGCACAAAGCGGATGCCGTAATCCTGCGCCATCTGCGCGATGCGGCGCTCCTCGCTGATGCCACCCACCTTGGTCACGTCGGGCTGCACGATGTCGAACGCGCCAGCCTTCAGCCAGGGCAGGAACGACTGTCGGCGGGTCAGCACCTCGCCACCGCTGATCGGCAGCGGGGCGTTGGCGCGCAACCGCACGAAATCGTCGAGCAGGTCGGGGCTGAGCGGTTCCTCGAACCAAGCCACATTGTACTCGGCCAGCATATGCGCGGTGCGCAGCGCCCACTTGTAGCCCGGCTCCCAGTACGCATCGCTGCCACCCGCATCGACCATCAGCAGGCAGTCGTCACCTACGGCCTCGCGGGCCGCTCGCACGATCGCCTCGTCGAGCTGCGCGCTGTGGCGGCCAAACGGCCCCCAGCCGATCTTGAAGGCGCGGAAACCCTGTGCCTTCAGCGAGAGCAAGTGCTCACGCAACGGCTCCGGCTGATCCATCAGCAGCGAGGCGTAGGGCTTGACGCGCTCGCGGTAGCGCCCACCCAACAGGCGGCCCACCGGCTGACCAGTCACTTTGCCCAGAATGTCCCACAGCGCGATATCGATGCCGCTGATGGCATGTGTGATCGAGCCGCCTCGGCCCTGCCAGAACGTGTGCTGGTGCAGTTTCTCGCTGACACGCTCCGGCTCGATGGCGCTCTCGCCGGTGTAGAGCGGGGCCAGCACATTCAATGCGCCCTTCACCAGGTCGTCGCTGGTGAACACGCTACCAAGACCGATCACATCCTCATCGGTGAGCACCACGATCAGGGTGTGTACGCAATCGTCGGGATTAAGTTCGTTGCTCCAGCCGCCTTCGGGCGTTGCACCGTATAGGCCGAGGGCGCGGATCTCTCGGATCTTCATAACATTCTTCCTTGATGTAGGTACGATCCAACTATGGATGATAGTTGAATGGTCGATAAACGTTGCTCAGCGCTGAGACACAGATGTGTGGCGCACCGGGCGCTCAACAGCAACCCGATGCGCCAGATGACGCCCTAGCGGTAGCGCGGGCGCTGGAAGACCTTCGGCTCGGGGGTGAAGGTCACGTTCTCGTCGAGCGGGAACATCGGGCGCTGGCAGCGGGTGTGGCCCAGGTAGGGCAGGTTCGCGCTGGTCGAGCCGGGCGCATCCACATTCACCATCTGAGCGGCCCAATCGGAGTAGAACTGCTTCTGGCAGTGCGGCGATTTGACGACCACCGCATCGAAGTACTGCGGATTCTGGCCGTGCGCCAGGTAGAGCGAGCGGTCGAACAGGTTGACGGGCAACGAGGTGACGACCACCACATGCTTGCCGACCTTCAGCACAGCGGTGCGGCCCGAGTTCCAGGTATCGCCCCACGATTCGTTGCGGAAGAGGCCATCGGAGAGCATCGCCACATACGCCTCGACGGGCAGCGGCACAAAGCGGCCCTTATCGAGCGTGCCGCCGAGCGTCACCTTGATGGTCGCGCCGACGCCAGCGGCGAACGCGGCCTCGACAGCGGGCGCATCGACCACGGTAGTGAGCAGGCTGCCCTGGTAGTTGGCCTCGACCAGCGCGCGCAGGATGGCGTTGCTATCGCCCGAAGCGCCGGAGCTCGTCGCATCGGCGGCATCGACCAGCACTACGGTGCCCGATTGATTGTTGATGGTGATATCGACGGCCTCTTCGAGCGAAACGAGCGGCTGCTGAAGCTTTTCGCGCACGCTCCAGAAATCCTCGGCGATCGCGATGGCCCGCTCCTTCGCCAACTCGACATCGTTATCGGTGATCACAATCGTGTTCGAGCAGAGCTCGGGCGCATCGGTGAAGGGGTTGCCGATAAACATACCAGCCGAGAGGCCGGGAGGAGTCGCCTCGATCTCCTGCGACGCGCGGATCATCCGACCGAACAGGCCCGTCTCGGTGATCAGCTCGTAGCCGCGCACCAGTGCGGGGATGCGCACGCGCACGGTAACGGGGCGGATCTCCTTATCGAGGATGCGGAGCAGCAGCTTCGCGGCGCGCTCGCCAGTCTCGACAAAATCGACGTGCGGGTAGGTGTGGTAGATCGAGAACGCATCGCAGTTCTCGATCATGCGGTCGGTGATCACGCCGTGGAGGTCGTACGAGGCCACGATCGGGATATCCTCGCCGAAGATCTTGCGGATCTCGCTCAGCAGGAAGCCTTCGGGATCTGGCTCGCCATCGACACCCATAGCACCGTGCAACACCATATAGATGCCATCGACATCGGGCACTGCGCGCATGCTATCGAGCAACTCCTTGGTGATGCGGGCGAAGCTTGCTGCATCGAGTACGCCGCCGGAGGTGCGGGCGCGGGCTGCGTAGGTAGGGATGACCTGAACATCGCTGCGAGTCTTAAACACATTCATCGCACCGACGATTTCGTGCATCGTACCCTCAGCTTGTCGCAGTACATCGTCGCCAAAAGCGATCGCAAAATCATCGTAGCTGCTGGGGACTGGGTTGAATGTCGAGACTTCTTGCCGACAATCGGCGATCAAGATACGGTACATGACATCCCTTCTTTCCTTGAGATAAGGTTATTTTGCCACTACGAAGCCCACCCTCAAGGAGACTGGCGTTTGTATAACGCCAGCTCCTGAAGGATGTGTGTGTACTTCAATGGATTCTGGTGTCAGTTCACCTTAACATGCCGCAGCGTATGTGCGCTGGGTGAAGTGGGTTATTCTTTGAGCCGTGGGTCGAGCGCATCGCGGATACCATCGCCCAAAAAGTTGAAACCGAGTACCACGATCATAATCGAGACACCGGGAACGATCGCCAGCAGAGGCATCGTCTCCATAAAGCGACGGCTATTGCTCAGCATCGAACCCCACGATGGACTTGGTGGCTGCGTGCCCAAGCCGAGGAAGCTCAGCGCCGCCTCCGACAGAATCGCGGTCGAAAGCGAAAGGCTGATCTGCACGATCAGCGGAGCGAGAATGTTTGGCACAATGTGGCGCCAAACGATGTGAATTTGGCTACCGCCAACTAGTGTCGCAGCCTCGATATATTGCTCACCCTTGACGCTAAGCACAGCGGCTCGGGCGATACGCGCGAACGAAGGTGTTGTCACGATACCGATGGCGATCATCGCGTTTGTGGTGCTAGGACCAAGCAAACCGGCGATCACGATCGCCAGCACCAAACCGGGGAAGGCGAGCAGAATGTCCATAAGGCGCATCAGCACATTATCGACAATACCACCCACAAACCCGGCGATGATGCCGATGATGCCGCCGAGCGAGAGCGCGATGCCCACCGAGACCATACCCACGTACAGCGAGATGCGCGTTCCATAGACAATACGCGAAAAGACATCGCGTCCAAGCTCATCGGTACCGAGCCAGAATCTGGCATTGGGGCTTTGTAGACGTCGTCCAAGCAGGTTCGAAGGCTCATAAGGAGCGATCAAAGGTGCCAAGATTGCGATCACCAAGACGATGCCTACAACGACTGCACCAACGAGGCCGATTCGATTTTGTTTAGCAAACCGCAACAAGCGCTTCCCAAGCGATGGGCGTACGGCGAGTTGGTTGGCTGCTAAAGCAGTAGCAGTTTGTGTTTCCTGAGTCGTCATGCAATCATCTTTCAGCGATACTTGATGCGTGGGTCGAGCCAGGCATACAGCAAATCGACCACTAAGTTAATGAGCACAAATACTGACGCAAGAAAGAGCGCCGTCACTTGGATCACTGGATAGTCGCGGTTATAAATGGCTTGGAGTAAGAACCAACCGAGGCCCGGCAATCCAAAAATCTGCTCGATGATGACCGAACCGCCCATCAGAGCACCAAGTTGAAGGCCAATCACTGTAACGACAGGGATGAACGCATTGCGGAGCGCATGGCCATAAACCACTACTCGCTCGGCGAGACCTTTAGCGCGTGCTGTACGAATATAATCTTGACGGAGCACTTCGAGCATCGAAGTGCGAACCATACGCATCTGGATTGCGATCAGTTGTACCGAAAGGGCGAGAACTGGCAACAGGATCTGGAGCAGGTTGCCCTTGAGATCGGTAAACGGCGAGATCCAGATCACCGGGGGAACCCATTGGAACCACAACGAAGTCGCGAGCAGCATCACAGTAGCGAGCCAGAAGTTCGGGAACGAGAGGCCGATCAGACCGGCAACACGCGCCCAAAAGTCGACTATGCCGTTGCGATTGGTGGCCGAGACGATACCCAACGGGATTGCTATGGAAGTAGCGACGAGGCTTGAAAGAACCGCGAGCTCAAGTGTGACGGGCAAACCTGCTGCGAGAATCTTGATGATCGGTTCTCCCGTACGGAAAGAGACCCCGAGATCACCAGTAAACAAGCCCCCCATCCAGCGCACAAACTGCTGTGGGATGGAATCGCTCAGACCATAAGAGGCGCGTAGCTGCTCTCTTGCTTCTGCCGACAACGTTGAGTCCGCTCCAACCATTGCATCGACGAAATCGCCAGGTAACATACGTACCATGACGAAGATCAGCAATGCCATGCCGAACAACGTCGGGATAATTGCCAGCAGCCGCCGCAGTGTGTATTGCAGCATGTTGTTTCCTAAAGAGTTTAGAACTACAACGTGGTAGTCCCTATTCGAGCATTAGTCCGAGGTTAACGTAGCCAATAGTGAGACCGATGTTCAAGGAATGGACGATACTAAGGTACAAAGATGCTGTATTAGCTGCGACCCCCTTTATCAACTTTAAAGATTGAGCGTGGGGCCATTGTACCATAGGATAATCCACTCCTTGAACTTCAACTCCTACTGCAGCTATGCCTCGAGGCGTGCGCTTGAACGCAGACCCGTCAGGAAGTCGGTGTAGTCGACGTACATATCCTTCAGCTCAGAACGTACCGCGTGGAACTTCTTGTTCTGCACCAAGTAGATATGCGGCGCCTCCTCCATTACCAACTCCTGGATTCGGCGGAACTGCTGCAGGCGTGAAGGGATATCGAGATTGACCGCACCGGCCTCGAACAGCTCCATAATCTCGTCGTTCTTCCAGCCCTCGCCACTCTTGAACCAGTTGGCAGCCGCGCTGAGGTTCGGGCGACCGAAGTCCACCACAAAGCCTGTCGGGTCGCCACGCATACCACGGCCCGTGGTGCACCACTCGAAGTCGCCATCGCCATTGCGCTTCGCGAACGTGCCCAACTCCTCGACCACCACATTGACGTTGATGTTAATGGCGCGCAACTGCTCCTTCACGATCTCCGAGATCTGGGCGAAGTCGTCGGTGCGCGAGTGCAGCGTGATGTCGAAGCCATCGGCGTACCCGGCCTCCGCCATCAGCCGCTTGGCCTCATCGGGATCGTAGCGCAGCCACTTGTTGCGCAACTCATCGTCAGGGATCGGCCACTCGCCGTAGCCAGGAGGAATCGGGCCGGTGAACTCAGCCTCGCCGCCGTACACATTGTCGATCAGCATCTGGCGGTCGATCGCGAAGTTCATCGCCTGGCGCACCAGCTTGTTCTCCCACGGCTTGCCCTCGCCCTTGATCGTGAACTGCAACACGCGCGGCGCGGCGAACAGACCGCTCAGGAGGGTGATGTTCGGATCGTTGCGCAAGGTGTTGGCGGTGTCGGCGCTCACCGTACAGCCGATGATCTCGCCAGCGCGCAGCGCAGCCACGCGGGCGCTCTCATCGGGTAGCACCTTCAGGGTCAGCTTGTCGAAGTGCGGCAAACCGGGCTGCCAGAAGTCGGGGTTGCGCTCGTAGCTCACGTGGTCGTTGGCCACAAACTCGATCAGCTTGTAGGGGCCGGTGCCGATGGCCTCGGTCAACACGTTGATCTGCTCGTACAGCCCCTTCGGGACGATCGGGCTGTAGCGGCCCCAGGCCAAGTAGCCCAGGATCGTCGGATCTGGCGCGCTGGTGGTGAACTTCACCGTGTACTTATCGACAACCTCAACGCTCGTAATCGTCTGGGGATAAAACGGGCTAGGAATACCAGGCTCGGGCGGGGCCGACTGAAGCTCCATCGAGTACTTGACATCTTCAGCATCGACTTCCTTGCCGTTGTGGAACTTCACGCCCTCGCGCAACTTCCAGATCCACGTATTCTCGTCGGGCGTTTCGTAGCTCTCGGCCAGCGCCATCTGCACGTTCAGATCCTTGTCCCAAGCGACCAGCGAGTCGTACACCTGCTGGCGTGCCCAGAAGCTTTCGGTCGTGATCGAGCCAAACGGGAGCATCTGTACTGGGTCGGATTCGATCGCCCAAGTCACGCTGATCGGGGAAGCCACCGCCGGAGCGGATGTCGGGGCTGCAGCAGCAGCGGTTGGGGCTGCGGCAGCGGCTGTCGGAGCTGCACCAGCGGCGGTTGGGGCGGGAGCTGCAGGAGCAGCGGTCGGTTCCGCTGCGGTGCCACCACACGCTGCCAACAATGCCGCCGCGCCAGTGCCTCCAGCAAAGCCCATCAATTGCTTGAGAAAACGCCGTCGCGAGACGCCTTGGGTTGGATTACAGTCATCATGCCGATCGGTTGGGTTGTTCATTGCCTGTCCTCCATATACTCTCGATAGGATATACCCCTAGATGGAAGTTACAGCGTGTTATGAGATCTATGAACATAGTGAGACGGGACAAACGATGTCTTCCACCACTCTACTTCCTCTGGTGTATGTCCTCATCCCCAGCTTCCGATGGTGATTTTCAATGCCTGTTCAATGCGGATGAATAACAGTGGCTACGCCTGTATCATCTGTTGTCGATAGCGTTCAAATGGGAGACGTAGTTAGGTTGGGCGAAAACTCCGTAGATTTAGGTCGTAGATGACACCGATCTCAGGCCGAGATCGTCAGCGTGGTACTGCTATGCCAACTCGGATACGTGCGTAAAGCCGGCCCAAAGGATGCAGCGGCGCACCTGCTGAGCTCAGCAAGTGTTTTGACTGTTGTAAAACCACCAAGGCCAGATGGACGTTATGATTGATTTGGAGGAAGGTTCCCCCCAACAATAGCATCTACAAGAATATGCGGTTCGAGGACACTCAATACTCGCTCGATATCACGAGTGCGCATCACCTCTAACAAATCTTGGTGTTCGTCAGCAATGTCGGTCAATGCCTGATGTTGTGGCCCGTGTCGGTAGAAATAGGCCCGTACACGGGGCGAAATCGTTCGCCAGATCTGTAGACAATGCTGCTGTTGCGCACGCCCCAACACCAACTCGTGGAATTTGACATCGGCCTCCACGACCCGTGCCAGATCCCCCGATTCGCCCGATTGGCGCATAATCTTAATCAGCTCTTCAAGTTCGGCGAAATCGTTGTCGGTTAATAATGGCAAAGCGTGTCGGAATGCGAAGCATTCAAGTGTAAACCGAATCGGAATCAAAACGTCGCGAACTTCTTCGTCCGATACGCCGATCACTTCGGTTGCACGATAGGGGAATGAGACAACCAACCCTTCTTGTTCGAGCTGCCGGAGTGCCTCACGTAATGGGCCGCGACTAATGCCCATCTGCTGACAGAGCTCTTCTTCGATTAATCGGTCGCCTGGTTGGAATTGCCCCGAGATGATCGCCTCTCGCAGGATGTGTAGTACCCGTTGGCGAAGCGAACTAGGTGCAATCTGTTGCAGGCTAGAGCCGAGTGTCATACATCATTCCTATCAGATGCTCGTTGTGGTGATCTTTCGGAAGTGTCTATACCTTAGCATAGCATTCCAAGATTGTCAATTGCAGATTGAAGATTGTTGACAATATACTATGCCCGCGCTATACTCTGCGCTCACAACGAAGTGACGAGTCCTCAGAGCCGCTGATCCTCTCCATCACTTCGCTGACTGCGCAACGTTCGACAACAATCTCATCATCGGTTAGTGCTCAAATCGGTTCCCATCGTCGTTTGTTTACCAGATCAGGAGCACCAGCATGGCCTCTCAACCGATCCACGATGTTCGCTTCCTCTACGACCTTAAAGTGCCGATGCGCGATGGCATCAAGCTCTCGGCAGATGTGTACCTGCCCCGCGATGGTGGCACTCATTACCCTGTGATCCTGCTGCGCACGCCCTACGAGAGCACGCGCGACGGTCACATCGATTGGGCGGTTTGGTGGGCACGACGTGGCTATGCCTGTGTGATTGTCGATAATCGCGGCAAATTCGAGTCCGAGGGCGTGTTCTACGCCTATCGCGACGATGGCCCCGATGGCCACGATACATTGGAGTGGATCGCTCATCAGCCTTGGTGCAACGGCAAAATCGGCACCAGCGGGCGATCCTACGGCGGCCTGTTCCAGTGGCAGCTCGCGCCGTACCGCAGTCCGTACCTCACAGCGATGGCTCCGCAGGTGATCATGGGCAACTACTTCAAGGATTACCACCATACGGGCGGCGCCGTGCAATGGGCGATCACGATGATGGCGGCGGTGACGTTCGCCACCAACGTTGCCTTCGCGCAGCGCGGTGTGGCGCATATGTTCGGCTATCAGCGTTTCTACCGCGAACTGCCGCTGATCGACGCCGACTTGCGTATGATTGGCCGCGAGATCCCCTATTTCCGCGATTGGCTGGAGCACGATACCTACGACGACTACTGGAAGGCGCTCGATACCGAGAACAAGCTCGATCAGATCGATGTGCCGATCTACCAGCAGGCGGGCTGGTACGATGCCTACACTGCCTCGATGTTCCGCATGTGGAACGGCATGCGCGAACGGGGCTACTCGGAGCACGCGCGCAAGAACCAGAAGATCTATGTGGTGCCCTGGACGCATCACATCCCCGAAGGCTCCAAGCTCGGCGATATCGACTTCGGGCCGGGCGCATTCGTCGATCTCAACCAGGAGGACCTGCGTTGGTTCGATTACTGGCTGAAGGGCATCGACAACGGCATCATGGACGAGCCGCCGATCAAGCTGTTTGTGATGGGCCGCAACCAGTGGCGCTTCGAGCACGAATGGCCGTTGGCCCGCACGGTCTTCACGCCGTTTTACCTGCACAGCAACGGCCACGCCAACTCGCTCTACGGCGATGGCACGCTCAGCACCGATGCGCCCGCTGGCGAGCCAGCCGACCACTACGATTACGATCCGGCCAACCCGGTGCCGACCTTGGGCGGCAACAACACCACCTGGACGCAGATGAAGTTTGCGCCCGACCAGATCCTGCCCGGCCCGATCGATCAGCGCCCCATCGAGCGGCGCGACGATGTGTTGTGCTACACCTCGGCGGTGCTGGAGGAGGACTTGGAGGTGACTGGCCCGCTGAAGGTGGTGCTCTACGCCGCAACATCGGCCCGCGACACCGACTTCACCGCCAAACTGGTGGATGTGTTTCCCGATGGTCGAGCGATCCATTTGGCCGAGGGCATTATTCGGGCGCGCTACCGCAAGAGCTTCGAGTACACCGAACTGCTGGAGCCGAACGAGGTCTATAAGTACGAGATCGAGCTTGCGCCGACCAGCAACGTGTTCCTGACCGGGCACCGCATTCGGGTTGAGATCTCTAGCTCGAACTTCCCGCGCTTCGACCGCAACCTGAACACGGGCGAGTCGATCGCACGGGGCACGCGCATGCAGATCGCTCACCAGACCATCCTGCACAGCAGCGAATATCCGTCGCATATTCTGTTGCCTGTGATACCGGCGTAGTTCGCAACTGTTGTGAGGAACGAGCGGTGGATGCGCTTCATCGCCCGTTCCTCGACCACCACCGCTGTATCGAAAAGCAATATGTCGAACTCAAGGTTGAGTGATCTACAGCCCATATTCGATTGGGTGGACTTTCCGGCAACAGTGACCGCGATTGGGGTGGATGTGCTTCAGGAGCGTTGGGCGCGGGCCGATGAGCAGCCGAGTTGCACGATCGACTTGGCGGCGTTCGCGATCAGCCGCACCCCGGTGACGAACGCGCAGTACGCGCAGTTTGTGGCTGCCACCGGGCATCGACCGCCTGCGCATTGGGAGGGCACAACCCCACCCGAGTCGCTGGTGCAGCACCCCGTCACCTACGTCGATTGGTACGACGCCACGGCGTTCTGCGCTTGGGCGGGTGTGCGTTTGCCCAGCGAGGCCGAGTGGGAGTACGCGGCGCGGGGCGGTGATGATCGGCTGTTCCCGTGGGGCGAGCCGCAGCCCGGCCCGCTGACCGCCAACTTCGCGGGGCGCTTCGGCACCACCACGCCTGTTGGCATGTTTCCGGCTGGAGCCAATCCCTACGGCCTGCTTGATCTAGCGGGGAACGTGTGGGAATGGACCAGCAGCAGTTATCGCCCCTATCCCTACGATCCTGATGATGGGCGCGAATCGCCCACGGCGCTGGGGCCGCGTGTGTTGCGGGGCGGCTCCTACAATCACCGTGCAGCCGATCTGCGCTGCGCCGCCCGTGGCCAACTCTACGCCGATGCTTGCGACGAGTACATCGGCTTTCGGGTGGTGACGGCGGCGCCGCAGCAGGCTATCGCGCTGCCCTTCGATTGGGTGAATGTGCCAGCCGGGCGGGCGCGCTTGGGCAGCCCTGATGAGGCGCGGCAAGCCGCCAGCGGTTCCGCAGCCCTCGCGCTTCCTGAGCTTGGTAGCCCACGGCATCAGGTGAGGCTCGTCGCCTTTCAATTGAGCCGCACCCCGGTAACGAACGCGCAGTACGCGCAGTTTGTGGCCGCCACCGGGCATCGACCGCCGGCGCATTGGGAGGCCCCAACCCCGCCGGAGGCGATCGCACAGCACCCCGTTACCTACGTCGATTGGTTCGATGCGCAAGCGTTCTGCGCTTGGGCGGGCGTGCGGCTGCCCAGCGAGGCCGAGTGGGAGTACGCGGCGCGCGGCATCGAGGAGCGCGCCTATCCGTGGGGCGAGCACGCTCCCAATGCCAGTTTGGCGCACTACTGCGCCTCCGCCGACGCACTGACAACAGTGCCGGTCGGCAGTTGTCCAGCCGGGGCGACCCCCGAAGGTTTGCTCGATATGGCGGGTAATGTCTGGGAGTGGATGGCGAGTCTGCATCGCTCCTATCCCTACGATGCCAGCGATGGGCGCGAGGATATGGCGGCGCCCGGGCGGCGCGTGTTGCGGGGCGGCTCGTTCCGGAGCGATCACGCACGCTATCTGCACAGCGCGTTTCGCAGCCTGAGTTATCCGGCCCGCCGACGTGATCATATTGGATTCCGAGTCGCACGCTAGCGTGGGTTAGTGCGCAGGGCAGTGCATTGCATTGTCACACTATTCTGAAACACTTCCAGAGGAGGTTTGCCGTGGCAAAATCTTTCGCACCCGCAGAGATTGCCGTTTTCAAGGATGTGATGGTGCCAATGCGCGATGGCGTGCGGTTGGCCACCGACATCTATTTTCCCTCCAATGGAGGAACGATCCCGAATGGGCCATTCGGCACGATTCTGTGTCGCACGTCGTATAACAAGGACAGCCAGCGCTATGTCGAGCCGGTTGGCTACTACTTCGCGCGCAACGGTTTCGTCGCCGTCGTTCAAGATATACGTGGTCGCCACCACTCCGAGGGCATCGGCCAGTACTTCCACGTCGCCAACGAGCACGAGGGCCGCGATGGCTACGATACGATCGAGTGGATCGCCTCGCAGCCCTGGTCGAACGGCAAGGTGGGCATGGTCGGTAGCTCGCACGTGGGCCTGGTGCAGACGCACGCCGCGTTGTACAGCCCGCCGCACCTGACCGCGATCTGGCCCGATGTGATCCCCACCAAGTCCTACTGGCACCAATCGCGCAAGGGCGGCGCCATGCAGTTGCAGATGTTCGGCGCGCTGTTCGTCCACGCACACGACGCGCCCGAGATCGCCGACAACCCCGAAGCGCAGCGCACGATCATCGAGGCGATGAAGCGTATGCGCGAACTGGTCTATCAGACGCCGTTCCGCTTGGGCGAGACGCCGTTGTCCGTGGTGCCGAATCTGGAGAAGACACTGATCGACTACTACACCCGTGGCGCGTACGATGAGTACTGGGCTGCCGAGTACAACGACTTCACCCGCCACTTCGACCGCCACGCCGATATCCCGATCACCTTTACGGGTGGCTGGTTCGACCTGTTCGCCGACGCGACCACCACCTACTACGCCGAGATGGCCGCCAAGAAGACCAGTAAGATGCGCCTGATCATGGGCCCCTGGATGCACACCTCGATGCGCTCGGGCGTGTCGTTCGCGGGCGATGTCGATTTTGGGCCGGACTCGGTGTGGGGCCAGGGCTACCTGGGCGAGCAGCAGGTGCGTTGGTACAACCGCTGGTTGAAGGGTGAGCAGAACAGCGTCGAGGACGATCCGCCCGTGCAGATCTTCGTGATGGGCGGCGGCAGCGGGCGACGCAACGCCGAAGGGCGTCTCGACCACGGCGGCGCGTGGCGCATCGAGCAGGAGTGGCCGATCGCTCGCACGCAGTACACCACCTTCTACTTCCAGCCCAACCAGGGCTTGGCCCAGCACCTGCCACCCGCCGATGCGGCCCCGCTCAGCTACGATTACGACCCTAATCATCCGGTGCCGACCATCTCGGCTAGCCTCTCCGGCTTGATGGAGGTGATCCCGCTCTCCGACAACCTCGATGAGTACTGGGCGCAGAACCTGCCGCTGTGGGTCCGCATGCGCAGCATCATCGTGGAGGGCGGCTCGCATCAGAAGGAAGATCCCAGCGTGCTCGGCTCGCGCCCGCCCTATCCGCTGCTGGCCGACCGCCCCGACGTGCTGATCTTCGATACCGAGCCGTTGGCTGAGGATGTCGAGATCACTGGCCCGATTACGGTACATCTGTTCATCTCGTCGTCGGCCCCCGATACCGACTTCACCGCCAAACTGGTCGATGTCTACCCGCCGAATGAGGATTACCCGGATGGCTACCACCTCGGCCTGACCGACAGCATCATCCGCGTGCGCTACCGCGAGAGCTTCGAACGCGAAGTGTTGATGGAGCCGGGCAAGGTCTACGAAGTGACGATCGAGATGGCGCCGACCAGCAACCTGTTCAAGCGCGGCCATCGTATTCGGATCGAGGTGTCGAGCTCGAACTTCCCGCGCTTCGACCTGAACCCGAACACTGGCGAGCCGATCGGGCGGCACACTCACTACGAAGTGGCGCACAACACCGTGTACATCGACCGAGATCGCGCTTCGTATGTGGTTCTGCCGATTGTGCCGCCAGTTTCCTAGGCGCTAAGGGAGGGAACACGGTTACGCAGCACCAGCGACGATTTGGTTGATGATTGTGTGTTCTCAATCATCAACCAAATCAATCAACAATCTGTGACATCTGCGTAATCTGTGGATAACTCCATTTGAGGTTTTTATGCCAGAACTTGACCCGATTAAAATCGAGGTGATCCGCCACGGTCTAGCCGCCGCCGCCGATGAGATGGCGCTGGCGCTGCAACGGGCGGCCTACTCGACCAATATCAAAACCCGCCAAGACTTCTCGTGTGCGATTTTCGATCGGCAGGCGCGGATCATTTCGCAATCGTTTTCGCAGCCCGTTCACCTCGGCTCGCTGACGCACTTCGTGCCCCGCATCCTGGAGGAGTACGGCATCGACGAACTGCAGCCCGGTGATGGCATTCTGTGTAACGACGGCCACCGTGGCGGCGTGCACCTCAACGATGTCTGCTTGGTCACGCCCGTGTTCTACGAGGGCGAGTTGGTGGCGTTCGTGGCCGCCATCGCGCACCACCTCGACGTGGGTGGCGGCACGCCCGGCAGCATCGGCCTCTCGCGCGATATGTACGCGGAGGGCTTACGTATCGCCCCGATCCGCATCATGGTCGGCGGAAAGATCGACGAGCGCGTGCTGCGCTTCATCACGGCCAATGTGCGCGCGCCTCGCGAGACGGCAGGCGACCTGCGCGCCCAAGTGGCAGGCGTCACCGTTGGCTCGCGACGCTTGCTCGAACTGATCGAGCGCAACTCCTGGCCCGTCATGAACGCCGCCGTGGAGGAACTGCTCGATTACACCGAGCGCCGCGTGCGGGCCGCGATCAGCCGCCTGCCCGAGGGTAGCTACCACGCCACGGGTTGGATGGACAGCGACGGCATCACCGATCAGCCCGTGCGTATCCAGTTGCGCGTCGATATCGGTCAGAACAAAGTGCGCTTCGACCTGACAGGCAGCGATGAGCAGCGCCCCTGCCCGATCAACGCCACCTACGCGATGTCGCTCTCGAACTGCGCCTACGCCCTGCGCGTGCTGCTCGACGACGATGTGCCGATCAACGCGGGCTTCTACCGCGCGCTGGAACTGGTCGCGCCCCCCGGCACAATCGTCAACGCGCAGATCCCCGCCGCCGTGGGTGGCGGTTGGGAGATGGGCTTCCGTGTATGCGAGACGGCCCTGCAGGCGTTGGCGTCGGCTGCGCCGGAGCGCATGGCGGCTGGCTCGAAGGGCTGCTTGTGCAACATCGCATTCGGCGGCGTCTCGCGGCGCGAAGGCGAGCGCTACGTCTTTTACGAAACGATGGGCGGTGGCTACGGCGCTCGTGCCACCAAAGACGGCATCGACGCGGTGCAGCCGCACGGCCAGAACACCGAGAACTCGCCGATCGAGGAGACCGAGGCGGGGTATCCGGTGCGCATCCTACGCTACGAGATGGTGCCCGACTCCGAGGGCGCTGGCCGCTTCCGTGGCGGTTTGGGCCTGCGCCGCGATTACCTGTTCGAGGCGCCGGCCACCTTCTCGGTGGTGGCCGACCGCGCCCGCTTCCAACCTTGGGGCTTGTTCGGCGGCGACGATGCGCCTCCCGCTCGCTACGTGCTCGATCCCTACGGCGAAGCCCGCAGCATGCCCGCCAAGTTCTCGTGCGAGATGCGCCCGGGCGATATGGTGCGCGTGCAGATGGCGGGTGGCGGCGGCTACGGCCCGGCGGTGGAGCGCGACCCGGCACTGGTGCTGGCCGATGTGCGCAACGGCAAAGTCAGCGTCGAGCGGGCCAAGAGCGCCTATGGCGTAGTGATTACGGCGGATGGGGAACTCGATCTCGAAGCAACAGAAGCAGCCCGCCAAGCGCTGCGGAATGCGTAGGAGGAATGCATGAGCAGCTATCGACTTGGTGTTGATATTGGCGGCACGTTCACCGATGGCGTGGTGGTGCGCGAACAGGATGGCGCGGTCACTATCACCAAGGTGCTGACCACGCCCGACGATCAGGCGCGCGGCTTCCTGGAGGCATTGGGCCGCTTGGCCGAGGAGACGGGCCTCGCGCCCGAGGAGTTGCGCTCGATCCTGCACGCCACCACGGCGGCCACCAACGCCGTGCTCGAACGGCGCGGCGCTGCGGTGGGCCTGATCACCACGCGCGGCTTCCGCGATGTGCAGGAGATCGCCCGGCAGATCCGCCACGAACTCTACAACTTGCAGACCGACAAGCCCGCCCCGCTGGTACCCCGCCGCCTCTGCCTGGAGGTGACGGAGCGGCTGAACTACCTGGGCGAAGTGCTGGAGCCGCTCGACGAGGCCGATGTGCTCGCGGCTATCGAGCAGTTTCGGGCCGAGGGCATCACCTCGATTGCGGTCTGTCTGCTGCACTCGTACCGCAACCCGCAGCATGAGCAGCGCATCGGCGCGTTGCTGCGCGAGCACTACCCCGAGGCGGTCGTCTCGCTGTCAAGCGACATTGCGCCGGAGATTCGCGAGTACTGGCGCACCAGCACCACCGTGGTGAACGCCTATGTCGCCCCGATCGTGCGGCGCTACCTGGATAACCTGGAGCAGCGCTTGAGGGCGAGCAACTACGGCGCCCCGGTGCTGATTATGCAGTCGAGCGGCGGCGTGGTGGGTGCGGCGGCGGCCCGCGAGCGCCCGGTGGCGATGCTGGAGTCCGGCCCGGCGGCGGGCGTGGCCTCGGCGGCCTACTTCGCGAACTTGGCGGGCTTCCCCAACGCCATCTCGTTTGATATGGGCGGTACGACGGCGAAGGCGGGCCTGGTGCTGAACGGTCGCCCGTCGGTGCTGCCGGAGTTCGAGGCTGGTTCGCGGCACGGCACGGGCGCGGGTGTGGTGCGCGGCAGCGGTTACCCGATCCTCACGCCGGTGGTCGATCTAGTCGAGATCAGTTCGGGCGGCGGCTCGCAGGCGTGGGTCGATGCTGGCGGTCTACTGCGGGTCGGTCCGCACAGTGCAGGTGCTGATCCTGGCCCGGCCTGTTACGGGCGCGGCGGCGAGTTGCCCACCGTCACCGATGCGAACCTGATGCTGGGCCGCTTGAACGCCGATAACTTCTTGGGCGGTCGCATGCGGCTCGACACCGAGGCGGCCAAGACGGCGATCAGCAAGGTGGCCGAGCAGCTTGGCCTGGATGTGATGCGCACGGCGGCGGGCATCGTGACGATCGCCGATACGGCCATGATGCAGGCGATCCGCTTGATCACGGTGCAGCGCGGCTACGATCCGCGCACCTTCGCGCTAGTGGCGTTCGGCGGGGCTGGCCCGCTGCACGCGGTGACGCTGGCGAACGAGTTGGGCGTGGAGGCGGTGATCGTGCCACCCAGCCCAGGCGTGGCATCGGCGATGGGCTTGCTGCTCTCCGACCTGCGTTTCGATGTGGCTGGCACGGTGCTGCGCCCGCTCAGCGAGGTAACGCCCGACGAGATCAACGCGATGCTGGCGGACCTGGAGCGCGAGGCGCTGGCGGCACTTGAGCGTGAGGGTGTTCCCGCCGAGTATCGGGCGCTTGAGCGCCAAGCCGAACTGCGCTATGTCGGCCAGTCGTGGCGCTTGCCGACCGACCTACCCAATGCGGCGCTGACCGCCGATGACCTGCCTGCGATCAAGGCGGGCTTCGACGCGGTGCACGCGCAGCGCTATGGCTATTCGGTGCCCGAGGAGCCTGCAGAACTGGTGTCGCTGCGGGTGATCGGCATCGGGCGGTTGCCGCGCCCGCAGTTCCGTGAGCCACCGCAGGGCGGCGCGGACTCGTCGGCGGCGCGCACTGGCACGCGCTCGGTGCATTTTGGTGATGCTGGCGGCTTGCAGGAGGCTGGCGTGTACAACCGCTACGCGCTGCAACTCGGCAATCTGGTACCTGGCCCCGCCGTGGTGGAGGAGATGGACTCCTCGACGGTGATCGCGCCGGGCTACACCGCCGAGGTGATCACGGCTGGCGTGTTGATGATCAAGCGCAACGGCGCGGCGTAGCGCATTGTGGTGCGAGGGAGGCAGCGGCGAAGCGCGCGAGCGAAGCCGGGTAGGCATATGCGAGCGCTCAACGTTGCGGATGCGGGCTGTGTGCCGTAGCGACGGGCGACGGAATCGCGGCTGCTTCCCTTTCACCAAGCATAGGCTGCTGAACTAGTTGGTATAGAGCAGGATCACGAGGAACACCAGCGGCAGCATCACGATGGCGAACATAATCGCGCTGTTGCGCCAGAAGCTATGCCATCTGTGCTGTTGCGGCGGGAACTGCCGCCACCACGCCTCGAAGATGCGCATGCCGCGAAACAGCACGATGGCGAGGATGAGGTGAATGACGGTGCCGCCTTTGTGCGTGAACTGCTCGAAGTGGGCGTTGAGCGATGAGCCGTAGAACCAATGCATCCCGAGCAGCAGCAGCACCACGATCAGCGCCACCTGCGAGATGCGCTTGACGAGCAGGCTGAGTAGCATAACGCCAATGCCGATCACGAGCGAGTGCTGGCCGATGCCCGCCGTGCGCAGGAAGTAGGAGTGGGTGAATTGCTCGACGATGCCGAGGCCGATCATCAGGGTGCCGATCGCGAGCACGGCGTAGTAGGTGTAGGTGATCGCGGCTGGCAATGATGGGTCGAAGCCGTAGAGGCGCTCGCCGTTCAGCTTCACGTGGAGATCTTGCGGGCGGTAGGGCCGCCGCACTTGGATGGTGATGGTGTCGGTGTCGGTGAGCGGGATGCTGACGCCCTTGCGCAATTCATCGAAGTTGTAGTGCTGTGGCGCACGCTCTGCGATGCTGACAATGAAGTTGTGCCAGCCAAACGACCAATCGATGCGCATTTGTTGAAGTTCTGCGGTTGCGAGTTGGTAGTAGTGCGTCGTCATACAGCATCCTTTGAAATCGTTGTTTTCAATGTTTGTGCACTATTTCGCTTTCTTTTTGCATTGTAGTCCATCTTTTTGATGCGTTATGAGCCGAAATATGATCGATCTTCGTTCTGATGCGGTGACTCAGCCGACCGATGCGATGTGGGAGGCCATGCGTGCTGCGCCACCGCACTGGTCGGCGGGCGGCGATGATCCCTCGGTGTTGGCGCTGGAGGCGCGCGCTGTCGCGTTGACGGGGATGGAGAGCGCGCTGTTCGTGCCGACGGGGACGATGGCGAATCTGCTGGCGCTGATGGGCACAGTCGAGCGGGGCGCGCAGGTGATCCTCGAAGAGTCGTCGCACATCCTGTGGTCGGAGGAGTGGAGCCTGTCGTACATCTGCGGCGCGCATCCTCGCCCGATCGCCGGAACGGCTGGCGTGATCGACCCCGATGCGTTGCGGCACGCCCTGCGCGAGCGGCGTTTCTCGCATCGACCGCAGACCGCGCTGATCTGTTTGGAGAATACGCACAATGCCGCTGGCGGAACCGTGCTGCGTCCCGAGCAGCAGGCCGCATTGGTGGCGGTGGCCCGCGAGTACGGTGTGCCGGTGCATGTCGATGGAGCGCGCCTGTTCAATGCGCAGGTCGCGTTGGGCATGAGTTTGCGCGAACTGTTGATGGGCGTCGATTCGGTGGCGTTGAGCCTCAGCAAGGGCTTGAGCGCGCCGGGTGGGGCGTTGTTGTGCGGTTCCGCCGCACTGATCGAGCGGAGTCGCATCAACCTGAAGCGCTTGGGCGCGCATAGCTTGACAAACGCCGGGATTCAGGCCGCCGCCGGATTGGTGGCGCTCGATACGATGCTGCCGCAACTGCGCGAGGATCATCGGCGCGCTCGGCTGTTGGCCGAGGGTTTGGCTGGCTTGCCCGGTTTGGCGCTCGATCTGGAGCGGGTGCAGACCAATGTGGTGATGGTGCGGCTCACGGGCCGCCTGAACGCTGTGCAGTTGGCGGAGCAGTTGGCGCAGCGCGGCATCCGAACGGTTACCTATTCCGACGAGATGTTGCGGCTAGTGCTGCACCGCCATATTGATGATGCGATGGTCGCGCAGACTATCGCGGTATGTACGGAGTTGCTGAATGCATAAATCGCCCGCGCCGATCGGCACCCACTATCTCGATATCGAGACGCCCGCGTTGTTGGTGGATATGGCGTTGATGGAGCGCAATCTGGAGCGGACTGCGGCCTTCTTCGCCACGGCCACGGCGAAACTGCGCCCGCACGTCAAGACGCACCGTTCGCCGCATTTGGCGCATTTGCAGATGGCGGCTGGCGCGTTCGGCATGAGTTGCGGCAACCTGGCCGAGGCCGAACTGATGATCGATGGCGGCATCGACGATGTGCTGGTGACGAAGGAGATTGTGCAGCCCTCGCAGATCGCGCGGGTGGCCGAACTCGCGCAGCGCTCCTCGATCAAGGTGATCGTCGATGATCCCGACATTGTGCGGCTGACTGGCGAGATCGCCCGTGCGAACGGCGCGACGATCGAGGTGCTGGTGGATGTCGATCTGCGGCTGGGGCGTTCGGGCGTGCAGCCCGGCGAGCCTGCGCGGGCGCTGGCGCATTTGGTCGCCAACACGCCCGGCCTGCGCTTCGTGGGCTTGATGGGCTACGAGGGTTCGATGCACCCGTTCACAAGCGCCGAGCGCGACCAAGCCTGCCGCGATGCGTTGGCGAAGTTGATGGCGACCAGCGAGTTGATCGAGCGCGATGGCTTGCCCGTGCCGATCCGCAGTTGTGGTGCTACATCAACCTACCATGTTGCGGCGAATTATCCAGGCATCACCGAGGTGCAGCCTGGCTCGTATATGCTCAGCGATGCGAAATACCGCAAGATTATGCCCGATGTGCCCTGTGCACTGTCGGTGTTGGTGAGCGTAGTCAGCCGACCGAGCGCGGGCCGCGTCACCGTCGATGCTGGCCAGAAGGCGTTGTACTCCGATGGTGGCTTGCCCGTGCCTACGCGCGAGGGGCTGAGTGTCGTGGCGCTCAACGAGGAGCATGGTCAACTCGATTGGGATGGGAGCGGCGATGCGATTCGCGTGGGCGATAGGCTCAGCTTGATCCCATGGCATGCTGGAACAACGATCAACCTCTACGACTTTATGTATGGTATTCGCGACCAATGCGTCGCAGCTATTTGGCCTGTGTTCGCACGTAGTGAGTGAGCAAACATGACCTCAACAATCCGAATTGGTGCCGATGTCGGCGGTACGTTCACCGATGTGGTGGCGATCAATCAGGCCGGACAGGTGTGGACGCATAAAGTGCCCTCCACTCCGCCGGAGTTCGAGCAGGCTGTACTAGAAGCCGTGGCGCACCTGCTTCCAGTGATCGGCAGTGATGGGGAGGCGGTGACGACGGTCGCGCACGGCACTACGGTGGCGACCAACGCTGTGTTGGAGCATCGCGGCGCACGCACAGCGCTGATCACCACCAAGGGCTTTCGTGATGTGCTGGAGTTGCGACGTTTGCGCGCGCCGCAGTTGTACGATCTGTTCTTCCAGAAGCCACCCCCGCTGGTCGAGCGGGCGCTGCGTCTGGAGTTGGATGAGCGCATGGCCGCCGATGGGACAGTGCTGACCGCGCCCAAGACCGAGGATCTTGAGCGGATCGCGCAGATCTTGGAGCGCGAGCAGGTCGAGTCGGTGGCGGTGTGTCTGCTGCACTCCTACGCCTTCCCGCAGCACGAGCAGTTGGTGGGTGCGTTCCTGCGCGAGCGTCTGCCGGACCTGCACGTCTCGCTCTCGCACGAGGTGTTGCCGGAGCGCAAGGAGTACGAGCGCAGCGCCACCACGGCGGTGAACGCCTACGTGCAGCCCGTGATGCAGCGCTACTTGGCGGCCCTGCGAGATGGTTTACATAAGATAAATGTAGCCGCCCCGTTGTTGATTATGCAATCGGCGGGTGGCTTGACCTCGGACACCGACGCTGCCGAGCGCCCGGTCTACGTGCTGGAATCCGGCCCGGCGGCGGGCGTGCTGGCGGCGGGCATCATCGCGCGGCGCTCGGGCTTGCCGAGTGTGATCACGCTGGATATCGGCGGCACGACGGCCAAGGCGGCGATCGTCGAGAACGGCCAGGTCGCCTACAGTTCCGAGTACGAGGTCGGCGCGACGCTTTCGGCGGGCAACCGCTTGGTGGGCGGCGGCGGCGAACTCATTCGCGCCCCCAGCATCGATATCGCCGAGATCGGCGCGGGCGGCGGCAGCATCGCCTCGCTGAACCACGCTGGTGGCCTGCTGGTGGGGCCGCGCAGTGCTGGCGCGTTGCCTGGCCCGGTCTGCTACGGACGCGGCGGCACGTTGCCCACCGTCACCGATGCCAACGTGGTGCTGGGCTACATCCGCACGGGCCAACTGGCCGATGGTCAGGTGCGCATCGACCGCGAGGCCGCCGAGCGCGTGATCCACGATCAGATCGCCGTGCCGCTGGGCATCGACGTGCTGCGCGCCGCCGAGGGCATTCACCGCATCGCCAACGCCCGCACGATGCGCGCATTGCGCTCGGTCTCGACCGAGCGTGGCCGCGACCCCCGCGACTTCGCGCTGATCGCGTTTGGTGGCTCTGGCCCGCTGCACGCGGCTGGTTTGGCGGAGGAGTTGTCGAGCCCGCGCGTGCTGATCCCACCGTTGCCCGGTTTGTTCAGCGCGTTGGGCTTGCTGCTCTCGGGCATCGAGCATCACGATGTGCGCAGCACGCTGCTCACCGGTGCCGCCGCGATCGATAGCGCGGTGCCGCAGATCGCCGCCGAACTGCGCGACCTGATGCTGAAGCGCTTCGTGAGCGAGGGCTACACGGTTGAGAACACCGAGTTGAGTTGGGCCGCCGATATGCGCTTCCAAGGCCAAACCTCCGAGATCCGCATCTCGCTGCCCGATGAGCCGGAGCGCTGCTCGGCTGCTCTGCTGCGCGAGATCTTCGAGGCCGAGCACGAGCGCCTGTACGGCCACCGTTCCGATCCCGATAACGAAGTGGAAGTGTTTGCGCTGCGTGTGATCGGTCGGGTGAAACTGAACGAGGAGCAGGCCGCGCTCACGCCTGTCAACACCTACACGCCGAACGTTAGCTCGCGAATGGCCTACTTCGGCCAGAAGTGGGGCGTACTGGAGACTCCCGTGATCCGCCGGATCGACCTGGCGACGCCGCAAAATGGCCCGTTGCTGGTCGATGAGTACGACTCGACGACTGTTATTCCGCCCACGATGCGCGCCTGGCTAGACGAGCAGAATCAGATTGTGATGGAGCCTCGCCGTGGATAAACATGAACCGATCGACGCGATTACCCGCGAGTTGATGCAGAACGCGCTCGCCTCCGCCGCCGACGAAATGGCCGTGGCGCTCTATCGCACCGCCTATTCGACCATCGTGCGCGACTGCCTGGATTATTCCACCTCGCTCTGTGATGCGCAGGGCCAAATGATCGCGCAGGGCGTCACCATCCCGTTGCATTTGGGCGCGGTGCCCTTCGCCATGGAGACGCTGTTCAAGAAGTACGGCGACAATATCGAGGAAGGCGATATCTTCATCCTCAACGACCCGTTCGAGGGTGGCATGCACATCCCCGATATCTTCATCGTCAAGCCCGTGTTCTGGGAGGGCAAGCGGATCGCCTTTGCGGTCAGCACCGCGCACCACATGGACTTGGGCGGGCGCTTGCCGGGTAGCGCGGCCTGCGACAACACCGAGATCTTCCAGGAGGGCTTGCGCATCCCCTGGCTGAAGTTGTACCGCCGTGGCGAGCCAGATGAGGCGATCTTCGCCCTAATCCGCACTAATGTCCGCATCCCGCACCAGACCATCGGCGACATCCGCGCGCAGTTGGCGGCCTGCCACATTGGCGAGCGCTCCATTCACGCGATCGTCGAGCGCTACGGCGTGGATACGTTCACCCGTGCGGCTGCCGACCTGATCGATTACACCGAGCGCCTGATGCGCACCGAGATCGCTTCCTGGCCTGATGGCTCGGCCTCGTTCGTCGATTATCTCGACAGCGACGGTGTTGGCGGGCCTCCCGTGCGCTTCGAGGTGAAGATCACCATCGAGGGCGACACGATCACCGCCGATTACACGGGTTCGTCGCCGCAGGTGCGTGGCGCGCTCAACAGCACGCTCTCGTTCAGCGCTTCGGCGGTGGCGTTGTGCGTGCGGGCCATGTTGCGCGAGCCGGTGCCCAACACCGCCGGAATCTTCCGCCCACTCAAGATCATCGCCCCTCCCGGTACCGTGGTGAATGGCGTGATGCCCGCCGCCTCGTCGATGCGCGGCGTCTCGGGCTTCCGCGTGATGGATACGGTGCTGGGCGCGCTGTCGGGGATACTGCCCGAACGGGTGCCTGCGGCGGGCGAGGGCGGCAACACGCTGGTGATTATGGGTGGCGAGCGGCCCGACCTCAGCCGCTACGTCTACTACGAATTGGTGGCTGGCTCCTGGGGTGCGCGGCCAACCTGCGATGGCATCGATGGCATCTGCTCGCCTGCGAACATCGCCAGCAACATCCCGGTCGAGCAGGCCGAGTGCGAGTACCCGGTGCGCCTGGAGCGCTACGGCTTGGTGCAGGATAGCGGCGGCCCTGGGCGCTACCGTGGCGGCATGGCTGTGGAGCGCTCGTGGCAGTTGCTAAGCGGCGAGGCGAATCTGAGCATTCGCTCGGATCGGCGCCAGCATCGGCCCTACGGCCTGTACGGCGGCCAACCGGGCATTGGTTCGATCAACGTCCTCAAGCACGCCGATGAGGATGAGATCCTGCCGACGATGATTTCGACCACCATCCGCGCTGGCGAGACGATCTACCATCACATGGCTGGCGGCGGTGGCTGGGGCGACCCGTTCACTCGCGATATCGCGGCTGTGGTGCGCGATGTGCGCGACGAGCGCGTTTCGATCGCTGCGGCCCGCGAACAGTACGGGGTCGTGATCGATCCCAATACGTTGGAGGTTGATGAGGCTGCGACTGCTGAACTGCGGCGCGCTGCTCGGGCATAACATCGTGCTGGGCATCGCGCCCACCGTCAGAGAGGAACAGGCCATGGCCAAGTATTGGAAAGAGACCGACTCGACCGAGGTTCGCGAGATCAAGGGCATTCACGATGGCGAAGGCGTGATCCGGGTGCGCTCTTTCTTTCGCAACAAGATGACCACTGGCATCAACATGCACGTGTGGGAGTTGGCTCCCGGTGCGAGCGAAGGCAACCATATTCACGAAGGCGAGCACGATGGCTACGAGGAGACGTACTACTTCCTGCAGGGTCGCGGCGTGATGTGGGTCGAGGGCGAGGAGATTCCGATCCAGGCGGGCGACGCCTTCTTGGTGCCCGCTGGCGTGGATCACGGCTTCCGCAATACGGGCGACGAGCCGTTGCGCTTAGTATTGCTGTTCGCGATGCCGCGTGAAGAGGTGAAGCAGGTATGAGCGAGGCCGTAACCCTGATTTCAGGCGGCACGCTGATCGACGGCAGCGGTGCTGCGCCGCTGCCCACCGACCTCGTGTTGCGCGATGGGCGCATCGCCGAGATCCTGCCGCCTGGCCAACTCGGCGATGCCGCCAATCGCATCGATGCGAGCGGCTGTGTGATCACGCCCGGCTTCATCGATATTCACAGCCACTCCGACTTCACGCTGCTGGCCGACCCGCGTGCCGTCAGCGCGATCAGTCAGGGCGTCACGCTGGAGGTGATCGGCAACTGCGGCTTTGGCTGCGCGCCGTTGGGCGGCCCCGGCCCGCTGGAGGCGAATATCTACGGCTACCGCGATATTGTGCCGCTGTCGTGGCGTGGCACGGCTGGGTATTTCGAGGCGCTGCGTAATGCTCGCCCCGCGATCAACGTGGCGGCGCTGATCCCAAACGGCAAACTGCGCCTGTCGGTGGTTGGCACCGAGGAACGGCCCGCTAACCCCGACGAACTGCACGCGATGGAGCACTTGCTGGCCGAGGGCTTCGAGGCGGGCGCGTTCGGCTATTCGACGGGCTTGGAGTACGGCCCGGAGCGCCACTGCACCGAGGACGAGATCACGGCGCTCTGCCGCGTGGTGGCCAAGCACGGCGGCTACTACGCCACGCACACGCGCAATCGGCCCTTCCAGGCCGAGCAGGCGATCGCTGAGGCGATCCGCACGGCGCGCGCCGCGAAGGTGCCGCTGCAGATCTCGCACATTTCGTCGGTGGCCCGGCTCGAACACGACGGACGCGCTGCGATCGAGCGGGCGCTGGAGCAGGTGGAGTTGGCGCGTCGGGAGGGCCAGGATGTCGGCTTCGATATGCACACCCGCAGTTTCGGCACCACCACGCTCAGCGCTGCGCTGCCGCCCTGGGTGGTGGAGGGCGACCGCAACACTATTGCCGCGCGGTTGGCGAGCGCCGATGTGCGGCGGGCCGTTCACGAGATGGAGAGCATCGTCGTGAAGTTGGCCCGTGGCGATTGGTCGCGCCTGACGCTGCTGGGGTGCCGCGCCAACATCAGTTACAACGGCCAAACCATCGCCGCGTTGGCCGCCGCCAATGCGCTCGATCCGCTCGATATGGTGATCGCGATTCTGCGTGAGGAAGTGGACGCCATTCACAGCCCGATGGTGGCGGCGTTCGTGTACCGCGATGAGGATACCCGCATCGTCTTCACGCACGACAACTGCATGGTCGGCTCCGACGCCACCACGCTCGCGCCGGACGGCCCCCTGGGCGATGCGATCTTCCACGGCGCGTACACCTGGGCGGCGTGGTATCTGCGTCACTTCGCGGTCGAGACGAAGCAGATCCCGCTGACCGAGGCGATCTACCGCATCACTGGCCTGCCCGCTCGTCGGTTGGGCCTCAACGATCGGGGCGTGGTGCGGCTCGGCGCATGGGCCGATCTGGCGATCTTCGACCCGGCCACCTTCACCGAGCGCGGCACCGTGGCCGAACCGAATCGGCTGGCGACCGGCATGCGCTACGTGTTCGTGAACGGCGTCCTCACCCTGCGCGACGGCGAACCGACTGGGCTGCGCGCTGGGCAGGTGTTACAGAAGGCGTAAACATTCCTTTTCGTGCAGGCTCTTGCTCAGTTTAAGGAAGTGTCATGGCAGATAAACCCACAACTTATGGAATGGTGATCGCGAAGGACGTTATGGTGCCGATGCGCGATGGCGTGCGCCTGGCCACCGATATTTATCGTCCTGCCATCAATGGCGAGCCTGTGCCTGGGAAGTTCCCGACCATCTTGATTCGTACCTCTTACGACAAGGCGGCGCAGCGCTACGTGAGCACCATCGCCGAGTACTTCACGCCGCGCGGCTATGTCACGGTGCAGCAAGATCTGCGCGGTCGCTACAAGTCCGAGGGCTTCGGCTCCTATCGCCACGTCGCCAATAAACTCGAAGGCATGGACGGCTACGACACGATCGAGTGGATCGCGGCGCAGCCCTGGTCGAACGGCAAGGTGGGCATGGTCGGCAGCTCGCACCCGGGCTTGGTGCAGACGCACGCCGCGCTGTATCGCCCGCCGCATTTGACCGCGATCTGGCCCGATGTTGCGCCAACCAACAGCTATCACCAGCAGGTGCGCCGTGGTGGTGCCATGCAGTACCACATGTTCGGCGCGCTGTTCTTGCACGCTCAAGATTCGCAGGAGGCGCAGGCCAATCCGCTGGTGCGCGACCAGATCATCAATGCGATGACGCGGATGCGCGAGCTGATCTACTCCGCGCCGTTCAAGCGCGGCCACACGCCGCTCGCAGGCGTACCGGGCCTGGAGGAGACGCTGTTCAACTACTACACCCGTGGCTCCTACGATGAGTATTGGTCGGCGGAGTTCAACGACTTCTCGCGCTACTTCGACCGTCACGCCGATATTCCGGGCACGTTCTCGGGCGGTTGGTTCGACCCGTACATCGAGGCGACGACCGGGCAGTTCGCGGCGATGTCGAAGCAGAACACCACCCCGCAGCGCTTGATCGTCGGGCCGTGGGTGCATATGGGCATCCGCACGGGTGGCAGCACGTGCGTCTCGAACGATGTCGATTTCGGGCCGGAGGCGGTGTGGGGCTTCGAGCGCTTCAACGCCGAGCAGGCGCGCTGGTACGATCACTGGCTGAAGGGCGAGAACAATGGCGTCGAGAACGACCCGCCCGTGCGCATCTTTGTGATGGGTGGTGGCGACGGCCACCGCACTGCGGCTGGTCACCTGTTCCACGGCGGCGTGTGGCGCACCGAGCAGGAGTGGCCGTTGGCCCGCACGCAGTACACCACCTACTATCTGCACGGCGACGGTCGGTTGAGCACCGACGAGCCAGCCGCCGATTCGCCGCCGCTGAGCTATGTGAGCGATCCGAATAATCCCGTGCCCACTATCGGCGGCCCCGTGACGGGCTTCTTCGAGATGGTGATGCCCAGCGAGCAGATGGACCCCTTCTGGATCAAGTATCTGCCGCCGTGGGTGCTGATGCGCAGCGTGGTGCCCGATGGCCCGACGCATCAGCAGGAGCGTCCCGGCATCGTGGGCTGCAAACCGCCCTATTTGCCGCTGGCGGCCCGCTCCGACGTGCTGGTCTTCCAGACCGAGCCGCTGGCCGAGGATATCGAGCTAACCGGGCCGATCGAGGTCAAGCTGTGGATCTCGTCCTCCGCCCGCGATACCGATTTCACCGCCAAGCTGATCGATGTGTACCCTCCGAACGCGGATTATCCCGAGGGGTACCATATGTATCTGTGCGATTCCGTCATCCGCGCGCGCTACCGCAACAGCTTCGAGCAGGAGGAGTTGATGGAGCCGGGTGAGCTGTATCAGGTGACGATCTCGCTGCCGCCGACCAGCAACCTGTTCAAGGCTGGTCACCGCATTCGCATCGACATCGCCAGCTCAAACTTCCCGCGCTTCGATATCAACCCGAACACGGGCGAGCCGATGGGACAGCACACTCACACGGTGGTGGCGCACAACACCGTGTACACCGACAGCGCGCATCCTTCCACGGTGGTGCTGCCGGTGATCCCAAAAGCGTAAGGCTACGCGGATGGGATGCTGTGCGCGTTTCGATTTCAGTGTACCTCCTCACAACCGGGTAGGTACGAGTAGTGAGGCAACATTCAAAACAGGGGGAAAGTACAATGGCTGTCGATACCCAATTGAGCACTTCTCTTGATTATGAGAAGGACGGCAAGCAACTTGGCACGCTTGATGTCCCGCAGTCGCTGAATACATCGGGCTGGGCTACGCTCTACCTGCCGTTGGCCGTGATCAAGAATGGCAGCGGCCCGACAGTGCTGATTTTCGGTGGTAATCACGGCGATGAATACGAAGGCCCGGTCACGTTGATGAATCTGGTGCGGGAGATCCAGCCGGAGCACGTGCAGGGTCGCCTGATCATTCTGCCGATGCTGAATCGCCCGGCGGTTGAGGCTGGCACGCGCCTCTCGCCGATCGATGGCAAGAATATGAACCGCGCCTTCCCCGGCGAGCGCAACGGCACCGTCACCAGCATGATCGCGCACTACGTGTACAACGTGCTGTTCCCAATGGCCGATGTCGTGATCGATATTCACTCGGGTGGTCGCTCGGCGCACTTCCTCCCCTCGGTGAATATGCACAACGTGCCGAACAAGACCCAGATGGAGGGGATGATCAACTCGGGCATCGCCTGGGGCGCGCCGTACGTGTTCATCTACCGCGACGTGGGTGGTGAGGGCTTGCTGCCCGGCGAGGCCGAGAAACTGGGCAAGATCACGCTGGGCACCGAGTTCGGTAGCACTTCGCAGTTCGGCGTCGAGATGCTGCGCCACGCGGCAGGTATCCGCAATGTGCTGCGCTACCAGGGCGTCTTGACCGATCAGCCCTACACGCCACCCGCCAACCCGCCTCAGGTGGTGGGCGCGACCGAGACTGCCGACTACATTATGGCGCCCGTCAGCGGCATCTTCGAGCCGTTCGTCGAGTTGGGCGATTCGGTCGAGGTGGGCCAGGCCGTCGGTCAGATGCACTCGACCGAGCTGCCGTTTGCGCAGCCGACGCCCGTCTACGCCAAGACCAGCGGTATGGTGATGGTGCGCCGCGCGATGCCGCTGACACGGCAGGGCGACAACGTGATTGTACTGGTGCGTCCGTTCTCGTTATAATGCGGCGATGCCTGTTCATCACCTGCTCGTATGAGTAGTTTTCCCGTTTACAAACCGTTCTAACTAGGAGTTTCTCATGAAAATCACCGACGTTGAGGCGATCTACCTCAAACTTCCCGACATGGATGAGCGCTGCGACGGCACTCAGGATACACTGGTGGTGCGCGTCCACACCGATGAGGGGATCGTTGGCATCGGCGAGGTCGATTCGTCGCCACTGGTCGCCAAGGCGATCATCGAGGCGCCCATCTCGCACGCCATCGCCCGTGGCTTGCGCGAGTGTGTGATCGGCGGCGATCCGCTGGAGATCGAAGTGCTGTGGGACCGCATGTACCAAGGCTCGATCTTCTTCGGACGCGGCGGCGCGGCGCAGCAGGCGATCAGCGGCATCGATATGGCCCTGTGGGATATTGCGGGCAAGGCGCTGGGCCAGCCCGTCTACAAGCTGTTGGGTGGCGGCTTCAAGACCAAGCTGCGCGCCTACGCCTCGATCCTGTTCGGCGATACCCCCGAGGAGACCTACGAGATCGGTCGTCGCTTCGTGGATCAGGGCTTCACAGGCGTGAAGTTCGGCTGGGGCCCGATCGGCGAGAGCGAGGCCAGCGACCTTGCGCATGTGCGCGCTGCACGCCGCGCCCTGGGCGACAACGTCGATCTGATGATCGACGCGGGCTTGGCCTACGATAGCAGCACGGCGCTCCGCCGCGCGCAGCAGTTTGCCGAGTTCAACCCGTTCTGGATGGAGGAGCCGCTGCACCCCGATGATCTGGAGGGTTACGCGAGCCTGTCGGCGAGTTCGCCCATCCGCATCGCGGCTGGCGAGCAGGAGACCACCATCCGCGGCTTCGAGGATCTGCTGAAGGCTGGCCTGCAGGTGGTGCAGCCCGATGTGGCCCGTGTGGGTGGCCCCAGCCGCGCCGTCGAGATCGGTCGGTTGGCGGCGCGCCACCACCGCATGTGCGTGAACCACTCGTACAAGACCGGCATCAGCGTGGCGGCGTCGTTGCACTTCTTGGCCGCGCTGCCCAACTCCTCGCTGCTGGAGTACTGCGTCGAGGATTCGGCGTTGCGCCAGACCTTGACCCGCCAGAAGTTCCCGGTCGTCGATGGCTATGTCGATGTGCCGCAGGAGCCGGGCTTGGGCATCGAGCTCGACGAGGACGTGTTGGTGCGCTACCGCGTGCGCTAGACATCGCGCTACGACGGGGTGCGGGTGGGCCAATCGGCTCACTCGCACCCCGGTTTTTGTTAATCCACAGATTACGCAGATTTTGGTGATTATAGCAAAACTATTCAGCCGGATGTGATATTGGAGGCTTTCTGAAAAGCTTTCTAATGCAGAAAACAGAAATCAGGTGGACAGAAAGAGAAACGTACTGCGCATTTTGAAATGCATGTGTCTTCTTTACGAGAGCGTGGGATGCGCCATTCGGCGAGTGAGCGCGTATTCACGAGCAGGTGCGCTGCTGCGCAAGCCCAAAGGGGCCGACTACGGCCCCTTTGGAAACCCCCAGCCGGGGCTTATCGCCCCTGGACCCCAAGGAATCCGCTCTGTCAGGTGGGTGTCGTTTAGTTCCTCGGTATGGTCCTTGTTCGGTGGTCTGTATGCGCTTTTTGTATACTGCCACGCAGGTATCTCTGCTTACAATGTCCGGATGCTTTTCAGAAAGCTTCTTGTACTTTGCTGCCACAGGCGAAACGCCCTACTCGGTGGGGTAGCGCAAGCCCCACGGCGCGCGGATGCGGTCGAGCGTTTGCATCAGGGTCAGCGTCTCATCGAGCGGCATGATCGGGCTTTCGAGCTCGCCCGCCCGTAGGCAGCGCATCACCTCGGCGGCCTCGTAGTTGTAGCCGTTGCCTACCAACGGCTCCTCGATCAGCTCATCGGGTTGGCCAGGTCGCGAGATCGTCATCTGCGTGCCGCGCAGCCAGTTGTTGATCGTGATGTAGCCCGTGGTGCCACGGATGATCACCTGTTGCGGCCCGGCTGTGCGGGTGGCTGTGGCGAGCAACGCCAACTGCCCACCAGCATACCGCTGCACGATCGCGGCCTGCTCATCGACACCCGTCTCGCCCAAATGCGCGTAGCCCGTCACCTCGGTCGGCGTGCCCAAGATCATCGAAGCCATCGAGACGGGGTAAATGCCCGCATCGAGCAGCGCGCCGCCACCAAGCTCCGGCGCGAACAAGCGGCCCTGCGGGTTGAACTCGGCGCGGAACGAGAAATCGGCATGGACGATGCGCACGTCGCCGATCACACCCTCGGCCAGCATCGCCCGCAACCGCACAAACAGCGGCAGGAAGCGCGTCCACATCGCTTCCATCAAAAAGAGACGCTTCTCGCGGGCCACCCGGATCAGATCGGCGGCCTCGGTGGCGTTGATAGTGAATGGCTTTTCGCAGAGCACCGCTTTGCCCGCGTTCAGGCAGAGCAGCGTGTGTGGGTGATGATATGGATGCGGCGAGGCCACGTAAATCACATCGACATCGGGGTCGTTGACGAGTGCCTCGTAGCTTGCGTGACGGTGCGGGATGTTGAAGCGCTCGCCGAATGCCTCGGCGGTGTGCGCAGCCCGCGAACCAACCGCGACCAGTTCGGCATCATCGAGAAAGCTCAGCCCGGTCGCGAACGAGGCGGCGATACCTCCAGCCCCTAAAATCCCCCAGCGAATCGTACCCATACTCTGTTCCTTTGCGCTCTCAGAGATGTTCCAGTTCGCCGTGCCGAAGCCGTTTCGGACGATGATGATGCATATGGGCTTGGCGTTGGCGTTGCCTACTATGCGCTCGGAATCTTACCACAATGACCAGTACGATGCGGCTAGTTGTTATTGGCAGCGATGCTGGCGAGTGCTTGACCTAAGTTGCCGGGTGTATCGATGTGGTCAAACTTCATATCGATAGCTACCAGGGTTTGCGCGAGTTGCGCGCTGATCCCGCTTATCACCACGCGCGCGCCGAGCAACTGCACGGCTTGCGAGATCCGCATCAGCTGCGTGGCCACCTCCTTATCGAGCGAGGCCAGCGAGGTGACATCGATCACCACCGTGCGGATGCGCTGCTGCGACACCACTTTCAGCAAACGCTGCTGAATCGTATCGGCGCGACGGATGTCCATATCACCTACCAGCGGCACCACCAGCGCCTGGTTGCCAACGGGCAGGAGCGGGATCTCGAGCGTTTCGATGACTTTGTGAAGGCGCTCCTGCTCGGCCTGCTGGAATTGCTCAAGCTCCTCTTGAGCGGCCTTCGCCTGTTGCTGCGCGATCTCTGTCTGTTCGACCTGTTCTTTGGCGAGTTGGAGCGCTTGGTGCTGGAGTTGGCTCATCTGGCCGTAGATCAGCCACGTTAATAGCAGGATCGAGAATGCGCCGATGATCTTGATCGGAAACTGCAGATTGCCCAGTAGAAATTGCCACGAGCTATCGAGCGGATGGAAGTAGGTGATCACATTGCAGATCAAGCAAACAACCAATGAAACAATAGCTATCCATCGTCTGGTGTTGCTCGCGATCACAAGCAGAGTAAGCGGTGAGATAAGGGTGATAAGGAAGTCAAGCTCAGGAAAAATCAGGCTCAACACAAAACAGACAATGAAGCTCGCCCATGAATTGAGCAGAGCGAGTAGTTCGTTGGTGAGTTGCTTGCGTATCACAAGCATAATACCCTGAATGATAACGGTAATGCCTGTTGTGATGGCGAGGATATAAGCAATCGTATTGCCGGTTTGTAGGCCGACGATAAACCACAATATACAGATCGGCACAAAGCTCATCGCCGTCATATACAGCATTCGATAGAGTAGTTGGCGATTCTTTTGCTCAAGGAAGTGCGTCACAGAGAGGCGTTGATTGCTCGTTAGGGCTTGAAGTTGGTTCGTATCTCCTATCATAGCTGCCATTCCCTTATTTCTGTTGCTTTTTGCTCCGATGTCGCCGAATTTCGCCCGAGCGACAACATGTCACAAACCCCACGCGCAACATTCAATGAAAAAGATGTACCCGTTGAACATGCTGATAGAGGCGAAAACAGCTTGCTAATCGTGATGATCCAATCGGCGTTGGCGAGAACCGTGGCATCTGCCGATGCAGTGGAAACCCTGTGCCGTGGTTATATCTTCCTATGTAGAGAGAACATCATTCACAGCGAAGAACCTCCGTGATTCTCTACTGTGTGGAACTAATCCGAGCAATTGATACAGAGACAGAAGCAAGAATATTGCAAGGGCCACTACATGCGCTGGGGTAGAAGATGTGGCTTCGGGGCGCGGAAACCACTATAAACTCGTCTTGTTATTGTATAGCAGCTTTTATCGATGTGCAAAATGAGTTGTGTGATACATGAATGATACACTTTTGATTTTTGATGTTTGTATATGCAAAATAATTACATTTCGTGATCGTTTCGTGATCTGGTAGATGGAATCAATGTATATGCCTTTAGAATGCGGAATATGCGTATGTTCATCTTTCATGTGGAAGCCTTGACAGCCATACCCCCCTGTGTTATAGTGGCAACTGTATCAATCAACTCATACACTTCTTGTTAGCGGCAAGATGTCGCTTATGTCCATGATGACCGTATTCAGGGGTGCTGTCGCGAGCGCTACTGCGTTTGAGAGACCCTTGAAAGTTCTGTGAGTCTTGTTTCGTGCAATGGCTCTTTTTTGTTTATCGCTGGGACCCCGCACTTTTCCTATTCTTGTGTGCACATCAATGACGAATTGTGCCAGCTTTGGCTTCGTTCGTGAGCGGTTCGTGTGAGCCGCTCTGTCATACGCTTCAATTGGGCCCATATCAAGAGGAGGGCAGCTATGAGCTGGCTAAACCGTCGGTTGGGAATCGGACTACTACTTGTTGTTTTGCTCAGCGCGTGTGGTGGGCAAGCGCCTGCCGCCCCTGCGCAGCCCACAAGCGCGCCTGCGGCTGCTGAGCCGACTGCGGCTCCGGCTGCCGAGGCGACTGCGGCTCCGGAAGCTCCGGCTGCCGAGCCTACAGAGGCTGCTCCGGTTGCAGATGCTCCACAGGGTGGTGTCGCTCGCATCGCTATTCAGACACAACCGGGCTCGTTCAACCCGGTCTTGCCCGCCGAGCTGAGCGCATCGATCGTGAACGCGGCCCTGTTTGCGCCGCTGACACGCATGAACTCGGAGACCTTCGCTATCGAGCCGTACCTGGCCAAGAGCTGGGAAGCCTCGGACGATCTGAAGGTCTGGACCTTCACGCTCCAAGAGAACGCCGTTTGGCACGATGGTCAGCCGATCACTGCCGAGGACGTGAAGTTCACCTTTGAGCGCATCCTCGACCCCGATGAGGGCGCGACGAATCGTCGCGACTTGGCTGGCGTCGAGAGCATCGAGGTCATCGACGAGCACACCTTCAAGGTCACGCTGAAGGAGACCGACGCCTTCTTTGCCGACCGCCTGTCGTTGGGTGGTTTGGAGCCGCTGCCCAAGCACCTGCTGGATGGCGATGCTCCGCTGTCGTCGTACACGGATTTCAACACCACCAGCCCGGTTGGTAGCGGCGCTTTCAAGATGAAGCAAGTCGTCACGGGTAGCTCGGTCGAGCTCGAAGCCTTCGACGACTTCTTCTTCGGTCGCCCCAAGCTCGATGGCCTGCTGTTCAAGGTCGTCGCCGACATCAACCAGCGCGTGGTGCAGTTGCGCACCGGCGACCTCGACTGGGTCGATATCGAGCCAGTGCACATCGCGCAGTTGGAGGGCCAGCCGAATATCGAGGTGATCAACGCCGCCAGCAACCGCTACCAGATCATGGACTGGAACCACGACGCGACGAAGTGGACCTTCTTCGTCGATCCGAAGGTGCGCCAGGCCATGTACTACGCCGTCGATCGCGATCAGATCCTGCAGGCGGTGGCCCAGGGTCACGGCGTGGTGAACGACTCGTATGTGCCACCTACGATCGCTTGGATCCCGCCCACGGGCATCGACCAGTACAAGTACGATCCTGAGAAGGCCAAGGCCCTGCTCGCCGAGGCCGGCTGGACCGATACCGATGGCGATGGCATCCTTGACAAGGACGGCGAGCCGTTCAAGTTCTACATCCTGGTCGATAAGGGCAACGTGCAGCGCGAGCAGATCGGTCTGATCCTGCAGCAGTTCTACAAAGATATCGGCATGGATGTCGATTACGTAGTGGGTGAGCGCGGTGGCCGCTGGATCGAGGAGACCAACCAGGGCACCTACCCGGTGCGCTTGGCCGAGTACCCGATCCCGCACCCGGTGTGGTTGGAGCGCATCTTCGCGACCGGCCAGGCCAACAACTCGCGCAACTCGAGCAACCCCGAGGTCGATGAGTTGTTCAAGCAGTTGTCGCAGACCGCCGATCGCGATGAGCAGGCCGCGGTGATCAACAAGATCGACGCGCTGTTGCAGGCAGATCCGCCCTCGATGGTGATCTTCCACCGCAACCAGTACACCGCTCGCAACGCAGCGCTGAAGAACGTGCCGAACGGCGAGCTGAAGCTCTCGATGTCGGCCGCGTACCAGATGTACTTCGAGCGCTAGTTCGGTTATCGCTTTGGTTGGGCGCACACCACGGCAGGAGCTTGTGGTGTGCGAACCCATCATCTCGTCTCTGTGGTCGGTTCTGATCCGCTGCGGGTGAGAATCGGCCACAGCAGCAGCAGAAGATCGCTACTGCGCTGCCACTCTCTAACATGATCCGGTTTATGCACCCACAATTAGGCATAGAGATGCGAGGGATGCCACTATGTTGCGTTATCTAACTCAACGCACGCTCGCCTCGCTGGCGGTGCTGTTTGTGATCGTCAGCTGTACCTTCTTCTTAATCAAACTTGCCCCAGGCGGTCTCTCGATCCTCACTAGCCCCGAGATGGACCCCGAAGTCGTTGCCCGTATTACTGCCAATCTTGGCCTTGATCAACCTGCCCACGTTCAGTACATGCGCTGGCTGAGCAGCGTTGTGAAGGGCGATCTTGGCCAATCGCTGATCTACAACCGCCCCGTTTTGACGATGGTGATGGAGCGCTTGCCCGCCACCCTGCTGCTGACGGGTAGCGCGTTGCTCGTGGCGATCATCGTGAGTATCCCCTGCGGTATCCTGAGCGCTCGGCATCAGCATAGCTGGATCGACCAAGCGCTGAGCTTCATCAGCTTCTTGGGCCTGGCTATTCCGGGCTTCTGGCTCGGTATTTTGCTGGTGCTGCTGTTCGCGGTGAAGCTGCGCTGGTTGCCCGCCGCTGGCATGATGACCGCTGGGCAGGAGTTTTCGTGGATCGATCGGGCGCGCCACTTGGTGATCCCCACCATCGTGCTGGCGGTGCCCTCGATGGCCGAGTTGATGCGGTTCACTCGCTCGACCTGGATCGACCTGCAGCATCAAGATTTTGTGCGGGTTGGCCGCGCCAAGGGCTTGTCGGAGTTCGCGATCCAGTATCGCCACATCCTCAAGAATGCGCTGATCCCGATTGTGACGGTGATCGGCCTGTTCCTGCCGCGTTTGGCTGGCGGTGCTGCTATCATCGAGACGCTGTTTAGCTGGCCTGGTATGGGCAGCCTGGCGATCGATGCGGCGACCAATCGCGATGCGCCGCTCATCCTTGGCGTGACGATCATTGTGTCGATCACGGTGATTCTCAGCAATTTATTGGTGGATCTCACGTACCCGCTGCTTGATCCACGATTGAAGAGGCGCTGATGTCGCAACTACGTTCTGGCCCATCTGTTGCGCCGCACGGCTCAGCCGCCGCTCAGGTGTCCGAGGTGCCACCAAAGCGTAGCGCTTGGCGCAACCTGATCCGCGCGTTTAAGCGCAACCCGCTGGCCATATTCGGCGTGTGTTTTGTAACCCTGGTCGCCCTGCTGGCGATCCTAGAGCCGTATCTGGGCTTGCCCGAGGCCACCAAGATCAACCTGCTTAAGACGCTCGCCCCGCCGAGCAGTGAGCATCTGCTGGGCACCGATGAGAATGGCCGCGATATCTTCGTCCGCCTGATTCAAGGTGGCCGCATCTCGCTGCTGGTCGGCTTGGTCGGCGCACTGCTCACCGTGTTGATCGGCGCTACGATCGGCTTGGTGGCGGGCTTCAGCGGTGGCGCCATCGACATTTTGCTGATGCGCATCACCGATGGTATGATGGCCGTGCCGCTGTTCTTCTTGGTATTGGTGATTGTGGCGATCTTCGGCTCGTCGGGCACGATCCTCGTCGTTACGCTGGCGCTCACCCGCTGGATGAGCGTGGCGCGGTTGGTACGCGCCGAGGTGCTGCGCAGCAAGCATATGGATTATGTGTTGGCCGCTTCGAGCTTGGGCTTGCCAAGCACTCGCATTATGCTACGGCACCTGTTCCCCGCCGCGCTGCCCACCACGATCGTCACAACCTCGCTCGGTGTGGGCGAGATCATGCTCGTCGAGGCGGGCTTGAGCTTCTTGGGATTGGGTATCCTGCCGCCAACGCCTTCGTGGGGCAACATGCTCAGCAACAGCCAGTATTACATCTGGTCGGCTCCGCACTTGGCGATCTACCCAGGCCTGATGATTCTGTTGGCAGTGCTCTCCTTCAACGCGATCGGTGATGCGCTGCGTGATCTGCTCGATCCGCGCTCCGGCGCCAAGTGATAAAGCAAGGAGCAACTAGTGTCTCAACCGTTTACTGTGCTGGTAAGCCAAAAAGCATCGCCCGAGGATATTGCGAATCTGCGCGCCTCCTTCCCCGATATCGTCTTTTGCCACTTGCCAGCCGATGGCAACGTGCCGCCCGAGGCGCGACACGCCGAGGTGCTCTTTCGCTGTGCGATGCCCAAGGATGCGCTGCGCAATATGGTCTCGCAGACGCCGAACCTCAAATGGGTGCATACCAGCACGGCTGGCTTCGATTGGGTGATGATCCCCGAACTGCTGGAGCGCCAAGTGACGATCACGCGCTCGGCCACCGCCTATCACATCCCGATCGCCGAGTTCGCCCTCACCTTTATGCTGATGGTGAGCAAGCGCATGCCCGCGCTGCTCGATGCGCAAGCCGCGCGACAATGGGCGCCGCCCGATCCGGATGAACTGGCGGGCCTGACGGTCGGCATCGTGGGTGCGGGCGCGATCGGCACCGAGTTGGCGAAGCGCTGCGTCGCCTTCGATATGCGGGTGATCGGGATGCGTCGCACGCCGCGCCCCGTGCCATACTTCGAGCATGTCGGCGGGCCGGAGGAGCTGCCCGATCTGCTGCAACAGTCCGACTTTGTGGTGTTGGCCTGCCCGCTCACACCCGAGACGCGCGGCATGATCGCGGCCCCGCAACTGCGCCAAATGAAGTCGAGCGCCTACCTCATCAACATCGCCCGTGGCGCGCTGATCGTCGATAACGACCTGCTGCAAGCGCTGAACGAGGGCTGGATCGCAGGCGCCTGTCTCGATGCCTTCGAGCAGGAGCCGCTGCCCGAGGATCATCCGCTGTGGAGCGCGCCCAACACCATCATTACGCCGCACTGCTCGTACCGCTCGCCGAACGGTATGAAGCGCATCGTTGCGGAGTTCAAGGCCAACCTTCAGCGCTATCTCAATAACGAGCCGTTGCAGAACGCGCTCGGCGACCCGAACCTGGGGTATTAAGAGGAGAATGGCCACCATGCACTACGAATCGCTGGATGCTGTGCCGCAGCAGCCTGGGCGCTACCTCGTTCGCGTTCCGATCACCACCGATATGAACGGCATGCAAGTCGCGTTGACGGTGCATGTGTTGGTGGGCCAACGTCCCGGCCCGACGCTCACCCTGCTCTCTGGCCTGCACGGCAACGAGTGGGGCCACTTACACTTCTTCAAAGAGTTTGTCGAGACCTGCGATGTGCAGCAACTGGCTGGCCGCGTGCTGGTGGTGCCGATGGCCAACGCGGTCGCCTTCGGCACGCTCTCGCGGGTGGTGCGCGACGATTCGGATAACCCCGACTCGAACCGCGTGTTCCCGTACAGCGGCCCGCAGCAGACCTGGCTCTCCGAGCAGGTGGCCCTCGCTGTGGCGCGCAACGTCGTCGATGTGGCCGATTGCTTGATCGATTATCATCTCGGCATGTGGGGCTCGGTGCTCGGCTCGTCGATCGTGGGCATCGACTATTCGCGCCCCGAGGTCAATCAGCGCTGCCAGGAGTTGAGCATGCTCTACGGCGTGCCGCTGATCTACGGCACGCGCGCAATGGGCGCCTTCCCTGGGCCGCGCTCAAGCGCGAGCTACGCCTGTGAGGTGCGTGGCATCCCCGCGTTCGGCAGCATGTTGGGTGGCATGGGCTTCGATCAGGTGCTGGAGCAAGAGTGGGCCGCCACCAACCTGCGGGGCATTTACAACGTGATGAAGGGCTTGGGCATGCTCGAAGGCGCGCCAGAGTTGCCCGAGCGCTACCTGATTTACGAGCGTGTGCAGCGCGTAAACCCTCGTGTGGGTGGCTTGCTGCTGCCCTCCAACACCACCGAGACGTTCGGGCGGTTGGTGCAGGCGGGCGAGTTGCTGGGCCGTGTCGTGAGTCCGTTCACCTTCGAGGTGCTGGAGGAGTTGCGCGCACCGTTCGAGGGATACCTGGCCTATTGGGCGCGTAGCTATCCGTTGCGCCCGGGCGATTGGGCGTATGCGGTCATCCCAATCGATCACCCTGGCACGCGTTGGGTGCAATACCCTCATTGGCAAGCACAAGCATAAGATCGATGGGGATTCGTTTGTGAAGCTGGAGGGCCACGATGGAAGACCAAACTCTGCCCCCCGAGAAGAAGTTCCCGTTGAGTATTAAGTTATTGGAAGGGCCGGGCCACCTCCCGATCCATAGCCAGATCAAGAATGCCCTGAGCTATGCGATCGGCGGTGGACTCCTACCGCCAGGTACGCAGGTTGCTTCGGTGCGCGAACTCGCCGCCGAGCTCAAACTCGCCACGAACACCGTGGCGCGCGCGTACCAGGAACTGCAAGAAGAAGGTCTATTGGTCACGTATCCCGGGCGTGGCACCTTTGTGAGCGATACGTTGATCGCAGAAGAGCAACCGGCCAACACGCGCGACGCCACATTGCTCGCGATTTTGCAGCCCGGTATCGAATCGGCCCGCTCGATCGGCTACAGCACCGATGAGATTCGCGCGGCCATCAACAATCTCCTGAGCAATGTCATCACCGTGGGCCTGATCGGCATCAGCCGCCCGGTGGTGGATAAATGGCGAACCGTGCTAGAGCAGGAGTTCGGCGAACTCAATATTGAAGTTGTGCCGCTTACGATCGCCGATCTGCAGCAGAATGAAGCTGCGAGCCTGGCAGCGCTGAAGGATGCCAAGCACGTCTTTACGCTCGTCACCACCTACGCATTCACGCGCGAGTTGCTGCGCCCGCACCAGAAGAAGGTATCGGCGCTGATCACCGAGTTATCGATGGCGACACACCAACAACTCGCCGAACTCCCCAGTAATCAGCCGGTTGGCTTGGTGTGCATCGATCAGTACGAAAATAGCATGTTGGGCCTGATTAGCCCATATGTCGATGTGGATCTGGTGCGTCGTGTAGCGCCCGACGATACACCTGCCCTCAAATGGCTGCTTGCTGAGGTGTCGTTGATCATTCATACCTCGGCTTCTAAGCCCGCGATCACTGCATTGGAACCACGAAATGTGCGCATGATCGAACTGGAATTTGTGCCAAACCGCGAGTGTTTTCGTCAACTGTACACCCTGCTTAAGCACGAGCGGGAAATGAAGGGAGTTCTCTGATGTCCACCACCGAAGTTCGACCGAATCGTGGATTCCATCCTGTTCTTGAGACGGATACCCCCTACATCGTGATTGATGCCTGTATGCAGATCTGGGAGGATGCCGACTGGTCGGTTGCCCACAAGCACGGCGCAACCGTCTATGGCGTCACCGCGTGGCGACCGCACGCCCCGTTCGATCAGGCAGTCGAAGAGTTGATGTACTGGCATCTGATCGCTCGCAAGAACGAGAACATCGTTGTGGCCACCACGGTCGATGATATTCGCCAGGCCAAGGCTAACGGCAAGGCCGCCTTATTGCTGGCCACTCAAGGCGGCGACGCGATCGGCAACAAGCTGTACCGTGTCGAGACCTTCCAGCGTCTCGGCCTGCGCATGATGATCCCGGCCTACAACAACAGCAACCACATCTGCGATGGCTGTCTCGACCGCACCGACAGCGGTTTGACTCGCTTCGGCGAGTTGGTGGTCGATGAGTGCAACCGCGTGGGCATCGTGCTCGACTGCACGCACGTGGGCCGCCGCGCCACGCTTGAGATCATCGAGCGCAGCAGCCAGCCCTGCGTCTTTAGCCACTCGAACCCGAGCGCCTTGGTCGAGAACCGCCGCAACATCGACGACGAGCAGATCAAGGCGTGTGCTGCGAAGGGCGGTGTGATCGGCTTGGCGCCGTGGGGGCCGTTGCTGTTCAGCAGCAAGCACACCGCTCGCCCCACCGTCGAGGATTTCATCGATCACATCGATTACATCGCGCAGTTGCTCGGCAGCACCGACAACATCGGCCTCGGCACCGACTTTAGTTTGGGCACCTACGGTCGCCACGATCCCGATCCTTGGGGCGAGCCGAAGGAGACCGGCTTCGGCGCGGTGGCCGTCAACTTCAACAAGGTCGTCCCGCCCATCACCACGTCGCCGCTGCGCTTCGCCGAAGGCTTCGACTCGTACCCCGAGGTCACGAACTTCATCGACCGCTTGCGGGCGCGCGGCTACGGCGAGGAAGATGTTCGCAAGATCCTGGGCGAGAACTTTATGCGCGTGTTCGCTCAGGTTTGGAAATAACCCTACAACGAGAGGAAATCAAGATGGCTATCAGTGATACAATCGACCGTATGGCAGCCTTCCCGGAGAAGCTGTTAGCACTCCTTGAGGGTGCCGAGCCAGAAGCACTCACCTATCGTCCCGGCCCCGAGGAATGGTCGGTTGTCGAAGTGATCGGTCACCTCGACGATGTCGACGCGCTGATGCGTGGTCGCATCGAGGCTGCGCAGGCATCGGATACGCCCGAAGTGACTGTGTACAAGGAACACAACGCGATCGTCGAGCGCGACTTCCAGAACCAGCCGTTCGAGACGGTGCTCAAGAACTTCTTGGCGGGCCGCGAGAGCTTCCTTGAGATGATGCGCGCCCTGACACCCGAGCAACTGCAGCGCGGCGTGCGACACCCGATGCACGGCTTCATGTCGTCGGAGCGCATCCCCGCCTCACTGCCCAAGCACGATCTGACGCACTACAACCAGATCGCGGGCAACCTAGCGCTCTACGCCTTCGAGAAACGCGCAAAGTAACACTCGGCATCAGCAACACGGTCAGGTTCGCGAAACGCAGCCTGGCCGTGTTTGTCATTTCAAACCATGCCAAATCCGAAAGATTATTTGCACAAGCGGCATGTGAGTGTTATGGCGTACTGACCAACCGGGTTTGGTATCACTCAGCCACTTGCCTCCGATCCCGACAAAGTATGACCCGAAAACATCTGCATACGAGATTGTATGGTAAGATACCCGATATTTCCTCTGCCACTCGAAACGGGCCATAAGGCTACGCAGGGAAACGCATTGCACGCATTGGATGCGGCATGAAGGTGTCTCACATTGCTGAGATAACCACACTTCTCGTTGTCTTGAACAGGGAAATACTTACCAAACGGAGGAGGCTATCTGAGAACGTACAAAACCTTTTGCGCATAGTGGCGCATCACATCACATAGTGCCTTGTTGATGCGGTTTAACATTCGGTGTTCTGCACCACTGTTCGATCAACATAGGCATTAATCGAACGGTAACCGTGCTTTCAGAGCCGTATCATCAAGGCATCAGGTCTTTCCCCTATAATCGTAGTAGACCTCGCTACGGTAGTTATGACACCCAAAGCGAACACAGGAGAGAGGCACACAAAGGGGGCCTATGCCCTTGACCGATCATCTCCACACATCACACGATAGGAGTTGCTATGCGAATTCGTTTCATCTCAATGTTAGTGTTTGTGGCGATCCTCGGCACGCTGGTGGTCTGGCCCCGCGATAGCCGCGCCGCTGCCAACAGCCCTGATGCTGTGCCGCCCTCGTTGCCGCCCTCAAGCGTGCAATACTACCCAGAAACCGGTCACTCGGCGGTGAACTCCTTCCAAGAATTTTGGAAGCGCACCCCCAACGCCCTGTTCGTGTTGGGCTACCCGATCTCGCAGCCTTTCATCGAAGAGAGCTTCACCGAGCCAGGCACGTATTATCGCGTTCAATATTTCGAGCGGGCCATCCTAGAGGAGCACCCCGAGAATCAGGGCACCCAATACTACGTGTTGGGCCGCCTGCTGGGCAATAAGATCATCGAGGGCCGCGAACACGAAGCGCCCTTCCAGCCCGTGAGCGACCCTGGCGATGGTACCTATGACCACTTGACGGGCCATACCCTGCGCAACGAACCCGCCCCGTTCCGCAACTTCTACATGAACAACGGTGGCCTTGAGGTGTTCGGTCGGCCCAAGTCCGAGCAGTTCCAGGAGCGAAACCAGGCGACTGGCGAAGTCTACTGGGTGCAGTACTTCGAGCGACAGCGCATGGAATGGCACCCCGATGAGCCAGATCCGCGCTACCGCATCCTGTTGGGCCTGTTGGGCAACGAATACCGCGATGCCCATCACCAGGGCAACCCGGCATTCAACCCCGTGCCTCGCGAGCAAGCGCTGCCGCAGCCCTTTATCTACGGCTACAACGCTCTGCTCTACGGTCAGGGCACCGAATGGCAGGATCGCAACCGCGTGCTCACGCTCTCGAAGAACTCTGGCGTGAATTGGTTGCGCCAACAAGTGCGCTGGCAAGACCTGCACGACCGCTCCGGCGCGATCTACTGGGGCGAGCTCGATGACATCGTCAACGACGCGCACGCCGCCGGTGTCAACCTGCTGCTGAGCGTGGTGCGCGCCCCAAGCTGGGCGACTCCCAACGGCAACAACGGTCTGCCTTCGCGCGCGCATATCGGCACCTTCGCACACTTCATGGGCGAGATGGCCGCGCGCTACAAAGGCAAAGTCCAAGCCTACGAGATCTGGAACGAGCAGAACCTCGCCTATGAGAACGGCGGCACGGTCGCGAGCGCCAGCCTGTACATGGATGTGCTCGTCGCCGCCTACGATGCGATCAAAGCTCGTGACCCGCAGGCGATCGTCGTCTCCGGCGCACCATCCTCAACGGAAACGAACCGTTCGGATATCGCCCTGAGCGACCTGACCTTCTTCCGCCAGATGTTCTCGGACCCGCGCTTCCGCAGCCACGTCGATGTGATCGGTGTGCACCCGGGTGGCCAGAGCAACCCGCCCGACACGATGTGGCCCGATAACCCGAGCACCAAGCCGGGCTGGACCACGAGCCGCGAGTTCTACTTCCGCCGTATCGAGGATGTGCGCGCCCTGATGGTTCAGTACGGCCTCGGCGATCGGCAGATGTGGATCACCGAGTTCGGCTGGGCCACCGCCAACAACACGCCTGGCTACGGCTTCGGCAACAACACGAGCTTCGAGGAACAGGCCGCCTACATCACGCGCGCCTTCCAGATGGGCCGCTACGACTACGCGCCCTGGGTCGGTGCAATGTTCCTCTGGCAGCTCAACTTCGCGGTGGAATGGAAGTACAAAGGCAACGAGCTGCACGAACAAGCCTCGTTTGGCGTCCTGAACGGCGATTGGAGCCCGCGTCCCGCGTATCACGCCATTCAGGCCATGCCGAAGAACTGAAACGTTTTGTACAGCGAGATGTCTAAGTGAGTAACCTTGCAGGATGGTTGGCCAAGTTGCCAGCCATCCTCATCCTATTTGATTGTTCGAGAATGCCATTATCCCAACGAATATTGGTTGAGCAGAACATACGTCTATCTCGGTTTTTGCACGTAGAAACTCGATACCACAAAAAGTGTATTGCAGAATCGTTCATGTGATTAGTTCGAATAACGCGGTAGATACGTCACTATAGTATACTAACCGCATGGTTTCAGAAGAGACCCTGATCTTGTGAAACCACGAAATCGTGTACAATACGCCAAATCTAAGGTAAGTGTCAACAAGGAGACCGATTGTGAAGATCTCCCTATTCCATTCACGTGTTGCAGCGATGTTGGTGATGGCGCTCTTGCTGCCGATCATTGCAGCGTGTGGTGGTTCGTCACAGACGAGCGAGCCAACACCGGCGCTGCCAACGGCGGCTGTCAGCACGCCAAGTCAGCCAACTACAACGCAGCCTACCGAGCCCCCCACGCCCACCGAGGAATCGGGGGAGCCTGTGCAGCCGACGGTGCCCCCGTCTGATGAGCCAATTACTGGGCCGCTCTCGACACCGTATCTTGAATATGGGGTGATTAATCACCTGTACTATACTGATCGCGGTCGCGTCCTCATCCTCACCAACAATGCTGGCTTCGATTGGGTGCGCCAGCAGATCCACTGGAAGGATATGGAAGGCCCCGAGCCTGGCAACTATGCCTGGGGTGATTTCGACGCTATCGTTGAGGATGTCGCAAACCACAACCTCAAATTGCTGGTCAGTGTCGTCAAATCGCCCGACTTCTACAACGAGACGAACGGCCTCCCACGCGATCCCAAGCCGCTCGGCGATTTCCTCGAAGCCCTCATGAAGCGCTACGGCAACAAGATCGGCGCGGTCGAGGTGTGGAACGAGCAGAACTTGGCTCGCGAGAACGGTGGTCGCGTTACCCTGGAGGATGCGGGCCACTACGTCGAGGTGCTGGCCGAAGCCTACCGACGCATTAAGGCCATCAGTCCTGGCACCTACGTGCTGGCAGCGCCGCCCTCCTCGACCGGCTTCAACCGTGAGGATGTGGCCGTGCCCGATGAGGACTTTTACCGCGCGATGTACAGCTACAAGAACGGGATGATCAAGGACTACTTCGACGCCCAAGCTGTGCACCCGGGTGGTGCCGCCAACCCGCCGCAGTACCTCTACCCCGATGAGCCGTACACCGTGCCGAACTGCCCGCCCGAGCTCGGCTCGTGCTGGACTAACGACGCGACGCACTACTTCCGACATATCGAGAATGTGCGCCGCTTCATGGTTGAGGAAGGTGTGGGCGATCATCAGATCTGGGTCACTGAGTTCGGCTGGGCCACCGCCAACAACACCCCGGGCTACGAGTTCGGCAACTTCGTGACGCCCGAACAGCAAGCACAGTACACTGTCGATGCTATGAAGTGGGCTCACGAGAAGTATCGCAACCCCGATGGTTCCTCGTGGATCGGCGTGATGTTCTTGTGGAACATGAACTTCGCGGTGATCTGGGCTGGCCAAGGCAACCCGAATCACGAAGAAGCCTCGTTCGGCTTGCTCAACCCCGATTGGAGCCCGCGCCCAGTCTTTGACGCGGTGCAAGGTTACCTCGCACGAGTCAAGAGCGAACGCTAATCGCAACAGCCTCTGCAAAGCCACGAGTCATTATGAGAGTGACTCGTGGCTTTTCGATTCCTCATCGTCGGCTACACACCAACTCCTATCCCAAACGAACGTTATGCTATAATGGCACACGTGCAGTTATAGCAACAGTGCGTATTCGTGCTGCAAATCGCTTTGAGAGAGAACACAGGCATGCCGTTCGCAGAAGTACATGGTCGCCCAATTTACTTGATGCCTTCGATCCTTTCGGCAGATTTCGCTCGCTTGGGCGAGGAAGCCCGTGCCGCCGAAGCTGCCGGAGCCGATGGCATTCAAATCGATGTGATGGACGGTGTGTTTGTGCCCAATATCAGCGTTGGCCTGCCAGTTGTCGCGTCGCTGCGCCGTACCGTCAACTTCGTGCTCGACTGCCACCTGATGATCACCCAACCCGAGCGTTACATCGCCGATTTCGTCAAAGCCGGTGCCAACCACATCACCGTGCATGCCGAAGCCACGCTGCACCTGCACCGCACCATCCAGCAGATCAAAGAGCACGGCGTTACCGCTGGCGTAGCGCTCAACCCCGCCACGCCACTCAGCGTGCTCGACGAAATTTTGCCTGACCTGGATCTGGTGCTGCTGATGAGCGTCAACCCAGGCTTTGGCGGCCAAGAATACATCGCGGCCACCACCGACAAAATCGCCAGAATGCGCGCCATCCTAGATCAGCGCGGCCTTGGGCATATCGCTCTGCAAGTCGATGGTGGCGTCAAGCTCAGCAATCTCGCCGAAGTCGTGAACGCGGGCGCCACCAGCCTCGTCGTCGGCTCGGCCATTTACAACCCACGTCAGAGCGTCGCCCAAGCGATCGACGACCTGCGCAAGGCAATGCCTTAGACCAAACGAACTATGCTGTCAGACACGCACGCCAAGACTGCGCAGCCCAACGTTGTGCTTGCCGCCACCCATCACGATCCCGATGGCCGCCTGTTCGCCCAAACCGAGCGGGTCGCTCCGCTGCTGTTGGGGATGGTGTCCTCTCTCGTGATCTTGGCGACCGCCACCACCCAAACGCGCTCAGTCGAACTGCTGCGCTCGCTGGGGGCAGTCGTCTCGTACGGGGCGGCCAACCAGGTGAGCGGCTTGGGTGGCATCGGGCGGGCGCGTCGCGACACGCTCGCACTCGCACTGCAGCAACCCGCGCCGACCATCCTGTTCTGCGATTTCGATCGGGCGCTGCATTGGGCCGAGTATCACCCAGACGAACTCGCCAGCGTGCTTGGGCAACTCGGCGCACACGATTGCACCGTGCTTGGTCGCACACCGCGCGCCTTCGCCTCGCACCCGCGCATGCAGCGCGACACCGAGGCGATCGTCAACGAGCGCTTCGCGGCCTTCAGTGGCTACGCCTGGGATGTCACCGCTGCCGCACGCGGCCTCTCGCGCCGCGCCGCCGAGGCCATCCTTGCGGGCTGCCCCGACGAAACCATTGGCACCGATGTCTCGTGGCCGCTGTACCTGGCCCGGCACGGCTATACTCTCGGCTACCGCGAAACCGAGGGCCTCGAATTCGAAACTGCTGATCGGTACGCCGATCAGGTGGCCGCCGCAGGTGGCCTGCAAGCCTGGATCGATATGCTCGACCAAGACCCGCAACGCTGGGTCGAACGGCTTGAAATCGCCCGTCTCGAAGTCGCAGCGCTATTACTCGTATCGTAACAGTAATCGGCGCACCAAAAATGTAGAACAAAAGCAGAAAGGTTGCTTGCACTTATGCCAAAAGATGGAATCACTCCACGCGCTAAAGATTATTCGCAGTGGTATTTGGATATTGTGCAACAGGCGCAACTGGCCGATTACGCCGAAGTTGTGCGTGGTTGTATCGTGTTCCGCCCGACTGGCTACGCGATCTGGGAGGCGATTCAGAGCGGCCTCGACCAGCGCATCAAAGCCACCGGTCACGTTAACGCCTACTTCCCGTTGCTCATCCCCAAAAGCTTCCTGATGAAGGAGGCCGAACACGTCGAAGGCTTCGCGCCGGAAGTGGCCGAAGTCACCCGTGCCAGCGGCGAGGACCTCACCGAGCCATACGTCATCCGCCCCACCTCCGAGACGATCATCGGCTACTTCTACTCCAAGTGGGTGCGCAGCTACCGCGACCTGCCGCTGCTGATCAACCAGTGGGCCAACGTGATGCGCTGGGAGATGCGCACGCGCCCCTTCCTGCGCACCGCCGAGTTCCTGTGGCAAGAGGGTCACACCGTCCACGCCACCGAGGCCGACGCCGAGCGCGAGACGCTGATGATCCTGCACGACGTTTACGCCGATTTCGTCGAGAAGGATATGGCGGTGCCTGTCTTCCGTGGCCTCAAGACGGCCAAGGAGCAGTTCCCGGGCGCGTTGCGCTCCTACTCGATCGAAGCGATGATGCAGGACGGTCGTGCGTTGCAGGCCGGCACCTCGCACAACCTGGGCCAGAACTTCGCCAAAGCCTTCGACATCACCTTCACCGACCAGAACAACACCATCCAG
>CALKHR010000178.1 GCA_937988885.1 uncultured Roseiflexaceae bacterium | reverse complement strand
TCTCAGGGGCTACGGCTCCAAGAAGCCCTCAGCCTTTCGGCGGGGGAGTAGTCACTCGCACTTCCAACTTTCACTACCTTTGCAGTTGAATGCACGCACCAAGCGCCGATGACGAGATCTACGAGCGCTTGGTTATCGGTATGCATAGGCATCAACCGTATCGCATTGTTGATGTATCAAGCGTGTCAAGAAAGAAGAACGTCGCGTTGATGTGCGCTCGTCGCACTGCGCTGGATACGCCGCCCAACTGTGGTGCGGGCCACGCAATGCCTGCCGTTGCTGTCCGTCGTGAGGCCAGCCAGAGTGACGCGCGTCACTAGAGAGGTTCGGCTCATGGGCAATGTTCTGCGTCTTCGCATCGTGCGATTCACTGTGCTCCTTGCACTGCTCACATCCCTTCACCTTGTCGGCGCACCACTCACCACCGCGCAACCGCTTCACTCAGCGGCTCGCACCACCGCTCTCCCCATCGAACAACAAGCGCTCGCCCTTGAACCGATCAGTCCGTCGCCTTCGGCTATTCAATCGAGCAGCACCATCACACCAACCGTGAGCGCTGGCGGCTCGCACTCCTGCACGCTGCGCAGCGATGGCCGCGCTATCTGCTGGGGTCTCGATAGCAATGGTCAAGTCTCGCAGACACCCGCACTCATCTTCCAGCAGATTGAAGCCGGAGCAGCGCACTCCTGTGGCCTGCAGACCAACGGCGAACTGCGTTGTTGGGGCCGCAACGATCCCGATGGAAGAGCCACACCGCCGAGTGGCGCCTTCGTGCAGTTTAGCATTGGCGGCGCCCACGGCTGTGCGGTGCGTGCCGATGGCTCGGTCGCTTGTTGGGGCGATAACAGCGCCAACCAAGCGCCTCCCAATGGGCCAAGCGGCTCGTTCAGCAGCGTCAGCGCTGGCGGGTTGCATACCTGCGGCCTGCGCCCGAGTGGGCAGATCAGTTGCTGGGGCACTGGCTTGGCCGTCACGCAAACGCCCGGCGGCACGTTCAAGCAAGTCAGCGCGGGCCTGATGCACACCTGCGCGATCGTCGACCCTAGTGGCGAATTGCAGTGTTGGGGTGATCCAAGCGCGATCGGCACAGTCCTCAGCGGCACGTTCAAGCAGGTCAGTGCGGGCAATATGCACACCTGCGCGCTGCGCTCCGATGACACCTCGCTCTGTTGGGGCTCCAACCTCTACAATCAAGTCTCCCCGCGCCCCGAGGCCACCTTCAGCCAGATCAGCGCGGGTGGTCAGCATAGCTGTGGCGTGGTGCCGAACGGCGTGCTCTGCTGGGGCAACAACGAGCAGGGCCAGGCCGAAGACCGTCTCGCGCCAATCATCACTCTGGCGCCGAGCAGCCAGCGCATCAACGCTAAATCCACGCTCATCTTGGGTGTGCAGGCCAGCGGCTCCCCCGAACCCACCTACGAATGGCGCTACAACAATCAGCCCATCCCAGGCGCCACCAGCGCGACCCTCAAGCTCGAACAGGTCAAGCCGCAGCAGAGCGGCACCTATAGCGTGCAGGTCAGCAATGTGATGGGCAGCGTCTCCGTCAGCGTCGATATCGAAATCGTCAAACTCTCGCAAGTGCTGGGATTTGGCAGCATCGAGACGAAACGCTACGGCGATGAGCCATTTCGCCTGTGGGCCAGCGCATCATCGGGCCTGCCGATCACGTATACTATCCTGGAAGGGAAGGCGAGCATCCAGAATCATTATCTGAGCATTGGCGGAGCGGGGCAGATCACCGTCCAAGTGTCGCAGGATGGCAATGAGTTCTACGAGGCAGCCAAGCCGATCACGCAGACGTTCCTGGTCGAGCGCGCCCCGCTGATGATCGTTGCCGACGATCAGGTGCGCCATATCGATCAGCCGATCCCGCCGTTGACGGCCAGTTACTACGGTTTGGTGAACGGCGACACGCCGGAGAGCCTGGAGCAGCCGCCGACGCTCACGACGCTGGGGATGCTCGGCATGCCAGCCGGGGAGTACCCCATCCTGATCGTGGGGGCCGCCGACCCGAATTACGATATTACGATGGTGAATGGCGTGATGCGCGTGGTGATGACGCGCGTGTTATTGCCGTTTGTGGGCAACGATCTGCCCGCGAGCGAGCTAGAAGAATAGTGTGCAAAAGGAACTCCCGGCGATCCCTGCTCGACATAACCGTATCGGTGGCGCGCTCGTTTATTGGGGGCTGATACGTTGGGGTGTGTGGTCGCACTTCGATCGCGTATGGCTAAAGGTGGTGGGCCAGCCGCCGCAGCCCGTCGATGGGCCGCTGCTGGTCTACCTTAACCATCCCTCGTGGTGGGATGGCTACATGTGCATGCTGTTGAACCGCCTGGTGCTGCGAGATCAGTTCCAGGGCTATCTGATGATGGAGGAGCCGCAACTCCGGCGATACTGCTTCTTCCGGTGGGTCGGCTGCTTCTCGGTCGATCGGCATAACGCACGATCGGCGGCGCGCTCGGTGGCCTACGCGGCGCGCCTGCTGGCCGAGCGCCCCAACCGCAGCGTGTACCTGTTCCCACAGGGCGTGTTGACGCCCAACGAGCGCCGCCCGCTGGAGCTCTACCCTGGCCTTGCGCACATCGTTCGGCGGGCTGGCGGTGCCACGCTGTGGCCTGTGGCGCTGCGCTACGAGTTTCGTGGCGAGCAGCGCCCCGAGGCGTTTCTGCGGGCTGGCCCGGCGCACCGCGTCACAGCGGAGACCGATGTGCAGACCGTGATGGCCGATACCACGCACCGCCTCACCGCCGCCACCGATGCCCTACGCGACGAGGTCGCCGCCGACGCGCTCGACGATTACCGCGTGCTGCTGCGCGGTCGCACTGGCGTCAACCGCCTGTTCGACCGGATACGCGGCCTCGATACGTGAGCAGCGCGCCAAGCAGCACCAGCGCGCCCACTATCCCCGCCAGCGAATACCCATGCGCGAAGTTCACCACGGTGAACATCAGCGTGCTCAACAGGTAGAGCATCAGCGGCAGCAGCGGCGTGACCGTTTGCAGCCACCGAGCGAACGGCGCGCTGGCGACAACGGGATATGCAGGCCGCGCGGAGTGCGCCAGCGCCACGCCGATCACCATCGCCATCACCAAGCCCACCACCCACCACGCCACAAAGTTAGCGGTCGGCACGCCGTAGTACCAGCCCGCGACATGCCACTCCCAGTAGTTGTTGATTAGCGTGGCGACCGTCTCGATCTGCAAGTCCAGCAGCAGCACCAGCGTGGCAGTGAGCAGGTAGCGTCCGAATGTGCTTGCAAGCGTGGGTTGCTCGCTGGGCCAGAGCAGCGCGGCGGCCTGCCAAGCCCCCAATACCGCCATCAGCCAGGCACAGGGGATGGCGAACGGCACATCGCCCGGCAGGATCGGTTGGAGCACTCCGGTGTAGTGATACGGCCCAAACGGGAAGCCGCTGCCCACACCGAGCTGCTCGATGCCCCAGCCCAGGCCGAACACCACCAGCGCAGCTATGGCCCCGCGCCCGCTGTACATCCCCACCAGCCATCCAGCGACCGCCGCCCCCTGCACCAACAGCAACGCGCTGCCCATCCAGATGCCCCAATCTGGCACGCGATCGAGTGCGACGGTCGCCGTGGAACCAGGGAAGACGGCCAGATAGACGAGGAAGCACATCTGCGCAAAAAGGATGCTATTACGATGTATCATCTTACATTATCTCGCTCAAAAATGCTGTAAATGTGGTATAGTGTACGTTATTATCAAATAAACGCTTCTTACCATCTTCTCGAGCCTAACGTTCCAAGGAGTTGTTTATTATCCGTATAAAATTGGTAAATACACGTTTCTTAATCTTTGAATGGTTCGTTTTGTGCCTAACCAGGCATGGTGTATCGACCGTATTCTCAAGCGTATAACAGAATTGTTATTTGCCTATGCACCTGAGCTATGCTACCATAAACATCCTCTCTTTTTTCGTATTGCAAATGATGTTATGTGGTGGCACGATAGGCGGTGACTCCTATGGACAAAGAATTTTATCGCATCCTCATGGTCGAGGACGATGGCACGATTGCGCATCTGATCAAGATCGCGATGCAAACCCTCGAGGTGCCGTATCAGCTTGATCAGGCATTCACCGCTGAGGAAGGCCATGCGTTGTGGATGCAACAACCCTACGATCTGCTCCTTACCGACCATAATCTGCGCGGTATGACGGGTCTTGCGCTCATCGAAACTCTGAAATCGGCTGGTTTCACAACGCCGACAGTACTCTTCACCGCCTACGATGCCGGCCCGATCCGTAAAGAGGCGAAGCGCCTCGGCGTTTCGGCCTTTATCGCCAAGCCTTTCTTCCTCGATGAATTTGTGGAGGTTGTGCGCGGTCTGCTACCGATCAAGGCTAGCCAGTTCGGTAAATAACCAGTTCGGCTTCGCTGCTTGTGAGTGCGCTTTGCATCATGTGCGGCGGAGTCGTTCCTTTTCAAATGGTCCTGCAGTATCGCGAAATTTGCCGCTTACTAGGTGCGAGTGCTATAATCCTCTGTCAGGATCGGACTAGAGCGGAGCATTGCGATGCAGCGTGTGATTTATTTGCGCCGTCCTCGGCCAAGCCGCGATCAGCAGGGTCTCCAGCAGCATCTAGAACGAACATTTCAGCATGGGTTGGTCGCAACAGTACGCGAACTTGAGATTTGGTATCCACCTGCCGATGTCTACGAAACTGCTACAGCTTGGATCATCAAGGTAGAACTTGCAGGTATGCGCAATGCCGAGATCGCCATCACGATCGAGGATCATTGTTTGCGTATCCAAGGCCAACGTCCCGAACAGCGAGATGAGCACGTACGTTACTACCATCAGATGGGTATCAACTATGGTGCGTTTGTTGTCGAGGTCTTTTTGGCACGTCCCGTCAATTATGATCAAGTTACCGCTCGCTATGACGATGGTTTGTTGTTCGTTGAGCTACCAAAACTTGATGTCGAACAGTAAGTGGTAATACGGAAAAAACGACCATCTAAGATGGAGATACAGCGTGAGCGATAGCGAGCATGAGCAGAAGCTCAACGATGCGTTGGGCATGAGCGACCTCAAAATGCAGTCCCCCGAAGTGCCACAAGAGTTGGCGATTCTCCCGTTGTTTAACGTGGTGATCTACCCTCTGACTGTGGTACCGTTGGCGGTCGGCCAGGAGTTGTCAATTAAGCTGATCGACGATGCCATGGTGGGCGATCGCCTGATTGGTTTAATGGCGCTGAAGAATGAAGATGAGCGCCCAGAGCATATCACTCCCGATGATTTCTACCATATCGGCACTGCCGCGCTAGTGCATCGGCTGCTGCGCCTGCCCGATGATACGCTGCGCGTAGCGGTGCAGGGCATCGAGCGCATTGAGATCGAGGAGATCATCCAGACCGAGCCGTACATCCGCGCTCGCGTGCGGGTGCTGCACGACGAAACCGCTTCGGATATCGGCATCGAAGCGCTGATGCGCAATCTCGTCAATCTCGCCTCGCAGATCCTGCAATTGCTGCCCAACCCCAGCGATGAATTGCAGACGCAACTGCTGAACGAAGAGGACCCACGGCGGCTCGCCTATCTGCTTGCGGTCACCATGCTGTTCCGCAGCGATGTCGCTGAGCGCCAGGAGATCCTCGCCTACACCAGTGTGCGCGACAAGCTCGAACGGCTCACCGAGATCCTCACTCGTGAGTTGTCGGTGCTGCAATTGGGTCAGCAGATCCAGTCGCAGGTGCAGAGCGGCATCGATAAGAACCAGCGCGAGTATCTGCTGCGCGAACAGATGCGCGCTATCCGCAAGGAGCTTGGTGAGGACGACGAGAACCAGGTCGAGGTAGAACGGCTGCGCAAGGCCATCGAGGAAGCGGGGATGAGCGCCGAGGCAAAGGAACAGGCCGCGCGCGAGCTCAACCGTCTCGCGCAGATGCCGCCCGCCGCCGCCGAGTACGGCGTGATCCGCTCGTACCTCGAATGGCTGATCAGTATGCCGTGGCAGGTGCGCAGTGAGGATCAACTCGATATTGCGCACGCCCAACAGGTGCTCGATGAGGATCACTACGATCTTGAGAAGATCAAAGCGCGTATCCTCGAGTACTTAGCCGTGCGCGAACTGCGTCAGCAGCGCTTGGGCAAGGATGCCAGCAACCAGAAGGGCGCGATCCTCTGCTTTGTTGGCCCGCCCGGTGTCGGCAAAACGTCGCTGGGCCGCTCGATCGCCCGCGCCATGAACCGCAAGTTCATCCGCATCTCGTTGGGTGGCGTGCGCGACGAGGCCGAGGTGCGCGGCCATCGCCGCACTTACATCGGCGCGATGCCCAGCACGATCATCCAAACAATCAAGCGCGTCGGCGTCAATAACCCCGTCTTTATGCTCGATGAGATCGACAAGATCGGCAGCGACTTCCGGGGCGATCCCTCCTCCGCGCTGCTGGAGGTGCTTGATCCCGAGCAGAACAACGCCTTCCGCGATCACTATCTCGATGTGGCGTGGGATCTGTCGTCGGTGATGTTTATCGCCACCGCCAACAACTTGCAGACCATCCCAGCGCCGCTGCTCGATCGTATGGAGGTGATCCAACTCTCCGGCTACACGCTGCGCGAGAAGTTGGAGATCGCGCGGCGCTACCTGCTGCCCGAGCAGCTCAGCGAGCACGCGCTGACCAACGACGATATCGTGGTGACGGACGAAGCGCTGCAAGTGGCGATCGAGGAGTACACACGCGAGGCGGGTGTGCGCAACCTTGAACGCGAGATCGCCAATATCTGCCGCAAGGTGGCGGTCGAGATCGCGAAGCGACAAAGCGTCACGCTCAAGGATACCGAGCAAACCGACGGTGCCGAGCCGGATGCGTCCGCTGAGGAGGGCGAAGTTGCCGAGCAATCGGCGCCTCCGCCTCAACAGGCTGTACTCCCCGAACCCATCTTGGTTGACGCGGAGCGGGCGCGCGCCTTCCTAGGCAAGCGGCGCTACTACTCCGAAGTATCGGAGCGGATCGATCGTCCTGGCATCATCACTGGCCTGGTGTGGACGCCGGTCGGTGGCGATATTATCTTCATCGAAGCGACGGCCATGCCCGGCAACAAGGGCTTTGTGCTCACGGGCCAACTCGGCGATGTGATGAAGGAATCGGCGCGTGCGGCCCTCTCGTGGGTGCGCGCCGAGGCCGAGCGCCTGCAGATCGATCCAAAGTTCTACGAGGCGCATGACATTCACTTGCATGTGCCAGCGGGGGCCATTCCCAAGGATGGGCCGTCGGCGGGCATTGCGATGACCACCGCATTGGTTTCGCTGCTCACGGGTCGCCCCGTGCGCGAGGGTGTGGCGATGACTGGCGAGATCACGTTACGCGGCAAGGTGCTGCCGATCGGCGGCGTAAAGGAGAAGGTGCTGGCGGCGCACCGCGCTGGCCTACGCACTGTCATTCTCCCCAAGCGCAACGAGGACGATCTCGACGATATCCCCGCTGAGGTGCGCCAAGAACTGACCTTTGTATTCGCCGACCGCATGGAAGAAGTGCTCGACGCAGCCCTGCGTCAGCGCGTCACCGAGCCGCCGATTGCGTCGGGCGCGCAGCCCTACAGCGAGGAGAACGGCGTGACGGTGGCCGATACTGGCATCGATACGCTTGAGTAAGCGAGCGCTGCGAACGAACTTAAGGGATTGGGAGGCATTGCCGCTCAATCCCTTTTTGTATACGCTTCGCCTTGGGAGGCATATGGGAAACGTTTTCACTAATGGAGGGTAGAGCTGGCGAAACCGCGCAGACCCTCGACACCACAAAAAGTTGCGCCTGGTGATACCTCACCAAGCGCAACGGGAGACCTATGCCGATGCCTCGAAAGGGCACGGCGCGAATTAGATGCGGAACGTCACAGCTACGCGGCCAAACTGCAACCGCGAGCCATCCTTGATCGGCACTGGCGTGTTTGGTTCGAGTTTGGTGCCATCGACGCGCGAATAGTTTGTGCTATTCAGGTCGGTCAAGGTCCAATCGCCGTTGTTGTGATTGATCCGAGCGTGCTGGCGGCTCACACCACCACTCTCGCCACCGAACGGCGTCAGATCAACCTCGGGGAAGATCCCACTGATCGGGTCCTCGCGGCCAATCACAAACTCCGTCTTATCCATGGGCAGAGGAATTTCATGCCCACTGTCGTCGAACACTAAGCGCGGTGCCGGAGCGGGTGCCACAGGTGCTGCAGGTGCAACTGGTGCCACCGCTTCCAGCGGCACTGGCGCTGCTGGCGCTTCCTCAGCGGATGCGGCGGGTGCCGCAGCAGCTGCTGGCGCTTCCTCAGCGGGTGCGGCGGGTGCCTCAGGTGCTGCTGCCGGGGCCGCAGGTGCCACCGATGCGCCGCCCGTCAACGCGGCCAACTCGGCCTGCGCCTGAGCCAGCGCATCGCGCGCCTCGGCCAAGCCCTGCGTCACCGCTGGCGGTGTTGCAGCGCCGAACATCGACTGCATCTGCTCGAACTGCGAGATGATCTGCTGCTGCTGCGCGATCACGCCCTCTAGGCGCTGTACCTCTGCTGGGTCAACAGCGGGTGCTGGCGGCTGGAGTGCATCAAGCTCGGCTTGTGCCTTGGCCAACGCATCGCGCGCCTCGGCCAAGCCCTGCGTTACCGCAGGTGGCGTTGCAGCGCCGAACATCGACTGCATCTGCTCGAACTGCGAGATGATCTGCTGTTGCTGCGCGATCACGTCCTCCAAGCGCTGCTTCTCGGCTTGATAGGCCGAGTCGTCGAGGGCGGGTGCCACGGCTGCGGCAGGCTCCTCGGCGGGTGCCACGGCTGCGGCAGGCTCCTTGGCGGGTGCCACGGCTGCGGCAGGCTCCTCGGCTAGTGCCACAGGCGCAGCAGGTTCCTCGGCTGGCGCTACTGGAGTAGCAGGCTCCTCGGTTGGCGCCTCAGGTGTAGCAGGCTCCTCGGCTGGCGCCACTGGTGCTGCAGGCTCCTCGATCGGTGGTGCAACAGGCGCGGCAGGCGTCGCAGGTGCGACTGCGGTCGCATTCACCAACGATGCGCCACAGTTATCGCAGAACCGATCACCGGGCAGATTCTGATGCCCACAGGCTGGGCAGAGCGTGCCGCTGCTGGCGTCGTTTGCGACCGGAGCGCTGCTTGGGATCGGCGGGGCGTAGACTGTCGGTGCGTCGTAGCTCGTAGCATCTGCCGTCGGCGCAAGGCCGCTCAACGATGTGCCACACTCATCGCAGAAAGCCTGGCCCGGCAACACGACAGCGCCACACGAAGGGCATGTCACAGCGGCTGTCGTCGGTTGCGCGGCGCTTACCGCCTGCGCTTGTGGAGCCGCACCACTCGATTCGAGCCGTGCGCCACACTGATCGCAGAAACGATTGCTGGCATCGTTCTCGGTGCCACAGGTAGGACATTTCATTGAGCGATCCTCCTTTATCAACAGTTCCAAGAGCAACCCCACTGTTCTCTTCTCAGCAGCGCCCCTAGAACCTCATACTCATACAAGAAAAAAGTTATTCTTCCAACTTTTGCGTTAGGCGCCGCGTGGCATAACGCAGTTCTTTCTGTGTTTCGGCGGTCATCCCCTGGCCCTGCTCCAGTTGTGCCGCTTGTTCCTCGGTTTTGCGGGCCAACTCAAGCTCGCCGAGATCCAACAAACGGGTCGCAGCGGCGCGCAGCTTCTGCGTCGCGCCCGCCACATTGCCAGCCTCGGCCTCCGAGAGCGCGCGAGTCTGCAACTTGAAGGCAGTGACCTTCTCCACCAAGTTCATCGTGGTTGCATCGTACTTCGCCGCCGATTCATCGGTGGTGAAGTCAAGCAACACATCTTGTTTGATCACCTGCTCGTTGCTGTCGCTCACGAGGGTGTAGTGCAGTTCGGCCTGCGCCACGCGGAAGGACCCCGCCGTGCGCGGCCCAATCAGCAGATCGACGATCACACTGGCGGGTTGGCCCGATTCGAGGTTGCCCAGCCGCACCGCCACTTCGTTTTGGCCGATCGGCTGGTAGCCCAGGTTTGCGATCACGGGCGAGACGCGGTGCACAGCGCGAGGCGTCACATCGCGGGCCAAGCGCAGCAGCAATCGCACATCCTGCGCCACCGTTCCCTGCGCGGTGCGCACTGCCCGCTGGAAGAAGGTAGCGATCTGGGCCGGATCAGCGATATAATCGGAAGTGCCGTTTGTCACCTCGGCCAGGTCGTCGAGCAATTTCTCATTCCATTCGGCCCCCAGGCCCAGTGCTGTGATGCGCACATCGGCCTGAGCCAGTTCGCTTGCTATGGCGCGGCAGGCATCCTCATCGCCCCAGGTCTGCCCATCGGTGAGCAGCAAGAGCGACGAGACGCGGTCGGGCGCTTGGAAGCGGCTGAGTTCGGCTTGACCAGCCCGCAGGCCGCCCGACATCGCCGTGCCACCTGCCTCCTCGATCCGATCGATTTGCGCCTTGATGGCTTCTTTATCGGCGGCCAGCGTTGCGGGCAGCAACACCTCAACTTGGTCGTCGAACAGCACAATGGCGACAGCATCCTGCGGCGTGAGCGTATCGATCACCCGCTTGGTCGCATCCTTCATTGCGGCAAGCTTAGCACCCTGCATCGAGCCAGAGCGATCGAGCACCAGACAAAAGTTTAACGGTACGGTTTCGCTCTTGGCAGCTGCCTGCGCCGCCACAAACAAGTAGCCCACCTGAGGATTGCTGCTTGTAGGCAGAGGCGCGCGGCCCCACGTACAAGTTAATGTGATCGGATCCGACATCTATAAACTCCTCACTACTGTAAGTCTTATCTCTGTGTGCAGGATGCATTCGCTTACGAGCGCATTCACACAATCGGGTAGCTGTGGCACCTTCGATTACGCCGCCTCAAATCGCACAACGATCGACGTGATGTTATCCTCGCCACCCGCCGCATTCGCTGCATCGATCAACTCATTGCAGGCCGCCTGCGGATCGCTGTGCTTGCCGATAATCTCGGCCATATGCGGGTCGCGGGTCATCTCCCACTGACCATCGCTGCAGAGGAACAACGCATCGCCGGGGCGCAGGCGCTCGACAAAGACATCGACCTCTAGATCGGCGCGGTCGCCGAGTGAGCGCAACACCGCATTCCGCTGAGGATGTGTGTAAATGTCGTCCTCGCTGATTTGGCCCAGATCGACCAAGCGCATCACCAGCGAATGATCCTTACTGATACGGCGCAACGCACCATCTCGATAAATATACGTGCGACTGTCGCCAATGTTGCCGATAATGGCCCGATCTCCCACCACCAATGCCATGGTGATGGTCGTGCCCATATCGCTGCCGCGCGCTTGCGCCTCGCGTAACACATACTCGTTGGCTTGGAGGATGGCCTGCACCATAATGTTGCGCAGCCGTTCCTCGTCGTAGGGCGCGTCGGTCTCGACGGTTGGCGCGAGGTAGGCCCGTATCACCACTTCCGCAGCGCCACGGATAGCCAAGCCACTGGCGATCTCGCCAGCATCGTGGCCGCCCATACCATCAGCGACGATAAACAAGCCCCAGGAGCGGCCCAGCGAATCTTGCACCATACGGAGATCGAGTTCCAACAAACTGTCCTCATCGATCTCGCGGATCATGCCTTGGTGTGTGGCGGAGCCAACTCGCATCCGCAGAGGGATGGGTTGTGTGCGCTCGGCGATCAGATGCTCCAGTTGATCGTGCAGTCCTTTCGCATCGGCAAACGCGCCTGTGCGAAGTTCGCTCAGCAGTTCGGGCAGGCCTGGCTCGCCGAGCCGCGAGGTCACCAGGTTCTCATCGAGCCGTTTGGTGAGCCGCTGTGTGCCCGTCAACGTTTCGAGCAGGCTTGCCAATGCTTGCAGATCATCGGCGATCGCCTTGGAATCGCCTGTATCGATGCGCCGTAGGTTCGGCACATCGCGCAGATGCACCGCACCATCAGCCGAAAGCGCCACATTGTCCGGCGAGACTGCTCCAAGTGCGAAGCCGGATTGGTGCAACGCCGTTAACAGCGCCGCCATCCCCTTGCCAACACGGAGCGCCTCAAGTTCATCGATCGGCGGGGTCAATGGAGTGCGTCCATCGTCGGCCAAGAGCGTCAGCGTCTGATCGCCCACCGTTACTTGTTCCCATATGGCTGGCAGCGCCGCAAGCGCTGCGGGGTCCGTCACCTGCGATAACAGCGCCACCCCATGCGGCTCGCCTTGGAGCAGTTGCCCCTGGTAGGTGCGGCCTTCGAGCGCGGCTCCACATTCGGTGCAGAATGCTTCGCCTGCCTCGTTGACTGTTGTGCCACAGGCCCAACAGCGCCGCCAGAATTGCGAGTCGCGCACCTGAACATCCTCACCCTCTTGCGATAGGATCGCGAAGCGATCAGCGAACAAGGCATCTGCTGAGGTCTGATCGGTATTGGGTGGTTGCTGTTCCATGGCTCCTTCTTTCTGTTCCATCACCACTGGCCGCTCCTCTGGCTGGCTTTCAGGTGCGGCAGTGTTTTGAGATATCGCAGGAATAGACGTTGGATGTCGCGTAAGTGTTTCGGAAAGCCAGTCTTGATCTTCACGAGATGGGCGTACTAAGGGCGCTGCACACTCGTTGCAGTAACGCGCACTGGTACGATTTTTTGCTCCACACTTTGGGCATTCTCTATGTATCACGCTCAACTCGCACTATCACAATGCTAATATTGTCGCGACCACCGCGTTGGTTTGCGAGGTTGATCAACTGCTCGCAAGCCAACTCGGGATCGGGTTGTTTTAATACAATGTCGGCGATTTCGTGGTCCTCGACATGGTTCACAAGACCATCCGAGCAGAGCAGGAGCGTATAGCCTGGCTCCAACTGCTCGGCAAAGGTATCGATCTCGACTGATGGATCGGTACCTATCGAACGATAGAGCATATTCTTTTGGGGATGAACACGGGCTTGTTCTGGGGTGATCTGACCAATATCGACGAGGCGTGCTACGAGGCTATGATCGGTAGTGAGTTGGGCGGAGACTGCGCCATCATTGGTGACGCCACTTGCATTGATCAAGTATGCACGTGAATCGCCAACCGAGGCAAGATAGAGCCGATCATCGATGATCAGTGCGATCGTGAGCGTTGTGCCCATCCCTTTATGATCGCTATTGGTGCGTGCGTCGTCGTACACACGTTTGTTCGCTTGGACGGCTGCATCGCTCAACAGGCTCTTCCAAGCTTCATCGCTCGATGGGAGTTGTTGCTTCAGGACTCGGCGTACCTCTGTTTGGCTGACATCGGCTGCGATCCGGCTGGCATGCTCCCCTGCCGCTGCTCCTCCCATGCCATCGGCGACGAGACACAAGTATGCTGTTCGCTTGTTGGGTAGCTGAATCGTGCCGGTGTACACAGCATCTTGATTATTTTGTCGTACTCGTCCTCGATCGGTGCGAGCAGCGACCTTTAAACGCAACGGCATCGGTGCACCTACTCCCTGTCCCCTCTGAAGCGAACCGCTGAGCGCTGATCCACAGACTTGACAAAATTTTGCACCTTCGCGATTGCCATGACCGCAGATGGGGCATCCCACCGGGAAGTTCCGAAGTACTGGCAGTCGCCGAGTGATACGTACAGTCTCGCGCCCAAGCGAGAGTTGTTGGGCGAGGCTGTGTAGGATCTGCGATAAATCTTCGATAGCGGCGGCTGCTTGCGCCCGTGTGGCTGCGCTTCCGTTTGTTAACTGTACCTGCCACCAGCGCATTGCCGATTCTACCACGTTTATCAGCTTGCGCAGGTCCAGCGATTCATCGTTTACGTGGATGCGCTGGTGTACGGGCAAAACCGCCTCGACCGCAGGAGACGTTTCCGTGGTTGCTTCGTCACGTTGCTGTACAGCCTTGAGCGGCTTACCACAAGTGGGGCAGAAACGGGAGCGGGCTTGAACTGGTGCGCCGCAAAACTGACAAACAGCGTTCATAAGCATCAACATCCGGCTCACATCGTCCATTCGGCATACGTTTGATTATAGAGGAGAGCGTACTGGAACGCAAGACATTCAGCATAACCGTTGCCAGCAGATCGGTGATCCCTACCTTCTTGCAATAACGTTTATGCCCTCCAAGAGGTTCCCTTATCCTGCGGAGGTCGTGGAACTGGTTCCGGAGGTCGTGGAACTGGTTCCGGAGGTCGTGGAACTGGTTCCGGAGGTTGTGGAACTGGTTCCGGAGGTTGTGGAACTGGTTCCG
>CALKHR010000177.1 GCA_937988885.1 uncultured Roseiflexaceae bacterium | reverse complement strand
CGGCTCGTTCAGAATGACAGTGCGTTTCGATGTTTAGCGGAGAGATTCTTCACTTCGCCTAACGGCTCCGTTCAGAATGACAGAGTGTTTCATTGCTTCGTCGCTGAGATCTCTCACTGCGCCTGACGGCTTGTTCGAGATGACAGTGTTCTTCGATGCTTCCTAGTCTCCTGGTCACCCAGTCACCTTGTCACCTTGTCAGGCTATGTCGCACTACAGACATGAGTTATGCCAACATCATTGCATTGTTGTGATACACAGTGTATGATTACAAACGGTGAGTAGAGGGTAAGCCACTTTAGCGGAAAGGCTCTCGATGCGCTACTACATTTTCCTTTCGCTTGCTGCTACCGCTATTCTCTTGGATATGCTCTTTCTTGGCCTGATCGCTTTGTTCCCGCGTGAGCCGCAGTATGCTGAGGCGTCTCATTCTGAGGCAGAGTCTACGTTGACGCTTCTTCCCACACCATCCTCGACAGCAACCCGTGTGCCCGCTACGAGTACGCCAACACCTACCGCGACGGCGACGGCTACGTCAACTGCGACGCCGACAGCCACGCCTACGGCGACTGCGACGCCGACCGCCACGCCTGTGCCGCGCGTGTTGGCCGAGAATAGTGTGTCGTTCACGCCGACCGATAAAGCGGTGCGCGCTAACATCGATCTGGCTCTGGCGCACTACCAGAGTGCGTTGATGCATGTGTTTGTGGCGCCCGGTGGCACGTTTTCGTTCAATGCCGCGCTCGGACCCAGGCCGCAGCACTTGCCTTGGAAGTATGTGCAGGTGCGCGCAACGGCCACGGCGGACCCCGAGGGGACGCCGCAGCCCGACTTCGTGCAGAACGTTCAGGGCGGCGGGTTGTGCGATCTGGCGAGCCGCTATGTGATGGCGGCGCGGCCTTTGTTGCCGAACAGCGCGTTTAAGTACGTGAACCATTTGCGCTCGAACGGCATTCGCCTGCACGGCGTGCCCGATCGCGATGCGGTGTCGATCTGGGCGGTCGGTGGGCAACCTGGCGAGCAGGATCTCAAGATCACCAATACGACGAACGGTTGGTTGGAGTTTGTTGTCGAACGTGATGGCCCGAAAATCACAGTGCGTGCGCGCTTGTGGGATCATTTGCCATCTAGCTAATTGCTGCCGACTGGCGGCGTGGCTCTGTTATAAGGAGGCTTGGTAGGATGCGAACCCCGCTGATTGCTGGTAATTGGAAGATGTATAAAACGGTCGGTGAGGCGGTGGCCCTTGTGAAGGCGCTGTCGGAGGGTTTCACAGGGAGCGACGACCGCGAGGTGTTGGTCTGCCCGCCCTTCACGGCCTTGCATGCGGTTGCATCCGTGTTGGAGGGTTCGCCGATCCGCGTCGGCGCCCAGGATCTGTTCTACGAGAAGCAGGGCGCGTTTACTGGCGCGATCTCGCCTGTGATGCTGCGCGATGTCGGTTGTACGTATGTGATTGTGGGCCATAGCGAGCGCCGCCAGGTGTTTGGCGATGATGATGCGCTGGTCAACCGCAAGTTGCACGCGGCGCTGGCGCACGATCTGCGCCCGATCCTGTGCGTGGGCGAGACGAAGCCTCAGCGCGATGCGGGCCAGGCCGAGCAGGTTGTCGTCGGGCAGGTGCGTGCGGGGTTGCAGCAGGTGTCGCCCGATGCGCTGCAGTCGGTGGTGATCGCGTATGAGCCGGTTTGGGCGATCGGTACAGGCGATACGGCCACGCCGCAGGATGCGCAGGCGATGCACGCGACGATCCGTGCGACGTTGGCGGAGTTGTACGGCGCCGCTGCGGCGGATCAGGTGCGCGTGCAGTACGGCGGCAGCGTCAAGCCCGATAATGTCGATGAGTTGATGCGTCAACCCGATATTGATGGGGCGCTGGTGGGTGGCGCTTCGTTGACGCCGGAGAGTTTCTTGCGGATCATCCACTTCCAGTCGTAGCTTTTCTTTTTCGTTTGTTGCTAAGCGCCAGCCCGTTGTGGGTTGGCGTTTTGTGTTTGTATGATGTGGAGGCTTTGTCACGTGTTGATATGGCCTGTTCGCGCGTCTGTCTCAGAATAGCGTTTGGATGCGCCATTCGGCGGGTGCGTGTACTGGCGAGGAAGTAGGCTGCTGCGCAGGCCCAAAGGGTCGATCGCGGCCCTTTGGAAACCCCGACTGGGGCTTATCGCTCTTGGACCCCAGAGTGGAAGGTCACCTTATTTGATGCGCCTGTGGTTATGCATTGCGGTACGTGACGGTCCGTGGTGTGGTTGGCGTTTTGTGTTTCGTTGCTTCGTCGTTGAGATCTCTCACTGCGCCTGACGGCTTGTTCGAGATGACTGTGTTTTTCGTTGCTTCTTGGTCACCTTGTCAGAAATGAGTGGTTGTAATGCTGTAAGGCGGTGGTTGATGGTGTTGATGTTGCTTGTGCTTTGCGATGTGGGGCGATGTTAAGCGTTGTGAGACTGCGGCTTCAGCAGGCGCGCGCGTTTTGGCGCGTTAGCGCCACAGTTGTCCGAGCGCGCGCACGTTGTGCACGACGTTGTTTGCCCGCAGCGACGGGCGTTGAGATCGCGGTTGCGTCTTTTTCTCAAAACAAATAATGGCTGTTGAAGAGGTTGCTTGTTTTGTTGGTGACGGTAAGGAGGTTGTATGGAGGCTGAGTTATGGATTTTGTTGCGTTTGTTGGTAGCGGTGGTGCTCGGTGGCTTGATCGGCTATGAGCGCGAGATGACTGGCAAGGCGGCGGGTTTGCGCACTCATATGCTGGTGGCGCTCGGTTCGGCGCTATTTGTGTCGTTTACTGATTTGTTTTTGCACGATGCGTTGCCGCTTGCGCCGCCGCCTCCGGCTGGGAATTTGCGCCTGCAGATCGAGCCGCTCGCGACGGTGCAGTCGATTGTGACGGGCATCAGTTTTTTGGGGGCTGGTACGATCTTTGTGAGTGGGCGTAGCAATCGGGTGAAGGGTTTGACGACGGCGGCTTCGGTGTGGGCGACGGCGGCGATGGGTATTGCGGTAGGGTTGGATCGCTATGTGCTGGCGATCGGCACGACGCTGTTGGTGGTGATCATCCTGCACGGCTTGAGCCGTGTGTCGTTCCTCTCGCCGAAGGGGAAGGCTTCGGAGCATGAGGGGAGGGATGATGGCGCGTGATTGCACCATCATCCCGTTAGTTGACTAGTGAGCGCGGCTGAGGATGTTGAAGCCGAATTTGCCCATATTCCCACCCAGATATTCGCGGAACCAGCTGATCTGCGCTTGTGCGGCAGTGCTTTGGTTTTGCGGCAGTGAGAGGCCGTGTCCTTCAAGCTCGAATTTCAGGAACTTGACTGGTGTCTTGGTGGTGGCGATCTGGTCGTGCAGGTTGTGCGAGATGGTGGCGGGCAGGAAGTCGTTGGTGCCCGCGAAGATCAGTAGCGGCGTGCGGATCTTGGTGGCGTTGTAGATCGGCGAGTCGCGCAGGTATTCGTTCGGGTCGATCGTGGGTGGCCGACCTTCGAGGTACGAGAGGAATGGGGTGTAGCCGAGTTCCCACTCGGTGAACAGGTCGAGTAGCGAGCATTGGGTGTTGGCCGCCGCGTACAGGTCGGGGTGGCGCACGAGGCTCTGTACGGTGAAGTAGCCGCCGTACGAGCAGCCGGAGATGCCGATCTTGCCTTTGCTGGTCCACCCTCGTGCGATCATTTGGCGCACGGCTTGGGCGGCTTCATCGATGTCGATGGTGCCGTAGTTATTGCCTTCGGCTTGGGCGCGGTAGAAGGACGGCCCGAAGCCATCGCGGCCCGGCAGCGGCAGCACGAGCACGGCGATGCCGAAGTTCGGCAGGATGTTGAAGGGTCGCTCGACTTGCCCGCCCCACTGATTGACCATGCTTCCACCCGGTCCGCCCTCTTGCCACACGACGATCGGCACGTTGCGGGGCGGGAAGGCCGCATCAGCGGGTTGGATGAGATAGCCTTCGCGCACTGCGCCGTTCTGCATGGTGAAGGAGACGCGGTCGGCGCGCACCTTATTCACCGATTCGGCTTCGCCGTTGTGCCAGGTGAGCCGCGAGAGTGCGGTGCCCTCCCAGGTGATGCGGTAGAGGTCGGGCGCTTGCTGGTACGACGAGAAGTTAAAGACGATCTGGCGCGAGAGGTTGCTGGCGTACGCTTGGTAGTAGGTGCCGTCCCACAGCGAGATCTGGCGGAATTCGCCCGAGACGCGGTTGTAGTAGTAGAGGCGGTTGCTGAGGCCGTAGGTTGTGTTGATCAGCAGCTCGTCGGGCGAGATGAAGCGCGGCACGATCGTTTCGGCGGCCTGGGTCTGTGGGCTTTCGAAGGTGCCGATCGGCTCCAGCGCGGCGTTGTAGAACTGCAGGTAGGAGCGGTCGGGGTAGAGGTATGTGGGGTGCTTGCGCCCCGCCAGGCTGGAAGGGTGCCACATTTGGGCCATCAGCGTTTGGTTATCGGTGCTCCACGAGGTCTGCCCGAACATGTCGCCGTTGCCGTCTTTGGCGGAGATGGCCCACGGGCGCATGTCGTTGTTCGCGAAGTCGAAGATGCTGATGGCGTTGCTCTGCAGGAATGGGTTGTCGGCGGGCGCAAGGTTGCCCAAGGCGTCTTGATTGGCCGGGTTGCTGAGCTCGGTACCACGGCGCGAGATCTCGGGGACGGTGATGTGGACGAGCGCGAGTTTTGCGCCGTCGCGCGTCCAGGATGGCTCGCTGAGCAGGCCGCTGTCGCTGGGCAGGTGGAACAGTTCGCGGCTTTCGCCAGTGCTCAGATCAACGACGCTGAATACAACTTCGTCCTCGGCAACTTGCAGCGCTTGGCGCTCGGCGTCGAAGCGGGCGTTGCTGGCTGGTCGGTCGAAGGTGCGCTTGACGGTGTGCTTGAAGGGCGAGCGCATCTTGGCGGCGAAGTCGATCTCCTCATCGTCGGCGGAGATGGTGCGGACCACCAGCAGGCGCGAGCCGTTCGGGGCTAGGCTGATCGGCGCGCCGCTGAATGAGACTGCTTCGAGGCTGACTTCGCCAGTGACGCGGTTCAGCGCGACGAGCGCCGGGCCAACCTCGAAGCTGAACGAGATGTACACGAGGGTGTGTGCATCGCGCCACGATAGGTTCGAGAAGGGCGGCAACTCGTTGAACAGCCGTGTGTACGTCGTCGATTCGCCGGTGTTGATATCCATCAGGTGTAGTTCGTAGCTCGATTGATCGGGGGCGATCAGGAGCTTTACGATGGTGGTATCGTCCGGGCTGATATCGCTCATCAGGGCTGGGAAGGAGGTGCGTTGCAGCGTGTTGAGTCGTTGGGTTTCGGCTTCGTCGAGGGTGAGGATGGGGTCTTGACGAAATTTCACTTCGACTACTTCTGCTGAAACGGGGTGGAGGCTGAGGGCAAGGATGATAACGAGAAAGCTGGCCAACCAGCGATGACGCATGAACTGCTCCTTTCGTAGAGAGACAGATTCGCATTGGCTGCGACGTTGTTATTGTACACTGCTACGCGGCTCTTGAGAATATGTTGAGGCTGCGAAAATTGGGGAATACGGTGCGACGTTCGGCGGATTTGACAAATCGGGGGAGAATTGCTATTATACGCAAGTCCTTGGGCGATTAGCTCAGCTGGCTAGAGCGCCACGTTGACATCGTGGAGGTCACTGGTTCAAGTCCAGTATCGCCCACCAAACGAGCCGAACACCATTCGTGGTGTTCGGTTTTTTGTTGTTGAGATTCATCCACAGATTTCGCAGATTGTGTTTGTGGCTCTGTATTGTATTGCGCTTTGAGATCGCTCTCAGAGTCATTCTGAACGGAGTGCGCAGCACGGAGTGAAGAATCTCTCTGTGCATCCAATGCGCAGTGCTATGATTGTTCGGTGCGATCCTTCCCTATCCGCTTCGCTCCTCTGTGTTTCGATGTTTAGCGGAGAGATTCTTCACTTCGCCTAACGGCTCGTTCAGAATGACAGTGCGTTTCGATGTTTAGCGGAGAGATTCTTCACTTCGCCTAACGGCTCGTTCAGAA
>CALKHR010000176.1 GCA_937988885.1 uncultured Roseiflexaceae bacterium | reverse complement strand
TAAGCAGGATTTGCTTGGCCAATAAGGGAAGAAATGGCAGAAAAAGCGATGCACCAGCCATACTGACCATGTTGCCAAAATTGGCGCTCGTGGTCGTGAAAATATATTTCAAGGTGTTAGCAAAGGTTGTTCGCCCCTCCTCGATGCCGCGCCGAAGTACATCCAGATCACGCTCTAGCAACATGAAGTCGGCGGTCTCTTTGGCCACATCTGCGGCCATGTCCACCGAGATACCGACATCAGCGGCATGGAGTGCCGGGACATCGTTGATACCATCGCCCATATAGCCAACCACGTGGCCCATCTTGCGCAACGCCAGGATGATGCGCTCCTTCTGGTTGGGGTCCACGTCAACGAACAAATTGGTTCGCTCGGCTTGCTGCCAGAGCGCCTCATTACTCATCCCGTTCAGCTCGCTGCCGGATAGGATGCCCGTGACCTGCAGACCAATTGTCTCCGCTAGGTGCTGTGCGACCCGCCCATTATCACCCGTGATGATCTTTAGCCCTACACCTAAATTCACCAGATCGGAGATCGCCTGTTGGATATTAGGCTTGGGTGGGTCAGAGAAGAGCAGAAACCCCTCGAACATCAGATCATGCTCATCGGTGCGACTATAGCGATCCTGCGTTGGGATCGGCTTGGTGGCCAATCCCAGCACTCGTAACCCTTGGTTACTCCACACTGTAATAGAGCTGCTCAAGCTTGTGCTGCCAATCCGCATCAAGCGGGTACAGTGCTGTGCCGAGTTGCACCTTGCTACAGATCGACAAGATGTGCTCCAGCGCGCCCTTGCTGATCAGCGTAAGTTCGCCAGCAGCGTCACGTACAACGACGCTGAGGCGCTTGCGGACAAAATCATACGGGATCTCGTCTACTTTGCGATACGCCGAGATATCCAAGCCCGCCTCTTGTGCCTGAGCAATAATGGCCTCGTCTAGCGGGTTGTTCAGACCACTCTGGAAGGAAGCGTTGAGGTAGGCCTGGCACAGAACCTTTTCCGACGGGACACCCTGCACATCATTCGCCAGATCGAGCCGCATGCTTCCTTCGGTAAGCGTGCCAGTCTTATCAGTGCAGAGCACATCCATACTGCCGAGGTTCTCGATGGCATTGAGCCGACGCACAATCACTCCATGCGCGGCCATCTCCTGCGCGCCTCTGGCTAGCGTAATGCTGAGAATAGCTGGCAATAGCTCGGGGGAAAGGCCAACGGCCAGCGCAATCGCAAACAGCAACGATTCGATCGCTGGTTTGTCGAGCAGAATATTGGCGGCAAAGACCAGCAGCAGCAACCCAATCATCATTTGGGTTAGGAGATTACCAAACTGCCGAGTGCTGCGCTCGAACTCCGTCTCGGATGGCTGCGACGTGAGCCGTTTGGCGATCTGGCCGAACAGTGTGTTGGTGCCGGTCTGTACGATTAATGCGCGTGCTGTACCGCTACGCACCGATGTGCCGCTAAAGACGCAGTTCGTTCGCTCTGGCAGGCTGGCCAGCGGCCCGACCAACCCAACCTGTTTCTCGATCGGCAACGACTCGCCCGTCAGCACCGCCTGATTAATGAAGCAATCCTTTGCCTCCAATAACACGCCATCAGCGGGGATCAGACTGCCAGCGGAGAGCAGAATCACATCGCCAGGCACGATCTCCGTCGCCGGAAGCGATTGGGCTTGCTGGTCGCGTAACACCGTAGCTTTGATCGTCACGCGCGCACGCAACCGCTCGATGGCGGTTGCAGATCGATACTCTTGCACAAAGGTCAGGATCGCGCTGCCTAGCACAATCGCCAGAATCACTACGACATCGATCCACTCGTGGGCGATTACGGATACCAGGGCCGCAAAAATCAGGATCAGCAGCAACGGGTTGCGCGCTTGTTTAAGCCAGAGCGTAAGCGCCGTTGTTTGCCGTTGCTGTTCAATGAGATTAGGGCCGACTTGCTTCAGACGTTGGCGCGCATCGGTCGAACTCAGGCCAGTCGGCGAGCTATGGAGAGAGGCCAACACGTCGGTAATCGGCTGGCTCCAGTAACGCTCAATTGAACGATGGTTTGCCATGATGCATTACCAGGTGCTGGCCTCCATGAGCTTATGCAATTGGATCAACTATGCCTTCCAGACGTAGCCTAGCCCTCGGCAATCTCGGCCTGTGGTCGATACAGCAGCACAGGCGTCTGAGCGCCGCGCACCACTTTATCGGCCACGCCGCCGAGCAACCAGCGCCTTACGCCCGTTCTACCGTGTGTCGCCAGTGCGATGGCCTGCACGTTCTGCGCCTGCGCATACTCCAGAATCGCATCGGCGACGATTCCGTGCATAACTGCCGTTTTCACACGCAACGACTCGGCGCGCAGCGGTGCGGCGATGTTGTCTAGGTAGTTCTGCGCACTTGTTCGCAGTTGCTCCTGGAGTTCCTCGTCCCACCCGGCTCCGTAGAGCTCCGTGCCGTAGATCGGCGGCATGAACGGGATCACCTGGAGCAACGTGTATTCGGCCTCCATCAACTGCCCCATCTCAAGCGCATAGGACATGATCTGCTCAGCCAGCACCGAGCCGTCCAGCGGGATCAGGATGTGATTAATGGTCGGCGGGTGCGCATAATCCGGCATTGGCTCGTGCGGGCGCACCAGCAACACGGGCATGGGCAGTTGACGCACCAGCGCATCTGCGACGCTACCGAGCCAAAAACGCGACACTGGCCCGCGTCCGTGAGTCGTCATGACAACCAGGTCAGCCTTGAGCTCCACCGCGTAGTCGTGCAGCGCCGAGGCGATCGGCCCTTCAAGCTGCACAGTGGTGATCGGGTTGGCGCAGTGCGGCTGCAGCCGCGCTACGACCCCTTCCAGATACGCCTGTTCGTAGGTGCGCAGCTCGTTATCGACAACGTCGCCGACTTCGGCGGGCGGAACGGTGGAGACATGCGCCAAGTGCAGTTGCGCTCCGGTGCGCCGAGCGATATCGAGCGCGTAGGGCAAGGCGTACTCGCCAAACGGCGAGCCGTCGAGCGGGATAAGAATCGAGCGATACATAGTGGCCTCCTTACTTCGGCCTCAAATACCCACCTAGTCGACTGGTTCCGCCGCAGGCTGCGGCTTCTGACTGAGCAGGTAGGCATACGCATTGATCGCCGCCCGTGTGCCGTCGCCAGCCGCCACGAGGATGTTCTCGGCAAAGGCGGTGGTGACATCGCCAGCCGCGAATAGCCCAGGCAGCGCGGTCATATTGAGATCATCAACCCAAATAAAGCCATCCTGATCGACCGGGATCAACTGACGCACCAACCCGCTGTTGGGCAGCAATCCCAGATCGGCGAACACCGCATCGACGTGCAGAATCGTCTCCTCGTTATCGCGCTTGATGACGAGATGCTCGACGTTGGTCTCCCCTGCGATCTGCGTGACCTCGTAGCGCTCGAAGATGGTGACCTGCGGCAGATGGCGTAGGCGGTGCCCTAGCCGTGAGGTCAGATTGCTCGCGTCGGGAGCGATGAGATAGACGTACGCGCCGATTGTTGCTAGCTCCACGGCACCCAGCAACGCCCGATCGGTTGTGCCGATCACCGCCACCGTTTTGCTCTCCAGCATATGCGCATGCGTGGTGATCGAGTAGCCGACGCCGTAATTGACCAACTTCTGCGCGCCCGGCACATTCAGTAGCAGCGGAGAGGCGCCGGTGGCCACCAACACCACGCTCGCCTCCTGGTAGCCGTGATGCTGGGTCTCGACCCAAAAGACATCGTTATACTTGCTGATGTTGGTCACCCGATCGTGCAGCACCGCACCAACATGCCGCGTAACGCGCCGCGCTAAGAGTTGGATCAGATCAGCGCCCAACAGCGTCTCCTCGCCAGAATGATTGTTCAGTTGCTGCTGCGTGCCCGCCTTGCCACCAAGATCTTCGACGATCAAGAGCATATCGAGCTGTTTATCTAGAGCGTAGGCCGCCGCAGCCAATCCAGCCGCCCCACCACCCACGATGATGATATCTTTCATCACAAGCCTCCTCTTCGTGATAGTCACGTTATTCGCCGAGGACGAGTGCAAGAACGAGGCTGCTTCGTCTCTGGTCGAGTACAATCGTTAGCAGATTCGCGGCAACTGCTCGCCGCTCAGCATATCGACGATCCGGCTCGCGCCGATCGCGCTGGTCATCGTGACGAGGCCCGCTCGATCGTCGCTCACACGCCCGATCACGGTGGCGTTCTCGCCCAACGGGTGGGCGCGCATGATCGCCAGGGCGCGCTCGGCCTGCGCTGCTGGCACAAAACAAGCGAAACGCCCCTCGTTCGCGATATAGAGCGGGTCGAGCCCCAGGATCTCGCACGCGCCCCGCACATCTTCGCGGACGGGTATGGCCTGCTCGTCGATGTGAATATGCAGGTCGGCGGCCTCCGCGATCTCGACCAGTGCGCTGGCTAGCCCGCCGCGCGTCAGGTCGCGCATACAGTGGATGGTGATTCCGCCATCGAACAGCGCGTGTACAAGGTCCGCGAGCGGTGCCGTGTCGCTCTCGATCGCCGTCTCGAACTCCAGCCCTTCACGCACAGCCATAATCGCAATGCCGTGGCGGCCAATATCGCCGTTCAGCAGCAGGACATCGCCGGGCCGGACGCTGGTTGGTCGGATCGGCAGTTCGCTCCGCACCGCACCAACTCCCGCTGTTGTGATGAAGATGCCATCGCCTTTGCCCCGATCAACCACCTTGGTATCGCCCGTGACCAACTGCACCCCCGCGATGTCGGCAGCCCGCCGCATCGACTGCACCACGCGCCAGAGCGTCTCCATGGGCAATCCCTCTTCCAGGATGAAGCTGACACTCAGGTAGAGCGGGCGCGCCCCGCACATCGCCAGGTCGTTGACCGTGCCGTTCACCGCCAGATCGCCGATGTCGCCACCCGGGAAAAAGAGCGGTCGAACCACGTAGGAATCAGTGGTGAAGGCCAAGCGCGCGCCGGGCGATTCAAAGACCGCGCTATCGTGTCGCACATCCAACAGCGGATTGTGGAAGGTGCTCACGATCATGCGCTCGATCAGTTGATGCATCAACTTGCCGCCGCCACCGTGCGCCAGCAGGATCTGCGGATAATCGCTGATCGGGATGGGGCAACTTAGCGTAAATGACCAACGGTCGTTCATAGCGCGCCTCTCTCTTGCTCGATTACAATCACCTCCCGATGCGCGTCTGGTCGGTAGCGATAGTACGCCGCGCAAGCACCCTCGGACGACACCATCGGCGCGCCAAGCGGATGCTCTGGCACGCAGCGAGTGCCAAAGGCGGGGCACTCGAAGGGGCGCTTGACACCGCGCATAATCAGCCCGCTGATGCACTCCGTCGGCTCCTCGGCGGTGTACGCGGCGACGCCAAAGCGCTGCTCGGCATCGAAGGACTCGTACCCTTTCGCCAAACCCAGCCCGCTCTGCGGGATCGGGCCGACGCCCCGCCAGGTCCGCGGCACGATCCGAAAGACTTGAGCGACCAACTGACGCGCCAACTCGTTGCCCTCGCGGCGCACCGAACGGGAATACTGGTTCTCGACCTCGGTACGGCCTTCCTCCAGTTGCTGCACGCACATCAACACGCCCTGGAGGATATCGAGCGGCTCAAAGCCGGTGACGACGATCGGGACGCGGTAACGCTTGGCCAGCGGCTCGTACTCGGTGTAGCCCATCACCGTGCAGACATGCCCGGCGGCCAAGAAGCCCTGCACCTGATTGTCGGGCGCACCGAGAATGGCCTCCATCGCGGGCGGCACCAGCACGTGCGAGACAAGCACGGAGAAATTCGTGATATTCTGACGCCGCGCCTGCTCAACCGCCATCGCGTTCGCGGGAGCGGTCGTCTCGAAGCCCACGGCAAAAAAGACGACTTGGCGATCCGGATGCGCGCGGGCGATCTTGAGGGCATCGAGCGGCGAGTAGACGATGCGGACATCGCCGCCAGCCGCCTTCACCGAGAGCAGGTCGCGCTGGGTGCCCGGCACCCGCAACATATCGCCGAACGAGCAGAAGATTACCTCGGGGCGCTCCGCGATCGCGATCGCCTTGTCGATCAACTCGATCGGCGTGACGCAGACGGGGCAGCCAGGACCGTGCACCAGCCGGATCTCAGGCGGCAGCAACGTATCCACACCGAACTTCACGATCGCGTGTGTCTGGCCGCCACAAAGCTCCATCAGCGTCCAGGGGCGGGTTGTGATGCGCGCAATAGCCTCCGCATAGCGCTTGGCGGCCTCTGCATCGCGGTATTCGTCGATATATTTCACGACTCCAGCTCCTGTAGTTCGTCCATCTGGCGCAGATACTCGAAAACGCGGTCGGCCTCCTGCTGGTCGAGCGTGCTGATCGCGAAACCGACGTGGACGATCACATAATCGTTCACGTTCGCCTCGGGCACATAGGACAGGTTGACATCTTTGATGATGCCGCCAAAGTTGACCCGCCCCATCCGCATCAGCGGGCCTTCATCGTGAATATCGATGATCTTGCCTGGCACAGCGAGACACATTGATTGACTCCCTCTATCGCTCCGATTGCTCCGCGATGCTACGCGCCGCCGCCAACACCTGACCGAACGCGATGCCACCATCGTTGGGCGGGATGCGTCGGTGCCAGTACGGGCGGAAGCCAGCCCTCCGCAGCCGCTCAACCGTGCGCTGAAGCAGATACTGGTTCTGGAAACAGCCGCCGCTCAGCATCACCCGTTCCTGATCGGCCCGCTCGGCCACGGCAACGATCATCTCGACCAGGGTGTTGTGCATCTTCGCGGCGATCCGCCCGATCGGCTGAGCGCGCCTGAGATCATCGATGATCCCCATCACCATCGGCTCCCAATCCACGATCTGGCAGTGGGAGTGCGAACGAACACGCACCGGATACGCATCGTCGGTTTCGACTTGGGCCAGCGCACTCTCCAACTCCAGCGCCGCCTGCCCCTCGTAGGATGCCGTTTGGCGCAGGCCCACCAGTGCCGCGACCGCATCAAAGAGCCGTCCGGCGCTCGTGGTGAGTGGTGCATTGATGCCCCGCTGAAGCACCGTCCTGAGAATAGTGCGCTCCTGGGCGGGAAGTCCCTGCAGCGGCGCCAACTCCTCCATCCCGAATAGCGCATCGCCGTACACTTCGTAGAGCAGACCGAGCGCGGCGCGGCGCGGCTGACGGACGGCCCGCTCGCCTCCGGGCAGCCGAAACGCGCGCAGATGCGCATGGCGCTCGAACGATGTCTCGTTCACCAACAGCCATTCGCCGCCCCAGATAGTGCCATCGAGGCCGTAGCCTGTGCCATCCCAAGCAACTCCCAGCACTGGCGGTTCCAGCCCGTGCTCGGCCATGCAGGAGAGCACATGCGCGTAGTGGTGCTGCACACGGACGAGCGGTTGGTGGTAGCTGCGGCTGGCCGCTTCGGCAAACTGGGTCGAGCGGTAATCGGGATGCGCATCGCAGGCCAGCACGGTCGGCCTGAACTCGTAGAGCCGCGTCAAGCTGTCCACCACCTCGTTCAAGGCGTCGAACGCCTGCGGCGTCGTCAGGTCGCCGATGTGCTGGCTGCCGAACACCTCGCCTGCGGTGCTGATGGCGACGGTATTCTTCTGATGCGCGCCCAATGCCAGGGTCATCGGCAGCGGCTGCGCGATGTCGATCGGCAGCGGGGCGTAGCCGCGGGCGCGGCGCAGCACACACGCCTCGCCGAGCATCACCCGCGCGATCGAATCATCGACGTGGCGGACGATCGGGCGATTATGCACCAGGAAGCAGTCGGCGATCCCAGCCAGCCGCACCAGCGCCTCGTGCTCATCGGTGCAGATCGGCTCGTCCGAGCGGTTGCCGCTCGTGGCGACGATCGGAAAGCCAAGCTCGGCCATCAACAGGTGATGCAGCGGCGTGTAAGGCAGCAGAACACCCAGATTGGGGTTGCCCGGCGCGACGCTCTCAGCTATTCCGCTGGCCGTCTCCTCTAGCGATAAGCGCCGCAGCAGCACGATCGGCGCTTCGGGCGAGCAGAGCAGTTGCTCCTCCAACTCGGAGACCGCACAGTCGCGCCGCACCTGCGCGAGCGTCGGGTACATCAGGGCGAACGGCTTCTCCTCGCGCGCTTTGCGCTGGCGTAAGCGCTGCACAGCCTCCTGATTGCGCGCATCCACCATCAAGTGAAAGCCACCCAAGCCTTTGGCCGCCACGATCTGACCTTGGCAAATGGCTTCGGCGGCGGCCAAGAGTGCCTCATCGCGCTCAGCCAGTTGCTGGCCCTGCGCATCCCAGAACGCCAACTGTGGGCCGCAGTGCGGGCAGGCGTTGGGCTGCGCGTGAAAGCGCCGATCGAGCGGGTCGTCGTACTCGGCCTGGCAGGCTGGACACATAGTGAAGCGGCGCATGGTGGTGTTGATGCGGTCGTAGGGCAACGCCTCGATGATGCTGTAGCGCGGGCCGCAGTTGGTGCAGTTGGTGAACGGGTAGCGGTAACGGCGGTTGTGCGGATCTGAGATGTCGTGCAGGCAGTCCGGGCAAGTGGCGATATCCGGTAGCACGATGGTGGTCTTGGCGCCTGCATCATCGCTTTGGCGCACCTCGAAGCCCACGTAGCCGATCGGATCGAGCAGCGCGGTCTGCATGCTCTGGATGAAGGAGCGCGGTGGCCGCTCGGCCTCGATCCGCTCAAGGAACATGTGCAATTGTTCGGGGTGTCCCTCGACCTCAACAAACACGCCTTGCGACGAGTTGTTGACCCATCCGACCAAGCCCATACCTGTCGCTAGCCGATAGATAAACGGTCGAAAGCCAACCCCCTGCACCGCGCCTTGGATCGCCACGCGCAGGCGAGCCGGTGACAGCACGACATCCGCTCGATCCGCTTGAATGGTTGCCAAGCTCATAGGTCACCTGCTCATCTGGCTAACATCCGCGTTGGATAGCTCAGTTCTGCGCTACCACTTGCGAATCTTCGATCTCCAGCGATGCTAGCTCAAACTCACGGCCACGACGTACCTCAGCCATGATCTGGTGGCAGCAAGGGCACTCGTGGAGCTCATCGGCGGGCGTAAACTCCAAATCGCAGGCCGCGCAGTAGCAGACGACCGGCACATGCTCGATCTGAAGCTCAGCTCCTTCGGCGATCGTATCGCGTGTGGCGACCTCGAAGGCCATCATAATCACATCGGGCACAACCCCCGATTCCGCCCCAACGCGCACCGTCATACGCTGCACATGGTGCGCTCCAACGCTCATAGCGTGATCAAGCGCATCCTTGACCATCTGCTGCATGAGTCCAATTTCGTGCATAGACGCCTCACCGATCTTTCAAAAGTTAGGTTTCAGTAGGCAGGAAGCAGTGAGTGATTGATGAGCCTACCTGATTATAGAAAGGGGAACGAGCGAGTGCAGAGAAGACATCGCCCCTCTAAAAAGCGTTTTCTTCACTGTTGATAATGCCCAACGGCGGTGCTCAACCGATTGGTTCCACGACGCTCTGTATCAGATCGTGGATCTCCTCAAGGGCAGCGGCAAGCCCTCGCTCGGCCACGGGCGATAGCCCGGCACCCAGCGCGAAACTGCGAGCCGGAACCGTGATCAGCCAAGCGGTTGGATAGCGGCCATACAGCGCCTCGGTCAGTGCCAACAGGCCCCGGGGGTCGCTCGTGTGACCAAGCGCCCGATCGACAGCCACCGGATGGATCAGGTGCGTCTCGACCTCCTCGCGATCCAGCGAGGCGCACGCATCCACAAAGATCGCTACCTTCACGGTTGCCAACGTTTCGGCCAACTCCGGCGACAGTTGACGAACCTGCAGCGCGCGCACACCCGGCATCTGCCAAGCCGCGACCGTCTCTGCGGCGAGCGGCCCGATGATGTCATCGCCCCGCAGCTCGTTGCCGTAGCCGATCAGCACCACCGAACACGGCGTATCAAACTCCAGCTCGGTGGCCTCATTCGCATGTCGGTTCACGTTCATCGTATCACCTCATCTAGCAGCTCTCCGTCTGGCCCAAAAAGTTCCAGTTGGAGAGGCATTTGGCCAGCGGCGTGGGTGGAGCAGCTCAAGCACGGGTCGAACGCGCGGATGCTCGCCTCGACGCGGTTGAGCATGCCTTCGGGGATGTGTGGCCCATGGATATAGTGCTGCGCGACCTGGAGGACAGCGCGGTTCATCGCCAGATTATTCTGCCCAGTAGCGATCAGCAGGTTGAGCCGCGTGATCAGGCCGTGCTGATCGACGTGATAGTGGTGGAAGAGCGTGCCGCGCGGCGCCTCGCTCACGCCAACGCCCTCCAGCGCGTTAATGCCAGCCTCAGCGCGCAGATGCTTGGACAGGATCGCAGGGTCATCGAGTATGACTTCGATGCGCTCGATCGCCGCCAGGATCTCGATCAGTCGGGCGTAGTGGTAGAAGAACGACGAGGTGACTGCGCCATCGCCGTACGCACGAAACGCGCTCAACTCCGCATCGGCCAGCGGCGTGCCGAAGTGCGTGCAGATGTTGAGCCGCGCCAGCGGACCGACTCGGTAGACGCCATCGGGATAGCCAAGCGGTCGGTAGTAGGGGAACTTCAGGTACGACCACGGCTCCACCGCCTCGCCGATGAAGTCTTGGTAGCGGGCCGGATCGAGTTGATCGGCGACCACTTGGCCCGCGCCGTCCACGATGCGCAGCATGCCGCCGTAGTGCTCCCACGCGCCATCCGGGCCGACAAGCCCCAGAAAGAGCGTTGGGAAGTTGCCAAACAGCTGCGCCTCCTCGCGGTATTGCTCCAACATCGCTTTGAATCGCTCAAGCGCGTCGAGCGCGATGGCCCGCACTTCGGGGATGCGGCTGCGCAGATAATCGCGATTGTCTGCCGAGAGCGGCGTGCGTACACCACCGGGCACAGCCCACGCTGGGTGAATCCGCTGGCCACCCAGCCGTTCGATGACCTCCTGCCCGAACTGGCGCAACCGGATTCCGCCGCGCGCCAACTCTGGGGCAGCAGCGATCAAACCGAACACGTTGCGCTGCGCCGGATCGCTGTCCATGCCCAGCAGCAGGTCGGGCGCGCTGAGGTGGAAGAAGCTGAGCGCGTGCGACTGAATGATCTGGCCTAAGTTCATCAGACGGCGTAGCTGTTCGGCGGTTGGCGGAATGCTCACCGCCAGGATGCGGTCGCCCGCCTTCGCCGAGGCCAGCAGATGGCTGACCGGGCAGATGCCGCAGATCCGCGAGGTGATCCCAGCCATCTCCGACAGTGGGCGGCCCACGCAGAACTGCTCGAAGCCGCGAAACTCGGTCACGTGAAAGCGTGCATCGCTCACTTGGCCGCTGTCGTCGAGCTGGATGGTGATTTTGGCGTGCCCCTCGATACGGCTCACCGGGTCGATCACAATACGCTGTGCCATAGCCACACCTCTAATGCGCTCTGAACGCAGAGAACTGGTGCGAAACGCACCAAGTAACATGCAACACAAACAACCTGCTATCCGAACTTCATCATCTCGCGCCCTTCGATGCGCAGCGGCTCGCCAGCCAAGATCTGCTCCAGCACCGCTCGGATGCGCTGGGCCGACGGCGGGCAGCCGGGCAGGTACGCATCGACGGGCACAACCGCATGCACGGGCACCACCCGATCGAGCAGACGCGGCACGATGCCCTCCTTATCGGGGAGTTGGCCGTGCAGATCGGCGCCCTCGACGTAGACACGCTGCAGGATCGACTCGGCTGCTCCCAGTGGGTTGCGCAGCGCGGTGACGTTGCCAGTGACAGCGCAATCGCCGAAGGAGACCAGCACCCGCGTGCGTTCGCGCACCCGACAGATCATCTCCAGGTGCTCCTGATTGGCGATCGCGCCCTCGACCAGCGCCACATCGACATTGGATGGGTACTCTTTCACATCGGCCAGCGGGCTGAACACCACGTCCACCCGAGCGGCCAGGTCGATCAGCCACTCGTCCAAGTCGAGGAACGACATATGGCAGCCCGAGCAGCCGCCCATCCAGATCGTCGCAAGTCGTAGCTTCTCCATCACATCACCAACGTTTCTCGCGGGCCTGCACGATAAAGGCGATCCGCGAGGGGTCGCGCTCCATCTCGGCCACCGTCGAGCCTTTATAGAAGATCGAGCCTGTGGGGCAAGCTAACACGCACTTGCCGCACGAGGTACAACTCAGGGCCTCACCCCACGGCTGCTTGAGGTCCGTGATCAGCGTGGCATTGATGCCGCGTCCGGCGACATCCCAGGTGTGCGCGCCCTCAACCTCATCGCAGACTCGCACGCAGCGGGTGCAGAGCACACAGCGGTTGAGGTCGATGCCGAAGCGTGCATGCGAGATATCCACCGCCCGTTCGGGGAACAGATACTCGTAGCGCACATGATCCATCCCAAGCTCGACCGCCAGGTTTTGCAGTTCGCAGTGGCCGTTGGCGACGCAGACGGAACAGACGTGGTTGCCCTCGGTGAACAGCAGTTCGAGGATCATGCGGCGATACGCGCGTAGCCGCTCGGTGTCCGTGAACACCTCCATGCCCTCGCGCGCCCGCAGGACGCAGGCCGGTTGCAGCTTGTCGCTGCCAGCGACCTCCACCAAACAGAGCCGACACGCCCCAACATCCGACAAGCCATCGAGGTGACAGAGCGTGGGGATGTTGATGCCAGCCTCGCGCGCCACGTCTAGCACCGTTTCGTCCTCACGAGCGCTGACGAGCTTGCCATCGATAGTGAGCGTTTGGACCGCCATATGCTATCTCCCTTGGTGTTGCTCCGCCTCAACCGAAAGCGGTTCCAAGCAGCCGATGCGAATCAGCACCCGCTGCACAGGAGTCTGCTCCTGGCCGTCGTCGCGAAGCTTGATAGACAGCCCTTTTGCAAGCGCTGGAGAACGAAGAAGTGTATCCATGACCGCCGATCCTTCGATGACCTCGGCATGCCCGCGCCACCGCTCGCGCTGCAGCAGCAACTCCACCGACGCGCCGCCGCGCAGGTTGCGCCACCAACGTCGGTCGGCACGGCTGCTGATGACCAGATCATCGCTGTCGCACACGTAGTTGACGGGCAGCGTATAGCGCGTACCAGTGGCTTTCCCGGTCACGGTGATCAGCATGATCTGGTTGCTAAGTAGGCTGTGCAGCGGCGAGTTCAGCAACCAACTCATAAACGGGCTTACTTGTTTGTCGGTTGTCGCCAATGCCATTGTCATCCTCCTTTCACTCGGCAGTCATACTGATCGGTTCCTTAAGCAAAGCCTCGTACTCGTCGTGGAAATAGCGCAACGTGCTGAGCACTGGATTGGGCGCGGACTGGCCGAGGCCGCACAGGCTGGTCTGCTGAACCATCTTGCACAGCTCTTTGAGTTGCTCGAGATCCTGCCAAGTCGCTTGACCAGCGCGGATCTTCGACAGCAGCCGCTCTAGCTGCACAGTGCCAACACGGCAGGGGATACACTTGCCGCATGACTCATCGCGGCAGAACTCCATAAAGTAGTGCGCGACATCGACCATGCTGGTGGTCTCATCCATCACGATCATGCCGCCCGAGCCCATGATCGAGCCGACCTGCGCCAGCGAGTCGTAATCGACGGGGGTGTCGAGAAGGCTGGCGGGGATACAGCCGCCGGATGGCCCGCCGGTCTGCACGGCCTTCACCGAGCCTTGCGGCGCTCCGCCACCCAGTTCCTCAACGATCTGGCGCAGGGTGGTGCCCATCGGCACCTCGATCAGGCCAGTGTTGCGGATCTGCCCGGCCAAGGCGAAGACCTTTGTACCCTTGCTCTTCTCGGTGCCGATATTGGCGAACCAATCGGCGCCATTGCGGATGATCGGCGCGATATTGGCGAAAGTCTCGACATTGTTGATCAGCGTTGGGAAGCCCCACAGGCCGTGCTCGGCGGGGTAGGGCGGGCGGGGGCGTGGCGTGCCGCGCTTGCCCTCGATCGAGGCCATCAGCGCCGTCTCCTCGCCACACACGAACGCTCCTGCGCCAATACGGATATCGACCCGGAAGTCGAAGCCCGAATCGAAGATCTGGCTGCCCAACAGCCCGTGCTTCTTCGCTTGGCGGATGGCCAGCTCTAACCTGCGGATCGCGAGGGGATATTCGCCGCGCACATAGGCGTAGCCCTGGGTAGCGCCGATCGCATAGGCGGCGATGGCCATGCCCTCCAGGATGCGGTGCGGATCGCTCTCAAGCACGCTGCGGTCCATAAACGCGCCCGGGTCGCCCTCGTCGCCGTTGCAGACCACAAACTTGCGCTCGCCGATCGACTTGGCGACCGTGGCCCACTTGAGGCCAGTCGGGTACCCCGCGCCGCCACGTCCACGCAGCCCGCTGCGGGTGATCTCCTCAAGCACCTCACTCGGCGTCATCTCGTGCAGCGCGTGGTAGAGCGCTTGATAGCCACCAGCGGCGATGTACGACTCGATCCGCTCGGGATCGATCTGGCCGCTGTTCTCCAAGACGATCGGGAGTTGTTGTGAGAAAAACGGGAGCGACGGATCGATCTGCTTCAGCGCGCCATCATCCGAACCTTTGATGGCAGCGAGCACCGTCGGAGCATCCTCTGGCGTCACATTGGCGTAGAGCGTGCCCTCAGGATCGACCTGCACCAGCGGGCCTTGGCTGCACAGGCGCATACAACCGACCCCACACACTTCCACCTGTTCCTCCAAGCCAGCCTCGGTGATGGCGGCTTCAAGCTGTTGTTTGACGGACTGTGCGTTGGAGGAAAGGCAGCCAGCCGCCATGCAGCAGCGGATGCGGATCGGCTTGCGCGCCTGGCGCTCCTGCGCAGCGATCTCCTGTAGTTCGGCCAGATCCATACGTTTGCCTCATTCTCAAAGTGTAAAGCGTAAACCATAAATCATAAGCAACATTGCGTATTGAGATGCGCGGTTGTAACGGCTTACGGTTTACGATTCACGGAGCATCTCACGAATCTGCGCGACCAACTGCTCGGTAGAGACGTTTCCGGCGACTTCGCCGTCGATCACCACAGCGGGCGCAATGCCGCAGGCACCCAAACAGCGCGCGGTCATCAGCGAGAGCCGATTGTCCGCTGTCGTGTCGCCAGCCTTGATCCCCGCCTCGTGCTCCACGGAGGCCAGCAGCGCTGCGGCGCCCTTCACATAGCAGGCGGTGCCCAAGCAGATGGCGCAGCTATGCTGGCCCTGCGGTGCGAGCGAGAAGAAGTGATAGAAGGTGGCTACGCCGTAGACGCGGCTCGGCGGCAGCCGGAGGCTGTGAGCGATCATGAGCAGGAGATCGTTCGAGAGGTAGCCAAACAACTCCTGCGCCTTATGAAGCACCTCGATCAGCGCGTCGGGCTGATACTGGTGGCGCTTCATCGTCGCCTCCAGGATCTTGAAGCGGTTATCGCCGCTGGGGTGCTGCTTGGCAGAAGTTGTGGGCTTTCGTGCAGTTTTCGGAGCAGTCATATCGTTGCCCTTAATAACTATCACCGACGAAAGGAGATACGTTGGTGACCTGCACAGCGAAAGAGGGATGACAACGATGTTGCAGCACGGTCATCAATGTGTGTTCATCATAGCGAAGGCAATGGCGCGTGGAGAAAAACAATCTATTCACCAAAGGAAGATTTCTTAACTAAGCGGGACGTTAAAGTCATCGAGGATATGTTGAGCGCTAGCATAGTGAAGATTCTTTCTCTCGAAGCGAAGAAATCCTTTCTCCCAATGCTGTTGAGCCACCATACAATACCAATATGATGAGCAGAGATTGCAAACCGAGACAACCGACACATTTCACTCATACGTTCAACTCGTCAGTTGCCACGGGCAATTGACGAGTTGTTGTCTATGGCTGTTTGGGCGATGCAACAGAACAAAGGAGGAGCATATGAGACGGCTCTATCTTTCGCTGATAACCCTGCTGGCGGTGGTCATGCTCGTTGTCGCCCCAGCACAAGCGGCTATCGATTCGCGCGTCGCATTCCGGCGTCTCTGGGAACGCACCGATCTGCCAATCGATAAGCAAGTCGTCGCCCGCTCTTGGACCTGGGGCGGTCTGGTCAGTTCGATCGTTCTGGGGACGCCCGTTCAGCAAGAGCCATACGCCGAGGCGCCCGGCGGGCAGCGTGATGTGCTGTACTTCGATAAAGCTCGGATGGAGATCAACGATCCCTCCGCCGACCCATCGTTGTCCTGGTTCATTACAAACGGGCTGCTACCGATCGAGATGATGACCGGGCAGATCCAGATCGGCTACACCCAGTTTGAAGCACACTCACCCGCCAAGATCTCGGCGATCGGCGACCCAAACCACTGGCCAACCTACGCCGATCTCCTGCCGTACTACCAAAGCCCCGGCCAAGTCAACACCTCCGATCTCGGCAAACCAGCCACCGGCATGATCAATCGCGATGGCACCATCACTGGCTTCAACGATTATGTCAACGATGGAGGAACGATCCTAGTTCGTGGCGAGAACAACCACGGCGTGGCCAAGGTGTTCATCGATTTTATGAACCAACAGGGCTTGGTCTATGTCGATGGGCGCTATGTCCGCGAGCAACTCTACGATCCGCTGTTCGTCTTTGGCCTGCCGGTGACCGGAGCCTACTGGGTGAAAACCCAAGTGGGCGGCGTGGAGCGCCCGATCCTCTTCCAAGTCTTCGAGCGCCGAGTGCTGACCTATAACCCGGCCAATCCGCCGAACTGGCGGGTAGAGATGGGCAACGTCGGCCAGCACTACTACCAGTGGCGTCATGTACAAGGCCCGGATCGTTGAAAGGAGCTATGCTCATGGTTCGCACCAAACGATCAACTTTTTGGATAACGAGTCTGGTTGCGTTGGCCGGGTCCGGGTTCGCCTATTGGCTCAAGGTGCGGCCTTGGTACAACCGCTGGGGAGCCACAGATGCAGAGGTGGCGCAACCGCTGCCCGGCGATGAGATCGTTCCACAGCCACGCACCCAATCGACTCGTGCTATCACCATCGCCGCGCCAACCACGGCGGTCTGGCCCTGGCTCGTACAGCTTGGGCAAGGCCGTGGTGGGCTGTACAGCTACGATTGGGCTGAGAATCTGGTGGGATGCGACATCCACAGCGCGGACCAAATCATCCCTGAACTGCTCGATCTGAAAGTGGGCGACGTCATACGGCTTGGCCCGCCAGGCTACCCGTCCTTCCCTGTCGCCGAGATCATTCCGGGCCGCGCCTTAGTGCTCGGTGATGTAGATCCGAAGCTCGGCGCGCATAGCTGGACGTTCTACTTGCAGCCGATCGACGAGCAGACCACGCGTCTGATCGTTCGATCTCGTGGCGATTATCCATCGACGCTCAGCAACTTCCTGATTTGGCAGATCATCACCGAGCCGCTGCACTTCGTGATGGAGCGCAAGATGTTACAAGGCATCAAATGGCGTGCTGAGAAAGCACTTGAGCATCATGCGTGA
>CALKHR010000175.1 GCA_937988885.1 uncultured Roseiflexaceae bacterium | reverse complement strand
TCTGAACAAGTGCGCAGCACGAAGTGAAGAATCTCCCCGTCCCTTTCCGCCTTGTACGTTTGGTTCCTCTCGGCCCGTGCAATGACCAGTCTGTGAGTAATGGAGACGAAATCCCTGAGCACAACGATGAGATTCTTCACTACGCTCCGTTCGGAATGACAGTGCTTTTCGTCGTGGTCGCGATTCCAAAAACGTGGCACACGTTAGGCAACTCATGAATCTGTGAAACCAGTGTAATCTGAAGATAGCCAAACACCACCTGCATATCCGCGGCGCAAGTGGTATAATCCCACCACAAACTGGAATTGAATGTGCGCAAGGAACCGCCGTTGACCTCTTCCAGCAAGACTCCTCCACAAAGCGCTCGCGAACGTCTCAATGCTCGGCGAGCGACCCGTCGAAACCAACAAATGCGTCGTATAGGCTGTGGCCTTGGCCTTGGAGTATTCCTTTTTGTCGTCCTGGTGCCGCTCTTCATCTGGTGGCGCGCCGACCGAGCGCTGCAAACCATCCAGCAAGTCGATCCGCGCCGCACCACCGTGTTGCCCACCGCCGACATCCGCGTGAGCACCGCGCTCCCGAGTACATCGTCGGTCGCCGAGCCAGCGCCGACCAACGCCGCGCCCCTGCCGAACTCGCTGCGCCAACCGATCAACATCCTGCTGATCGGCGTGGACAAGCGCCCCGATGATCTCGAAGGCGTGCGCAGCGACACGCTGATCGTCGTGCACCTCGACCCGCAGGAACGCTGGGCCTCGCTGCTGGCCATCCCGCGCGACTCGGTGGTGCAGATCCCGCATGTCGGCTGGGCCAAGATCAATGCCGCCTACGCCTACGGCTACTCCAATGCCGAGGCGATCTATGGAGCGGGCACCGAGCCAGATGCTGGTGGCGGCGCGCTGGCTGCCGAAGCGGTCGAGCAATTCTTGGGAGTGCGCATCGACTACGTGGCGCAGGTCGATTTCCACGGCTTCGAGCAGGTCGTTGATGCGGTGGGTGGCGTCGCCATCAACATCGAGCGCCCACTGTTGGACGCCGAGTACCCCACCGAGGACTACGGCGTGGAGCGCATCTACATTCCGGCGGGGCTGCAAGTGCTCGATGGACGCCACGCGCTGATCTACGCCCGTTCGCGGCACTCCAGCAACGACTTCGACCGGGGCCGCCGCCAGCAGCAGGTGTTGCAAGCGCTGTTGAAGCAGGTGCGCGAGCGAGGCCTGCTCGAGAACGCGGCGGTGCTGCCGCAATGGGCCGATCTGCTGGCCGCGAATGTGCGCACCACGCTGCCCGTACGCGATTTGGGTATGCTGAACGGCTTGGCGATGCTGGCCCGCGATCTGGACAGTTCGCGACTGGTGCAGGTGAGCATCAACCCGACCGACGTGCCGATCGATTCTGAGGATGGCTCGGACATCTACTGGAACCGTCAGGGCGTGGCGGGTGTGGTGGCGCGCTGGTTGGCGGGGCCGCAGGGCAACAGCACCGAGCCGCCGTCGCGCATCCAAGTGCTGAACGGCGCGGCGGTCGAGGGCATCGCGGGGCAGGTGAGCAGGTATCTGCAAAACAAGGGCTTTGTGTTGGCCGAGCCGGGCAATGCGGGGCAACCGTACCAGTTCACGACGATCATCGACTACAGCGACCGTCCGCAGGCGCGGCAGCGCCTGGCCGATGCGCTGGGCCTGGCGAGCAACGCTGTGTTGGCGCGGCCAGGCTTAGATTCGCCACCACCGCCGCCGGGCGTCGATCTGCTGGTGATCGTGGGCCGCGACTTCCGGCCCGAGTGGCAGATGGGGGAGTGAAATTATACTTATAGGAAAAGGTAAACACACTGTTTCATACGTTTTCTATGATTCTCATTGTCATTCCGAACAAGCCGCTAGGCGATGTGAGGAATCTCATCGTTTTGCATTGTAATGCGCTTTGAGATCTCTCACGTTCGTTCGAGATGACATTGTTTTTCGTTGAATGGGAAGACGTCGGAGATTACCAAAACAGAGCATTGGCGTTTCTGCATTCCCACGCGCCCCACACTGCCGTAGTTACCTGTAGCCCATTTCACGCTGCCCGGGGTGGCACTCCAAAGCCCGGAGCATGATCACGGGCGTTTGTTGCGCGGTTGCTCCTTTTGCGCCAGCAGAATAACACACGCCGGAGTGGCGATGGCGCTTCCTGCGGTAGCGGCGGGGCGTTTTCCCAAGAAATCCGGCGATTCATGACAAAAATGTGACAACTGCTAGATCCTATGGTATAGTAGTTTTCTACAACCGCCTGGAATCGCTAACCTGTTTGCCTGGAGGTTCCCGTGCGAATCGTCGCCATGATCATGGCCGGTGGCGAGGGGACGCGTCTGAGCGTGCTCTCGGAGAAGCGTGCCAAGCCCTCGGTACCATTCGCCGGCAAATTCCGCATCATCGACTTCACTCTATCCAACTGCGTTAACTCCGGTATTTTCGATGTCGCTATCCTGACGCAGTATCGCCCTCACTCTCTGAACGCTCATATCGGTAATGGCAAGCCGTGGGACCTTGACCGCAGTCAGGGCGGCGTAGTGCTGTTGCAGCCGTATCAGGGCCGCCGTGATGAGAGTTGGTACAAGGGCACCGCCGACGCGATCTACCAGAATTTGAATTATATTCGTGAGCGCCGCGCCGATGTGGTGCTGATCCTATCGGGCGATCATATCTATAAGATGGATTATAGTGCGATGATCGCCGAGCACCAGCGCCGCCGAGCCGACCTAACGGTGGGAGTGATGAACGTGCCACTGGAGCAGACCGACCGCTTCGGCATTATGACTGTCGATGAGCAGAACTGTGTGGTGGAGTTCACCGAGAAGCCCAAAAACCGCGATAAGGGCACGCTGGCTTCGATGGGCATCTATGTGTTCTCCGCCGAGGCGCTGATCCGTCGGCTCTCCGAGGGCGGCGAGAATACGCCTCGCATCGACTTCGGCAAGCATGTGATTCCAGCGATGATCTCCGAAGATAATGTCGTTGCGTATCCGTTCGAGGGCTATTGGGTCGATGTGGGGACGGTGCAGTCGTACTGGGAGACGAGTATGGAACTGCTCGACCCGACCAATACGCTGAATCTGTACGATCAGGACTGGGTGATCCGCACGCGCAGCGAGGAGCGCCCACCCGCGAAGCTTGGCCCGCAGGCCCGCGTCGAGAGCAGTATGATTTGCAACGGCTGTATTGTGCGCGGCAAGGTCGAGCGTTCGGTGCTTTCGCCCGGGGTGTATGTGTCGCCCGGGGCGGTGGTGCGCGACAGTATTGTGATGAACGATACGTGGATCGGGCCGGGTGCGTATCTCGATCGGGTGATCGTCGATAAGAATGTGGTGGTCGGCGCGGGTGCGCGGTTGGGCTTCGGCGAAGATCTGAGCATCCCCAATAAGCAGCAACCCGACAAACTCAACACAGGTGTGACCATCGTGGGCAAGGGCGCGCATATCCCTGCCGGAATCACGATTGGACGCAATGTGGTGATCAACGCCGACCGCGATGAGGAGGATTTCCCGCACGGCGAGGTCGCTTCGGGCGAAACGATCTAAAGCCGCAGATTGTCGAGGATCTGTTATGGTACGAACACTTGCCTTGATCCTGGCTGGCGGTGAGACGCCGGCCCTTAGCGCCCTCACGGCTGAGCGCTCGGAGGCGGCGGTGCCGTTCGCGGGCAAATATCGCATCATCGATTTCACACTGTCGAACTGTGTGAACTCTGGTATTTTCAATGTCGGAGTGATCACGCAGTACCGCCCCCGTTCGCTGCACGAGCATATCGGCGTGGGCAAGCCGTGGGATCTCGACCGCCGCATCGGTGGCGTGCGAGTGCTACACCCGTACCTCACCAGCGAGGGCGGCGATTGGCAGCGCGGCAATGCCGATGCGGTGCGCGCTAATCTCGATTACATCGCCGAGCAGCCTATCGATGTGGTGCTGGTGTTGGCTGGCGACCATGTCTACAAGATGGACTATCGGCCTATGTTGCAGCTGCACCAGGAGCGCAACGCCGATGTGACGATCGGTGTGCACGCGGTCAGCCCGCACGAGGTGCATCGCTACGGGATTGTCTCGGTCGATTCCAACGGGACCGTGAGCCGCTTCGAGGAGAAGCCACGCCGCTCGCTTTCGAGTTTGGCGTCGATGGGCATCTACGCCTTCAGCAAGAATTTCCTGTTGGAGTGGCTCAGCGCCAACAGCGGCAATAATTTCGGTCGCGATGTGATGCCGCAGTTGGTGAAGGAGACGGAAGTCGCGGCGTATAACTTCCAGGGCTATTGGGCCGATGTGGGCACGTTGCAAGCCTACTACGAGGCGAATATGGCGCTGTTGGTGGAGACTCCGCCGCTGGACTTGTACGATCCCGAATGGGTGATTCACACCAAGAGCGAGGAGCGGCCCGCCGCTGAGCTTGGCCCGACGGCGCGCGTCGAGGGCAGTTTGATCTGCGACGGCTGCCGCATTCAGGGGCAGGTGGTGCGTTCGGTGATCGCGCCCGGCGTGGTGGTGGCCGAGGGCGCGGTGGTGCGCGATTCGATCCTGCTCACCGATACGGTGGTGGAGGCTGGCGCAGTGATCGATCACTGTATTCTCGACAAGAATACGGTGATCGGCGCAAACGCGCAGGTCGGCGTGGGCGAGGATAATACGCCGAACCAGGATGCGCCCGATCTGGTGAATACGGGCCTGACGGTGATCGGGCGGCGCGCGCAGGTGCCGGCGAATGCGCAGGTGGGACGCAACGTGGTGGTGCGCCCGCGCGTTACGGCGGCGCAGTATCCCAAGGATGGGGTGGTGGCCAGCGGTCGCACAATCGGGAAGAAGTAGGGTTTGATGTTGTGGGGCGTTGCCAGGTTTGGCAGCGCCTTTTTTTATCCACAGATGACGCAGATTAACACAGATTAGGGTTTATTTGCTCTTCTTTTTATGATGTCGATGGATTGCTACACGCAGCCCATCGACATCACGTTGTTCAGGGGATGCGTAGCACCTTCTTCCAAGCACCCAATCACCGTGTCACCGTGTCAGGAGACTCACCGCTACGGGATAATATCAGCGACGGATTCGACGATGCGGGTGGGCCGATACGGGTAGCGATCCACGTCCTCGCGGCGCGTGACGCCCGTCAGCACCAGGATGGTTTCGAGGCCGCCCTCGGTGCCTACGATGATGTCGGTGTCCATCCGATCGCCCACCATCACGGCGTCCTTGGCGTGGGCATCGAGCGTGCGCAGCGCCGTTCGCATAATCAGCGGGTTGGGCTTGCCGATGTAGTAGGGCTGGACGCCTGTGGCCGCCGAGATCAGCGCCGCCACCGCGCCCGTGGCAGGTACCAGGCCGCCATCGCTCGGGCCGGATACGTCTGGATTGGTGGCGATAAAGCGCGAGCCAGCCGCCACAAAACGCATCGCTTGGGTGATCCGCTCGAAGCTGTAGGTCAACGTTTCACCGAGCACCACGTAGTCGGGCTGCTGATCGGTGATGATGTAGCCGATGTCGTGCAGGGCGGTGGTCAAGCCCGCCTCGCCGATCACGAAGGCGCTGCCACTCGGGTGTTGGTCGTGCAAGAATTGGGCTGTGGCGAGTGCAGAGGTGTAGAGCGAGGTTTCGGGCACATCGAGGCCGATTCGCTTGAGGCGCACGTGCAGGTCTCGCGGCGTGTAGAGCGAGTTGTTGGTGAGCACCAGGAATTTCGAGCCAGCCTCCTGCAGCCGTTTGATAAACTCATTCGCGCCCGGTATCACCTGTGAGCCAAGCACCAACACCCCATCCATGTCGCAAATATAGTGTTTTGCCATGTTGCTTCCTTCAGCTATGGCGCTGCCTCTATGCAGCGCACGCGGTCCGCCGCTCCCACGGAGCAGCGCGGCTACGGCATAGCGACGATGTGCAACATAAAGCCGTGATGTATATCGTACCACTGCCCGCAACGGGAGGCAAATGGTTGTAATCCACAGATTTCACAGATTAAGAATTACTGCGTCGTTTTGGAAATATTTACCATTTTTATGTTCAATGAAAAGCACTGTCATCTCGAACGGTCGAAGCCTTGAGCGAAGCGAATGGGGGGAGATCTCAAAGAGCAATACAATGCAGAGCAATGAGATTCCTCACTTCGCCTAGCGGCTTGTTCGGAATGACAATGAGAACTGTCAAAGGCTTATAAAACAGTGCAATTACGAATGAGGATGCTATACCAGATTTGGTTGGGATACAATGCTTTCTTTTAGCAACAGAATTTTCCAATCCCAAATCTGCGTAATCTGCGTAATCTGTGGATAAATAAAGGGGATTAAACGTTCGCGGAGCGCGCCAGCATAACCGACTGCGTAAGCGGAATGGTGACGGTGAAGGTGGAACCTTCCATCCAAGTGCTATCGACGGTGATCGCGCCGCCCAAGCCTTCGATGTAGTCGATAGCCCAGAACAGGCCGAAGCCCAAGCCCGAGCTCTTGGTGGTCCAGCGCATCTCGAAGATGCGGTGCAGATTCTCGGGTTTGATGCCGATGCCGCTATCGCGGATAGTCACATAGATCTGCCCATCGCGCACGCCGCTCTCGATCCAGATCTCGCCGGGCGTGCCCTTAGCGGCGATCGCTTCGGCAGCGTTCTTCAGCAGCACCTTGAACACTTCGCGCATCATATCGGGCGATGTCTTGATGGCGGGCAGATCGGGAGCGAGTGCGATATGCACCCAACCTTCGGGCTTGTGCAGCACCTTGCGGGCCGCGTAGGAGACGCAATCGTTGATATTGGTCGGCACATCGGCGAGCAAACGCCACGGCTCGTGCAAGCTGTCGAGGATATCGGCCATCCCATCGAGGTTATTGATGATCGGCTGGCTGAGTTGGCTCAGTTGGCTGATCAGAGCCTGGCGCTGCGATTCGCCCAGCGAATCCAGCAAGCCCAACACCTGCAGATTGCCGCGCACCACACCGACCTGATTCTTAAGCGTATGCACTGAGGCCGCCGCGCTAAACGCCATCTTGCCGAAGATCTCCGAGGCGCGCCGCCGATCTTCCGCACGACGGTAGAGTTGCGCATTGTAGAGGCCCGCCGCCGCCTGTTGCCCAAACGCCTGCAATAGCTCAATCTCGCCGTGACTGAACTGCTTGGCCCGCGTCGCCGCGAACAGATTACCCACAAACTCGCGCTGCACCGCGCCATCGACCACCTGCTCGATGAAAAACGGCACCGCGACCACTTCCTGAACGCCGAGCGCCTGCTGCACGCCACGCACAAACGGCCTCGCAGCTTCAGAGACCATCGGCGTCAATAAGCTGAACAGATCGTTGGTGCGCTCGGGCTTGCCCGAACGATACGCCCTCACGCTCAAGTTATCCTGATACTGTTCCTCGTTGATGTACACGCGGACAAAGTCTGCGTTGGTGAATAGCGGCTTGCGGTCGGGCGTTAAGCGCGTCAACTCTGCCTGCCAATTTTGGATCTGCTCGGCTGAAATGAGTTGATGGTCAATATCAAAGGCCCGCAGCGGCAGCGCGCCACCCGGCTCGTGCGTAGCGACCGCCGCGCCCACGTAGCCCAAATCGGCCACCACACCCGACACGATCCGCTGCAAGATCTGGTTCTCATCGCGCAGATTGTTTTGGATCTCGAAGGTCAGCTTCTGGGCTACTTCGATCTGCAATCGGCGGCGCTCGCTTAGGATGGCGGCTGCGGCCTGACGACCAAACGCCGCCAAAATACGCTGATCGCTGGGGGAGATCGGCGTGCGGCTCAACGCGAACAAATTGCCGACCATCTCGCGGCTGGTGGTGCCATTGACGCCCGTCTCGATGAAGAACGGCACCGCGATCACCTCCTGCACACCCAATGCCTGCTGGATGCCACGGATAAACGGCTTAGCGGCATCGGAGGCGATCGGCGTGAAGAGGCTGAATAGCTCATCGCTGCGCACAGGCTCGCCGGAGTGATAGGCGGCGGTGCTCAAATTATGCTGATAGGCAGGATCGTTGACGTAGACTCGGGCGATATCGGGGTTGCTGAGGCTGACCGGGCGGTCAGGGCTGAGGCGGGCGACTTCGGCCTCCCACTCCGAGATCTGTTCCATCGACACGACATTCGGATCGGCGTAGATCACCCGTTGCAGCAGCGAATCATCGCGTTCGTAGGTAGCGACCATTGCGCCCACATAGCCGAGCGACTCGACCACATCGGTCACGATCGCGTGCAGCGTCGAGATCAGGTCGGGGCGCGCAATATGCTCGGTGGGCCGAGAGACCTTCTGCGCAGGTTTGAGGCGCCTCTGCACAAGGTATTGAGTCGTCGTACTCAATACCCAAGCGAGCGGCGGAAAATTGGAGACACGCGCACCAACCTTTGATTGAACGAACTTACCAATCAGCGATTGAGCACGATTGGCAGCATTCTCTAGGCGCGATGAACGTGCAGACATAACGGAGCCCTCAAGAGCGCTGCCTACGATGCAAACGGAACGCAATCATCGATCGATGGCCCAAACATCGGGAACATCCATGTAGAGCGTAATACGACGTACAGCCCGCTAATATGGGTAATGTATCACGTTCGTGCAGAAAAAACAATATATGATCGGCACTTCAGCAGCAGATTCCTCAAAATCACTGAGAATTGCTGGGTTCACCAACGTCGGTGTGGCAAACTCCAGCAATTCGGGCGTGATACCGTGCTTAGACGGCAAAAGACAACGACACATAGAGACTAAGCTGCAGACTGAAGCACGAGCACACTATTGACGCCACCGAAACCGAACGAATTGGACATCGCGATGTTCATCTTCGCGGGGCGAGCACGATTCGGCACATAGTCCAAGTCGCAGTCTGGGTCGGCGTATTCGTAGTTGATGGTCGGTGGGATAAGCGAGTTCTTCATCGCCAGGATGGTGGCGGCAGCCTCAACGGCTCCGGCGGCGCTGGTGAGATGGCCGATCATCGACTTCGTGGCGCTGATCGGGATGCGGTAAGCGTGCTCACCCAGGGCGCGCTTGATCGCCAAGGTCTCGGCCACATCACCGGCTGGCGTGCTGGTGGCATGGGCGTTGATGTAATCGATCTGGTCGGGCGTGATACCTGCGCGCTTGAGCGCTCGCATCATAGCGCGGGCGGCGCCATCGCCATCGGGGTGCGGGGCGGTGATGTGGTAAGCGTCGCTCGCCGAGGCATAGCCGACCAACTCGGCGTAGATGCGCGCGCCGCGCTTACGGGCCGCCGACAATCGCTCAAGCACAAACACACCAGCGCCTTCGCCCAACACAAAGCCGTCGCGGGTGCGGTCGAACGGGCGCGAGGCGCTCTCGGGGTCCTCGTTGCGGGTCGAGAGGGCGCGCATGCTGTGGAAGCAGGCGAGCGTCAGGCGGCAGATCGTCGCTTCGCTGCCACCCGCCAGCATCACCTCGGCATCGCCGCGGCGGATGATCTCGGCAGCCTCACCGATGGCTTGCGAGCTCGCGGCGCAGGCGGTACCGATCATGCTGCTGTGCCCCAGCAGGCCCAGTTGAATAGCAACTTGCGAGGCGGGCATATTCGGCAGCGAGGCACCGAATTGGAAGGGATTGATCTTGGCACTGCCACGCTCGAAGAAGGTGCGCGTGGTGATCTCGATCTCGGGCGGCGACGTCGCGCTATTAGCGATCAGCGTACCGATATCGAAGCGGTTTGAGTCATTCACTTCCAGGCCCGAATCCTCAAGCGCCATACGAGCAGCCGCCACGGCGAACTGGCTCGCGCGCGACATCCGCCGGGCCTCTTTGCTGTCCATATACTGATTCGGGTCGAAATCCGGGACTTCGGCGGCGATCGCGTAGGGTAGATCGCTCGATTGCTCGAAGGTAACGCGGTGGATGCCGCTGCGACCTTCAGCTAATCCGTTCCAAAAACGTTCCTGACCGATGCCCAAGGGCGTGAGTAAGCCCATACCAGTTATGACAACTCGTTCGTCGTCGGGGCGATTTGATGATGGCCACACTGATTCTGGCTGCATTGTTTTGCTCTCATTGCGAATAAGGTAGCCAAGTTTGGCTTGCCGAAAGAAAATCTATCGTATCGCCGTATCTGCCTAGGATCGTGAAGCACGTTGGTAAGAGTAATGATCATGGAGATGAGCTTGGCCAGCTTTCCGCCTGAATTAACTAAGTTCCTTTACACGATGCATCGTTCCATACAACATTCGTGCCTGCGACCGCAGCGCAAACATGCGTTAAACTTATGGTAGGGATTTTCATGGGCAGAGTCAATAATTGAATCTTACCATCTAATCTCAATCTTACATCTTGCCACAATTGAGGAAGGAATCATGAGCGTACTTTTGGTCCACCTACCCCCAGAACGCCTGAGCAACGAGTTGATTGAGCGGATTCAAGCATTGGCTCCAACGATGCAGATCGTTACCAGCACAGATCGAGCCACCATCGAGGGCTTGTTGGACGAGATTGAGATCTCGGTGGGCGGATTCCCCCGCGATTTGCTCACGAAGGCCAAACGGCTGCGGTGGGTGCAGGAGTGGGGCGCGGGTGTCGATTGGCTGCTGCAACATCCCGAAGTTGCGCAACTCGACTTGACGATCACGAATACGGCGGGCATGCACGGTATTCAGATCGGCGAGCAGGTGATGGCGTATTTGTTGGCGTTCGCGCGCGGCCTCCCCGAGGCGTATCGGGCACAGGCGCAGCGCGAATGGCGCCCGATGAAGCACCACGAGGTGTTCGAGTTGGAGGGCCGCACGATGCTGCTGATCGGGCTGGGCGCGATCGGGCAGCGCACGGCGATGCTGGCGAAGGCGTTCGGGATGCGGGTGTTTGGCATGCGCCGCAACCCCGAGATCGGCCTGCCGAATATCGATGCGATGTACAAGCCCGAGCAGTTGCTGGAGGTGTTGCCGCAGGTCGACGTGGTGGTGCTCTCGCCACCGCTCAACCACGAGACGCAGGGTATGATCGGCGAGGCGGAGTTGCGCGCGATGAAGCCGACCGCGTACCTGATCAACGTGGGCCGAGGTGGCCTCGTTCAACAGGATGTGCTGATTCGGGCGCTGCGCGAGGGTTGGATCGCTGGTGCGGGACTGGATGTGTTCACGCCCGAGCCGCTGCCCGCCGATTCCGAGCTGTGGAACCTGAAGAATGTGATTATCACCGCGCACTACGGCGGCGTGACACCGGTCTACAACCAGCGGGCCAGCGAGATCTTCCTCGATAATCTGGCTCGTTATATGAGCGGCCAGCCGCTGCACCACGTGGTTGATAAAGCGAAGGGGTATTAGGCCGTTCGGCGAATACTACATCTACAGATTAGAGGCTTTCTGAAAAGCTTTCTAATGCGGAAAACAGAAAAGCGATAAATGTACTGCGCGTTTTGAGATGTATGTATCTCCTTTACGAGAGCGTCGGATGCGCCATTCGGCGAGAGAGCGTGTACTCACGAGCAACTCGGCTGCTGCGCAAGCCCAAAGGGGCCGACTGCGGCCCCTTTGGAAACCCCCAGCCGAGGCTTATCGCCCCTGGACCCCAAGGAATCCGCTCTGTGATGCCTGTATCATTTGATTCCTCGGTATGGTCTGTGTTCGGTGGTCTGTATGCGTTTTTTGGCGTTCTGACACGCATGTGTCTCTGCTCACAACCTCCTGATGCTTTTCAGAAGGCTTCTTATACTAAATCCGGTTGGACAGTATCACTATAAAACCCGTTTTAGCCTGCGGCAGCAATGAGAACAGTGAAAAACGATGCACTAAAACCGCTTTTCAATGATAACAATCCAGTCGGATTTGGTATAAGTGGCTCTAACTGCTCTGTTGCTCCTCCTTAGCTTTCCCGCGTCGTCTCCTGCGGCGCACCCACAGCACCACCAGCACAATCGTGAGCCAGACGGGCGTCCAGACCAGCACGATAATCAGGAGGTTCACCAACAACTGGCCTAGCTCGATCAGGTCGCGCAAAGCACCACGGGCGACCTCCAGCGGCTGCCAACCCTCCGGCTCGACAATCGGCGAGGGGGCGGGCCGCGAGCGCAACGAGACGCTCAACGACGAGAGCGCTGCGCTCTGCTGCAAATACTGCATACGACCCTTGGCCCGCTCGATCTGGCCCTGGATGTCGGAGAGCGATTGGTTCACCATCAGCGCCTCCTCGACAGTTTCGGATCGGTCGAGGAAGGTCATCAGGCGGTCACGGGTCGCTTCGAGATTGCGCAACTGCGACTGCAGATCGACAAACTCGGCGGTCACATCCTCGCCGCTCACCTCGCGCGAGAGCACTTTCTCGGCCAACTGCTCCAACTCCGTGAGCGCCTGATCGAAGTGCTCGGCGGGCACGCGGAAGTGGAGATCGATGGTGAGCGAATCATCGGAATCCCTGCTCTGCGAGTTGACAATAAAGCCGCCCCAGGCTTCCACCTTGGCGCGGATCGCCGCATCGGCTTCGGTCACTTGAGCTACCTGCAAGCTCATCGAGGCATTTTTAATCACTAACCGTTCGATTTGAGGTTGAGCACTACTACCACTGTTGTCACTACTGCTACCGCCACTTGCCGAAGCGGGAGCCTCGACGGACACTGGAGGCGCTGCGGGCGCAACAACCGAGTCTGCCCCACCAGGGTTGAGGCCGGAGTTGATCGTCTCGAACATCTCTGGTGCAGGCGATCCTCCACAACCCACCAACACCACCACCACGATCACCAGGAGCATCTTTCGCATCTGCACAGTACCCTCCTTCATTTGGACGCCGATCTTGCACACAAGACGGCTTGTATGCGAAAATAGTTCCTTGCGCCTGAGGTTCCTCATTTTCGTGCTAGGAATCCTGTTTATGACTACTCAACCGCCCGATTCACGGGCCGATTGGCGGAAATCGCTGCATACGGTGGTGTTCGAGTCCGATACACGAGCGGGCAAGATCTTCGATCTCGGCTTGATGATCAGCATCTGCTTAAGCGTGTTGATCGTCATTCTCGACAGTGAAGCGCATATTCGCCAGCAATACGGCCCATTCCTGATCGCGCTGGAGTGGCTATTCACCATCATCTTTACGATTGAGTATGTGATCCGGCTGATCAGTGTGCGCAAATCGTGGCGGTATATGTTCAGCTTCTTCGGGGTGGTCGATCTGCTCTCGATTCTGCCGAGCTATCTGAGCTTATTCTATCCAGGCGGCCAATATCTACTGGTGATCCGCGTGCTGAGGCTGTTGCGGATCTTCCGGGTGTTGAAGTTGATAGAATATGTGGGAGAGGCGAGCATTCTCAGGCGAGCGTTGTGGGCTAGTCGCCGTAAAATCAGCGTATTCCTGCTAGCTGTGCTCACCCTATCAGTTATTATAGGAACATTAATGTATGTTGTCGAGGGCGAGGAGCACGGCTTCAACAGCATCCCGCTCGGCATCTATTGGGCGGTGGTGACGCTAACCACGGTCGGCTACGGCGATCTCTCGCCTCAGACGCCGATCGGGCAGATGCTCTCGATTGTAGTGATGCTGCTGGGCTACGGTGTGATCGCGGTGCCGACGGGCATCGTGACGCTGGAACTGGGCCGCACGGCCACGGCGATCAGCAACCAAGCCTGCCCGAACTGTTCCGCCGAGGGGCACGACCCCGACGCAAGATTCTGCAAATATTGCGGCAGTGCGCTATAACTTGAATCTTCCCGCGTGATGCGGCAAGCATCGCGCTGTTCTATTTTGGGAGCGACCAATGACTACCACAGCGGTGATTCGCGTATCGGAGCCAGGCGCGCCGGAGGTGCTGCGCTATGAGCGTGAGGAGCTAGGCAGCCCCACGCGACTGCAAGTTCGGCTACGCCAGGCCGCGATCGGGGTGAACGGCATCGATCTGCAGTTGCGCTCGGGACGCGAGCAGGCCAAGCAGTTGCCGTTCGTGCCCGGGATCGAGGGCGCAGGCGTGATCGAGGAGGTCGGTGCGGGAGTGCGTGGCTTGCAGCCGGGCGACCGCGTAGCGTACCACCACGTGCAGGGCGCGTATGCGGCGCAGCGGCTGGTGTCGTCGCTCTACTTGGTGCCGTTGCCGCCGGACATCTCGTTCGAATTGGCAGCCGCGATCCTGACCAAAGGACTCACGGCGCGCATGCTGGTGAAGCAGGTCTTTCCGCTAGCCGAGGGCGATGTGGTGCTGATCCACGGGGCGGCAGGCGCGGTGGGCACCTTGCTGGCGCGCTGGGCGGTGGCGCTCGGCGCAACAGTGATCGGCACGGTGAGCAGCGAGGCCAAGCGCATTGCCGCCGAGCAGAGCGGCATCCAGCATGTGATCGTCACCGAGCACGAAGACTTCGTGGCGCGGGTGCGGCAGATCGTGGGCAACGATGGCGTCGATGTGCTGTACGACGGCGTGGGAGAGGCGACCTTCAACCGCTCGCTGCCGCTGATCACGCGGTTCGGCAAGGCGGTGCTCTATGGCAGCGCCTCGGGCTTCCCGAAGGCGGCGGATCAGGCGACGGTGAGCGCGCGGGTGATCTCGGTGGCGGTGCCGACCCTGGCCGAGCACATCCCCGACCGCACCACGCTCGATTACGCGGCGGCGGACCTGTTCGCTGCGGTGCAGGCGGGCATATTCGGCGACCTGCCGATGCAGCGCTACGCGTTGGCGCAGGCGGCGCAGGCCCACGCCGATATCGAGGCCCGCCGCACGATTGGCCCGGTGGTGCTGGTGCCGCAAGAAGCAGATTATGAGATAATGGAAACATAAAATGCATAGGATACCTGTAGCATGAGGTGCCATGCCCACCCCACAAGACATTGAACAGCAGCAACAACTCCTTGCTAACAACCGAACCCATCTCAAGCAGCTATTGCGTCGAGCAGCGCAGCACGACAACACTTATTCCAACTCTTCGGAGATCACCAACAACATAGCCGCGATCCAAGACGAAATCGCACATATCAAGGCCCTGTTGCGCAGTTGGGGTGTGGAGGTTGAGCATCCGCCGACGGATGAGACATGGCTTACCGATGATCTTCTTCATCAGCGCGCTGCATTGATCGCCTCCAAAGCGAATCACCACAACCACCAGGTCTTTATCAGTGATATGCGTCGGCGCTTCATAGAGCACTTGGAGAACGCGCCCATAATGCTCCTGCTCCGTTTCGCCGAGCATAACAATGCCAGTGAGCGCCCCGCTCAACAACTCCACCCCTACAATCTGGTCCACCGCCGACCCGACCAACCCGATGAGCTATTACCCGCCGAAATGCGGCTGCTCGATCTCTACGACCAGCACAACGGCCAATTGCTGATCCTCGGCGCGCCGGGCGCAGGCAAAACCTTTCTACTGCATGAATTGGGGTACGAACTGGCTGAGCGCGCTGCGACCAATGACTCTGCGCCAGTGCCAGTGATCTTCTCGCTAGCAACGTGGCAGCCTGATCTATCGCTGCAACAGTGGATGATCAATGAGCTTAGTCAGCGCTACGGAGCCAAGCAGCAGTTCCTCACACAGCTGTTTGAGTTCTATCTTGTCCTGCCGCTGCTCGATGGCCTGGATGAGCTTGGGACGTTGGAACGTCGCCAACAATGTGTCGCGGCGATCAATGAGTATTACACAGATCAGCTACTGGAGCCGCCATTAGTTGTGACCTGTCGTGAGCGCGAATACCAAGAACTACCAGGTCTTGCGCTGAATGCCGCCCTAGTTGTGCAGCCGCTTACCCCTACCCAAGTGAATGGCTATCTAGCCGAACCCACCTTTGCATCACTGCGCCAAACGTTCGAGCATAATGCAGTGCTGGCCGATCTCGCCCGTGTCCCGCTGATGCTTAGCCTAATGGCCAATACCTACCGCGAACACGCGCTGCAGCTTCCAGACAATGCTGATGCCGAAACGATACGCCAGATCGTTGTAAGCGACTATGTGGCCCATTGTTGCGCCCCTCGGGCCGATGCAAATGCCCTGACAGTGCCTGTTGATAAACTACGGGCCTTCCTGGCCTGGCTTGCCCGTGGCATGATTGCTCATAATAATCAGCAGGACTTCTATATTGAGTTTTTGCAACCAAGTTGGCTACCATCCAAACAATTGCGTTTAACTTGGCGGCTGGTCGCAGGGCTGGTCGCAGGGCTGGTAGGTGATTTAATACATGAGCGTCGTACTCCTATCAAGCAATATGGCGCTCGTTTCATTCTGCAGTGATTTACGGGCTGGTCTTCGGGCTGGTCGCAGGGCTGGTCGCAGGGCTGCTCGGAGGGCTGCTCGGAGGGCTGCTCGGAGGGCTGCTCGCTGGGATGGTCGCTGGTCTACTTTTGTATGGCGGGATTGCCATTATTCAAC
>CALKHR010000174.1 GCA_937988885.1 uncultured Roseiflexaceae bacterium | reverse complement strand
TGCTCCGTTGGCTTGATCATCATCATAATACGCATAATTCTTAAACACGCTCTGAGTTTGTTACAATAGTAGTTTGCTGACCTCCTCGTATCGTAGAGATAAAGTTCCTTATAGCACCGTTACTAGCACTCAATCCTCCCACCTGCTGATGATAAATGGTAGGTTTTACTGCGCCTGGTATTTGGACTCCCACCATATTATGGCCCAGTGGCAGATTAGCCTTGGGATTGGTAACTAAGATCAGTTGAGGAGCTGATGCCTCTGGCACTGATGGCGTGTTTCGTATTAGGCGTGCAGATCCTAGCAGAAATCCAAAGCCAATCAGTCCATGCGCTAGTTGCTTACTATCCGAACAGGTCAATCCTTGATAAATATTCACGAATGGAGTAATGAGACCCTTTGTAACTTCAATACCGGAATTGATAGGGTGTTGAACAATATACTCTAAACCATTGCCTACTGTCTCATGCGCACCTGGCTGATTGGTGACAAAATCGTATGTTGGTTTGACTGCACCAACGAGCGGGTCGATAATCGTTTCACGGAAGTCATCGACATTTCCAATAGGTTTACAATCCTCTTGACCAATCAGAGGCACCCAAGATGACACACATAGGTTTTCAAGGGATGGTATATTCAAATCAAATTGGCAGTCGGTATCAAAGCCTGGAATACATCGCCCACTCGGATCCGTCCACAATACAGGGTTGGAATACGCATACTGATACGGATGCAGGCTATACGGCTGCTGTGGGTAGCCCTCAAATGGATCTTTCGATGTAAAGGTGCCGTTGTTGGCATTATACCATCGCGCCCGCAGGTAAACATTGTCGCCCTGCTGTAGTTCGCCGGTGAAGCCAAAGGTGCCAACGCTGCCACGCTCCGGGCTACCCCAGGGATCGAAGGTTGCGCCGCTGTACGCAGTGCCGTTGTCGTCCAGCGTCAGGCGCACGCTGCCGAGCGCGTCGGTGGCGTACCACTCCCCGGCGTCGCTCATCAGTCGCTCGTGGCCGTAGATGTAGTTGGTGCGGTTTGTGCCATCGCTCACTTGTAGCACTTGGGTTAAGGGCAGCGCCAGATCCTGCGCATACACAGTGCGACCACTCTGCACCAACACCCCATCGCCATTGTACACTTGGGCAGTTGAATCTTGCAGAATCTGCCGATTCAATGCATCGTAAGCGTAGGTACTGGTCCCATCATCAAGCAGATTACCAGCATCATCGTACGTCCAGCCAACCACCTCATTGACGCTATTGTAGGTGTTGGTTTCGGTACGAACCCCGTTCACCCACACGCCCGTGCGGTTGCCTGCCAGATCGTAGCTATAGGCATAGTCATCGCCATCGCTGGCATCGGCGCTAATCAGCCGCAATAAGCCATCGTAGCTATACGAGATTGTGCGGGTCGTGGTCGATGGTAGGGTTGGCAGCGTCGCCGGAGGTGTGCTCGATGGGTTATTGATCACCGTAAATCCATCGATCACCACACGCTCATCGGGCTGCGCATATGTGCTAACCATCACATTGATGGTGTGATAGCCAAGCTCTAGCGGTGGAGAGGTCCACGCCTGCCCACTCTGATAAACGGGGAACCGCTGATCAAGCGTATCCGAAATCTTTCCATCGATTGTAATCAGCGCATCGGTGCGCAGTGGACCACTACGATAGCGCAATTGAACTTGTGTACCGTAGAGCGAGCAGGCATCGACGGCCTTCGGCTTCCCGCGTATGCGAGCCTACATCGACCAACTGGTTGATTTCACGAACGCAGCGCTGAACGGCACGCCGCCGCCCTCCAGCGGTGCCGACGGTCGCGCAGGTGTGGCGGTGGCGCTGGCACTGCTCGAATCATCGCGTACTGGGCAAGTGGTGTATCTGAAGTAGGTCAGGGTATAGTGTAGGGTGGGTATGGCATCGGCCTTCTGTTTAACGCAGAAGGTCGATGTTATGTGAGGGTGAAGCTGTGTAGAGCACCGTTGCCTTCCAGCGTGGGGCGCTGCGCTTCGCAACGTTGCTCGGCCATAGTATGGCGCAGATAGCGCGCGCTGCAATACCCGCAGACTGCCATCGCCGAGCGAGAAGGCGAGCACAAGATGGGAGGTGCGCAGTGTGACAATCCGCCGCTCTTGAGTGATGGTGAAGGTCATGCCATAGCTCCCGCCTGAAGCGCTGCTCCGTCAAGTAGTGAGGTAATCATAAGCCAGGGCATTCCACCATATGCGATTGGTTGGGGAGTGAGGGGTGGGAGGAGGAGAGTAGGAGACTCTTAGCCTAGCACCACGCTGCGTACGTAGCCAAACGGTACCCTTTCATTTACAGACCAAATTTGACTATACACCTCTCTGCCTGCTTAAAACAAGCACTTTTGGAAAATACAAAATAACATTTTAAAGTTTATTTATAATTTTCTCACAAATTATACTGTATGTTTCCAATACACCCACACCACTAGTTGCAATAGCTTCAACGTGACTCCAATTATACAAATTAAACCTTTTATTAAGTTCATCAAAAGAAAGTGCATCCGGAAAATCCTGTTTATTATACTGCATTACAATTGGGAAATTTTCAATACCCTTATTATATAATTTCATAGCTGATTTCATTTCTTTTATTGCAAGTTTATTTTCATTAATTTTACCTCTTCGTGAGTCAATTACTATTACAACCCCATCAGCTTGCTTTATAATAGATTTACGTTCTTTATCATTAATTAAAACCCCTGGATTTGTACTCACATGAAAATATATTTGATATCCACGAACAGTTTCAGGATGCACACAATAGAAATGAATAGTATATGGATGCTTAGCCACATCTATCGAGCTTATTGATTCAATACGAGTATTTTTGTGAATATAAACAAGATTTGTCGTCCTTCCACTCATTGCAGTACCATAATAAACTATATGGCAATGTATAACTTTGTTTTTTACATCTATAAGAGCCATCTTTCCTCCACAAACTATATTGAACTGACCGAAACTTTTGAACCTTGAGGGAGTTCCAGCGTCATGCATGTGGCAGATGGCCAATCCCAAGCACTGGAGAGACCCAAATCGTGAGCCGGATACCGACCCAACTCTCACCCGAAGCGTTTCGGGCGCATGTCGAACCGTATCTGTGTACCGCCAAGCGTGGCTATGTTTGCAAAATACTGCTCTATCGCGTGTTCAACTACATCCTGTATCGGCTCTACACTGTCTGTCAATGGGATGCGCTTCCAATTGCTGCTGATCCGAAGCATCCGGAGCAGAAGGAGATGAGCCCAGATGCTGTCGCCTACCATTTCCGCAAGTGGTGTCGAGATGGGAGCCTCAAGCAGGTTTGGCACAACAGTATTGCTGTGATCCGCGAACTGTTGAATGTTGCTGAACTGAATCTCGATGGTTCTCACACCATTGCCAAGAAAGGTGGCGACACGGTTGCTTATCAAGGGCGTAAGAAAGCCAAAACCAGTAACATCCTGCCGCTCATCGACAAAAAGGACTTTATTATCGCCTCCACTACAATCATTGCTGGCAATCACAATGACGCGTTTGAGTTGAAACAAACCTGTCGCAGCTCTTCAAGGATCTCAAAACAGCAACAGATCACTATCAAAGGTGCGTACTTGAATGCCGATAGCGCGTTTGATACCAAAGCTGCACGGAAGGTTTGCTTCAATCATGGCGTTGTTCCAAACATTCCCGAGAACCAACGCAACCGTAAGCTGCTCAAGCGTGGTCGGAAGCGACTGTTCAATCCAGTAATCTGCAAGCATCACTTCAGTACCGAGCGTACGTTTGCTTGGATCGACAAGTTCAAGGCGCTTCTGGTGTGTTTCGAGCGCAAAGGTTCCTATTTCTTCAGTCTGAACTGCCTGGTATTTGCGCTGATCAATCTTCAAGGGATGATCTGCTGAAAATTTTCGGTTAGTTTTATCAAATTCCTAGTAGCGAACAGCAAGCAGTAATTCCGTTGAAGCGCTTGAAATATCTAATCCTATTTGTTAATTACTCACCAAGATTTCGTAAGAAATCATCTAGACTTGTATCTAGAGTTTGTGCACCCGGAATATGTTCTTGACTATAAGGAATTGATGGTCTAGGTGCAGATGATTTTGGTTGTGTTTCTTCTACGACCTTAACAAGCTCTTCAAGAAAGCTCTTATAAAGTTCCTGATTGAAGGTATCAAAATCATTATACTTATCTATCAAATTTGTAAGCCTTGTTTTTGATGGTCCTTCTGGTAATTTATTAACATAGGAACTCATATTTTGTCGAAATAAAGATGTATCAGTCCAGGTACCATTTAAATTTCGCAGTGCCACATGTTGAAAATCACCTCCAAGTAATTCTTCTACAGGATTAATTATCTTAGAAAGCCAAGCAAACTTGACCTTAACCAATTTAGCCGCATCATAGCAAATCTGCTCCACTTGTCCATAAGCAAGTTTGGCTGCACCGCCTTGCGTTTTTGCAGTGGCCATGTTTTTTGACCTAAGAATTGATCTATTGCCGATTAGCATACTAGTAATATCAAAGGCAATACCTCCCCATTCCTTAGCAGTAATGGATCCAAGAGCTTCTTCGGGATAGGTCACTAACAGCATTGCACCTTGTCCTGCAAGGGTAGATCCATTAATAAATGACTGCTTTAAAACTTGTCCTGATTGACCTGGTTGAGTTACCAGTACCCATATCCCCTGCCCCATTAAGGCTCTACCTTCAGATGTGAATGGTTCACCAAGAGCTCGTCCCGCTTCCAAACCCTGACCAACATATCCACTTACAAATTGAACCACTGAAGTTTCGACAAACCATTCTCCTAAAATGGGATTGTGATGACAAGTAGTACCGAATGTTAAATCATGGTTTATTTTGATACAGAATAATCCTAACGGATCGCTCCACGTGGTTGGCACAGAGTAGCCATACTGATACGGATGCAGACTATATGGCTGCTGTGGGTTGCCTTCAAATGGGTCTTTTGATGTAAAGGTGCCATTGTTGGCATTATACCACCGCGCCCGCAGGTATACTTGGTCGCCCTGCTGTAGTTCGCCGGTAAAGCCAAAGGTGCCAACACTGCCCCGCTCTGGGCTACCCCAGGGATCGTAGGTTGCGCCGCTGTACGCAGTGCCGTTGTCGTCCAGCGGTGCCGACGGTCGCGCAGGCGTAGCGGTGGCGCTGGCACTGCTCGAATCATCGCGCACTGGGCAAGTGGTTTATCTGAAGTAGGCTCGGGTATAGTGTAGGGTGGGTATGGCATCGGCCTTCTGTTTAGCGCAGAAGGTCGATGTTGTGTGAGGAGGATGGTGTAATGCAACACCGTTGTCGCCCAATCAAAGGCGTAGCGAGCGGTTGGAGTGGCGCAGATAGTGCACAAAGACGCGCTTCGCCAGCCATTCTCAATCTCCCGCCTGAAGCGCAGCTCCATCGAGTAGTGAGGTGAACACAAGCGAGGGTATTCTATCGTATGCGATTGATTGGGCGCGACGGGTGGGGGGTGAAGTGAGGAATGAGGAGTTCCTTAGCCTAGCGCCACGCTGCGCACCACGCCGATGTCGCTGTTGCGCTGGGGCACACGGTCAGCGAAGCATAGCGCGGTGGTGCAAGCGAAAAAGGGTGAGGTTGAGTGCGTCGGTAACGATAGTGTTGCTCCTATTCAGCGGAAAGACCTCAAATGTCTAGGCGTACCTTGAATGGTGAAAATATGCTCCTCTATACCGCAGTTAGCATCGAGAGCGATTTTTCCTTAATGCCAGAAGCCTGTAAAAAAGAAAAGTGATGTCTTGGAAGCTATTGATACAGTTTCAAACTAAACTGATTCCAGTCATTAATTTCCTCAGCCCACAATGGACAGAAACCATCTAAATGTGACAGCATCGTATTGCACTTCCCTAAGCAATAAATAGATACACCACAACGAATTCGCCGTCCACGAGGAGCACTTGCATTAGTTGTGCCTTTGGAAACGGAAAACAATAGCCTTCCATTACATATGGGACAATGACGCCCCTTTAGAGCCTCAATGTTTCCATTAAAAAAGTCCTGCTCGAGTTTATCTATCGCGTTATTCATGGATTAAGTCCTAATCTATCTGCATATCGTGCCGCATAAGCTTTTGCTCGCGGCTCCACGATTTCCTCCCACAGCTTATTGAGTTGAGCAAGACGTGTATGAGGTGCAATACCCATGAGTTTGGAGTGATGAATTTCTTCGATCAGCGTTTCAACAAAATAACGATCGCCAAAAGCGATGCCTTCCTGATAAATTTTAATGGTATTGGGATCGAGTGGGTGAACCCCACCTGACACGCCCGATCTCTCACCAGCATATACGACATTCTTACCCTTTAAATGTTTAGATAGATCGTACTTTTCAATGAAGGCATCAATCTGGGCTTGCGGATTTCTTTGTGCCCAATAGGATGCAAAACTATCGAACTCATCTCCGGTTAAACTAAACTTCTCAGACCAGCATCGATTTCGTCCACTAAACAGAATTTTTCCAGCAGCAAAAACATCTGCAAATGGCAGATGGCCATCAGCCGCGCCGATCTGATAAGCAGTATAGGCAGCCGCTTGTGCCTGCGCATCGCCCGTCAGGGCAGTATAGGCCAGCGCCGCATCATCAGCAAAATTTGCAGCAACGCCAGCCGTAAGCAGTCTACGAGCGAGCAACGGGCGTGTCGCTAGAGCAGTCTGGCCGCGTACATAGGTATTGGTCGCAAGCTCCCCAGCGGAGCGAACAACGGCACCACCCAACGCCTAGTCGATACCCCTGACTTTGATCGTCTAGCCCCCTCAGAATAGGCTCAACAAAAAGAGGCTTCTCGCTAAAAGTGAGAAGCCTCTTTTATTATAGTTACTTTAATTTTATTATATACACACCACGTCATAGATACTGGTGTGTAACAAAGTTCTGGCCCAACTTCAAGTGAGTGCATTTGTGATACATGATATCCTGTAGTTGTATTCTAACATTGCGTACTGTTGGCAAGTCAAAAAGGATACTATGATATCATACTTCCCACTTATCATCTATATTATAAAACCAAAAAATTTATAGCTTATTA
>CALKHR010000173.1 GCA_937988885.1 uncultured Roseiflexaceae bacterium | reverse complement strand
CTTAACAATTTCCTCTCCGATATCCCAGCGATGACAATCGCCAGCGACAATGTCGATCGCGAGATGGTGGAGCGACCGCGTCGCTGGAATATAAGTTTTATCCGCAACTTCATGATCGTGTTCGGGCTGATAAGCTCCAGCTTTGACTATTTGACCTTTGGTGTGCTGCTATTCGTTGTTCGAGCGACGCCCGAGCAGTTCCGCACAGGCTGGTTTATCGAGTCGCTGCTCACTGAGCTAGTGATCATTTTCGTCGTGCGCACCTACCAACCATTATTTCGCAGCCGTCCAGGGAAATACTTGATGATGACGACCCTGATGGTCTTTGTGATCGCCTTGGTGTTGCCCATGCTGCCATTCGCCCAGATGCTTGGCTTTACGCCGTTACCATTCTGGGTTATCGCAATGCTGCTGGGTATCACAGTCCTGTACGTTGCAGTGTCGGAGGTGGCTAAGAGCATCTTTGCAAAACAGTGGATGCTGGCGAGGTAAATCGGCAGGCCGCCACTTGATACAACTCCTTATCCAACAGCTGCGAGTTGATATACCAAAACCTAATGGGAACAAGATGACGCCCACAGAGTTGCGGTTTCATCACGCGGAGGTGTAGTAACAATAACGCTCAAGCGGCATAAAGAAGTGTATACTCGAATCGACGCCAAGGAAGCGGGCCTGTGGCTCGCGAGCAAATCATTGGATTTGCGCACTTGGCGTCGGTTATTGGAACCGAGCTAGGTTCGGTGCTTCCTCAGTATTCTTATCCTCGAAACACCTCTTTTTTTTACCAATTTTATAGGTTTATTCTTGTGCCAGAGCTCTGTTATCATAATAAAGGTATCCGTCCTTTTCGAGTACCTCAGATGAGTGGAACGCCCCAAATCTAGTCCAGCAGCTCGCTACACTTGAATCTTTATAGCCATTTTGGATCAAGAGAACTTGTGCGCATTTGAGGACGCATAGCTGGCTATACTGATTGTAAAGCGTGTATCTTGCTTCGAACATTCGTTGCAGCGTGTCATTGGAGCTTTTTTATGCGGGAAATTGACATAATTGAGCGAGGGTTGTGTGAGCAAATCACTAAAGTGGAATTGCTTGCGGAGCTAGATATTACACCAGAGCTTGCCGAACAACTTGGTAGTGCGATTGTAGAACTGGTGAGCCAATATAACCATGCTGAAGCAACCCGTTATCTTGAGCGCTTCTATCCTGCATCTCTCGTGGTTTTTTTAGTCGCTCAGGGAATTTATGGCTATCGTGATGGCGATTATTGGTCAGGGGTGGCTAGAGTTGTTGGTATCGATCAGAATATCGTTCAGCGTTGGGGGCGAATCTTCGAGGATGTACTTCAGAAATGGGCAAAGCCGCGTTTCCCAACACTCGGTGGGCGACGCTATGTCGATCATATACTTGTTCATGGTGGCATTCCCGATTATTGTTTGCCTGATTTTTTCCTACATATGCTAGAGCCTGCGGTTACTCGTCCTGAGCTTGTTTATTTGGATACTAATGAGTTGATAACGGAGTGGCTGCATACAACTGCTGGCCGTTATATGACAGATAAACCTGTGCTGCGATTCTTAGAGCATGGAGGTACGATCGCAAACGATTTTGTCGCACGCTGTTTGGATATGGCACGCCAATATTTGGAGTTCGGAAGTGTTCCAACTGCTGAAGAAGTTGGCTTACCAGCTCGTGTTGTGGATAAATATCGCCAATGGGTCGCTCAGCGCAATATAGATAAGTCGGCTCGCACGTCACAGCTACGGCTTGTGCGTCCACAAATTTGGTTTGATCCTTATGGTGATGGTGTACTTCTTGATTTGCCAGTGCAGACTTTACCTATTGGCAATGATTCTCCAGATTGCTCCTGGCATGTTACTATCAATGGTCGCACAACTCGCTATCCAGTCCATGCTTGGAAACGATCGGGTGAGTGGGAGACCGAACCGGATCGCATACCACTTAATGAGATTGCCGAATCTTATACCATCGTCTTCGAGGATGGGCGTGAACTGCAGCGACAGTGGCGATTCATCGGCATTAGAGAAGTGCCTCTGCTAGCGTTCGATCCCGATGAAGGTCAGCTGATTGAATGGCATGGGGTCCTACCGAATCGTGAGCTCTGGCTCGTCTATCCAAGTAAGCTGCCACTCACAGTTCATAGTGGCGAGCTGCGAGAAACAGCTGCGGATTTGCCGGATGTATGGTCCACTTATCATGCGGAGCGTTGGAATCTTGAGCATGTCACATTGCTCAAACTTGGGGATAAGGATATTTATGTAGAGCCTGATATCGCTGTGTTACGCCCACGACTTGATGGTGGCCATCCATTTAGTGACGTGCTCAGTCGTGGTCAGTCTATCCTATATATCGGCGATCCACCTGATATCGTTGTACCACTGCCAAGCCGGAGCGACCTATCAGCGGAAATAAATCGCTGGCATATTAGTATTCGAGAGGAGAGCGGTCGTGTTTTGTGCAGTATGAGGCTTTCACAATTGGCCCATGCTCTCACCTTTGAGGATGGCACACTTCGCTTGTCATTGCGAAGTGCTGGTCTCCTAACAAATGGTTTTGGTAGTTATGTGATTGCCATGCGCGGTCCGCTTGGTCGAGATGCTACCTTCCGGATTGCTCTTGTTCCGTCGCTCCAAATTTCAGGACATGAAATGGTGCGATTGCCCAACGAAAAAGGTCAGTATATTCCTGTTGAATTATTTATAGAGACGGCACCTGACATTCATATTACATGTGATACCTCTAATGTACAACTTATCCCATTACAAGCGGGTGTTGTAGCTCTATCGATACCGAGCGATTATACACAAATTACTCTATATCTTGTAAAAGATGACACCAGTATTTCGATTTCTATACCTTTACCAATTCTCGTTTGGTCACTAAATGGTACCGAGGTAAAAAGTCATGAATCGAATCAGTTATTGGTTCGACCAGCTGCTTGGTTAGATCAGGTTCATTCTCCCCGGTTGTTGGTCTCGATTGTTCCGCACTCTTATACACCTCGCAAATTCGGCGCTTACCTCTATGTCTATCATAACAGGGATGCTGAATTACAGACATTACGAGCAAGAGGTGGAGCAAAAAAACGCTGGATGCAGTTTTATCTTGCTGAAGCAGCTGACAGTATTCGGTCAAGTCCTGATTCGAGTGCACTTTTTGAACTAGTGATCGAACAGTTGGATGGGTATGAAAAACCAATAGAACTGTCAGTATTACGTATAAGTAAGACATTGAATGTTGGCCAGGTGATATGTGAAGGGATGTATCGAGGGGAACAATGTTTCTTAAGGCTACGTTGGCGTGGTGTACAACAACTTCGCTCTCGATGTCTGTTGTTGTGGTCACTTTGGCGACCTTGGGAAGCCCCTGTCACTCTATCGATTGATGATTCTGCCGAGTATGAGCAACATTGGACAATTCCGCTAGCCGATCTGCCGCCCGGTGCTTACCGTGCCGAAATGACAGTTAACGATCCATGGTCATCGCGTGAACCATTGCGTCCGTATTATCGTGGCTCTGGGATAAGCGATATTGTACTCGGTAGACATGCTGATCATGTGAGGTATCTGTATCGACGTCCCAAAACGCTGTTTGGGGAACTTGAGCGCTTGCTCGTAGTTGAACATGAAGCACAGATTCTCGAGCATTTGAACCGTCTTCCTCCAATACATACTACTGAGGATATGGTTGGTATCCTTAGCACATTTCTGACGTTGTATGAACGAGCTGATACAGCGGAGCGTCTTGCGCTTAATCAGTGGCAACCACTTGCTCGATTTCAACAAATCTGTACCGCAGCACCAGTTCTGCTTCTAACGGCATTGACACACTATTGTGTTAGGCTCGACCAGTATGGGCTGACGTTGCTTGAGGATGCCTTACAGTTTATTATTCCACCACTCACTTCCCTCTTCTTTCGTGGTCTACGCGAACGCAGACTCAGTATTAGAGAAGTACAACGTGCCCTCAATGACTTTAGTGAACAAACTCGAGAAACAATTATAGCGGCTTTGGATGTTGCTGGTATTCAGATTCACGAGCCAGAAATCCAAGATACGAAAGAGTTAGTGCCAACACTTTCAAGTTTGACTGAAATTTATGATGTTATTCCGGAGGTTTTAATCACAGATAGTTTACGGCAATACTTTCACGATATTAGTCAATTTCCGTTATTAAGTGTTGAGCAAGAGCGAGAACTTGCAGCTCGCATTGCTGATGGCTTGGCTGCAGCTGAGGAAAAAGAAAAAATGTTTGCAGCAAAACACACCATGGATTTGATTCACATGCGTACACTCAATCGACGCATTGAAGCCGGAATGATAGCTCGTGAGGAACTTGCCAATGCAAATCTTCGGTTAGTTGTCAGTATTGCAAAGAAGTATCTCTATAGGCAAATGCCACTTCAAGATCTCATCCAGGAAGGAAATATTGGACTATTACGCGCCATCGACAAATTTGATGTTTCACGCGGTTACAAATTTTCTACGTATGCAACTTGGTGGATACGTCAGGCCATTACGCGTGGTCTTGCTGATAAGCAGCGTGTTATACGTTTACCAGTTCATCTGATTGAAAGCATTAACCGCTTACAACGTGCTCATAGCCGCATGACTTTGGTATTAGGTCACCCACCATCTGAGGAAGAACTAGCACAGGAGCTATCGTTAGCAGTAGAAAAGGTGCGGCATTATCTCACTCTAGCCGAAGGTGTTGCTTCATTGAATGCGCCAGTCGGTGACGATGGCAGCACATTGGGTGATTTTATCGAAGCACCAGATGAGTTGAGTATATTTGATACCGTTAGTCAACAGATGCTTGAGGAGCAAATTAATCTCATGTTGGATCGTCTTACTGAGCGTGAGCGATGTGTACTTGTATTGCGTTTTGGCATTGAAGATGGACGCGAACGAACCTTGGAAGAAGTAGGTAAATTATTTGGTGTTACGCGTGAACGCATCCGACAGATAGAGGTCAAGGCGCTTAAGAAGCTACGTCATCCTCGTTTAGCTCAGCAGCTACAGGATTATTATATCTGATAGTAGATTCTGAGGAGAAATATGGGCACATTGCATCCTATTCAGACTACCTTGCATGTTCGCGATTCCTATTTGCGCTACCTCAAAACAGTGTATCCTATGCAGGATGCAACGTTACGCGACCTATTTTGGGATTCGCTCGAAACTCCAGATCGGTTAGTGAAAGGTCCGTTGCTGGAAGCTGCTGCCCCTTTTGAACAAGGGCGCAGTATTGAGCAATTAGTTAAAGATGGTGTGCTTCACTCTGAGTTCAAGCAACTCTGTTCTGATGCATTACCTTGGGATCGACGCCTGTATCTCCATCAGGATATTGCTATTACAAAAGTCGTTCAGCAACAACGAAATCTCATTGTTGCTACAGGAACAGGTTCGGGTAAAACGGAGACATTTCTGATACCTATCCTTGATCATTTATTGCGTGAGCAGATGGCTGGCACACTTACACAACCCGGTGTACGTGCACTTCTGCTCTACCCGATGAACGCACTTGCAAACGATCAACTTAAACGTCTGCGTCGGGTTCTCGCTCACTTTCCTCATATTACATTTGGTCGTTATACCGGCGAAACTGAAGAAACTGATTCACGTGCAGAGAGCCGCTTTTTCGACCAATTTCCGAACGAGCCTCGCTTACGAAATGAGATTTTAAGCCGCAAAGCACTACGTGTGGCTCCTCCGCATATTTTGTTAACCAATTATGCCATGCTGGAATATTTGCTGGTGCGCCCAGAGGATTGTGAGCTTTTTGATGGTGAAACGGGTAGACACTGGCAGTTTATTGTGCTGGATGAAGCACATATCTACGATGGTGCTAGCGGGATTGAAATTGCAATGTTGCTGCGACGCCTAAAGGATCGTATCGTTCGCAGTGAACCAAATCGTTTGCGCTGCATTGCTACTAGCGCCACAATTGGTACCGGACGAGCAGATTTTCCAGCGGCGGTGCAGTTCGCAACACATTTATTTGGCGAGCCTTTCGCATGGGAGGCAAATGATGAACGGCAACAGGATGTTGTAGAGGCACGACGCGTATCAACTGCAGAACTTGGACAAACGTGGGGGAGTGGTGAGCATACGTTTTACGCGGAACTTACATCGGCTCTAAATAATATGCCTGAGTCTCCTCTGTCCGCTGAAACGCTGATTGAGCCACTTGTCGCTGCTTGTGAGCGCGTGTCACCTCATATCGTTGAAACAGCACGACAACAAGCGCTTGCTCAATGGCAGCATTGGTCTGGAGATGAAAATGCCCAGATGCGTGTGCGAGCTAGTGTCGATGCTTTTTTATATGAGGTACTGCGTGGGGATGCGCGTCTCCATTCACTCCGCGACCAACTTGCTCTGCGACCGCAATTGGTGGAGAACTTGGCTAAAGATTTGTTCGCTTCTGAACCTCTTGCTATTGATACCCTTGTGCATCTAGTTAATCTTGCAGTGCGGGCACGTCCAGACGAAGCGAGTTTATCGTTATTACCAGCGCGTTATCACGTTTTCGTTCGTGCATTAGAAGGTGCATTTGTCTGTTTTAATTCGCATGCTCACGCGGATCAGAAACCTCATCTCTTCCTCCAACGCTATGAAACCTGTCCAGATTGCAGGGGATCTGTCGTTGAGATCGCAACTTGTGTACGCTGTGGTGCTACCTATCTCGTAGGCGAGTATGGTGTGCAGGGCACAGAAAACCATAACGGTGAACGCCGAGCATACAGTCTCAAGCAATTAACCAATGAGCTAGAGCTCGATGCCCAGCGTGCTAAAGCGTATTTCCTTCTAGGCGATCATCAGATCGATATCGACGAAGATGAGGTTATCCTTAATGAGCCTCAAGAGAGTATAGATGAGACTCCAGCCGATGCATATACTATTTGTCTGCGCTGTCTTACAATAGCTCCTGGTTCTACCTGTTCTTGTACATGTGGGGATAAAGCTGTTATTCAGCAGTTACGTCGCATCGATTTAAAGCAACCTACTGAGCCATGTTCCTGTATCAGTTGTGGCGCACGTAGCTCCACAGCCATTATTTTTCGCTTCCTTACTGGTCAAGATGCCCCTGTGAGTGTGCTAGCGACAGCGCTTTATCAACAGTTACCACCGCAATTATCAAGCAAGAGCAGTGAGCTTCCTGGCGAGGGTCGTAAGTTATTGGTGTTCTCAGACAGTCGGCAGGATGCAGCTTTTTTTGCCCCGTACCTCGAACGTACCTATAACCAAGTGCTCCAACGACGCCTTATCTTTAAAACGTTACTCGAAGATCCTGATGGGCGAAGCGGTGAATTACGTTTACAGGATTGTATGCTGCCGCTTGTCAAACAGGCTGAAGCCGCTGGTATATTTCAGCGACGGCAGAGCCGAAACGAGCGTCAACGCATTGTCATGACTTGGCTTATGCAGGAGTTTGTAGCGATTAATCGCCGCATCAGCCTTGAAGGATTGGGTTTGCTACATTTCCGTCTGGTTCAACCAGATCGCTGGCGCACACCAACTATGCTTCGTAATGCTCCTTGGAGTTTAAATGATGAAGAAAGCTGGTATCTACTCTGTCTCCTGCTAGACACATTGCGACGACAGGGGAGCGTCACCTTCCCTGAGAATGTGGACCCACAGCAAGATGATTTTATGCCGCGGAACAAGGCAATTTTTGTGCGTGAAGAAGGAAGTGATGCGAAAGCTGGTGTACTTAGTTGGGTTCCTACCAGAGGTAACAATCTGCGATTTAATCTCCTTGATCGTCTCCTTTCCCGATTGCATCCCACCATGCCCGCAGAAGATCGTAGAGTGCATGTGATCGATGCGCTTCGTGGTATTTGGCGTGACCTTACCGACCGATACTCCCAGTGGCGTGGTTATTTTGTGAGTTCCAATATTCAGCGACAGGGCGTGGTGTATCAATTAAGCCATAAGTTTTGGGAGCTTGTACCTTCTGAAACAGGTCAAGGATACCGTTGCAATCGCTGTCACTCAGTGTCTTTCTATAATGTGCGGGGATTATGTCCAACAAATGGATGTGATGGTATTCTTGAGCCCCTTGAAAGAGATACGCCAGATTTAATGGCAAACCATTATCGCACGCTCTACCTATCACTCTTGCCTATCCCGCTATCAGCCCAAGAGCACACCGCACAGTGGACAAGCGAGGAAGCCGGAAAGGTTCAAGAGCAATTTGTTGATGGTGAAGTGAATGTGCTCAGTTGTTCAACAACATTTGAGCTCGGTGTGGATGTAGGCGATCTTCAGGCTGTACTAATGCGTAATGTGCCGCCGACGACTGCAAATTATCTCCAACGTGCTGGTCGTGCAGGACGGCGTACTGACTCTGTAGCGTTTGCGCTAACCTTCGCTCAGCGCCGCTCGCACGACCTCACACACTATAATGAGCCAGAGCGAATTGTTGCTGGCAAGGTTCACCCGCCGCGTATCACGCTTTCAAACGACAAAATCGTGCGACGCCATATGCATGCCGTACTGATCGCCGCCTTCTTCCGAACAGCGCGAGATCTGCACGGACGCATTTTTAAAGACATTGGATCCTTCTTCCAACCGAAAGATGAAGCGGTTTCGGGCACACAATTGCTTATCTCATACGCTGAAGATCATCCGCAGCATGTTCAAGAGGCACTGTTGCGGATCGTTCCAAGTGAGCTGCATCACGAGCTTGATTTAGTGAATTGGGCATGGCTTCATCGGCTGGAAAGCGATGGTATGCTCGATCTGCTAGAATTAGCTGATGCCGAAGTTTCCGCCGACTTAAAACTCTATCAAGATCTTGAGAATGAAGCCGTTGCTGAGCGTAATTTTGGGCTGGCACAATATTATCAGCGCATTATACAAACGCTGCGTAGTCGGTCACTCCTTGGGTTTTTTGCTTCACGCAATCTCCTACCAAAATATGGTTTCCCGACCGATCTCGTTGAGTTACGAACTGAGCATCTGAATATCTCAGCGGCTAATCAGATACAACTGCAACGTGACCTAAGGATTGCGATTGCCGAGTATGCGCCGGGATCGGAAATTGTTGCGGCAAAGCATGTTTGGACAAGCGGTGGGCTCTATAAGCAACCACGCAAAGAGTGGCGTGTAATGTACTATGCTGTCTGTCCCGCATGTGGGCAATTTCATCAGCGGGCTGAGCCGCTTGACACTACCTGCTCAACTTGTGGAGCGACACTACATACTCGTACCCGTTTTCGAGGAACTTATATTAAGCCGGAATTTGGCTTTGTAGTTGCTCGTGATGGGGTGCGTCCAACAGGCGAGGGGAGACCTCAACGGTTGTATGCTTCACGTGTCTATTTTTCAGAATACGCGCCTCATACGCGAAGTGGGGCTATTCTCGAACCACGTTTTGAGCTTATTAATGCCCTATCAAGCGATCGCCTTCAGATACAGGCATATTATTCGCGCTTCGGGCGTCTTGCGCTAGTGAACAGTGGTCGTGATGGTCGTGGCTTTCGTATCTGCCTTCACTGTGGGCAGGCCGAAGTAGCACCTGAGCCACCGCCTCCAGGTGCAAGGAGAGCACGTAAAGATCCACCGCACAAACATCCGCGCACAGGTCAAGAATGCAAAGGCTTTTTCCAAAATCATCATCTCGGTCATGACTTTCTTACCGATGTTGTTGAGTTGCGCTTCAGTGGGTCTCTTGCAAGTAATACGTCTGAGGAGCTCTGGCGTTCGTTGACCTATACGTTACTCGAAGGTGCAGCACAGGGCTTGGGTATACGTCGTGACGATATTGATGGGACATTGTATAGATACGGAGGGCATCATCTTCCGGCGATCGTGCTCTTCGATAATGTACCTGGCGGCGCAGGCCATGTCCAGCGCATCAGGGAACAACTTCCAATCGTATTCTCGGCTGCATATGAACGTGTGAAAAACGAGTGCTGCGGTCCGGAAACTAGCTGCTATGAATGTCTGCGCAATTATCGTAATCAGCCGTATCACGAGTATCTACAACGTGGTCTGGTACGCGACTTCCTAGGTGAAGTGCTTGGAGCTATGCAACAATCCTAAGGAGTAAGTGTTATGGCACAAATGATACCGGAGCAATTACGACTGGATACCAAGAGCCGCGCCGAACAGGTATTGTATAGAGCCTTACAACACCAACTCCCTGATGATGTGGTCGTGTTTCACCATATACCATGGCAAGTACGCGATGTGCGGAGTGGCGCACGTGATGGTGAAGCTGACTTTCTTGTTGCTGATCCTCAGCACGGCTTTCTAATCATCGAGGTGAAGGGCGGTTCAGTTTATTACGATGGTGCTATGCGCCAATGGTATAGTGGGCCATATAAAATCAACGATCCTTTCGAACAGGCGACATCTAATAAATATAGTCTACTGACTGTCTTGAAGGAGCACCCATACTGGCGTAATCGTTATGTGCGCATGGCTCATGCTGTCGCGTTCCCCGATGTAGCCGTCATCCAGACACAATTACGCCCTGATGCGCCGCGTGAGATTGTGCTCGATATGACACAAATGCACAACCTTAATCAATGGGTGCGTAATGTGTTTGAGTATTGGAGTGGTAAGGAGCGACGATCAGATCCGCCTGGAGCAGAAGGTCTACGTCAGCTGATCAATCTCATTAGTCCGACGGTACATTTGCGACCACTGCTCGGCTTCACAATCGCAGAGCAAGAACAAGAGTTAATGCGTGTTACAGAAGAGCAATTCTATATTCTTGATCTGCTCAATCATCAGCGTCAACTGGCTGTGCTCGGTTGTGCTGGAGCGGGCAAGACCCTGATCGCCGTCGAAAAAGCGCGTCGCCTTGCAGCTCAAGGTTTTCGTGTCTTACTGACCTGTTTTAATCGCAACCTCGCAGAATTCTTACAAGCAAGTATCGGTGATGATCAACGACTTATTATCAAACACTTTCATGGTCTCTGCGCCGATTTAGCTCGTGAGGCGGGTCTGTGGAATGGGACCGATGTATCTGCATCAACTGATTTTTTCATTAAGGAACTACCCAATCTACTTATAGATGCAATAGATATTCTGAACTGGCACGTTGATGCAATAATCGTTGATGAAGGGCAGGATTTTCGTGAAGAATGGTGGCTTGTGTTACGCTACCTGCTCAATGATCCTGACAATGGCATCCTCTACATTTTCTACGATGATCATCAGAATCTCTATGGGAATAGCAAAATCCCTATAGAGGTTGCTCCTATCATACTCCAAAAAAACTGTCGGAATACGCGCGCAATTTTCGAGTATGTCATCAAGTATTATCGTGCCGACCATCCGACGACAGCACTTGGTCCAATAGGTCGACCTGTTGACATTCTAACGTATCACACCGATAGTGATTTGAAGGCGTTATTGCGTAAACAAATCCGTCGTCTCGTACGAGAAGAACGTGTGGAACCGCATGATATCGTGATCCTTACGCCACGAGCAACACATCGTTCTATACTTAGGAAAATAGGGACGTTGGGAGAATTTTCGCTGGTTGATAGACCAGGAGATAGTGGTGAGATTTTTTGGACCAATATTTATCAATTCAAGGGTCTAGAGAGCTCTGTAATCATTCTTGTTGAAGTGAATACAAACATAATGCCTAATGATACAGCTACAGCAGTTGATGATGTAGATGCACAGTTAGCTAGTTCTCGAGTTACTCTCACATCGGAGACGCTTATGTATGTAGGTACATCGCGCGCTCGACACCATCTTATTGTAGCGATACAGACCGAATGAACCACTGTTGCTCATAGGTCAGCGGCGGAGAGCACGAGAGATAGGACTAGCATAAAACACAGCTGTCCTCTACGATGATGCTCAACAATGCAGACGAGGTGGTTGAGTGGGTTTGAACGACAAGCAATGAAGCTGCCAACAGGCTTTATGAGAGCGAGACGATCGCACTAGGTGATGAGGGCTTTCGCGAAAAGGATGCCCCTGTCGCGAACATTCGCTGTTGTGAATGCACTATACTGCTACACCTGGCAGAAGCGTTCGTAATCCTGCCCGAGGATGTTGCACAGATCGTCCGGCCAGCGGCGCCAGCAGGCTCCTGCGCGGTGTTTCGGGCTGGTGTTGGCGGGATGGATGCGAGCGACATACCAACTGTAGTCCTCGATGATGGCGGTATGTGCAATGTTGTGCCCCCATATGAAGCGGGTATCCTCACCTGCGTGTACGTTGGGGAAGGGCGCGCGGCGCCAGAGCGCGCGTGTGTAGAACAGTGAGCCTCCCGCTAGCCAGGGGCGTGCATGTGATGGATAGCTATACAGTCAGGCGGTCTGTGTAGCTGGCTCGAAGAATAACATCTGGCGCAAACCGCAGATCTCGGCATTGGCCGCACGCAGCGCCTCGTATTGCAGCGTTATGCGTTGCGGCGCATGCCAATCGTCGTCGTCCCAATGCATGATCAGGTCGCCGTGCGCCAGTTCAACACAACGGTTGCGCTTGGCGCCCAACGTGAGCCGTTGCGGGAGACGCACGTAGTGTATACGCGGGTCGCTCGGGATGAGGTCGGCCACCGAGTCGTCGCCGTCGTCAAGCACGATCAACTCCTTAGCCTCGTAGTCCTGGCGCAGAAAATAGCTGATCGCCTGCGCTACGAATGCACGACGATTACGCGTTGGCATAATGCAACTGATCAGTTCGGGTGCTGAGGTCTGGGTAACTGCATTACTTGCCCCTGGCTCGTTGGTTGTCGGAGCAACGGAGTGTGCGTTGTGTGTCGCTTGTTGGGCTGGGGTAGCATGTGGTCGGTGTGCGGCGTAGAATGCGCGGTCGGCCTGCAGCAGCGCAGGCTTTGGGATGCGATGCCAGCCGCTTGGGTCAAGGTGCAGGCCACATTGAAACGCCCAACTGTTGGTTGTGTGCCGTAGGTAGATAAACAGCTCTTCGCCCGGTAATCGGCACAGGCGGATGCCACGGCGAAGCGCCTGGCGCAAAAACTGTGCGTCCTCGGCCAGCGAACAATTCGGATAGCGTGCATAGCGTTCCCACACTTCGCGCCGATACACCAAGGTGCCGCCATGCACATCCTCGTAAAATAGGCGGCGATGCAGAGCCTTGTCGCAGCGCCAGAACTGCCACTGCGGCAGATCGAAGAATATGTCGGTGATCAGGCCGGTGATCGCGGCTTCTCCTGTAAGTAGCGGCGCGATCTGGCGCTCCAGTCGCGTCGGGCCGTACCAATCGTCGTCGTCCCACTGGGCGATGATGCTGCCACGGGCGTGCTCACAGGCGAGGTTGCGCTTGGCTCCGATGCTCATCCCGGACGGTGCGCGCAGATAGCGAATGCGCCGGTCGGCTGGCAGGCGCTGTTCGAGGGCATCGCTGCCATCATCGACGATGATCAACTCGCGATGCGCATAGGTCTGGCGCTGAAAGTACGCAATCGATTGCAGCACAAAATCGGAGCGGTTGCGGGTGGGCATAATGCAACTGACGAGCGCATTCGTTGTCTGGGAGCTGTGGTGTTGCGGGGTGGTGGAGGGACCGCTATCTATCGCTTGGTGCGCCGAGATAGGCTGTCGCTCCCCGTTCGTCGTCAGCTTGATCTGGATTCGGTCGGTTGGGGCGAAGTGTTCGCAGGCTTCGCCACGGCAATGCGGCTCGTAGGTGGTCTTTTCGCCGCGCAGCCGTAGGCCGCAGAAGCGATCCTGGTAGTGTTGTTTGTTGGCCTTAAAGAGACGACGCTCGATCTGAATGCGCCAAGCGGCGGACGGTGGGCGGTGGACGTACGCGCCCATCACCCACACACAGCTCGACCGGGCCCGAGCGGCGCGGGTGTTGAAATCGATCTCCCAGCATGGCCCCGCGCCATAGCTCTCATCGAACCCGCCGAGCGCCAACGCGAGTTCGCACTTGAAGAGATAACAGAAGTCGGCTAGGCTGTGCAGTGTGTCGAGTGGACGCGTTGCATCGCCGTGAAGCGCGGCGAGTTCGGCGGCGTAAGCGTCGATCCGCTGAGGCGTCCATCTCGTCCTTTGCCATGCGGCAGCAGTCCTTGCTCGTTCCAGCACCAGTTCGTCGAGGGGCCGCTAAGCCCGACGTTCGGATCGTCAAGCGGGGCCAGCAGGCGCTTCAACCAGCCGGCGCTCACGATCGCGCCGCTCTCCAGCAACAGCAGGTATGGTGTCTCACAGGTCTCCAGCAGCCGATTGAGCGCGGCGGGAGCTTCGAAATTCGGCCGGGCTAGCAGCACCGTGGTGTATGGTTCGGGTGTGTGGCGCTCCAGCGATGCTAGGGTTGCTGCGCGCATGTGCGGACCGACCAGATCTGGTATGGCGATTGTGACGAGCGGTTTCATTATCGGTGTGTCCCCTTCCAGAGATCATGGTGAATGCCAGAAGTGGGGATCGCAGAAATCCTGGTTCCTGCATACCAGCGAGAGCACGTGCGGAGATTGGGTACTTGATCCGATCCAGAATTCGCAGCCCAACCGTCGGTCTTTGACCGCATCCCAGATCGGGTAGCGCGGCGATTCATAGTAGCGCTCAAAGTCCTCCAGAGTGCGCAAATAGCTGGTGGAGGCGTACCAGAAATTGCCGCTGAAGTGCGATATCGGCGGCATGTCGCGCCAGTTCACCCCGATCACGTCGTAGTGCGGCAGTTGCTCCACACACTGCTCCCAAAGTTCGACCAATTCGCACATCATCAGGCGCCGCCACAACGCTTTCGTCGAGTCCGCTGGGTTACTGACACCTTTGCTGTGTAGGTATAGTATTACAACGCGAAGTTGGGAGTGAAGATAAACCTTGCTTGAAGGGGTATGGTATTCTCAAGCGGAAACCTAAAAAACCATCCGTAAAAAGAAAGCCATACCCTTGGATATTGTACTCGACACCTGCCCTGCGCCCAAATGCAACCTGACATCACAAGATATCACTGGTTTGCTCGACCAATTCGCGACCTATCATGCCCACTTTGCGCCCGCCTTTGCTCGTTGCGAACAGGCTGAGCGAGCCGAAATGTACCTGCGTGGCTTGCTGAGCGCCTCCGAACGCAAATCAATTGAACCCATGGCTCTTCATTTAGGTGTGCCACTTCGACCGTTACAGCACTTCATTGGCCAAAGCAACTGGTCGATTGAACCAATTATTGCTCGCCACCAACAGCTCGCTAGCGCAACCCTCAATCAGTAGGATGGCGTGTTTTTGGTCGATGAATCTGGTATTGTCAAACAGGGTCACGATAGCGCCGGTGTTGCGCCTCAATATTGTGGCTCGGTCGGTAAAGTGGCCAACGCTCAAGTTGGTGTCTATCTTGGCTATGCCTCCCGCAAGGGCTATACCTTGCTTGATGGCAGACTGTTTGTTCCCGAGGTCTGGTTTGATGAGGCTCACGCTGCTAAACGCAAAGCAACTGCCATACCGACCACGCTTGCCTTTCAGATAAAGCCTGAAATTGTGCTTGACTTGCTGCGACAAGCAGTGACGCGTGGCTCTATTGCGGCTCGCTGGGTGACTGCGGATGCACTCTATGGCAACAGCACGACCTTTCAGGACGGTGTTGCAGCACTTTCCTTAAATTACTTCACATCGATCTCGTGCAACACCCTGATCTGGCGACGGCACGTTGCACTCGTCGAGCCAACCTACTCTGGCAAAGGTCGCAAGCCAAGCAAACTCCAGCAGAAAACGCCCTATCGTGTTGATGCATTGCTGAAACGACTGCCCAAAAGTGCCTGGATACGCACAAACATCAAGGAAGGTAGTAAGGGTCCAATTGTCAGCGATGTGGCGATGGTACGCGTGACGGAAGCACGCGATGGATTGCCAGGGCCGCGTGTGTGGCTGATACTCCGCCGAAACGTGACAGACCCAAGTGATGTTCGCTACTATTTGAGCAATGCACCAGAGAGCACGCCGAAGGCAGAATTGGCTTGGATGCTGGGGATGCGCTGGCCGGTCGAGTTGACGTTTGAGCAAGGCAAAGGCGAAGTCGGCATGGATGCATATGAGGTACGCTCGTGGCAAGGATGGCATCATCATATGGTGATGGTGATGCTGGCGCACCATTTTCTGGTGTGGGTACGAGTAGGCTGGCAAAAACAAGCGGAAGCATTGACGCTCAATCAGGTACGCTTGTTACTGACCAGTGTACTGCCGAAAATGGTATTTGATGCAGAACGTGCATTGTTCTTAGTAATGTACTATCAGCGTCGCAATTACGCAGCATATCAGTCTCATCGCAGACGCAAACTGAGGCAACTGCAAGAACGAGTCGAGCACGAAGCCCAAAGGAAACGTCGCTATCCAGGTCGCCCGCCCAAAAGCCAAACCGTCTCAATCTCTTCATAACGGACTTCGCGTTGTAATAATATACAGAAAGACTGTTACACGATCCTGGCAACGCATCCAAACCTTGCTCTGCGATCATTTCAAGGATGTCTGGCGATAGAGTACAATTGCTTGGCGGGTCATTGGGTGCTCCTTTTTGGTAGTGTTTCTGACATCCAAGGATACACCCAAACCTGCCTTTCGCAATCAAGTCTCTCCATTCAATTTACAGAAACAAGGATACACTAACTGTGCCCACAAAAGCCATGTCTGCTCTTTCGTTTTAGCTAGCCGCTAACGACACCTCAGGCGCGAGCGTGAAGTCCGCGCCGCCAACGATTGTGCCATTGACTTGGATCTCGACGCGATGCTGGCCGGGATAATAGCGCCGAATGGTGATCGGGCGGAAGGAGTGGCGCTGTTGCAGGGCGATGCGCTCCCCGGCGGCGAGCTGAATTTGGCGCAGCTTAAAGACCTTGCTGCGCTGTTGGCCACGCGCCCCAACGAAATACACCAGATAGTCGATAATGCAATTGTGGGCCTGTTGATCGGTATTGCGCAGTTCGAGTTTGATGGTCAGCGTGCCGTTGAAGGGCAGCGGATCGGGGTCGAGCGTCAGGTTGAGCAATTCGATATTGGCGGGGTAGACGCCCATCAGCGCGAGTGCATCGCGATGCCCCTGTTTCACCAGGCTGCGCAGGGTGTGGCGCACGATCCACTGGCGCTCTTCGCTCGCGCCTTGCGACCAGCGCTGAAGCGTGGCGATCACCAGGTCGGGGTGGTCTTTGGCGATGTCGTTGAGGTTGTTGGCGACCGAGCGGCGCACATAGAGCGAGGGGTCATCACGGAGTTGTTCGAGCAGCGCCAGCACCGGCGTGGGATCGGCGATGAATTGCGGCAGACGCGCGCTCCAGGGCAGGCGCGTGCGGGTGCCTTCGCTGACCAGGCGGCGCACATGCTCGCTGGGGTCGTGCACCCACGCTTGTAGGCGCGCCAACACAGCCTCCTGATGGCGTTGCAGATACGGACGAATGGTGAACTCGGCGGTGTGTTGCTGCGTGATCTTGTACATCGCCGCCAAGGATTCCTCCAGATGATCGAGGCCATAATGCTCAACAAAAGCCGCCAAGACCATCAGCCGCCAGCCGCTGTTGAACATGCCATCGAAGTATGCGGTTGGCTCGCCTAACATCGACTCAGCGATCGTGAGCGCCGTGGGGTAATCGCTCGGTAGATGATCGCGCATAGCCTTGGCGATCAGATTGACCCGCGCTTTGAGTTCGAGCGCATCAAGCTCGGTCATCACCTGCTCAAGAAAGCTCGCTTGGTTGAAGTCTGGATAGGCTGTTTGCAGTTGTGATGCAATGCCTTGCACCATATCGCGGTTGAAGTAGTACTTGAAGTTTTGAGGTTCGCTCATTAAACACCCTGATCAAGTTGCTTTTGCTACCCTTCAGCATACACGCAAATCAGGGCGGATTCACTCCGCATTTAGGCGTAACAATAATCCATATGAGTATCGCCGCAGTTTTGGGGCATGAGTGGGCTTAGCGCGCCGTGGGGCGAACAGCATCACCAGCGCCACGTCAGATAGCCATCCTGTTCGAAGATCGCGAGCACAATCGCGTTCATCTCACCATCGGCGGTGCGCACCGCCCAGCCATCGTGGAAATCCCTGATCTGTGCTTCGTCTAGCCCGCGCTCGGCCAACGCCTGCATGTAGCGCGCATCGGCTTCTGCATCGGGGAGGTCATCGGGAATCGTCTCAACCCATTCGAGGAACGAGTAGACGGCTGCAAAGTGTTGTATGATTGCTGAATCGTGCGCCTGTAGCCACGCGCTGGCCCACGGCGTCTCGTAGCTATAGCGCTCAAGCGTGCCGAGCAGTTTGTCATTGTGATAAAGCTGCATTGTGCCTGTGATGCGCATACGCTCTGTCCTCGCAGTGTGAAAGGTGGTTAGAACGCTTCAATACTCAAACGGCAGTGGCGGACTTCGCCAACCTTTCCTGAGCGATCACGTCCGTGATCGTCTCGTGTGGAAGCACCCGGCTGAGGGCGTCAACTGTTAAGGCGCTGCTAAACGTGCAGTCACTATCAATCTCGCCTATCATGAAACTCCTGTATTGGCTCCTGTGGTGAGATTTTCTATTGTAGTCCTCGAAAGTATGCCACAGAAGCCACCCGTTTGCTTATTTGAAAGGTATTGGATTTACATCCATGCTTCACTACCCAAAAATACCAGATAGCCGCAATACACCCAATGGACGCTGTATCGCTTTTGAAAAATACGATGGCACCAATCTGCATTGGGATTGGGACCGCGATTTTGGCTGGCATGCCTTTGGCACGCGCCGCGATAGCTTCAACCTCACTGCCGAGGGGATCGAGCAGTTCGGGCGCAAGCACGCCCATCTGCGTGCATGTGTCGAGCTGTTTTATGCCACTCTCGCCGACGACTTAGACCGGATTTTGCGCGAGCACCCCCATTACCGCGACTACCAAGCGTGCAAAGCCTTCACCGAGTTCCTTGGACCAAACTCTTTCGCTGGCTTGCATCGCGAATACGAAGCCAAAGAGTTGCGCCTCTTCGATCTGCTTGTCGAGCCATTTGGTATGATTGGGCCAGAGCAGTTTGTGAATGATTTCGCCGAGCTGCCGATCGCGCGGGTGGTCTATCGCGGCAGGCTGACGGGCCAGTTTGTAGAAGATGTGCGGCGCGGCAAATATGGCGTCGCTGAGGGCGTTATCTGCAAAGGTGGTGCGGGCGGATCGGACCTTTGGATGGCCAAAATCAAGACCAATGCCTATCTGGCGCGGCTAAAACAAGCGTTTGCCGAAAACTGGGAAGAGTATTGGGAGTAGCGCTTGAAGTTGTAGGCCTGCTTATTGGACGGCGCTGGCTGGCTCCACTGAGCGATGGCACGAGCACTCTGCCTACGAACTGGCAGCCGCCCAACATGTCCATGCACCCGACACTACAACATCCAAAGAGAGGTACGCTGGTGCGTTTGCTTCATCGTATAACAGAAGACGAAATGATTGCCTGCTACCTTCGGGCGGAGATACCATCCGAGCGGTTCGGGCATAAGATACTGATGCAGTTGAAACGCGACAACAAAGACATCAGCATTGTGAACGCACCCGATCTCAGCAGCAAAAAAGACAATGCGTATCGTCGCCACCTGCTCGCCAGCTATCGAGCCTATGTGTTTGAATCACTGCCACGACACACGGCCTGGTATCGCGCAGCACTCAGCCGCGACGAAGTCACCAAGATCCGCTACATCGACTATTCCTATTGGAATGAGATCTCTGATAACACCCGACTGCCGAGCGTCGCTGTGAAGGCGATACTGGCAGGACGTGAAATCTATGGGCAGAGCACAGAGGGTTTTCTTGCGGTGGCGCAGGCGCTTCGGGCAGGCACTCAGTTCCCCGAGTTGATTGTTGTGGGTGCATCGCCAGACGCAGTGCTCACGGTGTTCGAGGGGCATGTACGGCTGACCGCCTATCTGCTAGCTCCAGAGTGTATTCCCGCTGAGTTAGAGGTCATTGCGGGTTTTGCGCCAGAATGCGCGATGATCTAACTGCTCTGTTAAGTATTAAACATTTTTATGTTCAATAAAAAGCATTGTCATCTCGAACGGTCGAAGCCCTGAGCGAAGCGAATGGGGAGAGATCTCAAAGTGCAATACAATGCAGAGCAATGAGATTCCTCACCTCGCCTAGCGGCTCGTTCGGAATGACAATGAGAACTGTCAAAGACTTATAAAACACTGCACAACGAGTATGAGCTAAGCCGCCCAACAATCGTTTGCAACCGAGATTATTCTGCTAAAAGCCAGCCTACGCTCAGTCTCCTTTTTGTCGCTTGCCCTTCCCCCTCAGCTTTAGCCGAAGGATGCGAAGCCGTCGGTGTAGAGCGACCACATGATGCGGGCGGCCCGTTTAGCCGTATACTCAAAGCGATAGTCATACGAATCCAGCACGCCCATCATCTCCTGCGCCGAGCTACATTTGTTCAGAGCTTCATCGAGCGATGCCGTTTGCGGTGAGTTGGGATCGATGCACCACGCCAACACAGCGCGCAGCGGCGCTTCGAGTTTGCCGCGCGAGCCGTGGAATTTTGGCAGCACCTTCATCAGCACTGCGGCATCGAAGGCGGAGAGTGGCTCGCTAAACTCATCGAACATCTCATTCTCGTCCGCCGCATCCAAGAAGGCGACGATCTCATCGAAGACGCGAAAGCCAAAGTGCATATTGTACGGTTGGAGTTGCGCATTCAGCGATCGGAGATACGCCCGAATATTGGGGTGCGTAGCGACATACGCGGCGATGCGCTCCTTCTGCACACGCGGGTATCGGCCCTGCTGCGAGTATTGTTGCAACAATTGCTGCCGTATCTGAGGCGTTAGCTTCGGCGCGGGTGTGAACTCCAAGGGCGGGTAGGTGTTGAAATCGATCTCGGCAAACTCGATGGTGAACGCGCGGTCGAGCACCTTCCGGCTGAAGGCGTGAGTGGTCTCATCCACATTCACCGTGCCGATAAATGCCAAGTTGGGCGGAAGCCGCAGTTCGCGTGGTGGCAGATCGCCGTCGCTGTTGGTGGGATAATCAAAGCGCAGCGCCTCACGCGACCATCCATCGCTTGTTCGCCCCGATTCAAGCACGCTCAGCAGATCGGCGAAGTAGTACTCCACCGGCGCAATATTCATCTCGTCGAGGATGACGAACCAGGCTACATCCTCTTTGTTCTGATAACTCTGCGCGGCACGCACCAGGAAGCGGAGGAAATCGGTCCAAACGTAGGTGCCCGTTAATGGGTCGCAGTAACCGAGCAAGCTTTTGCTATCGCGCCAATCCGGTCGCACCGTAATAAACAGCCAATTGGCGCCTTGCCCATCGGCAGGGACGGGTTGCTCGGTGGTACGGGCATCCGTCATGCGGAACCCCATCAACTCCTGCTTGGTAGTGTACTCCGGCTCCAGCGTGATGGTATCCCCGGGTTTGAAGTTGAGTTTGAGCCACTTGTTCACGCTGTCGCGAAGCACCAAGGTCACGTGATCGGTACCATTAAACTGAGCATGGGTGAGCCAACAGTTATGGTTCTGTTCGTGAATTGTGACCACCACATGTTTCGTTTCGCCCGGCTTGGGCGGGTCGAAGAAGCGTGTGGCCTGTTTGGGAAGTACGATGCGGCTGGCCTTGAACATATAGGGCTTGAGCGTGATAACAATGCGCTCGTCCTCACGTTCGAGCGGCTCAGGGGCGGCGCTCGGTTGAGGCAGCAGCTCGGCAAAATGCTGGGCGAGCTTCGTTTTGCCAGTGCCGCTGATCCCGCTCAAAATCACGAAACCCTTGGTCTGCAGCGCAGTATAGAACGTTGCGATCTGCCATTCGGTGAAGTGCAGGCCACGCGATGTGAATTGTTGCTGTAGTAGCTGAAGGATGTTCACATCATGCTGCGATTTTGACGCTTTGTTATGCTTTTGAATGATCGAAAAACCATATGATTGCAGATACGTCCGCGCTTGTTTGGAATGGATATACTCCTCGCCAGTCGCCAACCGTACAATCTCATTCACGGGATAGAGCCGATTTTCCCATTGCACCGCGTATCGGTAGGTTGAGTCGATCTCCCAATTGATCCAGTAGGAGCGGCCACGTTTGTGGGTGTCGAAATCGCGGAACGCCTGCTCGATCTTCTGGCGCTCGACCCTTGGAAGCTGGTTTGTGAGGCTTGGGTTGGGCACCTTCGGATTGATGGTCTCGCGTAGATACGCGATTGCGCCGTAGGAATGAGCTTGAGCCCTTACGATACCAATATGATTGGTCGCTTCGATCAACTCTTGGATCAGCGCTAGATGCGCCTCTTGATAGGTCGGAAAGGCCTCGAGATCGCTCAGTGTGTCGAAGCGCACCGTGACCGCATGGGGCAGCGTCTTCCAACTGTCGAAGGTGAGCGCATCGGGCTTGCCAAGCTCATCCTCTTTGAGCAGCCGCGAGTCGAAGGCGATCCAAAGATTATTACGCTCGATACCGCAGACCACGATTCTGCCAACATTCAACCACACCCGGTCGGATTGTATCCTGAGGTACCACTTCTTTGGTCCCGCGGCATGGGCGGCGAAGATCGAATCGACAAGAATGCTCAAGAAGCGGTTTCGTAACGTTTGATCCGGCACCAAGCGCTCGATGATGGTGCGTGCCTCGGCTTTGTCGAGTGGCTCTGTCTGTGGCTCATCTATCGGGAGAGAATCGCTCATGTGAGAAAACTCCTTTACAGATCGGGTCGAAAAGGCAACGCTCCGATACCTGCGAGATCGCTCAACAAGAGGTTGTGGATTGTCAATGGCTGTGATGGATGCCTGGTCTGATTGTAAAACAATGTGGTATCGCCGGGATAGGGAATGACGGCCTTGACCGTGGTGGCGAGCGGCTGCTCGTGCAGGAAGGGCTGAAAGGTGCTCAGGCCCAATTGATTCTCAAAACGCACCGAAAAGAGGCCGCTCTTCAACGGCTTGAACAGCTTATCGCCGACCCGCAGCGTCGTCGCGCATAGCACCTCGACCACATACGAGGTCCACTCGTAGAGCAGTTGCGTTGCGGACACAAAGACACCGCTGAGCGCCGACGGAATCGCGGCAATATCAGCTTCTACAGTGCTGGTGATGAGGATCATGGTCGATGAGTTATTGGGCTGCAGGCCCAACCAACGTTATCAATCCTGCGATATCCGAGGCAATACGTTCACCTTCACCACAAATGCCCCAGAGCATATTGTTGAGGAAACGGAAATCATCGGTGATACCGTAGCATAACTTGCCCTGTGCATACATATATCCAAGTTCCGCACTTGTGCCAGAGTCTTGATCCGGCCCAGTCAGCAAAGCTACACAGATCTCGCAGTTGTCGAGAGCCGCGATATCGTCTCGGAAGACACGCGACTGTGCTGATGGTGTGCGCAAATCGACTAGCCCTGCATCGCGATGCGGCAGGAAGGTGCGATGCCCGAGTTGCTCAAGTGCCTCCGCGATGCGCTCAAGATACCAGCGCTCGTGAGTGTTGAATAGTGGACCTGCGATATAGATATAACTCACGTGATGCCTCTATTAACTCCTAATTATGCCTTATAAGTTTATGATGAACTTGCCTGTATTTGCTGTATCCAACCTTCTTTCTGTAGAAGTTCCTCTATATGTAGCGAGCCTTGTGATTCTACAATGCGCTCAATGAGATGCGAAATATGTAGGGATGCCTCCGCCATATCAATGCCCATTTGTTGGGAGAGATGAGAGGCCGTTTGCTGGATAAGGATGTTGCGACGTTCTGTAACTGTTGCAATAGAAGCACCCGTATAATCGATGAGCCGAAGGAGATCGAGATTTCCTGCAATGAGTGCTCGTCCTGGAGACTGTAGGCTCGCAGGCGCTGTGGTACGGAGTTCGGCGCAGGTGTTTCGCCACAGCGCTTCGCCGCTGCTGTCTCCACTTAGCAGTTGGAGGAGCTTAGCAACTTCGCGCAGTTCGTTCAGCACTCGTTGGAGTGCCTGCATCCGCTCATAAAGATAAGCGGTTCGCTCACTCGCTTCCTCATATTCGAGCGCCTCACGATGGCGTTCGGCAAGCCGATCAACCTCTTGAAACAACTCCTGTAACATTTCATTCAGTTGTTTTACTCGCATCCCCCAACTCCTGCCAGATCGCGCGCGTTGTTTGTACCAATTGATGATACGAACGTGTCCCCGTTAACAGTCGCCCATCGCGTCGATAGCGTCCACGGGCCTTTTGCAACAGCGCTTGCTGGATCGTCTGCACAGTGGAGAGCACTGCCCAGTACGGGTGCTTGAGCACTGGTTGTAGCGCATGTCGGAGGGTTTGGTACTCCCAGAGATCACAACTACATGATGCTTGTGCTTCAACCTGTGTTCGTAGCGATTGTACTTCAGTGAGCAAATCGGTGAGTTCGTGCGTGGTAAGTGTTTCTGCAAGGGCGAGCGGCTGATCCCACGACGTGAGCCAGGTTACCCCAACCTCACCACAGCGCACTCGTAGCTCGTTCAATTGCTCTTGAAGGAGAGTTATATCGAGTGAAGCCTGGTTGGCTAATTGCGCCTCGCTTCGGATGAGCAAGTCCAAGTCACGTTGGAGTGCCGTAGGAATGTCGAGTTGGGCCAATGCAAAGGCATAACGCTGCAGTGGCGCAAGTAAGCTATACAAGTTCTGTCCGCTTGGACGGATCTTGAACGGCAAGGTTTGGAGCGTTTTCAGGGGAATGCGCGCCACCCGACGCACCGATTCATCCCCTTGATCTGCGGCGATCATCGATAGAACACGTTCACGGTCGAGCAGCGAGTCGCGCAGCATAAACGCGCCGATAAAGAGCCGACGAATGGTTTCATGCCAAGTGAGAAGTGTCTCTCCTGCGCTATAACACGCGGGATGGTAGCGCTCAGACCAAAACGTAACTTGCTCGTACGATACCGTTGTTTCGCCACGTCCTTTTGTGAAGGGCTGTTGATGCCAGAGATGTCCATCAAGGGCGCTGACCAATCGCCAAGCTGTCCAAATCAATTCTTCGGGAGGCATGCCCAATCGGCTGCTTAATAGAGCGTGAACCTCTGTATGATAGGCATCCCAGTGTTGTTGCGCCCACTCTAGTGTGAGAGCTACATTTTGGCAGACCTGTGTCAGCGTTGCGCCACTCAGATGGAGATACGCCAATTCCTCAAGGATCCCGCGCTCATCTGGAGAACCTTGTACTTGTACTTTAATGTAAGCTTCGGTACTTGGTTGGTCTCCGCTTCCTTTACCTAATACAATCGGCAATCGTTCGTCGCCGCGAGCATACGCGATCTCGGCCTTGTTTAGCGAGAGTGAGTGTGGACTTCCGAGCAAGCGCGGGTCGCCTAGGCTGAGCAGTACCCGTTCAATACCGCGTTTGAGAGTCTCGCGGCTTGGATACACACCGCCATCGGAGAGCCAGGTTTGGAGTTCTCGTAGCTCAAGTTGCCAATCGCTGCTAGCCACATGTTGCTCGGTCAGTTGCGGCACATAGGCGCGCTCTACCCGCACATATCCATCGTGCAGGAGATGATTGGGGACATGAAGCCCTAAGCTTTTAGGAATGGCGCTCTCAAGGGTGACGTACTGATCTCCAACGTCTCCGTACCATCGCAGCAAACTCTGTAGTTGCTCATCCTCAATGCTATCGTGGCGGAAGAGAATCGGTGGCCGTAAAAGGTACATTGAGCGATCGAGTGCTATGGAGGGTGCATCATCCGCTAGGAGTGCGGGGCTGAGCACATGTTCAAGAAACAACCGGGGCGTATGGCGCGGGTTGCCTTCTTCGTGAAGTGCAGCGAGCGCGCGACGCAGTGCGGTCTCCGTGAAGGGGTAGAGGTCTCCGCCGAATGGCGGTGTATGTTCGGTTTGTGGGTCTCTGATAGCATGCAGATATCCCCGCGTAAATTCGATCAGATCATCTTCAAAACCGTAGGAACGACCTTGATCATCGGTCAACACGCAACGTGCATGCAGCCGATGATGCACATGGGTCAGATCTCCCATAAACGCCGCGTTAGCCAAGCGGGTGTGCTCGTACCCTGTAGTGACGCCAATAACTGCATCGAAATGCCCGCTTGTTAAATCAAGCAAATGATCGAGCAAACGGTCGCCAAGCAGTTGAAACGCCGTAACATCCTCCAGCAAGAGCAGGGGTCGCCGCCCTTGGGAAATGGCTTGCTCGGATAACGCACCCAGCAGCGCACGAACATTGCCAAGCCAGAGCGTTTGCTCTAATGCACGACCCAATAAGCGCCGCAATGCTTGAGCAACGCTTGCCACTCGTTCAGGCTCAATGGTGAGATCACACGCGGTGCAGAGCTCAAGTAGTTGCGAGTCATCGCCAAGCAGTACGTCGCTCCAGCGTTGTTCGATGGCTGCAACCAAGTGTTCGGCAATAGCGCGTTTCAACGGCTCAGAATTTATTATCTCCACCCAACGATCCACGGGAGTTAGCTCGGCGCTACCTTGCTCATACAATAACACCACCGCCGACAATGCAATATATTCCGCTTGGGTGTGAAGCGGTGCACGTTGTAACGCCGACCAACGAGTGGTATCTCCCAAACTTTCACGCAGTAGCGCAACGACATGGGCCGCGCTCGTCATGCTACGAGGGATGTGGATAGGCAAGCTACGTTCGCGATCGACAGTGTATTCAAGCCATTGACATAACTCGCTTTTACCGCTGCCAGCTTCTCCAACAATCAAGAATAATCGATTATGGGCCTGCAATGGGCCAGATTGCACGATTGCACGCAGTTCTTCTTCGTTGATGAACGTAGCTGCAAGACCATCCTCCTTACAGAAGTCGAGCCGAATGCGACGGAATGGTCGATGCGTTTGGAGAAATAAATCTCGTGATTTCTGACGGCTCTCGGTCGTTAAAACTGCGCGAAGGCGGTTAGTGTCCCAGAGCTTTGGATAGGCCATGCCCAGCCTCAATTCGTTCAAGGAGTGGTCGGAGTGGCAAGTTGGAGAGGCACTGTCGGAAACAAGATGCACCTCTTAGCATTGAGATGAGTGCTTACGTAGCAGTTGCACATCACTGATGCGTCGCTCGCCCAATACAAGCGAACGTGCGGCATCGGCACTGTGTGAAAGACGAAGTTGGCCGAGGCGTTCCAGTGTTAGTAATGTTTGCGTTAGCCCACGGTGTACCCGACCTCGATGCGTAAAACCGGCGAAAAGCTGTGTATCGATCGTATCGAGCAGCACATACAGCGATGAAGTTGATGTTTGCGCGGTTGCCCACTGCAGCGCCTGCATAACGAGTTGTGGCCGCGGCACAAGCACTATCTCAGCCTCGCGTTCAGAACGACGGATCAGCCCAAGATAATTCGTAAGGTGTCCCCAAAACGATATTTTCTCACTGGTCCACGTGAACAAACTGCGATATGGCCCACGCTCCATCTGTTCGCGCAGCGCCATTGGCGTTATGGCAAGGGTATCATCGGCGACAAGCTGCCGATAGATAAGTGTTGGCGCACGTTGTCGTTCATCGTCGTGGATGTGGATATGATGCAGGAGTTGTAGGGCGAAGGGCGCACCCGTCAATGTTGGTGTCGCAAGAAAATTGGCTTTGCGTCGGCTTGTACCGAATTGCTCGACCAACCGTGCAACTAATAAAAAGTTGAGGCTTTCGCGTAATGGTGCTTCCTCTAAGCCGAACGTCGAGTTGCTGCCATCCACTGACATCATTGCGCTCGCTATCTCTTCATAACTGCTGTAGGGGTGTTCAGCGATAAACGAGTACAGTTGCGTGAGCTCTGGCCCACGCAGTGTGATATGGCTGATGAGAAGTCGTCCGAGGGATGGTGAAGTCAACTCGTGGTCTCCCGAGATCGATACGCAACGCGCATTATAGCATAGCCCGAAATCCGCATTGCAAACAGTGAAATCAACGGGAAAGCCTAGCTATTGGGTAATAAAGAAGCGCCGCCTGTGGCAGCGCTTCTTTATCCCGAAAATAGAAGAATCTGTTAGGCTATTGAAGCATGACTTTCTAACCTGTCTTCAATCGCGTGCAAAATGCTCGTTGAGCCGCTTGATTGGGGATACACAGGATCGTGAAGGTATGGCCCAATTCCGTAGGTCAACGCATGCTTCACGCACGTAGTCACCACAACAACCATATCGGCGTTTTGCGCCAGACTCTTCGCTTGCTCTGTAAGCACTTTATCGTCGCAGATAACAACCTCGATGTTGGGATTACGGCGTTGCAACGCATCTCTGACGCGTGTCGCCCGAGCCGGACTCAACGTGAATATGCCAATTTTGTATCCACTCGGCAGCGTGGCCACAGGATCGCTCTTGCGGGTGCCGAGCGCATCCAGGCGTTGGCGAAGCGCATCTAGTAGATCGGTGCCGGGTTGAATCCACTCGCCGAAGAGCAGCCAACTTTCCAGGTTCAGCCGAGACAGTTGACGCGGCGTTTCGAGCAATTTTTCTACCCAACCGCGATACCACTGAGCTAGAGTAGATCCTTGAACGCCATAGGCCGCCAGCAGATCAAGTAGTTCTAGCGCAACCGCTTCCATAGCAGGGACAGGCGTAGTGAGCCATCGGCAGAGGTGCTCTGCTACAGTATCGGCTGTTGTAGGAGCACGGCGCAGCCTCGCTTCCGCAAGGCGCAGCAGGGCAAGGCTGACAGACTCGTTCACCTCCTTTTGCTCAAGTGTTGCTAGGTAAAGCGCTTCGTAAACCTCGTCATAAGCACTTTGCTCGCGCGGGAACTCTGGGTCTTGTAAGAAATAGTCGCGCAAGTTGCGCACCGCCGTGCGGAGATGTGGTCGAGAAAGCCCTGCATCTCCAGCAACAAGTTCGGTCAATCGCTCTGCCAACTCCGCAACACGTTCATTGTTCCAATAACGTTCATCGGCCTTCGCGACCATCGACAGGGAGGCAGGTAATCGAGAGTCATCTGCATCAACTACAGCCGCAGCGAGCCACGAGAGCCAATCGGTTAATGGTGGTTGCTCGGGTTGAGCATCTGTGGTTGCGGATGCTGGAAGTGAGAGTTCAAGCGACGAGATGATTTTTGCTAGCCTTTGTTGTTGAAGCACGCGCTCTTGTTCTGATTGTGTGAGCGACCAAAAATGGAGAAATGCATCCTCCAGATCGCTATAATCATCGCTTGAGTAAGCGATTTTAAGCATCAGAATCACTTGCTCAGTAGGATCCTCGATGCTCTTGGATATGGCTCGGGCTGTCGCATAGTCGCCCTCCATAAGCGCAAGTGTCGCAGCCTGCTGAGGTGCTATGGCAGGGCGTGAGGGTACAGGTTGTGGTTGATATACTTCCAGTGGCGGTAGCAGATTGGTAAGCTCCTCGATTGTGCGGCGTGTTTCGTCGTCGGATGCACGAGCCATGAGTTGAGAGAGCGCATGACGATCACCTATCGATGCTTCGCGGTATGCGTACACCCGCAAGACAGGGCCGTAGGATGTATCGGCGGTGCCTTCCAATAATCCTCCAAGCCTTCCCCGTAGCTTGCGAAATGTTTCAAGTGCATCAACCCACAGATTCTGCTGTTCAAGGGGCAATAACTCACTTTGGTGAAAAGCTGCAAGGAGTGCGGCCTGTACAGTCCGTGGCATACGCAGCCGAGCGATGTCTTGAAAATCTTCGCGTCGCCAGAGTTCGCCCCAACGGCGTTGCTGAGCAAGCAGTTGGACGCTCAAAAAAGCTAAGTTATCTGCCGTGGATAAGCCGCGTTGTCGTATTTCGTTGAGTATTTCTGTTGCACGATCCCAGGTTCCCGCAGAGAGAACTGCATTAAACGCATCGTACAACTCACGATAGGTGGGATGTTGCTCTATCTCAATGGGAGGACGGCGTTGCTCAAGGATCGCCCACTGCCCGAGCCGCTCCAGCATCCTATCGAAATGGTCAACTGGAGAACGTAGCCGATAATATCCAGCAGGATAGACTTGCGCACCAAGCCGATTGACCTCGTTTGCTAAAGGATCAAAGGTTTGATGCTCTGGAACTCCAGTGGCATACTCCGCATAGGTTGGAATAACAAAATGGCCGATGGTCGTGAGCGTTGCCTCAAGATCAGGTCGGACTTCCCCCATGATGAGCCACGTATCGCTATCAGCCTCGCGGATAGGCAGGACTGTTGGCTTTTTGAGTGCGAGACGTTCAAGTAGTGCTGCGAGGCTATTGTTCGCTTTGATCGTCAAAGATGTTGTATCGATATGTGCACCAAGCGGACCTGCGAGCGCAGCGGCCATCTCAAAAGGAGTTCGTTCAGGAAATGTGACAGTTCTCATTGCGCACGCTCCCACAATTGTTGCGCATCCAACAGCGCTTGCCCGATATCACTGGAGTTGGTGCTGATTTCGATACTTTCATCGCCAGCACTCACACCTCCCAGATCGAACTCCAGTGATCCGCGCAGATAAAAACGCTCAGTGATCAAGCCTCGCTCTTCGAGCCGAGGCAGTTGGCGGCGCTCCACGGCGGGATCGAGCCGAGCGATGAACGCCTCGGTATGAACATCACCTGGACGATACAGCACCCGTACCGATGTGCCACGCATCGCTAATGAAACTAACACATCGCTTAAACGTAGTTCGGTTTGGCTGAGTTCGGGCATCAGGGAGCGGAATTGACCGAACGGACTCGCAATCACCAGCATATTTCCTAAGCGTGGAGATATGAGATACAGTCTGCCACTTGGTTTAGCGAGCTCTAAGCTCAGCAGCGAGGTCAACATATCGGCTAATTGGGTCGCGCCGCCAGGAACGCGCGATTTAATCACTCGATTTGGCATGGATTACTCCTCAGCGCTGAGTCATATCGCGAATGATGAAACCCACCAACCAGCCAGTACCCCACCGTTCAATCCGCTCGATTGTCGGATAATGCCATTGGAAGCCCACATCGATCGGTGTTGTGAGCAGTTTTACAGCATCTTCGCGCAGCATATCGATCTCTGCTTGTTCGCAGACAAGCTGAGCAGTATAGTTTCGGGCGAGTTCCTCGTTAAGGCGCTCAGCCCAGTGTAACGTTCTATACACAATAGCGTGGGCGCTTGGGTCGATCAACGTACGAAGCAGCGCGCGCGAGGGTTTGACTAACTGTTGATATGGTTGGTTGCGTTCAATGCAGTCTGGGCAACTATCGCGGCAGTCAAGCCACAGCAGCGATTGAAGGAGATTGAAGACTTGGCTTTCATTGAGTGTGTCCCCTGCTCCGCCCACACGTCCAAGCACATTGGTAACTTGTGTTCGGATGGGTGCCAACTGCCAGGCGGCTACGGCCATCACGCGCAGATCGATAGCACAGCCAAGACGATCCTGTTCCTGCGTCCAATATGCTGCGAGCATAGCAACGAGTTCATCGCTGTCGGTATCGGAACTTGGACGTAAGAATTTGCTATTGAGCGCTACGATGAGATCGCGTGTGGCTAGGAGGCTGTGTGGCTCTAGCGCTGAACTGATCGCACGCAGGGCTTGGGTATGCCCATGAAGGCTGGATGCCTTCCGTGCCTGATCGAATGCATCTGCGAGTGCAACATCACCAGTCTCAACTAATTTTGCTACGCTAAAGAGTTGGGAGGCTAGCGCTTCACGATCGCAATGCCGCAGGCTATCGAGAAGTTGCAGATTCAGATCGCCAGGGCGTTGTGTGATCGCTTCGGCGATACGCTGAATAAGGCCGACGCCTCCGGGTGTTCGCTCTGCGATCCAAATGGTATTGCCTTCCACATCCATTGTGAGATCGTCGGGGTCGATGTCGGCGGCCACTTTGGTAACAGCATCGAAGAGCACAGCGCCTAATGATGCAGCGTAGCACTTCTGAAGCCATGCCTCTAATGCTGCATCGGGCGCACTCCAAAGCGCCGCGCTACATGCCGTAAGTGCTGCGACAACATCGGGATTCGCAAGCAGCGATTGTAATCGTTCGCGTAAGCGACCGTTCTGTTCGTTCTCCTCGCCGTCGGTGGCATGTTGGCTTTGGAATATCACATCCATTGTGCGCTCTGCCAGGGTCCCGCGAGTTTTTGCCACTTCATCAGCCGCTGTGGAAAGATCAACCTGACGAGCGACCGCTGTTGCTATGATCATTGATAGCTCAATCTGCCACAGCCAGTTCAACTCAAAATCGGTTAACTTTAGCGCTTGCAGACGCTCATCCTGCTCAAGACAATACAGAAAGTAGGAAGGCATAAGGTGCTGGCGTAAGCGTGCCCAATCGGGGCTATTCAGTACTTGAGCGGGATCGAGTGGGATGAACGTTGCACGCAAGGCATCTACGTAAATACTGAACCCTAATCCCGCTGCTTTATCGCCCTCCTGGAAGAACAGACGCCGTCGGCGAGACTCGCCGTTCAAAAAGCGTGTCTCGGCCCGCACGCCAACTGCTGCTCGCGTCACTTCCACCCAACTATTGACGCCTTGCGTGTCGGCTTCAAGACTACTAAAAATAGCGTTCCAAGGCGAATTTGGAAGTAAGTTGAGCACAATAGAAGGTACATTGCTCCCTGATCCGACGCGACTCTGTGGCACAAAACGCGAGCGCCAAAGCAGGCGTGCGCTACTAGTCGGTAACACAGTGCTGGGAATGATCGCCAACGTATAGGCGCGCGGGCGATACACCAAATACTCAGTGTCATCGATCTCGATGCGCTGCGGTGTTGAATCTCGCTCTATTGCGAGGCTTGTGAGTTGAATATGTTTGTCGGCATCGTCGGAAATGTCTGGGAGCGCGAGCCAGTGAGCCTCCTTCAGCCGATTGCTACGGGCATACCGCTTGGAGACATGGCCTGGCGCAAATTCTGTCATGCCGTGCTCAAGGCTCATCTGCTCATCCTCACGCATGTCCGAGTAGTCCCCTGGATGTTCGGGGAGATGCAAGGTGAGTTCGGGTAGGCTAAGCAGCGAGAAGAGGTTTGGGGTGACGATATCCGGTAATGGGTTTGGGGAGATCGCATCGGACCAAGGCGTAACGACTCCCTGTTCTACTCGTTGCCAGTTGGTTTCCAGTTGTCGAAGCAGGGCTGGAATCACCTGGAGTAGTAATGGGCGTGGCTCGCTCCAGAGCAGCATATCACGCTCACGGGTGTTGCCTTCGAGGCCAAGCGCCGCATCGAGGTATTCGCAGAGTTGCTCAAACTCTGGCTCATTGCGCAAAACCTTTTCGAGGATACGCTTGATCTTGAGGCGCTGAGAGTTAAGCCAAGCTGTCCGATGGTTAGGAGCGCTGCTGAGGGCTGACCAAATATCCGCCTTTGAGCCTTGAGTTGCAAGTGAAGTGGCTAACCAATCCATCAATGCGAAGGCAGCCTGCATTTTGCGAATATATGGATTCTCGAGTGGGAGTTCAAGGGGCGGCAGGCTAGGACTAAACAACCGTTCAGCATGCTGGAACACCCAGCGATCTCGGCCATATGCCGAGGAGACCACGACCATCCAAGGGCGCATCAGGCGGCTACGACCGGCGCGGCCTTTGCGCTGGAGGAAGGATGCGAGGCTGCGTGGTGCTTTGTGTTGGATAACCGCTCCAACTGTCGGATCGTTGAAACCAACCTCCAAGGTACTGGTGGCCACCACAAGATCCGCATTGGCGCGGACGCCGCGATACTGCGAGGAGGTGATATCGAGGCTGAGTGGCGTGTCGAGATCATGTCCGATCCGCTCACTAGCCCACCACCACTGTCCTGCCTCGTTACGGCGGCGTGCCTCATCCTTGCCCTCGGTTGACCGCTTATTACGATATTTGCTGAGCGTAAGGTTTGTTTCAGCATCTTGTTCGATGTGGAACCAGCGATTGATCACATCGAGCGTGTCGGTGAAGGCGAAGATTCGCTGACCATATGCCCCTCGTGAAACCGCACCCTTTGGGTGATCTGCTGGTAGATCAAGGATGCGCCCAAGCAGCATCGCCGTTTGGACCGATGTTGAGAGCAGACTTGTCCCTGATACAGGGTCGCCTTTAAGCACAAGATTGTATTCCACTCCCTCTTCAAGCATGTCGTCCTCGGCAGGAGTTACGTAGCTCACATGCTCGATCGGGAGACCCGTGAGTCGGGCGAAGAACGGCTCGGCTTGGGTCAGCGTGGCGGATAATCCAACGATGACCAAGCCCTGCCCCGGGCGGTGACCTCGCGCGTGTCGCCAACGCCGCAGGAGATACGCGATCTGCGCGCCACTCATACCCTCGTATGTGTGAATTTCGTCGAGGAGCAGGAGACGGGGCGGATACTTCACGCCTATACCAAACAATGCATGCTCATCAGTTCGGCTCAACCGTCGATTCAGCATTTCAGTGGTGGTGAATAAGATATCCGGTGGGCGTTCAATCATCTGCCTACGGGTGAGCGCGATTGTATCGGCAGTAATGGTCAAGCGGCATGAAGCGCACTGCAGGCGTGCAAAATTGCCATACTTGCCTTTCTTATTTGCCTTGACCTCAGCCTCCACATCCTCTTTGTACCAAACTAGATCGCCATTGCAAGTTGGGCAAGGCATCATGGGGAAGATCCAGCCGTCTCTTGCGCTGTTGGGCGACCAACCTTGGTTTCGTTTAGGATCGGATTCGAGCAACTGCTTGGCATCGGTTGGGGTATCGCCGTAGTACGCGCCAACGACAATGGGTGGCTTGTTGTGTTGTTGCAGCACCCTGTCGAGTTTGCGGGCTTCGCTGAATGCCTCAGCGAATTGATCCTTCAGCAACTCAATGCGAGGGTAGATCGCAATCGCCTTTGGGGCATGTGTCTCGCTATCATCGGCGGCGATATGTGCGAGTGCTGGTACATAGAAGGCTTTCGTTTTACCTGCGCCAGTGCCCGCACCAATCACAATACCCTTATCGCCACGATCTCGTAACGCCTCAAATAGTCGGGCGGCTGCATCGAGTTGGAAGCGAGCCAGTGCCAACGGTTCATTATCGTGGGAGCGTAGCAGTGCATCGGCAGCGAGCAGGGCGATCTCGTGAGCGTTGTATGTCTCGAGCACCTGCAGAAGCGCCGAACTTGGTATATCGCGACGCGGATAACGCCTGCGCTGAAGGTGCAGTCGGAGATCGCTCACAAGTCTAGGGGCATCTTGCCAGGGTAACCAAGGCATCACCTGTCGGAGCAAGAAGAGCAAACGCACCGCCTCGGCAAAGCGGCTGCGGTATTGGCCTTGGCTCTCGAACACGAGCCGTCGCTCGACCAAATTATCAATTACTTCTTCAAGTGTGATCCCGTTGGCGCTCGCTCTATTCCAAAGTTCGCTGCCGATCGGTGAGAGGCGATGGAGTAATGGCGGGAGTTCCGCTTTAAGATCGCTTTGCACACGCATGAAGCCCCAGCTGAGCAAGCGAACTTCCTCCATCTCTACAATGGTGAGAATCTCGTTGGCTAATTTATCGAGATCTGATTGGCTAAATGCGACCGCAGGCATAGTTTAGCTCCTTCGGGTGATAAAACTGATCGAGAAGGAGCTCGATCGATTGCTATCCTGAATCCATTGCAGGATAGTTGAGTTCAGATCCGCAAGAGTGGCAGTGCCCTCAACCACTTTGCCGAGGAATGATTGCACCTCTTTGGGCAAATGAGCGATGCTATCGAGGTATTCGCCAAGTTGACGCAGCCGTTCATCGAACTGCGCGAGTTGCGCCTTATTTTGTGGGGGCTTCTCGGCGTGCTGCTTGATGGAGGCAGTAAGCTCTTGAATCTTTGTTTGGTTGGCTGCCACCTCCGGTAGGTACATTACTAAGCGCAGCAATTCCAGGTACGGCGCTAACTGATCTTGAGCGTAGAGTTTCCAACGCTCGCTCAGATCAGTGTACGTAGCTTGCACTTTACGTCCTACGTTATAGAGCGCAAGCGTTTCACGGCGATTAGAGGAGTTAAATCGCTGTTTTGAGTTTTGGACTTCTTGTGTGATAGGTGGAAGTTGAGCGAGCACCGAGGCAATGATCGCCGTGCCCAATCGTTCGCCACAAGTCGTAGTTGTTAAAGCAAGTTGACGTGTGGATGTCAGTAACTTCTCAAGCTCATTAGAAGTGGCTTCGATGTCTTTAATCTCGCTCTGTGCCTTCTTGAGATGCTTTGCCTGTTCGATGTTGTTGCACGTTTCCTTGAGCAGAGCTGTGATCATTGATGCACCTCCTGAGGTTGAGCGCTTGCCGTGAGGCTATTGAGAAGCGTCAGAATCTCATCGTATTTTGCGAGTGTATTCTTTTCCAACTGCATTGCGCTGTTGTTGGCTTGGAGTTGAGAGATCGTCTGCTTCTGCTGAGTGTTGATCTTGCCTGCTAACTCGTTTACTTCGTTGAGATAAGTGACAAAGCCATGCAACAGTTGCATATAGCGCTCGCTCGCCGAGATGCGAACCGCTCGTTCTTTCCGCCCTTTTTCCTCACACGTTGTGTTGATAAATTGTATTGTCTCATGTAACAACTTGCCTTTGCCGGGTGCTTCTTTCAGCGTATACGGAATGTTATTGTCCTTCAGTGTGTTGAGGAATGCGTCAACTTCCTTCATCACTGTGTCTGCTGTGTCCTCTCCGAGTTTCTCTTTGAGTTCCTGAAGCTTGGCAGCCTGATAGCTTATCTCAGCACTAAGCACATCGTCAAGGCGCTCGGCGATCTGCGTGTATACAGTGCTCGCATCCTTCCAGATCGCAGTTGCTCGTTCATCGATAGAGGGAATTTCCCGCAAGATCCAATCGCGTTTATTCAGCCGAGACAGGATATCCAGGGCCGTTGCTGCATCTAAAAAGTGGATACTTGAACTCGTTCCCTGTGGTTGATTCAGTTGTTTGAGCAATTGAGAACGACAGGAACGGGCACGCGAACTCCTAATGTTGCGTAGCAGATTGACCCATTCGCGACTGTGAGTTTCCCCAGCCCGTTGGATAAGCAAGCTCCAATCCTGTTCGGTCGATGGTCGATTGGATATTTCCACCGCTGCGTGTTTGATAATCGTCTTCAGTAGATCCACTGGCGTGGTGGATGTGCTGCGCAGGTTGCCGCTGAGCATATCGATCAACAGGCAGTCGAGGAGGAGCAACTCTACGAGTTTCATCGGGCTCGGTTGATCGGCGCTTGGCTGAAGCACAAAGTTGATGATTCGCTGTTCGTTTGCCCGCAGCCAACTGTTGAGCGTCACCATATGCGCGCCAAGTATATCGGGACGAATATTTGTTCCATAGGTCTGAAGATCTGCGAGGGCTTGGAGCACATATGCTAGTTCGTTGCTACGCTGAAAGACCAGGCGATCCCCTGAGGCTCGTCCCGATTGCCCTTCGATCTCGAAGCGTCCTGGCTTGATACGTTCATCGACCATACCTGCAGGGACGCCATGCAGCCCCCAATCGATAGCATGTTCAATAAATGTAATGAGGAATCGACGCAGATCCTCATATTGTTCTAGTTTGCCGCCAGTGCGCCAACGTTCGATATCGGCATCGTATTTTGTACCAGTTACTGGTTCTGGCTCTGGTCTGGGGTTTGGAGGAAGTTCAGTACGATCATTCTTTGTTTCAGGGACTTCAACAGAAGTCCTTGTCGGCTCTGGAATAGATGAGGAACCGCTCTCTAAGCCCTCAATAGGTTTGATGTCAAAGGCTTGAAACACTTGGGGCGTAAGATTGCCCACCGTTTGTACTCCACCTTCGCGCCGAATAGTGATGGTGCGATCTCCCCAGAAGAGGATAAGCGATTGGACTCGTGACTCGTCGGAGCCAGCTTGGCTACGCAGTGAGCGTTGTTGTACTGGTTCGGCGAGGGCTGGCAGATTACGCTCGGGAATGCCAGGTGCAAGCTCTTTGGGTGCAGGTGGGAAACTTCCTGCAAGCACCTTCGGCCCATGGGCTTGGAGCACATCGTACAACACTTGGTATAACAACGAGCGCGGAGTGCGGGCAAAGAGCGTTTCGTCCAACCTTTGATACATGTTCCACAGCGCCTGTTGGTTGAATGGGTAGAGGCCTACCTCGACTGGTGGACTATCGGGTGGCGCGATATTGACTGCTCCAAAGGCCGCATGGCACGTTTCGCGGTGAGGACAGTCGGTACAATGATTGGGGATGCGCTCCTCCTGCGCACCATCTTCAAACCACAGTTTGATCTCGGCTTGAGTAGAGCGCATCGCATTGAGGTAGCGTGCTGATAGATGTGCGGCTGCCGTTGGTGAGTGCAGCAGACCCGCCGCTTTTTTATCTCCAACACTGTAATCGAGCGTCAGCAGGTCGGTGATGCGCTGACGAAGATTATCGGGGAAGCGGCTCTGATAATAGTCATCGGTGATGCCGATCACCGATGTCATTCGGCAGAACTCGCGGTTGGCCTCACCGGTGTGTTGTGTAGCTAGCACATCGATCAGGCCTTGGTCGATCCCTGTAAAGGCGGTAATATCCTCAATGAACAGCGCGAGGCCTTTGCCCTGACGTCGTAGCTCGCGTCGCAGTTCGTTGAACGTTTGGCGCAGATCATCCGCCGAGAGCGCCACAGTATGGCCGATCGCATAATCGAGCAGACGGTTCAGGTAAGCGGCGAGATCATCGCGTAGATTTGGCCTGAGGTCAAGCGCTTCTGCCAGGGTACGGGCTTCAGCATAACCATGGGTCTGTAGAGAGCGTAGTAAGGCAGATTCAATCTGAAAATCATCGGCTTGAAATTCGGGGCGATCGCTACTCTCTTCCCTTTGCCGTCCTTTCGTCAGGAACGATGCGATCCGGTCAAGCGGTCCTCCATCGCGCTTCAGGAAGGTGCGTATATTGGGGTCAAGCAGAAAATGTTCGATATTCCGCCTAATTTGGCCTTTTGATGATTCCTCATATTCATAAGTGGCAATACGCAACTGATCGAGCAGATTATCCTTCAGCGCACGAGCTGAGAGGCTATCGGCGGCGCCTCGTAATTTGTCGATCTGCTGTTGCAAGGAATCGCTTACAATATCGAGCTTGGCAATAATTTGGCGTAGCGTACCCAGTAGGCTATTCTGAGCGCGCTCGATGAGCAGAACGGTCTCCAGTTCGCCCCGTTCGCGTTGGTAACGCTCGTACAACCAACGGATCAGGTGCGATTTGCCCGTACCTGGGATGCCTTGAATCACCGTAAAAATATGACGATCATTCTGAGCACCGCGAATGAGATCTTCTAACAACGTTGTTTCGCTGAGTTCTTGGCCGTCGCCCGCCTGCACTCTGCGAATCTGGCCGAGCGGTGTGTGGGTTGCCATAAAATCAGCAATATCGACGGCGATAGCCTCTTTATTGATAACCTCGCCAATACGCTCGTGATGCCAGCATTGATAGCGCTTAAAAGTGCTCATGCAGCCCTCCTGCGTTGGATATGCGATACCTGGGCGAACTGATGACCAAGGGCCGGATAGAGTTGCCATTTAGAGGCGGCGTCAGCGACGAGGCTAAGTTCGATCTCTCCATGTTCATGCAGTCCTCGTAGCGCACTGGAGAGCATGAGACTGAGTTGATTGCCCCGTACTTCCGAACCTCTGCTCGCTTGCCAACAACGGTTAAAAAGCAATCCCCCATCGAGTTCGGGGCAAAGCTCAGCAAGCTGATCCATAAACATCCCAAACAGGACAGGCTGATTCGGCTCGGGCAGTAGTTGATCGAGGAGCGGTTTGAGCCGATCGTAGGCGTCGGGAACAACGATGGTCCGCGAACCTAAGCGTAAGTTCCAGCCTAACCCCAAAAAGACCGCCCAGTCGCGCCAGCCATTTAATTTGGTAGTATTGAATGCGCGTTCTTCGGCATGAGGGAAGATCTGCTCATTAAAGTGTGTTTCTAGGGCTTTATTATCATATTGGAAGATACGCTCATCTTGCACTGCGTACCAAGCGCTATAGATATTAAGCAAGTAGTTGTCGGCGTTATCATCGGTGATGCCGAGCAGTATCCGCTGCATGTGCCGTCGAAAATCTTCAAGCGTTTCGATGCGGCCTGGGTCCACTTGCAACTTCACTATTTTCTGCTCATCCTCTTCCAGTAGGCCGCAGTTACGAGCGGCGGTAAAGACGCCCCTGGCCGCTTCTTGATTGTTAAGCCCAAGGGCATCTTCAGGTTGGAGCAGATCGTAGAGTTTCTCGCGATTAGGCGCTGTAATGCGTGAGGTCAGCCGTACCATGGCATGGAGGCGTGCTGGCGTGACCTGGCTATTATTCAGAATTTCGAAGGCCATACCTTCTCCTCACAATAGATCCATCTGTGATATATCGGCGGTGTTAGCTATTTCTATCAGATCTCGTGAGAGACCCCCGACCCTTTCAATGAGGCGGCCATGCTCACTAGGGAGATACAGCGAACGTGGGGCGATATTAAGACGAACAACGCCTGGCTGCAAGGCGCGGCGTAGTATCTTATGAAGGCGGTCCGCCTCCGATTCATCGTTCGGGTAGAGCGCAGCGGTTGGTACAGCTGCAATAGCATGTTTCTCGAGTTTCGTAAGGATATTGAGTGATACGATATGGTGTGGGGTGCGCGCATGCTCAGCAAGCGCCTGAGTGAGTTTTGTGGCAAACGTTGCTGTTAGCATGCTGTCTGGCAGGATGAGTTGTTGGATTCCCAAGCCAACCAAGCCCACTAAACTTTGGATCAAGCTTGCCTGCTCGATCTGTGGATCGTACAGCAGGTTGAGCATCTGCGATGAACCAAGCAGCACTCTAAGGTCGTTGTTCAGATATTCACTAATCGGCTGATCGTGGAAGCATTCCACATGTAGCGGCAAAGGTTCGGCATACGGCGGATGATTGTTGCGCCGACAACTCGGGCAACTGCCGCACGCACGGGCCGTATTGGGGTAGATCCTGGCTAGCGTAGAAGCGAGGCACGTCTTTGGCGCGGCGATAGTATCGTTGACGAAACTGCTCATCTGCTTGGTTGCTTCGATTAAATCATTGAGCTCCTGTTCTCGCGCTGCACCGACCGCTTGCTGAAAAACCTCCGGATCATTGGCGGCATCCGGCTTTCTGAACGTCACAATCATTCGGAGCGGCGGCTGCCCATCGCTTCGACGAGGTGCGTCAGGGCGAGTATCGACCCGCGCCTCCTGTATCTGCAATACCCCTGCCCGTTGAGTCAGTAATAAGGTATGTTCGTTCCACTCGCGGTTCATTTGGCTGCGGCGCATGTCAGGCTCCTCCGGAGGCACTGCATCCATATCGATATCCATGCTGTTGGAGGAACTATCGAGTATGTGTCCGGAGTTGATCAAGCCCCGCCAGCGGGCTAACGCACGCTCGGTTGTGATGCGCGATTTGTAGAGCATACTCTCGGCTACGTCGAAATCGCCCGGTTCTGCGCAGACCAAGCTAATCGCACTGCAGCCATCGCGACCTGCGCGCCCGACCTCTTGGTAGAAGCGATCGATATTCTCGGGAATACAGGCATGCACAACCGCACGCACATCGCGCTTATCCACGCCTAAGCCAAACGCAGAAGTGGCGCACATCACATCGATGTGTCCATCGTTCCAACGTGAGATCAATGTTTCGCGATCTTTTGTGGAGGTTTCACCAGTGAAGGCGGCGACTCGTTGATATCCACTTTGCCGCAGTGTTTTCAGCCAGTATTCCGCTTGATCGGGCCGTGTGACATACAGAATCAGCGGACGAGGGAGATAACGCAATGCTTCGAGCAATCGCTTTCTCCGTTCCCATCTCGTATCACTCATGTTCAGCCAATAGCCGATCTCGGGCCGCAGGCGACTAGAGTGAATCGTCGTCAGTCGTTCATCATCGACAAAGAGATCTTCAAGCAGCACCATGGCTCTGATGGAGAGAGTAGCCGAGAGCAGCAGTGTGCGAAGTTGGTTGTTCGATTGTTTGAGCAGTTGGCGACGGTAGGTTGAAAGGAATTGAAATTCGGTACGGAATCCAGCGCCCCACGTCTCGATCAGGTGCGCTTCGTCGATCACCAACCGTCGAAGGGAGCCACGGGATGCGCTATCCAGACAAATATCGTGCAATTCAGAGTTGATCAACGCTTCGGGCGAGAGGAACAGGATTGGGATCGTACCTGCCTTCAGACCACGACGTATGATCTCGCGTGTGCCCTGATCGGTGCCACTTGTCCAGCAGTGCGGCGCAAACTCCTCGCTCTTTGGGTGCGGGAAGAACTCTTTGACACGGCGATAATGGTCAAGCGCCAAAGCCACCGTTGGCACAATCACGAGAGTCGTGCCACCTTTGATGGTGCCCCCACGCGACTCCGACCAAGCTGGTAGCAGCGCGCAGAGGCTCTTCCCCGCTCCTGTGGGCAATGTCACGATCGTGGTGGTGCCAGGGGCAGCAAAGAGAAAATGTTGGACTGCGGCTTTCTGTGCTTCCGATTGGTAACTCGTCCATTTTCCTTTGCTCATCGCGTAGAGCGCGCCATCAGCGACTGTTGGTGTATCGAAGCGCCGTAGTTCCAGCCGATCGATGCTTTCGGGATGATCGAGCCAGGATGTTTGCCAGGTTGCGGCATCGATATGGATAGTTTGGTCCTGTGTGCCACCAATCGCTATCAGGCCAGATTCTGGGCACGCGCGCTCGATCGCCTGCCAGAGCGATGCCGGAATCTCTAGTCCGCTGCCACTGTACCGACAGATCTGTCGGAGCAGCACTGCAATATCGGCGTAGCCTGCTTGGTCAGTGGCGAGACCCGCGAGCGCTTGGGCGAGTCGTGGTATCGGTATGGTGCGCGCTTGATCGAGTTGATCGAGTTGAGCACGGATGCTTTCGACACGTCGCTCGAACGCAAGATAATTGGGCTGTGGATCGAGAAGGAGTTCGCGCGTCATTGCGAAGATTGAATCGATCCCCATCATTCCTCCTCAAACGGTTCCCAAAAACAGATCGATTCGAGCCGAATCAGGTGGTGGCGAATGCCCTGAACCAATGCCTGAGTGGCGCGTCGGTATTTCTCAAGCGCGGGTCGCTCGATTTCAGAGCCGCTGCCATGCTGTGCTTGCCACCGTAACCCCGCCTCCCAACCCGCAACACGCCGTGCAAATTCCCGGGCGGCATCATCGGCGCGCTCCGCCGCGTACTCGACCACATCTTCGAGAATAAACTGCATCGCGGCTTCTGTAGACGTGCGCACCATATCCGACCAAACATCTGCGGGATAGCGTTCGCGGAAACTATTGATGGCAGAGATACCATGTTCGTTTGTCTTACGCATTCCAAGATGCCTGAGCGACGAATCCTTGAATGGTAGTTCAAGTAGTTGTCTGCGCGGATCGTTGCGCTTCATGATCTCCCCATCGATATCAACAAGTAATTCGAGATAGGGCCGGGGCAAATAGCTCTGCGCATGCAGCAGATAGATCGGATCAAGGCGCGCTTGGTAGAGATAGTGAGGGTTGATTTGGAACGAGTAGAGCAACTGAAAGAATGCCCCGCCCTTCGCAAGATTTCGCTTAAACCCAACGGCACAGCAACGCCCACGGTCGCTCTCCAACGCATTGGTGATCACGGCATCGGTCCAAGGATCATCTCCTGGCGCAAAAAAGACCAAATCTTCGCGCCGTACAGCAAGGTCGCGGTTGAACGTTCCTATGATCTGTGTGGTGCGGGTATTGCCAATCCGTCGCGCGGCTTCCGTCATGTTTGGCGGCAGAAAACGCGCTCTAGTCATCGAATTGATCTTAAAGTTGCGCGTATTGTAGATCGTGATATCGCCCTGCGTTTGGAAGTTGGAGAGGCCTGCTATCGACGTCCAACTGCGCACTGCATCGCGGATGAGTTTGCCATCGCGATAACGATCACTAATCGATTTGAACTGTTGGCGTAGCTCTTTATTGTCGGTCTCTTTCTCATAGAGGCGCTCTTTTTCGACTTCCTCGCGTAGTGCAGCGGACTGCTCGCGTACGGTATCGAGCAGATCTGCGAGGCCTTGGCGCACACTGCGGGCGAGCGCTTTTGTGATCTGGTCCTGCGTCTCCTCCAGAGCGATCTCCATACCACTCATCGAGCGGGTGAACAACTCAAGCGCCTCGTCCCACAGCCGGAAGAGATCGTGTTCTAGCGTGTCGTGCGCGAACACTACAATTGAACGAACATCATCCGTGCGCCCAAGGCGATCAACACGCCCGATACGTTGTTCCACCTGGGCAGGCGTCCACGGGATATCCGTGTGAATAATGCAGTTGGCCATCTGGAAGTTGCGCCCCTCGCCGCCGAGTTCGTCGCACACCAAAATGGAACAATCATCCTCGGATTGAAAACGGGTGACTGCATCCTGCAGATCGGCTTCCGACATATCGGCAGTGAACTGCACCACAGCAGCATGACCAAGTAGCGAACGAAGCTTTTTGACGATGAGAGTGGCTGTCTGCACCCAATTGGTGAAGATCAGCACCTTGGCGTTTTTCTTATCGTTCACCTCAAGGTAAGCAGCGCGCAGACATTGCGTGATGCGGTTGGGCTTTGGTGTGTTGATGGTGGACAAACGCACCGATGCGATAAGTTGGTCGGTTTCTTCGCGCCACAGTTCGGCTTGGCGTGCGAGGCGCCTGATCGTGTCGCGCTCGTTCGCGGGTGCGGGCGCGGCTGCAATCACATAGCGTTGGCGCTGCGCCTCCTGACGTGGAGCGGCAGGCCCAAGCAGTGTCTTTACCTCGAAGGCTTGCCGCGATGGTTGCCGCAACGATTCTTCTCGCAAGTTGAGTAGCTCGCAGAGCACCTGTGGACTGCTTGCAGCGCTATGCAGCAAGATCCGCACATACTCTATGGCGATTGGGCTCGCATTGCAGGCGTTCACGTAGCTTTGCGCATAATCGTACAACTCGTCGAGCAATTGGCTCTCCTCGCCAGTGGGGGTATAACTAAACTGTGTGTTGAGTATACGTTGTGGGAGATCGAGTTGTAGATTCGCCCGTCGGTTGCGGATTATCCGACTCTCGATCCGATAGTTGGTGCTGACATACGCGACGATCTGTTGGGCGAGTTCACGCGCATCCTCAGGCGAATCTTCTAATGTCGCCAACTCATTCAGCATCTCAACGAGGGTTGTGTCGTCGCCAAGAACGTCGCCCAGTGGCTCTAGTTCTTCAACAAACTCTTCGGTATCAACATCATCGGTATTCAACAGCGATTGTGTGAGCGTAATAGCGGCTCGGATCGGTTGCTGTGCATCCAATAGCCGTCGAAACGACTCGACGCTCTCGGTACGGTAGCGCTGTGGGTCAAGCAGTCGAAGGAGGGCAAGGTACTCTTCTGCGTGACGCTGAATCGGCGTAGCGGTCAGGATCAGCACACCTGGAGCCGTCGCCGTCAACTGACAAATATAGTCGTAGAGCGATTGATTTTTGCGTAGATGGTGGGCTTCATCGATGATGACCAGATCCCAATGATGCTGCAGCATCACCGTTCTGTAGACCTGGGATTCAGCCAGATCTTCGGTGCTAATGATCACTCCCGCCTGGTTTTGAAGATTCTTCGCGCCGGGTTGCACAATCGGCAGGTCGAGCCAAAACTTTTGGTTCAACTCGTTGCGCCACTGATGGGTGAGCGAGGCGGGCGCGATAATCAGCGCCTTGAGTTTGGGGTTGCGGCGGCGCAGCGCCTTGAGGATCACACTCGCCTCAATCGTTTTGCCAAGCCCCACCTCATCGGCCAGCATAAAGCGGCAATCAGGGCTGCTCAGCACACGCGCAATCACCTCGGCTTGGTGTGCGAGCAGGAAGACGCGCGAGCCGACCAGGTCTTCGATGCCGAAGGTAGAACTATGCAGTTCGTTGTAAGCGGTGACCATATGATCCCGTGGATGATGCCACGATGGGTTATGGAACTCGTAGGTGAGCGCTTGCTCCACAGGATCGGGATCTTGTCGGGTGGAGCCAACTAAAAACTCGGCTTCGCTCAGTGTTCGAATGGTATCGCCAATCTGCACAAAATATTCAAGGTGAACACCTGGTGTAAACTCATCTTGGCAGGCGATGAGCACCTGCCCTCGTACCGTTTTATCCTCAATGCTTTGGAATGGGCTATTTTGTAGCACGCGGCAACGGCTGATCTGTTCGATCTGGCGCTCAAAACGTTGTTCGCTCGCCTTAATGCTTACCTCGCCGCGCTTATGTTCATCCAGATCATAAACCAATGCATGAATCGTAGCGATCGAGGCATCTGTATCAATGTGCTCTATTTTACCGATGCGGAACTCACGGAAATCAGAGGCATACTCTTCCACATCCAGCGGGAAGCGGACAAACATGCCAGGCTTCAGCGCTGTAGCCTGGTTTATGGGGAGATTGTTTGACATGATTTGATCCGTTATCTCCTAAGATACGAGCTCTCGACCAACCCATGTAATTACTCTGATTGTACCGTTGATAGGCGTCCACAAATACGGACGTTTGGTGGGAAATATTCCCATGACGGCTTTAATTTTCTGTAGGTAAACGTTTACCGTCTATGTAATGCTCGCCTTGGAATAGCTCTTCTCAAGCTGATCAGGGAAATGCTCTCGGTAGATTGCGACAGAGGCACCGCTCACGATATAAACAGAACCCTCAGAAACAGCGCTGCGAAGGCCACGCTGCCGACCGCAAAGCTCAGCAGTGCGATACGCAACGCCCAGACCTTGCGGCCCATCAGGCTATTGAATACCGCTTGGCGTTGGGTTTGGCTGGCCCGTGCGTAGCGATACGTGCTTGGCACCACCACGATGAGAGCGGCCAACAGCGCGAATAGGTATGCCAACACGGTTAGCGCCCCCAACAGGTGCACGGTACCATTGGTGAGGTAGGATGGTAGCGGGTTCGCCGCCACGGCGAGGATGCCAAACACCACGGCGTACAGCGCCGTCACAAGCTGGATGATGAGTTTGGCAGCTTCATCGAGCGCTGTGGTTGGGTTTTTCTCTTGCTCCACAAATCACTCGTGTAATGCTGCCTCCTCGGGCGTGGGCGCGCGCACCCGTGTAGCGCGGACCTCTTCCTCTGGCATCTCACTTCTCCTCGAAGGTGACTTCAAGCATATTCACGGTGTTGGATTTTGGGCAAACTAAACGGAATGTCTCAATGCGTAATGGTCGTTCGCCCCGGTAGAGCACCGAATCTGCTTTCTCGAGTGCGCGCAGATCGACCTGCCAACGATGCCCGCAACGGATGCAGGTGACAAGTTTGAGTTGTGGTTGTGACATGGTTTAGTTCCTTTATTCCAAGGAGGTAGGTGCGGTAACAAGCCGCGTGATACGCTCAGCATATGGAGGTGGGACAATGGGCAGTGCCTCATTGCGCAAATGCGCTGCTAATGCTTGCAGAAAAAGCGCTAACTCAGCATAAGGCGATCCTGCCTCCTCTCCCTCAGCGAAATATTCAGCGGCCTCAACGAGGCGCCCAGCCAATTCGGCTTTTGCTGCTTCATCGTTGCTTTGAAGCGCGGCTTGAGTGGCCTGCTCTGCAGCATCGGCCTGCTGTTCGATTTGCTGGCGCTGCATGTGAGCGATTGCTTCCTCGCGCTCGGCTGGGTCCATAGCTTCTAGCGCAGCCTGTTGCTGTTGTTGGAGCCATACAAGGCTGGCCTGTTGCTCGATCTCAGGCAATTCAGCAAGGGCTTGCTGAAGCGCTGCTTGATCCTTCGCCTCCCAAGCTGTAATGACAGTTGCGGGTACTTGTGCATGAGCTAGTTGCTGCCACTGCTGTAGTAGGACGAGGTCTTCGGCTTGTAGGCTCTGCTCATCATAGGCTTGGCCACGCAAGAGCGCTACACAAGCCCGCAGTAGGGCGACTAGATGCTGCCAAGCTTCTCCTTCAATAGCCTGTGCCGCGAGTTGTTCAAGTTGCCGTGTATATTGCTCTTTACGCTCTTGATCGCTATCGCGTAAGGCTTGGGGCATAGTCTGGGCTAAGTATGCCCGTAGTTGCTCTATCTGAGATTCTGGTGTGGTATTGCTGATATTTTGTTCAATACGTTGTAATGCCTGGGCTAGGCCAGCATCCAGTTTGGCACGTAGGCGCTCAAGTTGTGCAGGTTGTTGACGTAACAATGCCTGTAGACAGCCGAGGAATGTGTTAAAAGGTGGCAACTCCGCCGCAGGCGGCCAGCCTTTGAGAGCTACACGCAGTGGTATGATCGCATCGGCGAGATGTTGTGCCGCACCTGGTGCCTTGCTATGTATTACATGCACTGCCATTTGGGCACAGCTATCGAGCAATGCCATTAATTGTTCAATGCGCTGCTGTGGTTCGCTGCCACTTGTGATCCACGCGTCGATGGACCTCTCAATGGTTTGCTGCTGCGTTTGCATGGTTGTCAACTGCTCAATCAGTTGTTGCACTTGACGTATTTCGCGCGGCATACCAAGCTCCTCAAAGATGGCTAAGCCATTTTGGAAGTGAGCCTGAGCGGCTGGATAGTCGGCCTGCGCTAGGCAGATTTGGCCAAGCTTCACTTGGTTAAACGCGATACCTGCACGATCACTAAGTTGTTGGCAGATCGCGAGTGCCTCTTGTAGTAGTTTCCTAGCCTCCATCCAATGCTGTGTACCCATATGGAGATCTGCAATTGCACTTAAGGAGGCGGCCACGCCCTGCAGATCCTGGAGTTGTTGTTGGATATCGAGGGACTGCTGGAAGAGGGACATGGCGCGCTCATACTGCCCCTGC
>CALKHR010000172.1 GCA_937988885.1 uncultured Roseiflexaceae bacterium | reverse complement strand
GTACGCCTACACCGACGCGGACCGTAAAGCCAACGCGTACGCCTACACCGACGCGAACTGTAACGCCAACGCGTACGCCTACACCGACGCGTGTACCAAGGCGATAAGTTCAAGCACCATAATCCTTTCATCACGTGGTCACACACGAATTGTGATGCAACGTTATGAGCCGAGTGCATTAAATAATGCACTCGGCTCAATGTGAGGTGTTATTTCAAACAAACTTCGGGAACTTGATGTTTTCAACAGCAATGTAAGGACATCATAAATTTTCTATCATCCTACGCCAGAAGTTCCATTCATCTCGCTTTCATCAGGACAATCTAAACTACGTAACAGTTATAGCTACAATGGAGCCAATCACGATGCAGCACAAATCTTCCTCGTATAGGCTCAAGCTCTGGTTGTTGGTTTCCTTGATGTTGGGCGCATTGGTTGATGGATTCATCCATCGACCGCATAACGTTATCGCTTCAACTCCCGCTCCAATTGTGCTCCTAACTAGTGCAACTTCGTCTAATCCATTTGGTTTATACCTCGGCGAAATATTGCGTGCAGAAGGGTTCAACACCTATGAGCAGCACGATATCGCCTCAATAAATGCTTCGCAGCTACAAAACTATTCCATAGCTGTGCTGACAGAAATGAGCCTTACCCCTTCGCAAGCCGACATGCTGACTCAGTATGTGGAGAATGGGGGGAATCTCATTGCGATGCGTCCCGATAGCCAACTGGAATCGCTCTTCGGCGTCACAGCCGTGGGAAGCAGCCAGAACAACGGTTATATTCGCATCCAACCAGGCACGCTCGCAGGTGCCGGTCTGTACGATGAGCGTATTCAGATTCACGGCAAGATAGACCGATACAATCAGGATTCGGCGATCACGATCGCCAAGCTGTACAACGGTACAACCGACACCAACCGTCCAGCGGTCACCTTCCGACAGACGAGTGGCGGTAAAGCCGCGATGTTCGCCTTCGACTTGGCGCGCACGGTGGTGCTGATGCGCCAAGGCAACCCGAATAACGCCGATGTTGATATCGACGGCGATGGCATCCTACGCACGGTCGAACTGTTCCAAAGCCCGGGGAATGGCCCGCGCTGGAACGATCTGAGCCGGATCGCCATTCCACAGGCCGATGAACTGATGCGGCTGTTCGGGCATCTACTTGAGGATATGAGCTCCTCGCCAATGCCGCGCTTGTGGTACTTCCCCGAGCACGCCAAGACGATACTGGTGCTCACGGGCGACGCGCATGGTAACCCGCAGAGCTACTTCAATGATCAAATCGCAAGTATCGAGCAGCACGGCGGCAAGATCACGCTGTACCTCTCGATCGCCAGCGACCCGAGCAGTAGCTCGGTGCAACAGTGGACCAACCAAGGGCACACGTTCGGCATTCATACGCCCTTCTACAAGCCCGACAGCTATCCACCGTACAACATTACGAGTTTGGCGCAGGGCTACGATGTGTATAGCGGCACCGATGGTAATGGCGGCTGGTGGGCGATGCAGCACAGCGTCCCGAAATCGCGCACCACTCGCAACCATCAAGTCGCCTGGAAGGGCTGGACAGAGGCTGCTGAGATCGCGGCTGCGCACGGCATTGCGCTCGACACGAACTTTTATCACTGGGGCGCGTGGCTCCGCGAGAATCCGAGCGACCCTTGGCCACACGGGTATCTCACCGGCAGCGGCCAATCGATGCGCTTCGTGCGCGCCGATGGTACGATTCTCCCGATCTACCAGCAGCTCACGCAACTGGTCGATGAGCAGCTGATCGCTGGCATCCCGTCGGGTATCTACTCCGAGAATCTGACACCGGCTGAGGCTATCGAGATCAGCAATGCCATGCTCGATGCGAGTTTGGCTGGCGATTACGCGGTGTTGATGACGCAATTCCACACCGACTACTATCACCAAGGCGGCCAAGAATGGGCGGAGGGCATGCTCGATTATGCGAACAGCAAGGGTGTGCCGATCTGGAACGCCGACCAGTGGATCGATTTCACTGAGACGCGTCACGATGCCGAGATGTCCAACATCACGTGGGACGTGCTTAGCGGCGAGTTGCAGTTCACGCTCAATAGCCCAACGCTATCGAGCGCGCCGCTCACGATGATGGTTCCTACGGAAGTGACGGCTGGCGAACTCCTCCATGTGTATGTGGACGACCAAACAGTGCCTTTCTCGCTTGAGACGATCAAAGGCCGCGATTACGCGATGTTCCTGGTGGAACCGGGCACACGCCAAGTCCTTGTCCAGTATGTCGGTGCGCAACCAACGCCGACTCAAACGCCGACCGAAACCGCTACGCCAACAGCGACTCAGACGCCGACCCAGACCGCTACGCCAACAGCGACTCAGACGCCGACCCAGACCGCTACGCCGACACGTACACCTACAGCGACGCGTACACCTACAGCGACGCGTACCGCTACGCCAACCCAGACAACGACAAGCACAACGCCATCTAATCCATCATCAAAAATCTACTATGCGTTCTTGCCTTTGTTGAGACGTTAGCCAGCTATTTGTGAAAGGCACAAACCATTGATGTCTTGGCTTGTCGTTGAATAGAAAGTAGCCTATGCAACGATTACATCTCACCTGCTTAGCTCTGATGGGCCTTCTATTCGGCCTCGGCACAATGATGCAGTTGACTGCACCTGCATCGTTCACAACAATGCGAGCCGTTGCTCAAGCGACAGAGCTTATCCACACAACCCGTGCCGATTTTGATGGGTGTAGTACGCTGGATCAGATGATGATTAGTTCATTCGGCGATGGAGCGCTCCAACTCGCTCCTGTCTTTGCCGATACCTTCGATGGGCCAACACTCGATGATGCGCTTTGGGTGGCGGGAACATGGTCGGATGGGCCTTTCTCTCCTACGCTGAACGGTACTGTGGAGATCGGCGCGAACGATGGTGCCTATATTCGTTCGGCTGATACGTTCTCGCACATCACGCTCGAGGGCGAAGTGACGTTCGGTAATGCGTCGTTCCAACACTTTGGCCTAGGCACGCTCGGCTTTGGCGGTGATCGATACGCGCTCTTCAGCACCTTCAACACCAACAACACCTTATTCGCTCGCCTTAATAACAGCGCCAGCGAGCAGCGGGTGGATTTGGGTCCACTCCCGACAGGCACGCATACCTATCGTATCGAGTGGAGCTCAAACGGCACTGAAGATACAGTGATCTTTGTTATCGATGGGACCGAGGTAGCGACGATGACCATTAATCCGCTGCCTCCGATGCACATCTATCTCTCAAACAGCACCAACACTCCAAAACTGGTGGCCGATTCGGTGTATGCACTGCCGCCATTTCAATCGGAAGGCACGTTTATTAGTTGCCCGTTCGATGCTGGCGAAGAGGTGGATTGGCAGCAATTAGCTTGGGAGGCGAGTGTTGTCAGTGGCACATCGCTGCTCGTACAGGTGCGCAGCTCGAACGATGGCAGCACGTGGAGCGCCTGGGCTACGGTCGCGCAGAGTGGGGATGCACTAGGTGTGCCTAGTGGGCGTTACCTCCAATACCGCCTGGAGATGACGAGCAGTGACCCACAGCTCAGCCCGATCCTGGAGGAGATCAGAGCTTCGTATGCGGCATTGCCCACAATAACGCCGACTCTAACGGAAACGGCCACTGCAACCGCTACAGCGACGGCAACTGCCACCGCTACAGCGACGGCAACTGCCACTGCAACCGCAACGCAAACGGCAACCGCTACAGCGACGGCGACTGCAACCGCTACAGCGACGGCAACTGCCACTGCAACCGCAACGGCCACCACAACCAAAACGGCGACTGCGACTGCGACTGCACCGACGACCGAAACGGCAACACCGACGCGCACGGCAACACCGACGCGCACGGCAACGCCGACGCACACAGTTACGCCTGTGCAAGGGTCAGATACAACACATGCCGTGTATCTGCCGTTTGTGAGGCGATGATCGGCGGTAGTACATTTACTTTTCGTTATCTCAACTAACGTATCGAAAAAGCATCTCAATGCTTAGATCCGTTGAGATGCTTTCTTTTCGCCATCGCGAACCCTGTTTTGATTGCACTTGCTGCGTGAAGCTCACTTTCTTAACTGCTTTTTTCTATTTAGCGCCGATGCGCTGAAAGGAACAGGGAAATGAACCTTTCGCTTGTCATCCCCTGCTTTAACGAGTCCGACAATATTGCTCAGATGTACGAGCAAATCTCAGCTATTCGCCCTGTGTTCGATACATATGGCGAATGGGAGATGATCCTTGTCGATGACGGCAGTTCCGATAATACGTTTACCCGTCTCCAGCAGACGTTCGCCGATTGGCCCCAGGTCAAAATCATTCAGCATCCGCAGAACCGTGGCTTAGGCGCGGCGCTGCGAACGGGGTTCGCCCATGCGCGGGGTGACATCATCGTCACAACCGATAGCGATGGCACCTACCCATTCACCACGATCCCCGAGATGCTGGCGCTGCTGCGGCCCGGCATCGATATTGTGACTGCCTCACCCTACCACCCGGCGGGTGGCGTCGATGGCGTGCCCGCCTACCGCTTGCTGTTCAGCAAGGGCGCGTCGCTGATGTACCGCATCCTGCTCGATCGGCACCTGCACACCTACACGGCGATGTACCGAGCCTACCGCCGCGATGTGGTGGAACAGATCAAAACGACTTCCGATGGCTTCCTGATGGTCACGGAGCTGTTGGTGGGCGCGCTGCTCGCCGGTTACCGTGTGGCGGAGTTCCCCGCCACGTTGCGCGTCCGCCGCTACGGTCAGTCGAAGGCGCGCGTCTGGCAGATCACCCGCTCGCACCTGCGCTTCCAGGCCCAAGTGCTGTGGCGGCGAATCAGCACGCTCGGGCGCGCCACCCATCACACGCGAGGCACTGTATGAGCAAGAAGATCCTCACGTTCCTCGGCACGCGCCCGGAGATCATCAAGCTCTCGCCGCTGTTGCCGCTGCTCAACCAGCACTTCGAACACGTCCTGGTGCATTCGGGGCAACACTACTCCCACGCCATGGACGAGGTGTTCTTCAACGAGCTTGAGTTGCCACGGCCCAACTACAGCTTGGCGGTTGGATCAGCGCAGCACGGCGAGCAGACCGCGCGTATGCTGATGCGCCTTGAGCCGATCTTACTGGACGAGCAGCCCGATATGGTGCTGGTGCAGGGCGATACCAACACGACGTTGGCGGGCGGGCTGGCGGCGGCCAAGCTGGGCATCCCCGTGGCGCATCTTGAGGCCGGATGCCGCTCGTTCGATCGGCGCATGCCCGAGGAGTTGAACCGCGTGGTGGTCGATCATCTGTCGGCATTGCTGCTCGCGCCCGATCATGTCGCGCTCACCAACCTGCGCGAGGAGGGCATCTCCAGCGACATCATCAAGATGGTCGGTTCCAGCGCGATCGATGCCGTGCAACGTAACCGCCACTTTGCCAAGGCATCGAACATCCTCGAACACTTGGAGTTGCAGCCTCGCAGCTACATTGTGCTGACGATGCACCGCGCCGAGAACACAGCGCCAGAGCACCTGCCCGAGCTGATCCGCGCCCTCGATGCGATTGGTCGCGAACACCAGATCGTGTTCCCGATCCACCCGCGCACCGCCCAAGCGCTGCGCCAGCAAGAGCTTGAAGTGCCAGCACACATTCGTTGCTGCGCGCCGCTGGGCTACCTCGACACGCTGAAACTGGTCGAGAACGCAAACGCGCTGCTCACCGACTCGGGCGGCCTGCAAGAGGAAGCCGCCGCGCTCGGCACTCCAGCGCTGATTCTGCGCAACTCGACAGAATGGAGCTACTTGATCGATGCGGGCGTCCACGTGCTGATCGGCAATACCTACGAATCGGTGTGCGCCGGTGCGGCCACGTGGCTGCAACCCGACGGCCTCGCCAAGCTGCGGGCCATCGACGCACCGACTTGGCCAGGCGCCAGCGAGCGCACCTTGGCAGCCATCCAAGCCTATTTCGCCTAGTTGCGTGACAGCACAATCAATTGCGCCCGTCACTAACACCTTCAGGAGCAGTGTTATGCGTCTGCAATCACGCAGTACCAACAATGATCAATCTCTCAAGATCGAGCAAACACAAGGAGTTCGGATTATGGCAACCTTTCTACCACTCCTGCTTTCGACCCTTCTCGGTGTTATTGGTCAACTTCTGCTGAAACAAGGCATGATTCATATCGGGGCGGTGCAGTTGAGCGCGAGCGGTGTGCCTGCGCTGATTTTGCGCATCGCCACCTCGCCCTATGTGATCGGCGGGCTGCTCATCTACGGCACAGGTACCTTCTTCTGGCTGGTGTTCATCAGCCGCGTACCGCTGAGCTACTCGTACCCGTTCGTGAGCTTGGGCATTGTGTTGGGCTTGATCTCGGCCTGGCTGATCTTCCACGAAAGCATTCCGACGATTCGCTGGATCGGCATGATGGTGATCTGCATCGGCGTCCTGTTGGTGGCCCGTAGTTAGCCGCTCGTAGGCAGCTTTGGATAACGAAAAGCTCATCGGAGTGTGGCGCTTCGTCATCCAACTGTCAAACCTTTCTACTAAACTGCATTTGTGGGTCAAACTGTTTTTACGCAGTTGTATTCCCACTGTAGAAGGAGTTCGAACAGTATGCCAACCATCGATATCGTCGGAGCCGGCATTCTTGGTTTAGCGCTTGGGTACGATCTCCTCAAACGCGGCGTAGGCGTGCGCATTTGGGAGCGCAGCAACGAGCTTGGCGGCCTGATGGGCCGCACGCGCTTCCCCGAATTGGGCGACGTAGAGGTGGATCGGTACTACCACGCGATTCTCAACAGCGACCGCACACTCATGAGCTTGTTCGAAGAGCTCAATCTGATGGGTGAGCTGCATATGGTCGCCACCAAGATGGGCTTCTACCATAACGCATCGATCTACCCGATGTCCACGCCGATCGACTTCCTCCGCTTTCCGCCGCTCTCTATGCTTGATCGGGCGCGCTTAGCGTTCACCATCCTGGCCGCTCGCCGCGTGAAAGATTGGCGCTCGCTCGAAACGCAGCCCGTCGTCGATTGGCTGACGCGACTCGGCGGTCGCGGCACGGTCGAGCATATCTGGAAGCCCTTGTTGCGGGCGAAGTTCGATGGCTCGTACGATAACGTCCCCGCCACCTACATTTGGTCGCGGCTCGTGCGAATGACCGATACCCGCGATAAGACCAACGCCAAAGAGATGATGTGCTACCTCACGGGTGGCTACAACATGCTGATCCAGGCGCTGGCGCAGGAGATCACCAAACGCGGCGGCACGATCACCACGGGCGCAACGGTCGAGCAGATCCAGATCAGCGATGGCCGAGTGCGCGGGCTGCGCCTGGCGAGCGGCGAGATCGCAAGCGACGGCGCGGTGCTGACGCTGCAGACGCCGATCGCCCGCCGACTGCTCCCGCCCGAGGCCACCGAGGTGGCAGCCCGCTGGAGCGGCCTTGAGGAATACCTGGGCATCGTCTGCATGCTGCTGGTGTTGCGACGGCCCTTGGTGCCCTACTACACGCTAAACATCACCGATGAGCGAATCCCGTTCACCGGCGTGATCGAAACGACTAACCTGATCGCGCCGAAGCACGTCGGTGGCTACCACTTGGTGTATCTGCCCAAATATGTCGCGCCGGATAGCGAATACGCTCGGATGGACAACGAGACGTTGCAGAAGGTGTTTTTGGGGCATCTACACCGCATGTTCCCCGATCTCAAAGAGGAAGATATCGCAGCCATTCGGATCGGTCGCGAGCGCTACGTCGAGCCGCTCCACCCAATCGGAAAGACCGATGCGATCCCGCCAATCGTTGCTGATATCAATGGTTTGTATCTGGTCAATAGCGCGCAGATCTACCCGCAATTGACCAACGGCGAGGCGGCTGTCACGTATGCGCGTCGCGCTGCAGAGACGATCGTTGCCGCTCAGTCGCGCATTCCCGCGGCAACATCGGATGTTCGCTATCAAGAAGCAAACCAAGCGTAAACAACGCAGCCGACAGTAGGATCAGATGCTGCCAGTTCTGATCCTACTGACAGAAGTGGGCACCTCGTCTGCACACATGCTCCAAGTAAATAGACCACCTTGCTGACCATGCCTTTGTGGGGAGGAATGGTATGAGCGTCTTCGAACGATCATTATTCAAGCTGCAATCGCGGCGTGATGTACGTCGCCATGAGCAGCGTGAATTAATACTCGGCCTCTTACTAACCGATATCTGCACTATCCTCATCTGTTTCGCGCTCGCTTATGTGATCCGCTTTCAAGCGGGCATCCACTTCTTTGATGATGGATCGATTCGGCCCGATTTCTACATGCTGGTGATCTGCATCATGCTGCCCTGCTATATCCTGTTGTTTATGGTCTACGGCTTGTACGACCGACACAACTTGTTGGGTGGCACCACCGAGTATGCGCGTGTGTTCAACGCGGTCACCACCGGCATCGCCCTGACGATCTTCATCAACTTTCTCCAGCCCGATTTCGTGATAGCGCGCGCTTGGCTGCTGTTAGCCTGGATGCTGCTGATCGTGATGTGCATCGGCAACCGCTTTGTGATGCGGCGGCTGATCTACTGGCAGCGCCGACAAGGCCGTTTTATGGATCGCACCCTCGTGGTGGGCGCGAATCCCGAAGGAATGGCCGTCGCCGAGCAGCTGCAGCAATCGCGTTACAGCGGCGCGCACCTGGTGGGCTTCATTGATGATTATCTGCCACTCGGCTTCGAGCCACTTCCTGGTGTACCCGTGCTGGGCAACTCGTCGGCGTTCGCCGGGCTTGTCGAACTGCAGTCGATCGAGACGGTGGTGATCGCGAACACGTCGATCACCCGCGAACGCCTGCTGAGCATCTACAGCGCGCTCGACCAACTGCAACACGTCGAGGTGCGGCTGGCATCCGGCCTGTTCGAACTGCTCACCAGCGGCGTGCGGGTGCGCGAAGAAGGTCACGTGCCGTTGGTGGTGCTGAATAAAACGCGCATCACTGGCATTCACCTGATCTGCAAGACGCTGCTCGATTTCACGATCGCCTCGGTGGCCCTGATCGCGCTGCTTCCACTCTTTGCTGTACTGATTGTGCTCATCAAACGCGACTCGCCTGGCCCCGCTTTCTACCGCCGACGGGTGGTGGGCCAAGGCAAGAAAGAGTTCGATGCATTCAAATTCCGCACAATGCGTATTGAAGGGAATCGGCTGCTCACCCCAGAACAACGCATTGAGCTCGAAACACACGGCAAATTGAAGGACGACCCGCGCGTCACGAAACTCGGCAACTTCCTGCGGCGCTACTCGATCGATGAGCTGCCACAGTTGGTCAACGTGCTGCGTGGCGAGATGAGCCTGATCGGGCCGCGCATGATCACGATGGCCGAGATGGAGAAGTTCGGCAAGTGGCAGCACAACCTCGCCACGGTGAAGCCCGGGCTGACAGGGCTGTGGCAGGTCAGCGGGCGCAGCGATCTGTCGTATGAGGAGCGGGTGCGGCTCGATATGCACTACATCCGCAACCATTCGATCTGGCTTGATCTTCAGATTCTCTTCCAAACGATTCCGGCGCTCATCACGGGACGAGGTGCTTACTAGAACCAAATAACATCAGGGCAGTACATTGACCATGGACTGTGCTGTTCAGGGAGAGTGCGCTGTCTCTGACCATCCGAGGAGTTTCATCATGACGAAGATCCTACGCGCAGCAGTGATCGGTGCAGGCAGCATGGGCCGCAACCACGCCCGTGTCTATACCGATATGGATGATGTGGAACTGGTGGCGATCGCAGACCCGGATCAGGAGGCGCTCCACAAACTGGCGCAGCGCTTGCACGTGCGAACCTATACCGATTACCACACGATGCTCGAGCGCGAACAACTCGATCTCGTCTCGGTGGTGGTGCCCACACAGCACCACTATGCCGTGGCTCACGATACGCTACTGGCGAATGTCCCAACGCTCATCGAGAAGCCGATCGCGGCCACCGTGGAGGAGGGCATCGAGTTGGTGGCGCTCTCCAAGCAGCGGGGCGTTCTGCTGACAGTTGGGCATATCGAGCGCTTCAATCCGGCGATCATCACGCTGAAGCATCAATTGGAGCACGGCGCGCTCGGCAAGGTCTACCAAATTCATATCCGGCGGATCGGGCCGTTCCCCACTCGGATCAAGGACGTGGGCGTGGTGATCGACCTTGCGACCCACGACCTCGACATTATGCACTATCTCACGGATTCCAATGTGATGCGCCTGCACGCCGAGATCGGGCGGCGGCTGCACACCGCCCACGAGGACCTGCTCTCGGCGGTGCTGCGCTTCGAGAACGATCTGATCGGCGTGCTCGACATCAATTGGCTGACCCCAACCAAGGTGCGCGAGCTTTCGGTGATCGGCGAGCGCGGCATGTTCGTGGCGAATTATCTCACGCAGGACTTGGTGCTGTACGAGAACGACTCGATCCGCGAGGGCGAAAATTGGCACGAGTTGGCGGTGATGGGCGTCTCGGAGGGGCGCATGATCCGCTTCAAGGTCAACAAGCGCGAGCCACTACGCCAGGAGCTCGATGCGTTTGTGTCGTCGGTGCGCACCAATTCGCCGCCGGCAGTCTCCGGCGAGGATGGGCTGCTCGCGTTGGCCGTCGCGCAGAAGTTGGTCGAATCCGGCTCGACGAGCGCCATTCAGCAACTCGACGAGGGGCACGGCTTCGCCTGGCCGCCAGCCGCACTACGCGTGCCGAGCGCAAACAAATCGCTCGTCCTTCCGGATTTCGCAGCGTGATTTATGCCAGCCTTCGAGCAATGGCAACCCGTTAACCACAATTCCAACCAGAATCGAGAAAAGTATGACTATCCAATCACTGATCGCCAACAATGTGACAATCCACCCCACCGCCGAAGTCTCACCACAGGCATATATTGGCGATGGCTGCAAAATCTGGCATCAGGCGCAGGTTCGCGAACATGCGCGGCTCGGTGATAATTGTATTGTGGGCAAAGGCTCCTACATCGACTTCGATGTAGAGATCGGCAACAACGTCAAGATCCAAAATGGCGTGTTCATCTACCACGGCGTCACTATTGAGGACGGCGTGTTTATCGGGCCACGGGTCTGCTTTACCAACGATATGTATCCCCGCGCCATCACGCTCGAAGGCAATCTGAAAACCGATTCCGATTGGGAAGTTGGTCGCACCCTGGTCTGTTATGGCGCGTCGATTGGGGCTGGCGCGATCATCCTGCCCGATGTGGTGATTGGGCGGTTTGCATTGGTGGGGGCAGGCGCGGTTGTCACCAAAGACGTGCCGGATCATGGGCTTGTGCTGGGCAATCCGGCCCGATTAGTGGGGTTCGTCTGCCGTTGCGCTCAGCGGTTGCGCAAACGAATGCGCCGCTCGGGTATGTTGATCTTGGATTGCCCCGCATGTGAAGCCACCTACGAATTGGAGGCACCGAATGATCCCTATCTCTAAACCGCTGATCGGCGAGGAGGAGCAGGCAGCGGTGCAGGCGGTGCTCGCGTCGGGTGTGATCGCGCAGGGATCGCGCGTCGCAGCCTTCGAGCAAGCCTTTGCAGCATATATCGGCGTCAAACACGCCATCGCCACATCGAACGGCACCACAGCGCTCCACACGGCGCTGTTGGCGCACGGCGTCGGCCCGGGCGACGAGGTGATCACGACGCCGTTCACCTTCATCGCGTCGGTCAACTCGATCCTGTTCACAGGCGCGACCCCGGTGTTGGTGGATATCGATGAGCATTTCACCATCGACCCGCAGCAGGTTGAGCAGGCGATCACGCCGCGCACCAAAGCGATTATGCCGGTGCATCTGTACGGGCAAACCGCCGACATGGACGCGCTCTGCAACATCGCCGACAAATATGGGTTGGCGCTGATCGAGGACGCCTGCCAAGCCCACGGCGCGACCTACGATGGTCGTATGGCGGGTTCGTTCGGGACGGGATGCTTCTCGTTCTACGCCACCAAGAACATGACCACTGGCGAAGGCGGCATGATCACCACCAACGACGACGCGGTGGCCGAGCAGGCGCGGCAGATCATTGCCCACGGCATGCGAGTCCGGTACTACCACCATCGCCTTGGCTACAACTACCGCACCACCGATATCGCGGCGGCGATCGGGATCGAGCAGTTGCGCAAGCTGCCGTCCTTCAATGCCCAGCGAGTCGCGAACGCGCAGTGGTTCGATCAGCAGTTGGCGGGGCGTCCCGGACTCATCACGCCGAGCGCTGCGCCGCGACGCACGCATGTGTACCACCAGTACACGCTGCGCTTCCTGCCCGAAGCGCCCCACAACCGCGATGAGGTGGCGCAAGCGCTGCATCAACGCGGCATCAGCACCGGGGTGTACTACCCGATCCCTGTGCATCTTCAGGAATCGATGAGCAGCTTCGGCTGGCAAGTTGGTGATTTCCCGGTAGCCGAGCGTATGGCCCAGCAAGTGCTGGCCATTCCCGTGCATCCGGCGCTCAGCGAGGCCGAGCGAATGGCGATCGTCGATGGGTTGCTGAGCCTATGTTGAGGCCGCGACAGCTTGTGTAGTCAACCAGGTTTAGCCCATTACCCGCCTTCTAAAAAGGGATCGAGGTTCTGTTCGCGCAGAACCCCGATCCCTTTTTTGGTATAGGCACCACCTGTTTCGGGAAGCGTGGATGCCGGAACACTCTAACTAGCCAACAGTTCGCGCAACCTCCGATCGCGGCTGAGGCGCGCCAAAACATTCTGCTTGATCATATACACGTCTTTGACGTGCGAAAAGAGTTCGCGGTGACGCGCACAGATATCGCGGGGCTTTAAGCCGTTCACAAACGAATCAAACATCACCACATATTCAGCCTCACTCTTGAGCAAGGTTGTAATATACGACCAGAGCTCTTGCTGATTCATCCTCTCCAAAACCTCCTCATCCGGCGCCACCTGCGGAACGTGATTGTGCGTCCATTGATCGGTTGGGAGAAATCGATTAGATGAACGCACGTTGTCGATCACCACACTTCCCGCACATATGTGAAGATAATGTAACAGCGAAGCGGTATTTGGAAAGCTTGCGAAACGCTCAGGGGGAATCGCATGCCAAAAACGGGTAAACGCTTCGGAAACTAAGGTCTCGCTCTGTTCTAAGCTATTCCGAAACGCTCCATTCCGTTGTATCCAATGTTCGACCAACGATGCATATTGTTGATACAGTACCTGCCAAGCATGTTCATTACATTCATATAAAGCGCGCCTGAACAACTCATATGCGTATCGCGAATCGCTTGCCAGCCCATACCGGAATTTTTCGCGCTCTTGCGTACACAGATCTGCCAGAATATCGAGGGCTATATTCGTCAGATCGGACGTCTCAGAGCTCCCATACATTGTTGGTTTCGCCACGATGAACAGCCTCCTCACCCGGCCCACTGGGTAACGATAATCGTTCCACCGCCTCTTGTCAGGCGACGACGATCGTGATGCATGTTCGTCGGCTTACTTATGTCGATAGGTTGATATCAAACACAGGACAGCTAGGGAACATACTTCTGCAGGATACGATTACATTCAATGGCTTTAGCTATTGTAACATTATGAAGTACCTTTAGTAAACACTTAAACTCAATTCAATACCATTGGAATATTTCATTTCGTTTTTACCTGATATTAACTTTATCGGTTATTGAGCTATGTGTGGGATTTTAGCAATCTGCTTGAATAGTAATGATAACAAAGCCATTTTAGCCTCCTGTAACGAGTATTTCTGCAATACCAATCGATACTACCCACGATAATAATGCGGGTAGCCATTGGTGACAGAAGTTCAAACACATGGCCGAGCGCTTGAGACTTATCGCACCGTATCGGGAAGTGGATTAAGGGATTGGCAGGAGTTCGAGGTAACTGAACGATAAACTCAGGGCGCGATGCGGCGGGCTTGGCTCTGTGCCAGCCGTGCTCTGCAGTTCCAAGCTATGCTCGCCGGGTGGCAAACTGAAAGGCAGTTCATATTGCAGCATCGCGGGAGGGATCTCGAAGGTGCCGATCGGCTCACCATCGAGCAACACTGTCAGCGGGCGAATCTCCTGAAAGCTCTGCACTTCGAAACGGAGCGTCACCGGGAGCGGCGCGCTGGTGGGGTTGAGCGCCCGCAACGTCGCCATCGGCCCTATCCACCGCCACTTGCGATCGCCATCGTTCTCGCGATCGCCCCACGCCTCGCCCAAAAAGAGCAGTGGCCGCTGAAACGCTGCCTGTTCGAGCTCGTAGACCGCGATCTGCTCGCTCGTGTAGCTCGGCGATAGGCCGGGGAGCACTTCGGCGATCGAGCGCTCGGCCCGGGTGCGCTCATCCTCTTCGAAGTCGTCGAAGCGCAGGATGATCGTGCGGATGTTATAGGACTGCAACGCTAGGTAGCCGTCATCGGGCTGCGCGGGAATGATATCGGGCTTGCCCAAGCCTTGGAGACGCCACAGTGCCCGTACCCACGGCACCTGCGATACGATCTGCGAGGGTGGCTGCGGGCGCGCCAGATACCCCTCGATGATCGGGCGCTCGTGCACCATCTGGTTGCGCATCGCCGCCGAACTGCGCTTCACATTCGGCAGATCCAGCACAGCGCCCTCCTGACCGCGCAAGCGAGCGATTCCAGCATCGACGCCGATCGGGATCGCCGGGAACGGCAGCACCACACATTCAACCGCGATCAGCGCGCCGAGCACCGCTAGCCCAACTCGCCCGATGCGCCCGTGCGCCAACAGCGCCTGCATACCGATGCCAGCCAGCACCACGATCAGCGGCAGGGCGAAGATCGCCAGGTGGTTCGGGCGATGGCCTAAGGTCATGCCAGGCAGCACTTTCAGCCAATCGAAGGGCAGCGTCACATCGAACACGTTCCCTGCGACACGCAACTTCGGCCCAAACATCAACACCACCAACGCGACCACCAAGCCGATCTCCACCCCCACCCGACGCCGCGCCGTCCACGCGCCGTACAAGGCCAACAGCAACACGCCGTAGCCGGGCGCGATCGTCCAGAACCAGCCAGCGTGCATCTCGTGGTGCGTTTGCGTCGCCCAATCGCCCCACAACGGGTGCAACGGGCTGGGGTAGAACCAATCGAGCGCATCCGCCGAGAACGAAGCCGTCTGCCGATCCCAATCATCGCCCGAATCCTCGTCGGCCTGCTCGCTGGAGCGAGCATAGATCGACAGCGGCGAGCCGACCAGATATTCGCGCAAGGCTGGCAGCAACTGCGGGGCCATGCCGATGCCGCCGATCGCGCCAACCGCCACCAGCGTCACCAGTTGGCTGCGCCACGAGGCCAGTCGGATCATCGATGGCAAACGCAGCAGCACCAGCAGGCCGATAAAGATCGCGCTGAAGAGGGCGTAGTACCAACTCGTTAACCCGGCAACTGCCAGGCTCAACCCGGCCAGCACCCGCCAACGCCACCGCCCCGTATCGAGCGCCTGCAACAAGCAGAGGATGAGACAGGGAATCCATTGCAGCGCGATCCACGACAAATGGCCATCCAGCACCTTCGAGAGATGGAACGGGCTGAAGGTGAGCAGCGCACCCACCGCACAGGCGATGCCCCGATGCGATACGTACCGCAGCGCCAGCAGATACGTCGGATACCCCGTCAACACGATCCCCAACACCACCGCAGTGTTATAGGCCGCCGCCGGGCCTGCCAGCATCTGAATCGGCAGCGTCAGCAGCGTATTGGTGATATTCATCGTGTGCAGGTACAGCGTTTTGCCAGCGGGGAAAAACACCATATCGGTGTAGAAGGGGTTTTGTCCGCTCGCCAAGGCCCGCAGCGTCCACCACATATTCCACGTATTCTGCCAGCCATCGGCCAGGGCGATTCCAGCACCGGGGATGCTACTACGGAAATTCGGCAGCACACGGGCTAACAGATACAGCGCGCCCACCAAATAGATCAACAATGGCGCACCGTGCTGCAAGAGCAAGGTGCGTCCACGGTTGGAGACGAGTTGGCGAGGCGCAGCAGACATCGTTTAACGCGGCACCAACGAAACTTGCGACACGTTGATGCTTAACAGTCGAGGATCATCACCGATCGTCGTGGCAGGCTCAACACTCCGCAACTCCAGGCGGTTCTCGCCCGCCGGAAGCGAAAGCGGCACCTCGATCGGCGTAAACGCAAGGTGCGGCAGTGCGAACGTGCCAACGAGCTCGCCATTCAAGCGCACTTCCAAGGTGCGCGACTGATCTTGGGTGAATGCTTGAAAACGCAAGATCGCTTCGGTCGGCTCGCCACAGGGGTACAACAGCAACGAAGCGTGGTCGCCCTTCATCCAGCGATAGGTCAAGCCAGTTTCATTCACCTCGGCGTCGTACCACTCATCGGCGGTTGGCGTCCAATACAGCTCGCGAGGCGTCTCGTCGGGCAAGCGGTAGGCGCGCAGAATCTCGTCCTCGTAGATGGGCGCGATATCGGGGAATAGCCGCCGCTCCAGCGCCCGCGAGCGCGATTTGCGAGGCGCATCCTTCTGATAAAAGACGACGTACCGCACATCCTGGCAGATCAGGGCCGAGCGCCACGCCTCGGCACTCGTATCGGCCTCTATCTCCTCCCAGGGATGCACCACCTGCATCAGCGGGCCGAACACGCGGGCGTTCCACCAAGGGTGGACACGTTGCCGCGAAATGCGTCCGCCGATCGTTGGCTTTTCGTGGTAGGTTTGGTTGAACATCGAAGGTCGTTCGAGATACGGCACTTCGAACACAACCTCCTCGCTACGCTCGGCCCCAAGCTGCACGAAAAACGGCGACACTTGATCCGGCGTGATCTGCGTTGTGCGGAAGGGCGCGGGCCAATACTCAAACAGCAGGAGCAGCGCCAAACCGCTCAACAACGCCCGTCGCGCCACAGATGAGCGCTGGGCCACCCACGGCTGCTGCCACAGCCACGCCACACCGAAGCCCACCAGCACTGCCAACGCCAGCATCACCACCGAGATGAAGCGGCTGGGGATGCGGGCGACATTCATAAACGGCAACTCACGGAATATCAGATACGGCAGCGGAATTGGGCGCTCCGCCATATAGCTATTCCAGCCGTTGAACTGTAGGTACGGTCCCAGCGACAGGATCACAAAGACCACAAAGATCCAGAAGAACAGCGCGCTGCGCTTCCACGTGCGGGCAATGCCGATCCCACCTAGGATCATCGCCACAAAGCCCAGTGTCGCCATACCGCCCACACCCTCGGGCGCTAAACGGTTGAAGAAGATCTCGCTGGCCCACTCGCCCCACAGCGGATGAAAAATGCTGGGCAAGAAGAACGAGACGACATCGGTGGAGTGATAGATACTGTGGATCAGCGGGCGCACGGCGTACGGGTTGCTGCGCAGTTCGGCGATCATCGGCACCAGCACCGGCGAGATCAGGATGAGGAACAAGAGGCCCACCAACGCCAACTTCGCCACCACCCAGCCGATCGCAGGCCATTGCCGCAAGCGCGCCATCTCGTACAGGCCCACCACGCCCGTCATCGTCACAATGAACGAGAGGTAGTACCAATCGGTGAGGCCGATCAGCGTCAACACGAAGCCCGCCAGCAGCAGATACTGCCACCGCTCGCGCAAGCCCTTGAGCAGCACCAGCGTATACAACGGCATCCACTCGACCGATTGCATAAACGGCTGGCCCACATCGAGGTGAAAGGCCATGTACGGGCTGAACGCAAACACCAACCCGGCCATAAACGCAGCCGCTCGTCGCTGCGTCAAGTACCAGACCAGCATATACATCGTGATGCCGGCGCCCACAAAAGCAAACCAGTTCATCACGTTATAGGCCACTGCCGTGCCACAACACATCTGAATCGGCAACGACAGGATTCCGTTCAAGATATTGAAGGTATGGAAATACAGCAGCAAACCGAATGGCCGATGCATCAGATCGGCATCGAATGGATCATGGCCGCGCTCGATCACCGCCTCGTGGGTCCACCATAGATTCCAATAATTCTCCAGGGCGTCCTGCTGGCCACCGATCGCCTGATCGATCAGAACAACGGTCGGATAGGTGAATAAGAGCGTGAGCACCAGGTAGATCGGGAGGATGTAGCCGTGGCGGCGCAACACCAAGGCCACCCGCTGCCACCACCTCAGGCTCTGCATAGGTTGATCAGACGCAGAAAGTTCAGGAGAACGAGGAAGAGAGGTATCAAGCATACTCATCCAAACTCATTAGGACCACATGATGATCGATAAAAGCGCCGCACGATTATAGCATAGGTTCATATGCCACTCTCTTTAGCGCAAGAAATCGCGCGCGAACGGCGGCAGCGGCAGCCAGCGGGGCAACTCGATAGTCGCAGGTTCGCGCACCAGTTCGCTCAGCATCACGCCACCCAACAGCAGCATACCGTAGAACTTGTACGAGACACCGATCACCGTCAGAATGCCCATCACGGTGCCCGTGTAGAAGCTATACTGGTTGCCGTAAGCGATCAGCGCAAAGCCGATCGCCAGCGCTGCAGCCTGTGGCAGCGGGATCTGCCTATCGCGCCAGTGCAGCAGCAGCACGCCGAACGGGATCACCAACAGCACCTCGTAGTGCATCCAGGCAGCCGGAGCCACCAGCACCATCAACAACAAGAACTGGCTGTACTGCAGAGCGTAAGTTGTGGAGCGGAGTGCGGCGGAGCGCAACGACACCAAACAGGCCAGCAAGCCCAGCAGCGCCGAAATAGCCATCGCGGGCAAAGTGATCGCGCGCACCTGGAAGATCGAGGCATCGGTGGGGGAAGCGACAAAGCGCGCCATAAAGCCAGAGATCGTCTGATTCTGATCCTGCGCCGTGGTGCCGCCAATGTTCGGGAACACCTGCGTGATGTAGATCCAGTGCATCTCCCAGCCCATCACCGCGATCGAGATGCCGTTCAACACCAGCATGCCCAACACGAAGCCCATCAGCGCGCGCCAGTTTTGCTTGGCCACCAAGAAAGCCAGCAGCAGGACGGGATAGATCTTGAACAGCGTGCCCAACGCGATCAGCGCGCCAGCCAGCACATCGCGTCCCGAGCGCAGCGCCCCCAGCGCCAGCGTCAGCGACAGCAACAGCGCCAGGTCGATCTGGCCGAACGCCAACGTATCGGCGATCGGGCGGAAGTTCAGCACCACCAGAAGCGCCGCACCAGCCAGCGACAATGGGCGCAGGCCCCACAGGCGCAGCCACACGAAGGCGGTGGTGGTCAGCAGGATCACGTTGATGATGCGGTGGAACATCAGGATGCGCATACCATCCTGGAACACAAACGGCGTGAACAGCATGCCGTAGAAGGGCGGCACCTTGAACACATGCCCGAAGTGATTGGTGCGCACCGCTTCGAGATCGTAGAGTGAGCCGCCCCGCACCCAATCGCGCGCGCCCTTGAACAGAATCCAGAAGTCTGGTCCCTGCCGCCCAAACGCGAACCACAGCATATAGACGAGGTGCGCCAGCGCGGCAACCCCAAACAACCCCAGGGCGACTTGCCCGAACGAGCGCTGCGATAGCGCGTCGGGGCGCACCCAAGCCCACACACGCATCGCCAGCAGCGCCAACGTCAGCACCACGCCGATCCACACTGTCGGCACAGGCGGGCTCACACCCTCAGCGCCATCGGCAGTGATGAAGGCTTGGAACAGCGGGGCCATCCACCACATCGTCGCGAACAGCAGCGGCACATCGGCACCGCGAACCGTGCCAGGTTGCTGCGATACGCTGAGCGCGCGGCCCAGCAACATGCCCAAACAACCCAACGCCAGCACCACCACAATCCGCTGGATGAACGGCAGCAGTTCCAGTGGGCGCGCAGCAATGCCCCAAGCCACCAGCAACCCCAACACAATCGCCAAGCCAAACGCCCAGCGCCGTTCGAGGCCGATGCTTCGCGGGAAGGTGTAGGCCATCAGGCCGAGGCCGATCGCCATCAGCACCAGCCACGGCGAGGGCAGCAGCAGGCCCAATGGCGCGATCCGCGCGGCATCCAACACCACGCCCAATTGGCGCGGATCGCCGGGCAGGCTGATCGGCTCGCTCCGCAGGTTCAGGTCGGTGGCCCAACTCAGCCGCGCATCGGGCGGCAGCAAGACTTGATATTGGCGCATACCGCTCGATGAAATGGGCACCTCAAAGCTGCCCAGCGCCACACCATTGGCGCTCAACTGCACACGGGGCACCGGCTGATCGGCGGGACGGCTGTTGAGCAAGCGCAGCGAGAGCAGTTGTGCAGCGTTAGCGGGTGGCTGCGGCAGGCGGAGCGTGGCGTCGCCACTGGTCCACCGCGACATATCGCCGCCAAACGGCTCAACTGCGTGGAAACCGCGATTCGGTTGCTGCGTCGTGACTCGCTCGATAAAGCGCGCATCGTTGCCACCCACATCGAGCGCGAGCGGCCAAGCCCGCGCAAAGGCGAATGAGCAGGCCAACAGCGTCACCACGGCGACCAGCAGGGCGAGGCCCAGATCGGCGCGTCGTTGCGTTATGGCACGAGTATCGAGCGAAATCTTCGACATATGCTATCTATCTAGGTTTTGGCTGCGCATCGGCAGCCATCGGTTGAAACGGTGCTATTGTACCGCAGCCACAGCAAGGTGCGGCTATGGCTTCGCATTGCGTCATCGTATCACGGCAACGGGCCAAGCAACAGCGCATTCGGCCCATCATCGGGGGCGTCGGGTGTGGCAGTCGCCAGCAGCTCCAGGCGCGCGCCGCTCGGCTCGTACAGGCCCAGCGCGATCCAAGCGCCCTCCGGCAACGGTTGGCTCGGCACCTGCAGCACCGCGCTCACATATTCGCCGGCCTGCCACTGCGATGTGGGTGGGCCAGAGCCACCGGGTGGCACATCGACCCCACCGATGCGTTGGCCCGTCGCGTCGAGGATGTGGACAAACAGCATCAGATCGCTGGTCGGCTGCACCAACGCCTGCCAATGCACCGTCAGTTGCAGCGTGCCCTGCGCGGCCTGGCTCGTATCGAGATCGTAGCCACGGAAGCGCACGGTCGCGCCGAAATCGGCCTGATGCTCGACGGCGGGTTGGCGCGGCACACGGTAAATCTCGGCATAATCGATGCCGTGGATGCGCACGGTGTGGATCGGTTGCAGATTCGCCAGCAGCCAATCAGTGGCGGCGGCATCGTCGCGGCGCTGCACCTGATCGATGTACAGCACCGCATAGCCCACCAAGTTCGGCTTGAACAGGTCGCCCAGCGGCACCAAGGTGTTGTTGATGTAGGGCTTGAGCGCGGGCCGATACCAGGTCGCCACGGTCTGCTCGTTGCCATCGGGCTGCGCGGTGATAAACGCTCCGGCCTGCTCTAGCCCCTCGCCCCAACCAACCGGGATCAGACGGGCAGCCGCCGCGCCACCGCCGAACAGCGGGTTGTAATACGAAAGTTCGTAAGGGTGGAACCAGGCCAAGTTGCCCACGCAGCACACGAACAGCACCACCATCGCCGCCGCCTGCATAAAACGCGGAGCGCGTACAGATGCGGTTCGCGCATTGAGACGTGGCTTCCAAGCAAAGCCAGCAGCGGCCAAGATGTTCAGGCTCGGGAAGATCGGCAGGGCGTAGCGATCGAACTTCTTGGCGGGGATGCTGACCATCACGCCGAACAGCAACACAAACAGCAAGAGCATCAGCAGCGTGCGCTGGCCCCGTGGCACCACCAACGCAGCGCGCGAGTGCCAAGCCATCCAGAGTAACTTCGCGCAGAGCAACAGCAAGCCCAGCAGCGCCCACGGCGTGAGTCGCAATAGCAGCGCCACCGGATAGAATCGCGGACCAGGATCATCGACAGCGCGGCCCAGGAAGAAGTTGCCCCACCCGTGCGGCGAGCCACCGTCGGATTCGGCTTGGTGGATGATGCTGAGCAGCGAGCCGAGCGGATCGACCCACGCGGCGGGCCACAGCGCGAACCACACCGCCACAGCCACGCCACCCCACACGAGCAGCGCCACTATCACGCGCCCCCAAGCACCGCGACGCAATGCAATCGCCAGCCCGATCAGGCCAACCAGCCCCGGACCGATGATCGCTGGCGATTTGGTGAGCAACCCCAGGCCGCCACAGACCGCCGAAACCAGCAACCATCCCCAGCGCAACCCATCACTCGCCTCCTCAACCCGAAACGCGAGCAGCGCCGCCAACAGCGCCAACGTGATGAATGAGGTGAGCAGCGCATCGACGTGCAGCAATTGGGAATGCGCCACCAGGAACGGATCGGTGGCCCAGAGCAGCGCCGCCAGCAGCGCCACCCAAAACGGCAGCACCTTGCGCAGCATCACAAAGCCCAACGCTACGCACAGGGAGGTGGTGATAGCGACGGGCAAACGCAGAAAGAGGCGGGTGGTGTCGAAATCGGCTTGGGCGAGCCAACCAGCCGCCACAAGCCACTCCTGCACGCGCAGGCCCGTGGAGCCGAGCCACATCGTGGTGACGCCAGGGTGGCCGACCAGATTCGTGGCGGCCCAATCGCCAACGCGCAGGGCATCGAGGAATTTTTGGGCGCGCCCAAACCAGTGGTACGACTCGTCGATCGTGATGAAACGGCCCAGCGAAACCGCGCGCGGCACCAACGCCAGCACCGCAATCGCCAAGCTCAACAGTGCCGTGATCAGGTGCGAATGCGGTGAAGGAGGTGCGGCCTGCATCTCGGGTTTCACGCTTCAGCCTCGGGGTTGCGCATCAAGAGCACGTTCACAGCGCCACCAGAGCATCGCGCACCGCAGCCGCCACCGCCCGAACCTCCTGCTCGGTCAGTTCGGGGAACATTGGCAGCGAGAGCACTTCGCGGGCTTGTCGCTCGGTGATCGGCAAACCGCCCGACGGCGCGAACTGCGTGTAGATCGGCTGTAGGTGCGTAGCGAGCGGATAGTGAATATCGGTGGCGATGCCGCGCTCACGCAGTGCGGCCTGGAGCGCATCGCGCTTGGGCGTCTGCACCACGTACAGGTGATACGCGTGTTCGCCTTGCGGGCCGGCCTCGGGCAGCACCAAGCCCGTATCCGCCAGCAGCGAATCGTAGAGCGCCGCCCACTGTCGGCGCTGCGCCGTCCATGCATCCAGGTGGCGCAACTTGACCCGCAGCAGCGCGGCCTGCAATTCGTCGAGCCGCGAGTTGATGCCGTTCGGCTCCGTCGAATAGTATTTGCGCTCCCAGCCGTACTGCCGCAATTTGCGCAGTCGCTCGGCCAGCGCATCGTCGTTAGTGACGATCATGCCGCCATCGCCGAGCGCGCCCAGGTTCTTGGTAGGATAAAAGCTGAAGCAGCCGCACAGCCCGATGCTACCGACCTTCGCCCCACGATAGGTGGCGCCGTGGGCTTGGGCGCAATCCTCGATGACCGGGATGCCGTGTTTGTCGGCGATCTCCTGGATCGGCGCGAGATCGGCGGCGCGGCCATACAGATGCACGGGCAGGATCGCCTTGGTACGGGGCGTGATCGCCGCTTCAAGCTTGGTCGGGTCGAGGTTGCAGGTGCGAGGATCAACATCGACGAATACGGGGGTGGTGCCCGCCTGCAGCATCGCCACCGTGCTCGGCACACCCGCGTTCGCCACCGTGATCACCTCATCGCCGGGGCCGAGTTGCAGGCCAGCGAGCGCCAGTTGCAGCGCATCGGTGCCGCTCGCCACGCCAATCGCGTGTACGGTGCCGCAGTACGCCGCAAATTCGGCCTCGAATGCGCGAACTTCGGGGCCAAGAATATACCAACCGCTCGCCATCGCCCGCGCGGCAGCCTGATCGAGCTCGGCACGGATCGCTTCGTACTGGCGTTTGAGGTCGCCAAACGGGACAACCACCATGATCCTCTCACTTTTCCTGCATGGTTCGGCAGTTCGCCTCGCCACCTACCAATAGTACTCTCGCTCCGCCCGATAGAACTCCAACGTCTTGAGTAAGCCATCACGCAACGAGACCGTGGGCCGCCAGCCCAAACGCCCCTGGATCAGCCGATAATCGGCGTAGTAATCGCCAATATCGATCGGCTTGCGGTCGGCGGGGAAGGGCACTATCTCGTAACTGCCGCCATTGCTGATCTCCACCATCAACGCGGCCAAATCGCGCAGATTGATCGTCTCGTCGCTGCCTAAGTTGAAGATCTGCCCATCGGCAGCCGGGTCGGCGGCAGCGACTAGCATCGCCGTCACCACATCATCCACGTAGTTGAAATCGCGGATCTGCGTGCCATCGCCCCACACCTGGATCGGCTGACCATCTATCAGTTGCTTGATCCAGATGCCCAGGAAGGTTTGACGCGAATCCTTCACCCGCATCCGTGGGCCGTAGGTGTTGGTGAGCCGCAGCGCGCAGGCGCGAATGCCGTAGACGTTGTTGTAGAGGATGTGGTACCACTCGCCGGCCATTTTGTTGATGCCGTTGACATCGACGGGGCGCAGCAAGTGGCGCTCATCGACGGGCAGGTAATCGGGCTTGCCGTAGATCTGGCGCGTCGAGGCATAGACCAATTTGAGATTCGGGTTATGCTTGCGGCACGCTTCCAGAATGGAGAGTTGGGCGCGACAGTTGATATCGAGGTCGGCGTAGGGATCGCGCATCGAATCGAGATGCGAGTTCTGGCCCGCCAAGTTGAACAGGAAATCCTGCCCCTGCACCAGATAATCCATGGAGTAGCCATCGCGCACATCGGCGATATTCACCCGCACGCGGTCCTCGATACCAGCGATATTGCGCAAATTGCCGCCGTAGGAGGGGATGAGCGAATCGACGAGGGTGATGTGCGCTCCGAGGTTCACCAACTCGCGCGCCAAGGTCGAGCCGATAAAACCGAGGCCACCGGTGATCAGTACATGCGCGCCCCGAAACGTCTCGTGGTAGTTATGCATCATGTGTTCAATCTATGCGCTTGGCCCAAGAGGCCGGATAGTATGGTGTTGAAACGAACCACCGCGATGTCGCGCACTACGCCGATGTTTTGCTGGCGAGCGCAGCACGACGGGCGTTGATCTGCTTGATGTGCTCACGCCGCACCACCAACCGCCACCACAGTATGGCCAAGTGCGGGATCACGCGGCTCAGGCGGCGGAAGTTGAAGAACTGGCTTTTGCCATAGGTGCGGTGATAATGGTGCACTGGCACCTCAGCAAAGCGGAACCCAGCATCCTGCATCTGCTTGACCAATTCGAGGCAGATCGTGCCATCGGGCGACTGAAGGTCGAGCACTTGCAGGGCCTCGCGGCGGATCAAACGGAAGTCGCAATCGACATCGCGCAGCTTGAAGCCAAACATGAATTTGACGAAGTGATGATACAGCCGCCCGATCACAATCCGATGGAACGGATCATGTCGCTCGATCTTCCAGCCGTTCACGATATCGACATCATCGGTCAGCGCTTGAAGCAGCAGTTTGATCTCGCGTGGGTCGTATTGTGCGTCGCCATCGGTATAAAAGATAAGATCCTTGGTGCAAGCGGCAAACCCGACCCGCAACGCGCCACCGTAGCCCAACGGCTCGCGATGCGTAAGCGCTCGGAAGTGGCTGTACTGCTTTTCAAGCTCCTGAAGCACCTCGACGGTGTAATCGGTGCTACCGTTCTCAACCACGATCACCTCGTAATCGTCGGTGAGTTCGGCCAGCGTATTGAGCGTGGTGACAACCAAGCTACCGATCGTGCCACCATCGTTATAGGCAGGAAAAAAAGCCGAAATACTCGGGCGCTTTGCAGTCATGGGTCTCCTCTTAGCACTGACTATTCGTCGGGATTATACCATAGGTGCAGAGGATGGCTCATGCCAACAAAGCGCACCGAGGGAGTACGCTTGCGATGTTGGGTACGATGGGTGGGGAGTTGGGAGGCTGTAAGGCTAACGAGCACGTCCAACGTGGTTGCTTTTGTTACGATGCCGCCGCGGACTAGTATGTCTCTCGTATGAAGGCACTTTTATCAAAGCAAAAGTGTGAAATCTACAAAACAACACAGAAAGCGGAGATAGAATACATTATCACGTTATTCAGCATTATCTGAATTTGGTATGATGTACTCATTCACAAGATCAGCGGTTCAAGCCGCTTGATCTCATCGCGCATATGTGGAGCATTTCATGAAGTGGTCGTTGCAGATTGCTCGCATCGATGGAACCGATATTAAAATCCACTGGTCGTTTATTCTGCTTGTTCCCTATATCTGGATCGTTCTCTCCCCCGATACACCAAGGGGTTGGCTTATATCTGTTTCGGCATTAGTCTTGGTCTTCGGTTGCATTCTGCTGCACGAACTTGGACATAGCATGGTGGCGAATCGGCTTGGGGTGCCCACCAAAACGATCATCCTCTGGCCATTGGGCGGCTTTGCGCTGCTGAGTCGCGTCCCCGAGCGTTCGGTGCATCAACTCGCGATCTACGGCGCTGGCCCGTTCGTCAACCTCATATTGGCCCTTGTGGGGTGGCTGCTGAGACGTCTACTTTTCGCCCCCGATTTCCATCAAGCAATCGGTGCTTGGTCGCCCACAGCGCTCAGCCTGCTGGCTGGCTTATCGAACGGCTTGATCTTCATCAACCTCTTTCTCGCCATCTTCAACCTGCTGCCCGCCTATCCGCTGGATGGAGGCCGCATCCTGCACGCGATCCTGCAACTGCTGTTCGGTCAACGCTGGGCTAATCGAGCAACATTGACGCTCAGTTGGCTCCTAGCACCTGGCATGCTGTTGCTGGGCTGGTGGCTCGGCGACTGGATCATCATATTTGTGGGGTTGATGATCTTTATCTTCGCTGGGACGCTCAACAAAAACGTCAATACTGCGTTCAACAGTGGGCTGATGTGGTTATCGGATCGGAGCACGTACTTGCTCCAGCGCGGCGATTTTACAAGCGCGCTCGCCCACGCAGAGCGAATGGTACAGGCGCATCCCCAGGATTCGCAGGGGTATCTCGACCGCGCCAATGCCTACTTCCACCTGAAACGTCCCGACCTCGCGTTGGCAGACTACACCCATGCACTCGCGCTTGAGCCGAACACCCCGCTGGCATATGCCTACCGCTTCTATGCGTACATCGAACTGAATCAGTACGATCGCGCATTGGCCGATATCCAACACTTTGGAACCCTCCAACCCGATTCTGAGATGAGCGTGCACGGATTGGCGTATCTCTACTCGCAACTCAAGGATTTCGACCGAGCGCTCGGGCTCTACAAGCAACCCAATCGTCAGAACATCGATTACCTTGGCTCCCTGATCAACAGTGGCCTTGTGATCATCGAGGCAGATCCCTACGCACCCACAAGCTACCAGCAGGCCACTCAGATGTTTGAGCGCGTCCTGAAACTCGATCCGCAATCGATCTACGGACTGTTTGGACTCGGCGTGGTCGCGATGTGTCAACAGGAACGTCAAAAAGCGCTCAGTTACTATCAGCAAGTGCTCTCGATGGACAACACCAATGCCCAAGCTCATATGAGGTTGGGGACCATGTACCTTCAATCGGGGCAGTTAGAGCTCGCGGAACAGCACCTTGAACAGGCGTGTCGAGTGCCATCGAGCGACTATTCTGCGCTTCTACATCGAGGCAGGTTGCGCTTTGTGAAGGGCGATCAGGCGGCGGCCAACGATGATTGGGGCACATTGCTGCGTTGGGGGAATACGGCGTATCTGCTGTTTAGCGAATTGAGCCTGCTCAACACGATGCAGAATCAACTCGATTGGGCGCTGGCCTACTACGCCTTCGCCGAGCAACTGCTGCCCGATCGCGCGGAGGTGCACTGTGGGCGCGCCGACGCGTATCGCATCAACCAACGCTACGCCGAGGCACTGACGGCCTACAATCGGGCGCTCGCTATGAACGCCGAACTCGCCGAGGCATGGTATGGGCGCGGCCTAGTGAACAAGGCCATCGGTCAACCGGCCTATAGCGACTTTCAACACGCCATTCAGTACACCACCAACACCACACTGCAGCGCTGGGCGCACGAACATCTTGCCGATGCGGTATAATCGCACGGTCTTTCGGCTTATAAAGAGGAACAGTATGTCCGCACCCAAAACGCGCCAACGCCGCCCTGCGCCGACTCGCCAGTCTGGCGCACTCCAACGCCTCAACTGGCGCTCGCCGCATGTGCGCGCCCTCACGACGGCTGCTGTGGGTGCGATCGCGATCGCGCTTCTGCTGATTGTGCTCGGTCAACACGCTTATGTCGCCTGGTTAGCCGGATGGAGCGTGATCACGTTCATCTGTTACGGCTACGATAAGCGCCAAGCGCAGGCGGACGGCCCACGCATCCCCGAGTTATCGTTCCACGTGATGACGCTGTTGGGTGGCTTTGTGGGCGGTTGGATCGGGCGCACCTTCTGGCGTCACAAGACGCTGCACCCTTCGTTCCTCGCCATCCTGTTGATCAGCACCGTCCTCCACGTAGCGTTGATGGGGCTGCTCTGGCCGGAATTGCGGCCTGCAATGCCCTAAACGCCACCTGAACGACGGCATATGCCACAAAGCAGGGCATGCGCAAACTGCTGGTAGCAGAAACTCGGGCATGCCAGATGAGATTGGGTTTTATATCACCAACACACACACAGATGAAACGAGGGATGTTCGCCAACAAAGCGCCTCCCCAATCTGCTCATATCCATGCTATACTCCAAACAGTGAACGGCAGCAGCACACGGAACACAAGCGATTATGAGAACACGACGCCAATTCTTTCGTCTCTCAATCGTCGCGCTGATCGCTACCGTCTCTGAGCGGGTGCTACCGCGTGTACCACTCACACTCACAAGCCACGCCTCTACCACAGTAACACCCAGCATCCCGATCGCTAGCGAGCCAACCGCCACACTCGCGCCGTTTGTGCCCGTGTTGCCCACGCCCTCCCTAACGCCAACCGCCACGCTGACACCTACTATCATTGAGGAGCCACCTATGACTCTACCCGATTGGAAGAGCTATTTAGCGATGGTGCAGCATGAAGTTCCGGCTGCGCCCACCCCAACGCCCACTCCGCCGATCTCTGGCGATGATATGCCGATTATGGGTCCGGCGTCGGGCAGCGTCGAACAGGCCGTCAATTGGTTCGATAAGAAGATCGCCAACGACAACGGCTATACTCGCTACGACATCACGACGATCGTGCAGAGCTACCAATCTCTAGGCGATATGGTCGGCCTCGATTGGTTCTTGGCGCTGGCGCAGATGGGCCACGAGACAGGACACCTCTCCTCGTGGTGGTCGGCCCGACCGCGCCGCAACCCAGCAGGCATCGGCGTCACTGGCGCGACCCGCAACGGCACGCCCGACGCACCTCCTGGACGTGGCTGGTGCTGGGACGACCGCGAGGGCGGCAAATGGCGCGAGGGTTGGGCCTTCCCGACGTGGGACGGTCACAGCGTCCCCGCGCATCTCGGGCGGCTGCTGGCCTACACGATGCGCGATGAGCAGGCCAACCCGATCCAACTGGCGCTCATCAACTATGCGCTGAGCTATCGCCCGTTGCCAGCGAACCTGCGTGGCGTCGCGCCTACTATCACGGGCCTCAACGGGCGTTGGGCCGTTCCCGGCACCACCTACGGCCAGAGCATCGTCAAGTTGGTACGGCGTATGCGTGGCGAATAGTCTCAATCCGACCAAGCCGCATAACATGTAGAATTGCCAGAGTACAAACGGCTCTCACGCCGTATTGTGCACCCACAAACTGCTGCTCAATCAACCGTGTCCGAATTGCGTGAGCGTCCGCGGTGGGCCATGCTCACCGCGCTGCGATTCCATCCGCACCTCACCATTCGGGCACGATTTCGGGCGTAGCGCGGTTCGCGCCTACATCGAAAAGGAGATCGAGCTATGCACTTCAATCTCCCTATCATCGACCCCTTATATCCTGTCGCAACATTCTGATCGTCGGTATGGGCGGTGGCTGACGAACCTCAAAGCGGTGCCCAACAGCGCAACGGCCTATGTCGCGGAATATGCTCTCGCAATGGTTCGCCGAAAGGCAGCGGTCTTTTAGCGGGTTTTCGATAAGAGCGGCGTGCGGCCCCTGCTCAACAGTATGCGCCGCCTGATCACGCATCTGCTGATCGATGGTATCATCCTGAGCAGCACGTCAGCATCATTAATTCGTCGATCGTTTCGGCGGTGCGCGACCAACACGGCGGTTATCATCTCATCCCGAAAACGCACAGCAGCACGCTGCTAATCTCGCCACTGATGGCGCTCTACGCAAACACCGACCGTTTCGGTTCGGCCCAATTGGCCCTGACATACGCGTATTGGAATTGCCCAAACGACCGCCACGCCGTTTCCCACTGCCTTGAAGCAGCGGGTGATCGCTCAATTCCGCCATGAGGAGCATTATGTCTGATCGTGAAATCTGTTTCCTGAACGCCACCGAACTCGCTCAACGCATCCGCACGCGCGAACTCTCCTGCGTCGAAGTGATGCAGGCCCACCTCAACCAGATCGAGCGCGTTAATCCGCAGGTCAACGCCATCGTCACGCTGCTGCCCGAGCAGGCGTTGGAACAGGCCCACGCCGCCGACCAAGCCGTCGCACGGGGCGATGCGCTCGGCCCGCTCCACGGCCTGCCGATCGCCCACAAGGACCTCGTGGCGACCAAGGGCATTCGCACCACACTCGGCTCGCCGATCTTCCGCGATTGGGTGCCCGAGCACGATGCGCTGATCATCCAGCGGCTGCGCAAGGCCGGCACGATCACCATCGGCAAGACCAACACGCCCGAGTTTGGCGCTGGCTCGCAAACCTTCAACCCAGTGTTCGGCGCGACCCGCAACCCCTACGATGTGAGCAAAACCTGCGGCGGCAGCAGCGGCGGCGCGGCTGTGGCGTTGGCCTGCGGCATGATCCCGATCGCCGATGGCAGCGATATGGGCGGCTCGCTGCGCAACCCGGCCAGTTTCTGCAATGTGGTGGGCCTGCGCCCTTCGCCCGGTCGCGTGCCCAACCTGCCCACCGAGGACGGCTGGGAGACGCTGGGTGTGAGCGGCCCGATGGCTCGCACGGTGGCAGATGCGGCGCTGTTGCTCAGCGCGATCGCCGGGCCAGACCACCGCTCGCCCATTTCGATCGATCAGCCGAGCAGCATCTTCGCCCAACCGCTTGAGCGCGACTTCCGAGGGACGCGCATCGCCTGGAGCCGCGATTTCGGCGGGCTGCCGATCGATCCACGTGTCACCGCCGTGATCGATGCGCAACAGCCCACCTTCGCCGCGCTTGGCTGCATTGTCGAGGAGGCGGACCCGGGCTGGGAGGGCGCCGATAACGCTTTCAAGACGTGGCGTGCTTGGAGTTTCGAGCTAGGCCGTGGTCGCCTGCTCGATACGCACCGCGACCAACTGAAGGACACGGTGATTTGGAACATTGAGGAGGGGCGACGCCTCACAGGCCCACAACTCGCCAAGGCGCAGCGCGAGCGTACGGCGCTGTTCCAGCGGCTGGCACAGTTTATGGAGCGCTACGAGTTTTTGATCCTGCCGGTCTGCCAGGTGCTGCCATTCGATGTTGAAATCCCGTATCCCACCAGCATCAATGGCCTAGAACTTGACACGTACATCGATTGGATGCGTTCGTGCTACTATGTCAGCGTCACCGGCCACCCCGCGATCTCGGTCCCTTGCGGCTTCTCGCCGGAAGGGTTGCCCGTTGGTGTTCAGATTGTGGGCCGACACCGCGATGAACTTGGTGTTCTCCAACTCGCACACGCTTTTGAGCAGGCCACTGGTTTCGGGCGACGCCGCCCTGATATTGTGTAGTCGTGTGGGGTAGCGGAAGTGCTCCGCTGCGCCACTTGCATAGAAGGAGCTTTCATGCAAACAACCGATATCCAGGCGCTCAACGATTCGTTCGCTATCCGTGACCATATCAGCATCACAAGCGGTGTGGATAACCGCATCCAAGCGCAGATCCGCAACAGTTTCGCCAGTGCCACCATTAATCTCTATGGCGCGCAGGTGCTGACGTTCCAGCCCCACAACCAAAAGCCTGTGCTGTGGGGCACGCCTCCCGCGCCCATCCAAACAGGTAAACCCGTGCGGGCAGGCATCCCGGTCTGCTGGCCGTGGTTTGGGCTGCACCCCAGCGACCCGCAAATGCCCGCGCACGGCTTGGTGCGCACTGCCCATTGGAACATCCTCTCCACCGCCGTGCAAACCGGTGGCGCCACGCAGATCCGCATGCGGCTCGATAACAGTAATCTGACGCAGATCAACTGGCAGGCCAAGTTCGACCTGCGCTGCGTGGTAACGGTCAGCAATAGTTTGACGGTCGAGTTGATTATGCGCAATCCCGGCCAAACGCCCTACACTTGCACGGGCGCGCTGCACAGTTACTTCGCCATCAGCGATATCAGCGCGATCCGCATCCTGGGGCTGGAGGATACCACCTACATCGATAAGGTGGACGGAGATCAGCGCAAGCAGCAGCATGGCCCGATCACTTTCGATGGCGAGACCGACCGCATCTACCTCAATACGACGGCAACCTGTGTGATCGAAGATCCAGGCTTGCAGCGCCGCATTAAGGTGGAGAAATCGGGCAGCCGCACGACGGTGGTGTGGAATCCCGGCAGCGAGAGGTCGAAGCAGTTTGCCGACCTGCAGGCCGACGATTATAGGCGTTTTGTGTGTGTGGAGACCGCCAACGCCGCCGATGATACGATCACGGTTGCGCCGGGCGGCGAGCATCGCTTGATCACAACGATCAGCGTGGAGTCGTAGACGCACGCTTGGGCAGTATGCTGAGGGCGGGGCCGCTACGCACAAAGGAGAAGCGCATGGAAAGTTTGGTTCGTCACGGCCAGATCGCCCCAAGCTTCACGCTGCCCAGCGGAAAGGGCACGCCCATCCGCCGCACGGCGTACCGGGCGAAGCGCAATTTGGTGCTGATTGTGGTGCCGCATTCGAGCGATGCCTCGATGCGAGAGTACATGCAGGCGATGGCCGAGGGGTACACTTCGCTGCAAAGCGAGCGGGCCGAGGTGTTGGTCATTTTGGGCGATACCGAGGCGGCTGCGAGTGCGTTGCAGGCGGAGCTGCCCTTCCCGGTGCTCGCCGATGTTGATGGGCGGGTGATCCGCCAATTTCTGCCGGAGGATGCGCGGGGCGGCGTGTTCGTCACGGATCGCTACGGCGAGTTGTACCTGGCGCGGGCGGTCGCCGAGGCTGGCGAGTTGCCGAGCGTGGACGATGTGTACGATTGGCTGGTCGCTATCGAGCGGCAGTGTAGCATCTAGGGCGGGTTGGGCGTGCCGCGCGGGTGTTGCCCAACCTGCAATGTTCGGCACGCCTCTGGGCCATCCGTGGGCATAACAGTACGGCGCTGCGGCTGGCAGTGCGGTTTTCTCCCATACCCAAACACGCAGACGAGCAGCGCGGTTGAGGTGAGCTACATGCCTCGAATGCTATATTCGATGCGCATGCAGCGGTCCATCACCACGCCGAGCCCTGCGCGCTCGGCCACCGCAGCGGCGGCTTCGTTGATGACGCCAAGTTGCATCCACACCACATCGGCGCCTACGGCGATCGCATCCTGCACGATCTCATCGACAAATTCGGAACGCCGAAAAATGTCGACGACATCGATATGCACGGGAACATCGCGCAGACTTTTATATGGCTGCTCGCCCAAGACAGGCCCGCTCAACTTGGGGTTGACGGGGATGATCCGGTAGCCTTGGCGCTGCAAAAAACGGGCAACAACATACGAGGGGCGATCTGGCCGATCGCTAAGCCCAACGACGGCAATGGTCTTAGCGCGGTCGATCAGTTTGGAGATCTGCGAAAATGAGAGCATACCCATCAACCCCTTCCTATCGAACGGCTGGATATTGGTATTCAACGCATTGGGAAGCCCTACAAGGGCACTCTAGCGCCGCACTCCATGCCGCCGATACTCCACAGCGATACAACGGTTCGTAACGATCGGAAGCCCTGCTGCTTGGGCACGCGTCACGGCGGCTTGGTCGTAGACACCCGGTTGTGCCCAGAGCGCGCCCGCACCACACACCACCGCTTCCTCCACAACGCCTGCTAGGTGATTCGAGCGTCGAAAGACGTTCACAATATCGATCGGCTCGGCGATCTCGCTCAGACGGGCGTAGGGCTGCTCGCCGAGGACGGTTCCGCTGAGGTTCGGGTTGACTGGGATTATCCGATAGCCCTGCTGCTGCAAAAACTGCGCAATCATGTACGAGGGTCGATCGGGCGAGTCGCTCAAGCCCACTACCGCGATAGTGTTGGCACGTTGCAGTAGTTCCTTGACTGCCGCGTCTGAAAGCATAGGTAGGTTCTTTCTTTCTCGAATCAAACTGCGCCACATGGTAACAGCCGGAGTGGGCAAACGCAAGGAATCGGGGTGCGAGGGCGAATTTTTGGCATGAAATATGGTAAGATTTAGGGGCCCACTGCGATACCGCTAATGTGGCTGATTCGCAGCTAGCCAAGTAAAGAGGGTCGCATGCACTACCTGCGCTACTTGCTGGTGTTCGTGCCGCTGACGTTCCTTGTCGAGTATGTCGAGGCGTTCCACTCTCCTTTGCTGATCTTCTTGTTCGCGTGTTTGGGGCTGGTTCCGTTAGCAGGGTTACTTGGTGAGGCAACCGAGGAGTTGTCGGTACACACAGGGCCGCGTGTTGGTGGGCTGCTCAACGCTACGCTTGGCAATGCTGCTGAGTTGATTATCACGATCGTCGCGCTTCAAGCTGGTAAAATAGAGTTAGTCAAAGCCTCGATCACAGGCTCTATCCTCGGCAATTTATTGCTGATCCTTGGCTTCAGCCTGTTGTTAGGTGGCATTCGGAACGGCAATCAGCGTTTCGACCGAAACATCACCAGTATGTCGGCCACGATGATGTTGTTGGCCGTGATCGGTCTGGTGATTCCCACGATGCTCGAACTGATCCGCGAGTTGCAGGTGGGTCAACTCGATGTGTTCAATACCGCGGTGCGTGATCCTGCGCTAGATTCGATCAGTTTGGGCGTGGCGGGCGTTTTGATCGTGCTGTATGTGCTGAGTCTGATCTTCACCTTCCAACAGCCCGAAGCCGCGCCACATTCCAAGCAAGCCGACGAAACGCCGCATGTGCCAAAATGGAACCTGCCAACGGCGATCGGCGTGCTCGCGGTGGTGACGATCGTGATCGTCTTTCTGAGCGAGTTCTTGGTGGGCGCGGTCGAGCCGGTAGTAGCCACTCTAGGCGTGAGCGAGTTATTCTTGGGCATCATCATCATCCCGCTGGTGGGCAACGTGGCTGAACATATCGTGGGCGTGCAGATGGCCTTTAAGAACAAGATGGACTTGTCGCTCACCATCTCACTCGGTTCGAGCATGCAAGTCGCGCTGTTCGTCGCGCCGCTCTTGGTCTTTATCAGCCTGCTGTTCGGCCCAGAGATGACACTCTTCTTCTCGTTAATGGAAGTAGGAGCACTCTCCCTAGCAGTGTTGACAGCCACGTTTATCGCATCGGATGGCGAAAGCAATTGGCTCGAAGGCGCGCAGTTGCTGGCCGTGTACCTTATCATCGCTCTTGGATTCTTCTATATCCAACCGAACGGTCTTGTGCCGTAGCCAATACAACTATGCTAAACATTATTCACCTTCAAACGTTCTTGGCTGTGGTCGAATCGGGGAATTACAGCGCTGCCGCCGAGCAGTTGCACATGTCGCAGCCTGGTGTCAGCCAACATATCCGGGCGCTCGAGCGTTACCTGGACAATGTGCGGCTGTTTCGGCGCGTCGGCCAACAGATGGTGCTCACGCATGCGGGTGAGGAGTTGGTCGAGGTCGCGCACGAGATGCTGACACTCTCGACCCGCGCCGAGGAGAATATCCGCATGCTGCGGGGCCAGATCAGCGGGCGCGTGGTGGTCGGCTGCACGCCCTCCAGCGGCGAGCAGATCCTATCGTCGCTGTTGGCCAGTTTCCGCACGCGCTTCCCCGCCATCTCGGTGGTGGTGACGATCGCGCCGATCGAGACGTTGTTGGAATGGTTGGCGACGCAACAGGCTCAGATCCTCCTGATCGAGGAGCAGCAGCGCCGTCGCGGTTGGGAATCGCAGTTGCTAGGGGTCGAGCGGTTGGCGCTGTTGGCACCGCGCGGCCACGCGCTGTTGCAGCAAGAGCAGGTGCCGCCCGGCATGCTGCGCGGGATGCCGCTGATTCTGCCGGTGCGCGGTAGCCCGATGCGCCGTATGATCGAGGATGGGCTGCGCCGCCGAGGCATTGGCGCCGCCGATATCACGGTCGCGCTGGAGACCGAGGGGATGGGGCTAATGGTGCAGGCGGTGCGCGACGGCTTGGGGTTGGCGTTCGTGCCACATATTCGCCTGCCCCGTGGCCGCGACACTGGCGTGGTCGACGTAGCAGGAATCAATTTACAGCAGGAATGGTACGTGCTGCGTTCGCGAGAGCGCGGCGCCCCGCGTGCGGTGCAAGAGTTGTATAGCTTTATTGCGAGTAAGGATGCCCGCAAGCTGCTCTCGAAATATGGCTTGAAAGTGCCGAGCGACTAGGCGGTCGCCCACGGCACGCTGATCGGGCGGTATGGCACACGGCAGGGCGGGCCAAACGCGTACTCCACACGACGGGCGCTCAGGTCGAACACTCCCGACCACAGCGTCGCACTGAACTCGCGGTGCCCGCACATCCCCCACCGATGGCTGCTCAACAAGTCTTTGGCCGCGTCCCATGGGTCCTCCCACAGCGAGGGGACCTGGCTCATTGCTGCGCTGCGTGCGTGCGAGCTGATCAGCGAGCGCTGGCCCTGCAAGGGCGCGAGCTGCGGCGTTTCGTAGTGGTTCGCCACGGCAATATGCCCCTGGCCGCGCCGCAGTTGGGCGGGCTGGCCCGGATACGTCTCGACGGCGAAGCAGGCGCCGCTGGCATCGGCAAGCGTGAAGTTGAACGAGGCGATATGCGGCAACGACACAAACAGGCGCGCGGCTTCCTCAGCAGTGGCGCAGGTTTCGAGCGCAAGACGCGGCAATAGGTGAAATGGCATACCCGGCGCAATCTGATTCGGGCGGTCGGCCATGACCTTGTGCAGCGCCACGAACAGCCCGCGCTCGTTGATGCCGTCGTAGCGCCCACCAACCAGGCCACCGCTCATGCCGACGTGAGCGTAGCCCTGTTGCGGCGTGGTGATCAGCAGATGGCGGGTTGGCATACGGTCGTAGAAGTCGTAGTTGCGGCCAGCGATCACGCGGCCATCTTCGCAGACCCACGCGAACGCCGAACAGCCGTGTGGCAGAGCGCCCGCACGCACGAACAACCCTCGCTCGGTCGGCAGGTTGAGCGCATCGGCGAACGCGGCAAGCTCCTCCCACAGCGGTGAGTACAATCCTGCGAGAAGCTGAATGCAGCCCCGCAGAAAAGGGATATCGTCCTCCCAGGGCGCACGCCGAAATGGAGGAGGCACGGGGCGCAAAAAGGCGGCCTGCGAGCGCCCGATCTGCGTGGGAGTGCCGCTCAACAACAGCGTGCGATAATCGGCGGCCTGCTCGTGCAATACCACATCGGGGGATATCATCACTACCTATGTCCTCTGGCAGATCTGCCACCGACGCCCACCACCATACACGGCCTGCACATCAGCAAACTCGACAAACATATCAACACAGGAAATACGGCCTATCGTAGAAATCAGGGCCAGCCGAGATGAATTATTCATAGAGGCGATTCATAGCATCAGGAAGGGGTATTATCGATTTAGCACCAATCTGGCTAATGCATACAAGAAGCTATTAAGCAAACTTATTGGTTAAAAAATGGTCGATAGGCAGGAAAACAGCAATTTTTACCACTTCAGGATACAAAACATCGGCAAAAAGCACTATATACAATTGCAAAACCGTAATACTCTCGATTATAACATAGTCAGGACTACATCTTGTAGCGAGTTGTTGTGTGTGCTATACTGCTGTATATCCGTATTGTAACATGGTGTACTGAGGAGTAGGAGTGAGCGCCGAGCTACCGATGGTGCTGCACGCCGCCCATAAGATCGTTAGCGATCAGCTTGAGCGGCTCCGGGCACTTGCCGAGGAGACACGGCAAGCGGGCATAGCCCTAAGCGGGGAACTGCGACAGGGCGAACGGCAACTCGATGAGCTTGCGCTTCAGCGGCGTCTATCAGTAAGCGGGTCCGCAGCGGCGGAAAATCTAGCGAAGCGAGAGGTTGCTCTGCGCACGCGCTGCGAAAAACTCGCTCAGGACCTGCGAACCAATCAGCACGCACTCAAGCAGCTTGAACAACTGATCAGCCAGATCGAGATGAGCAGTAGCACATTGATATCTGCTGATGGGAGTGCCGATCCTTGGGCGCTTGCGTTGCGTGCGCAAGTTATCCATGGGCGCGAAGAAGAACGAGTACGGCTTGCGCGTGAAGTTCACGACGGGCCGGCACAGGTTCTCGCCAATTCGCTGATGATTCTGGAGACGTGTTACAGCCAGGCACAGCAGATTGGCGCCGAAAAGCTCGTCACGATGCTCGACCGCATGCGCAGCGCCACGCGCGATGGTATGCGCGATGTGCGCAGGTTTATCGCGGATCTCCGGCCAGGCTTGATCGAGGAACAAGGGCTGGTAGCGGCAATCAACGATTACATTCGTGGGTATGTCAATGCGTACAATGCCCACGCAACGTTTGAAGCGGACCCGATCCCGCGCCTTGCCAGCGAAATTGAGATCGTTCTCTATCGTATTGTTCAAGAAGCGCTGCAAAACGCCTATAAATACGCACGGGGTGCCCATGTTGTAGTACGGCTGTCTCAACAACCTTCAGCGCTCCATCTCACGATTCGCGATAATGGGCCGGGTTTTGATCCGCATGAAGTTCTACGACGAGCAGGTCATAGTAGTTGGGGTCTTACTAGCATGCGCGAACGCGCTGAACTGGTAGGAGCTCGTTTCACAGTAGCATCGCGCCCCGGTCACGGAACAGAAGTGACTGTTGTGCTGCCAATGACATAATCAAACGTATGAGCAAGATCGTTCAGTCACCCGTTCTTCACCATGGAACGATCAGCTGCAAGCAATCGATCAACAGGTAGAGGAAAGGTGCTATGCCCCAGAAAGTGCGCGTGCTCATCATCGATGATCATCCGCTGTTCCGCCAGGGCATCCGCTATAGCCTAGAGGAAGCCGGCGATATGGAGGTGGTGGGTGAGGCTGAGAACGGACAAGAAGCGATTAAGCTCGCTGAACGGCTCCTGCCGGATGTCGTTCTAGTTGATATTAATTTGCCGGGCCTCAATGGCCTTGAAGTTGCGCGTGTGATCAAACGACGCGAACCTCGCATTGGGATGATTGTCCTCAGCGTCTACGAGGACGACGACCAATTATTCCAAGCGATCAAGGTCGGTGCAGCCGCCTATTCCTCCAAGGATGTTCATCCCGACCAACTGCTGCGCATGATTCGCGATGTGGCGCGCGGCCATTATCTGATCAACGATAGTGTGCTCGCAAAGCCACATGTCGCAACCCGTGTGCTGCATCAGTTTCGGGAACTTGCCGCGACCGAGGACGAACAGACCTCGGCGTTGTTCGCGCCGCTCACCTCGCGCGAGATCGAGATCCTCGATTGCATCGCGCGCGGTCTGTCGAACAAAGAGATCGCTAACGAGTTGTCGATCAGCGGCCAGACGGTCAAGAACCATATCACTTCGATCCTCTCGAAGCTCCAGGTCAACGACCGCACGATGGCAGTGATCTACGCCATTCAAAAAGGCTGGATCAAGATGGGCTACGACAGTAGTCAGCCACTGCCAACCAGCAGCAAGTAACCAAAAGCAGGGCGGTCATCTCCGCCCTGCTTTTTGATTCCCACTCGCTCTGCCTGCTCAGCGCTGCAAATACCAGCGCTCAATATTTGCCAAATACATCGGGTTGTCCAACGAGATCGGGCCATCGAGCGTGGTCAACTGCGGGCTAGCCACCACGGGCAATCGGTCGGCCCACAGGAACAGGTAGGGCAATTGCTCAGCCAAGCGCTCCTGCGTGAGCTTGATGTATTTGCCCCGCTCGGCGATATCGTACAGTTGGAAGGCCGCCGCCGCCTGGTTATCGTAGGCGTTATCGCTGAAGCCCGTGATATTCAACACTGGTCGCGTATCAACCGGCCCTTGATTGACCTGGCTGGAGTGAAAGAGCAGCAGATCATCGGGATCGTAGAAGGCGTAATCGGCGAAATCGGGATCACCCGCGCCTTTGCTCCAACTGCCCAGAAGCAGGTCAAAATCGTAGGGCGGCGCGTATTTCGAGACGAACACCGTATCGAAATCAGCGCGCTCAAGGTCGATGGCCAAACCGATCCGCTTGGCTGCCGCCACAATCAACTCGGCGGCCCGCACACGCCGCTCATCGTCGCCACGCACAAACAGCCGCGCGGTGAAGGTGATTTCACCCTGCTGGCGGATTGTGCCGCCGTCGGGCAACTTCCAGCCTGCTTCATCGAGCAGGATGCGCGCCCGTTCCAGATCGACAGTCGGCGTGGTGGGGCGCACGAAATCGGCCCACGAGCCAGGCACCGCGCTGTTGTAGATCGGAATCCCCTGATCTGCGGTGGCTTGGCGCACCACCTCGGGTAGATCGACGGCGAGCGCCAAAGCTTGGCGCACACGCACATCGGCGAACGGATGGCCCTCGCGCACATTGAAGGCCAGGAAGTAGTAGCCGTTCTCGGGGTAACTGCCCTTCAGCAGTGGCGGCGTCACGTCATCGAGCGCGTTGCGCTGCTCCCACGGCAGTTCGGCCAACAGCAGGCGACCATCGCGCAATGCCTCGACCGCGATCGTCGGATCGGCGACCAAGAACGCCACATGATCGAGCAACGGCTGCCCCCGATAAAAGCGCGGATTCATGTTCAGCGTCACGGAGGCGCCAGGCACGCGCTCGCCGAACTGGAACGGCCCACTACCGATGGGATTCTCCCAGAAGTCGTAGGTGTCGATATTCTTGCCGATCAGCACGTGCTTGGGCAGGATTGGCACCGTCAACTCTGCGAAGATCGGCGCGTAACGCTCGGTCAGCGAGATGACCACGGTATTGGTGAGCGGCGCGGAGATCTCAGCGATGCGCTGCATATCTTCGAGCAGCGCGGTGGTCGGCGGCAGGTCGCGCAGCGCACTCAGCGTATACACGACATCATCGGCTGTCAGCGGTTGGCCGTCGTGCCACACCACATCGGTGCGCAACGTGAAGGTGATCAAGCGGCCATCCGCCGAGGCGGAGAAACTGCGTGCGAGATCCGGCTGCGGCTGCAACTTCTCATCCAACCGCATCAAGCCACTGTAGAGCATCGATGTAATCTGTTCTTCGCCACGGGAACGCGGCTGCCAAGGGCGCAGGTTGGGCACATCGGCGGCCATACGAATCGTAAGCGTGCCGCCTCGTGGAAGCGGAGTTGGTGTTGGCGGTGGTGCTGTTGGCGTTGCCTCTGGGATCGGATCTAGCGCACAGCCCGCCAATAGGGCCAATGCAGCCAGAGCCATCACAACACTCAGCAAGAACAAGCGGCGATTCGGGATGTAGCTCATGGTTAGGGATTATACCAGAGATTGCTACAAAACGATGAGGTGTGCATCATCGTTTTAGGCGGCTCCAACGCAAAGGACACCGTAGCGCATAAGAACGGTGCCGATAACCAGAGGGTTGATCGGCACCAGTTATGCTACCATCGGTGTTCGCTTTGCCTCAAACTGTTGAACGGCAGATGCCGTTGGCAGTTCGGCTAATTGTGAAAGTGTTCGAGATAGGCGGTGAGCGCATTACGATTATGCTGCTTCACAACCTGATCGAGCCGTTCCACATTGTTCGCCTGCATCAATTGCAGAATCGTACGATGTTCAAGTTGCGCCTGCTCGGCCCGATACGGCAGCACTTGGTTGAAGAAATGATACCGTACTCGATCCCATTGGCGCAAGACCCGATCGGTCATCTCAAGCAGGAGAGGCATCTCAGCGATCTCGGCGATAGTTCGATGGAAGATCACGTTCATATCGCCCCAACGCTGATACTCTCCTGCTTGGATGAGATCATCCATCTCGGTGAGAATAGCATCGAGCTGTTCGAGATGCTCGGGGGTGATTTTGCTGGCGGCCATGCGAGTCGCCACCAACTCAAGACCTTCAATGAGGGTGAATACTTCGATAATAGAATCGCGCGAGAGATTCGAAACACGCACACCAGTGTGAGGGATCGTTTCGACTAGGCCTTCGGATTGCAAAATCTGTAGCGCCTCTCGAACGGGGATGTGGCTGATACTCAATGCTTGAGCGATTTCGTCGATCACCAAGCGTTGCCCGGGGCCAAGCGAACCATGCAAGATGGCCTCGCGCAGGGTGTGATATACCATCTCTTGCTTTGTGTGATAATGGACCGCTGAAGCTCGGGTAAGCTGCATAAGAGACCTCCAATACACGTTTCAGAGCACAAGTACGACGCCGCAAACACGTATGCAGCAAGTACCCTGACGCCTGAAGCCAGTACACAAAACAAGGCTATCGTTACATCACGATGCCATTGCCATTAGTACCTTCTCGGCATAGGAGGTCGGGGGCAGGGCAGGTAAAGTATAGTATATATGAGAGTTAAGATAAATTCAATATCATTCGATTACAAAAAGTGCCCGAGCTTGCAATTGTTGGCGGTCGGCATTTTTCTGGTATGATTGGGCCCAATGACGCAGTATCAGTCGAGGAGTTGGTATGGACGAGCCATTTGTGCTTGGTGTCAACTACTGGCCCCGTCGCAAAGCCATGTACTGGTGGAGCGATTTCGATGCGGGTGAGGTGCGCGAGGAGTTCGCATTATTGAAGGAGTTGGGCCTTTCGCTCATCCGAATCTTCCTGCTCTGGGACGACTTCCAGCCCACGCCCGATATGGTGACGCCCGAACGACTTGCTGATCTGACAACTGTTTGCGATATCGCTGCCGATCTCGGCCTCAAGCTCGATGTCACCTTCTTCACGGGCCATATGAGCGGGCCGAATTGGTCGCCCGGCTGGCTGCTCGACCCGAGCGCCCCGCCCGCCAAGTTGCAGGTGGTGAGCGGGAAGCGCGTGGTGCAGAGCGGGTATCGCAATCCCTACCACGATCCGATCGCGCTGCAGGCCGAGGATCTGCTGTTGCGCACCGTCGTTGGCGCGCTGCGCGACCATTCGGCCATCGGCATGTGGAATCTGGGCAACGAGCCGGACCTGTTCGCTTGGCCGAACAGCGCTCCCGAGGGCCAAGCTTGGGTGCGCGATCGCGTGGCGGTGATTCGCAGCATCGACCCGACGCACCCGATCACCTGTGGCCTGCACGTCGATAGCCTGCACCGCGACAACGGCCTGCGCGTCGATCAGGTGTTTGCCGAGACCGATGTGGCCGTGATGCACGCCTACCCGATGTACCTGAACTGGTCGCGCAGCCCGCTCGATCCAGATCTCGTGCCGTTCACTTGCGCGTTCACCACGGCGCTGTGCGGCAAGCCGACGCTGATGGAGGAGTTCGGCGGCTGCACCGCTGCGCCCGGTCAACCTTCGGAGACGTGGTCGTGGACTTCGTATGGTAAGCCGCGCACGCAGTTTATGGCCTCCGAGGAGGAGTTGGCGACCTACATCAGCGAGGTGCTGCCGCGCCTGGTGGAGGTCGGCGCGACGGGCGCACTGCTGTGGTGCTTCGCCGATTACGTGCCCGAATTGTGGGATCGCCCGCCGTGCGACGAGGCGCGACACGAGCGCTTCTTCGGGCTTGTGCGTCCCGATGGCTCGCTCAAGCCGCACGCCGAGGCGTTGCGCGCGTTCGCCAAGACGCAGCCCAAAGTGCTGCGCAACCCAACGCGCCGCGTGACCAATGCTCCCACACCGGACGAGTTCTACGCCAACCCGGTGGAGCATCTGGTGCGCTGTTACCAGCAATTTGTCGATTAGAAAGTACACGAGCAGCTACCTGGCAGCCATCGCGATACGCACGCGCCGACTGCCAGGCTGCTCGCGCAAGACTGAACTGCCTCAGCTGCTGTTCAGTTTCATACAAAATTGGAGAGATATAAAACGAATGGTGCGTCCACGTCTGATCGCGACCTGGTTTGTGTATAGCTTACTGATCGTTGCTTGTCGTGCTGATCCGGTGGCGCAACCAGTCTCTATCCCCGATCCTACAACCTATTCGCAATCCCCGCCCGATCACGCTGCTCAAGAGGCACACACAGGCCTTGCAGCGCCCATTCCTGCCGCGAGTTCGAGCGGTTTTCTGCTGTACAGCCGCGCCGATGGCAGCCTGTGGCGCGCCGATGCGAGCGGACAAGCGCCCCGTCAACTCGCCCCGCCCACCAACGACGGCAGCATCCCGCGCTGGGCCGCCTCACCCGATAGCAGCACGATCGCGATCATCACCAGCGGCTACATCGCCCCGGCTCGCCAACACAACGGCGTATCGACCACTGCGCTTTGGCTGATCCGAGCCGATGGCACCGAGGCGCGCAAAGTGCTCGACCTGTTGCCCGCCCCGCAACATGGCCTTGCGCTCGATCTGTACGGCACAGCGCAGATCGCGCCGCAGATCGCTCAGCAAACGCCGGTGTGGAGTCCCGATGGGCGCATGGTCGCGGTGATCTCGGCCAACAACGGCTACGCAGATCTGTACCTGGTTTCTCACGATGGCGAGGCCACCCGCGTCACCAACACACCCGAACTTGAGCAAGCGCCGCTTTGGTCGCCTAACGGTGGGCAGCTCAGCTTCCTGATCCGTTCGCAGTTGGAACCGCAGGCGACCCTCAGACTCGGCGTGGCACAACGCGATGGGAGATTACTGGTGGAAGGCGCGCCGCTGACGTTCAGCGACCAAACGGCAGTCACCGATCTGAATGGGCGCGCTTGGATCGACGGGCACACAATGGTGCTTGGGCTTCAGCATGGGCAACTCTGCGCCAACGAGGTGCAACTGTTTGATACCGCCACAATCACAAGCCGCAGCCTGTACGCACAGAAGCGTGGCTGCATCAGCGCACCACAGTGGGGCGCGGGCGCTGGCCTGCTCGCGTTCGGCGTGAGCGGCGGCGAGAGCGAGGACAACGGGCTGTACACTTGGACTCCCGACGCGCCCTACGCCCAGCGCTACGATCCGCGCCCGCCGCTGGAGTTGGCCTGGAATCCGGCTGGCGATACGCTGCTCTATCGGCAGGCCGATGCGCCCGATCGTGTGACGCTCTGGCGTATCGAGGCAGGCGCGCAACAACTCGAAGTGGCCGCCTGGCCGCCGCACTGGTCGCCCGATGGCCGCACCCTGGCGCTCGGCGATCACCTGCTCGATCGCAGCGGCCAACCCCGCACAACGCTCCCTGGCGCGCACGTTATGCCACTTGGCTGGAGCGCCGCCGGGCTGTACTTCACCACGCTCCCCGATGACGAAGCCGATGCGCTCGACGTGTGGCTGTGGGATGGGCAACAACGCCTGCCAGTACTTCGGCTCCCCGACGATAGCGGGCCGATCGATGTGGTTCCCGGACGCTGATGCCTACGACAGCGCCTGATCGAGATCGGCGATCAGGTCGTCGATATGCTCCACACCCACCGATAAGCGGATCAGGCCGGGCGAAATGCCCGCCGCCTCGCGTTGTGTGTCGTCCTGATGCGCGTGGATCAACGAGGCCGGGTGCGTGATCAGCGTCTCGACGCCACCCAAACTCACCGCCAGCACACAGATCTGGGTGCGCCCAATGACGCGATACGCCGCATCGTAGCCGCCCTTCATCTCGAACGCCAACATACCGCCGAATCCACCAACCATCTGGCGCAGCGCCAACTCGTGCTGTGGGTGCGAGGGCAAGCCTGGGTAGTACACTTTGGCAACGGCGGGATGGCTTTCGAGAAACTGCGCCACAGCCAAGCCGTTGCGGTTGTGCGCCTCCATACGCAGGGCGTAGGTCTGCAAGCCGCGCCGCAACAGCCACGCCTCGAAGGGATGCAGCAACGGCCCATGAACACGCGCATATTCCCAAGCCTGCGCGATCAACGGCTCAGAACCCAGCACCGCGCCAGCCGTCACGTCGGCGTGGCCGTTCAGATATTTGGTGGCGCTCTGCACCACGATATCGTAGCCAAGCTCCAACGGACGCTGGTTGTAAGGCGAAGCGAAGGTGTTGTCGGTGATCGCCAGCGCCCCCACCGAGTGTGCCAACTCTGCCGTAGCGCGCAGGTCGGTCAGATCCATCGTCGGGTTGGTGGGGCTTTCGGTGTAGATCACGCGCGTATTCGGGCGAATGGCCTGCTCGAAGGCGCTTAGGTCGCGTTGGTCAACCTGGGTCACTTCCACACCAAAACGGGGCAGCGTATCGGTGAGTAGCGAGAGGGTTGCAGTGTAGTGCGTCTTTTGGGCCACCACGTGGTCGCCCGCGCGCACCTGCGAGAGGATAGCGGCGCTCACAGCGGCCATACCCGAGCCGACCACCAAAGCGGCCTCCGCGCCCTCAAGCCCCGCCAACACCGCCTCGACCTGCTTGGCGTTCGGCGAGCCGTAACGCGTGTAGTAGCGCTCCGGCGCCACTTCCTCGGCCATCGTCGCGCCCTCCTCGGGCGTGCGCAACCGGAACGTGCTGGTTTGGTAGATGGGAGGTGAAACGGCGGTCGTTTCCTCAAGCAGTCGAGCATCGTGTATCAACCGCGTCTGGAGGTGGCGTGCGGGTTGTTGCTTGCGCATAGTCGCTTTCTCCTCTTGAGTGTAAACAGCGCATCGAGATGCCGAAATGATAGCACGCCACGTGGGCGCGGGCAAAGATGCGCCGCCTCACAACGCGAGGGAGAACGATATGTCTAAGCGTGTGGAACGCTGCGTGACTTCGGTCCGTACCGTGTTGTAGGCGAACACGCACGCTGCGAAGGAAAGAGATTGGAGAGTTGTCGGGTAAGCAACACGCGGATATGCCGTGTATTGCTTGATGAAGCAGTGGAGTTATAGGGCGTCGCCAGCGTTCCCGCGGCCTCGGCGGCCAGCAGCTTGTAGGTTGCGCGATACACGTGGAAGCAGATCCGACAGGTGCGAAGATGCCGCCACACGTGCGGCATCTTGCACACAGCCTGCACAGGGGTGAGGATCTCAGCCTCAATAAAAACGGCCAGATCAAGTTGGCATTGATCGCACGAACAGTGCTGATTACGATCAGTTCGTCGCGGTATCATAGCTTACCCCTTTCCGTCATCGCAGATAGCCGACCTCGTTGTCGGAGCGCTTGAAGAGTAGGGGCAAGGCAACTTCCCACTACCCCTCGCATTTAGAAGAAGCGGCGAAAGCGCGGCGATTTGTGATACACCGCTTGACCAGAATCTTCTGATACATTCTCAGGTGCCTCGGTTGGCATACGGTTGTTGCTCGAACGGCTCCCGCGAGGCCGACCAACGGGTCGTGTGGCAGGACGATTAGCATTCTGCTTGTAGTGCTGGTTCTGCTCAAATGTCGTATCCGAATACTGCTGCCCTTCAAACTGCATCTGGCGCACTGTGATATCCAACCGATCGGGCGAGAGGTACACACCAACTTCACGCGCAACATTCTCGATGTCTTCTGCACGATACTGGTTTCGGCCGCTTTTCATGATCGTGATCCTTTCAAGCGAAACTTGGTGTGCCGCATCACTGCCAAATGAGGCACCTTAGCGTCTTAGAACTTTCAAAAGCAGCTATTGTTATTAGTGCCATTTGGTTCGTTTTTTTTGCAGGAATCTGGTGAGTTTTGAGGGATTTTGGAGGCAATTTTGGCGTGAAGAGGTCCAGCCAAGGACATTCGCCCATTGGCTTGGAAGATTCACGTACTACTGAAGATATGAGAAGTTGAGGGGAAAGGGCATCGCGGCGGGTACGATGCCGATCACACGAGCCGTAGCGCTCAATGCCCGAACACGTTTACTCCGTTGAGGTTGGCGCCACACACGGCACAAGGTCAAGCGGATCGTGGTTACTGCCGCCGTAGCGCACCTCGTAGTGCAGATGTGGGCCAGTGGATAAGCCTGTACTACCCACTACGCCAAGTGGCATACCCGCCTGAACTTCCTGCCCATCGCTGACGGCAAAGCTGGATAAATGCGCATAGCCCGTCGTCCACCCGGAGCTATGTTCAAGCAGCACCATATTGCCAGCCGGCCAGCTATTGGGGTACACGCGCGCAATGCCATCGTGAGTGGCCACCACACGGACGCCGTTGGTTGCGCTAGGCTCGGCATAGCCATCGCCATCGGCGTCGATAGCCAGATCGATCGCGCCCCAGACATTGGCGGGCGCATGCGACCCCTCACCGTAGAACTGCGTCACCACGATCTGCCCATCGGTTATGTCAATGGGACAACCGTGTGGGCCACGTTCATCGAGCCAAAACGTGGGCTGAGGCTGCGGTGTTGCTGCGAACCGCTGCACATCGGTCGTGTGCGCTTGCGGCACAACGGTGGGCTGCTCAACAACCCGATTCCCCAACGACACCTGTAAACGCGAGGGAAGGGG
>CALKHR010000171.1 GCA_937988885.1 uncultured Roseiflexaceae bacterium | reverse complement strand
ACGGCGGTTGTCGCGCCAGAGCAAAGCTGCCTGCTTTAGCTGGCAGTCGTTTACTCTGCGTGATCTTCCCCTCGCGCTTATTCCTCCCTCAACATCTTCTTTATAAGGTGTAGGCATATTCTATTGATTGCTGCGCGCCCTTGATCAAGCACGAAAAAAGGACGATCACCAAGCATGATCGTCCTTTGCGTCTATCAAATATATGTTATTGCACGGTCAGGGTGCCCTTCATACCTGCGGCATAGTGGCCGGGAACGGTGCAGACGTATGTATATGAACCTGCCGCTGGGGCCGCGAACTGCACTGTATCCTGTTCGGTTGCGTTGAGCAACTTGGTGTGAGCGATGATGTTGCTCTGATCTGTGGGGATATACCCGTTTTCAGGGCCAGCCGCTGTGCCTTCTTGGGCTACTGTTGCAGCTACATCATCTCCTCCATTCACCAAAACCCAATTGTGCTGCAGCGAAGTTGCATTGTTCGTGAAGGCTACTGTGAGTTGCGCATTTCCTGCCCCTTGCAAGGTGGTCGGATCAAATACCATCTGATCCCCTGGTGTGCCAACACCCAATTGACCTCCGCCGCCACTAGCACCACCATCACCCCCACACGCCGTCAATAAAATGATACTCGCAAGTGCTAGGCTAGCATACCGCATAAGCCGTTGTATAGTCATCATTCGTGTTCCCTTTTATTGCAGAAACCGGATTTTAGTTCGTTCGATGTTGGGTATGCAGGTGCACATTCTAGACCGTAAAACAGCACATCGAGTGCATTCTTTTGGCAAATTGCTGCTTATTGATCGTGTGAAAATATTATTGAGGTGTACTTGCTGATAGTGCCTGTTTTTAGCCTTTTTTCGGCACATAGTGGGCATAGATGTTGCCACATCAGTAGATTGTCCTAGACAATTACTTGCACCGTGTCAAACTATGCTTCATGGCAGTTTTACTGCCGGAACCTTGCTGAATGAGAGGACACAATGACGAAAAGTATTGTTGGTATCTTTCAGCGCCGCAATGATGCCGATAACGCTGCTCAGGATCTCGTGCGCCAAGGGATTCCCGCTGAACGTATTAGCCTGCTGTACGGCGGGGAATACGATACAACCGAACGTAGCAGGGAGGTGCATGCCGATGAAGCGGTAGGTTCGGTTGCCGCAGCAGGTGGAGCAGCCCTCGCTGGCCTGATATCGTTTGCTATTCCAGCCGTTGGTACAGTGCTTGGGACAAGTGCAGTGGTGGCCGCGCTCGGCGCAAAGACCGCTGCGGAAGCGAACGATCCGAACAGTCACTTACGCCATGTGCTGCAGACGATGGGCCTGATGGACGAGCAAACAGAAGTGTATGCTCAACGTATGCGTCAGGGCTATACGCTTTTGGCAGTGAACGCCGAGGACGACGAGAGCGACTTGGTTGCAGATATTCTGCGCCGTGAGGGTGGCGAGAGCCTTGATCTGCGTCGCCGTGAGGTCTAGGCTATGGGCCTTGGTTATACGCCGAACTCGTTTTATTCGGAGGGCTTTAAGCTTCGCAGTGGTATTACGATTGCTCCCTCTCTTGGTGCAGAAACTACTGCGAGATAATCTTTCGATGAGAGTAGTTTGCCATACATGTGTGATCGACTCCCGCATCCTCTCTTAGAAGCAACTGACCGAAGAAATTCGGGAAATGGCACTTCTACAATGTTTATAGCTGATGATGCATGCTCTTGTAGTGTGAGGTGGAGAAACTAGTTTTTCTACTTGTGGCTCAGATACCTGTTAGGCTACACCGCATCACGCTGCACCTTCTTGTGTACTAACTTCATACAACCTTACTCATTGGAGCTATTAAGCGAATCATTCTCGCTTCATAGCTTTTTGAGTATGGCTGTTGCTTGGGAGGAGTGTTTGTTATGGATGATCCTACAGAAGGTGCCCAGACTCCGCCTCGTTTGGTCCTGTCGCGGCGCGAAATGCTGCGCAAAGCAGCCGCTATGGGTGGTACATTGGCTGCAACAATCCTGGCGAGTTGCGGTGGTTCAACGGCAACAACGCAGAATCCGACTGCTGCTAGCACCACAGGAGCCGTTGGCGATGCTACCTCGGCCACAATCGCCACGGTGCCCTCGGCTGCAGGCAATGGCGAGCCGATCACGCTGCGTGTTTGGGGCTATGGTCTTGATGATGCACGAGCGAAGGCGCGTGTTAACACCTTCACACAGGCGAACCCGAATATTCGCATCGAGTCGGTGGGTGGCGAACTCAATACGCAGCAACTGCTCACTGCCGTAGCCAGCGGCGAGCCGCCCGAGATCGTGAATGTTGATCGTGTGCAGATCGGGAGTTGGGCTGGTCGCAACGCTATTGAGCCGATCAACGATCTGATCGATGGTGATTCCTTCGGTGTCCAGCAGTTCTACCCCTTCCTCCTCAATCAGGTGACGTATAAAGATCAGATCTATGGTATTCCCCAGTTTGTGAACGTTGATCTTTTCTTTATGAATCTCGACGTGCTTCAGGAGGTGGGCATCGACGCGAGCCAGATCGACCCTGGCAATTGGGAGCAACTGACACAGTTTGGCGAGCAACTACATCAACGTGATGGTGATAAGGTTGTTCGCACGGGATTCGATACCAAGGCGCAGGATGGGCGGCTCTGGCTGTGGTCGTGGGCTAACGGTGTTGATCTGATCAGCGAGGACGGCATGCAAGCGCATTTCAACGACCCGAAGGTGGTCGAGGCGCTAACGTGGGCCAAGGAGACGGTCGATCGGCAGGGCGGCGAACTGGCCCGTGCGGCGTTTTCCCAGACCCAGAATTTCTTCTCGCCCGAAAACCCCGTTTTGATCGGCCAAACCGCGTTGACCCTGTTTGAGCAGTGGCTACTCGGTGTGATGAAAGTCAACCCGCAGGCCAACTTTCAGGCGATCCTGCCACGCATGCGCAACAGCCAGACGCCGCTGACCGAGGGCACGGGCCAGGCGTTGGCGATCCCTCGTGGTGTTAGCGTCGACAAACGCCAAGCGGCCTGGGCCTTCATCAAAGGTATGACCTCCACCGAGGCTTGGATCGCTGGAGAACAGGCTACTCTCGCCGATAATCAGGCGAATAATACGCCTTATCACCCGACGATTTCTGGGAATATCAAGGCCGATGAGGAAGCGTGGAACACGATCTTCCAGGCATTTAGCCCTCCCTTCGATGCTGCTATCAAGCTGTTTCCAGACGCGTTGGCAGCTGCGAAGTTCCGTTATTCTGGCCCAGTCGCTGCGGATATCAATGATCACATGCGATCAACTGTAAACGATGTGTTACAGGGCGTCAGGGAGCCACAGGAGGCGCTCGATGATCTACAAACCCAAGCGCAACAGGCGATCGATACCTTTGCTGCGAGTTGAGGCGAGCGAGAACACCAGCAAAATAACCCGAACTTCAGGTGTACGAGGCTCGCGTCTCTCAGAAGAGGCGCGAGCGGGCTTGGTGTTTGTCAGTCCATTCTTGTTGGGATTTGTGATTTTCACGGCTGGCCCGCTCTTATTTTCGCTGTATTTGAGCTTTACCGCGTACGATGTGCTGAATCCGCCGAAGTGGATCGGGTTGGCCAACTACCAGCGGATGTTCTCCGATGTGCGTTTCAGCAAGACGCTGTTTAATACAGTTTACTTCACACTGTTGCACGTGCCCACGGCTATCCCGATTGCGCTCGGGCTAGCGTTGTTGCTCAATGCCAATGTACGCGGCCTGTCGTTCTGGCGAACTGCCTTTTATTTACCGCAGATTACACCCGTTGTTGCGGCGGGTGTGTTGTGGTTGCGCATCCTCAGCCCACAGGACGGCTTGCTCAACGAATCCCTGGCGTTGTTCGGTATCGCTGGGCCGAAGTGGACGATCGACGCGCAGTGGGTCAAACCTGCATTGGTGATCATGAAGAGTTGGAGTCTCGGCTGGATGGTGATCGTGTACCTGGCCGCGCTCAAACAAGTGCCGAGGGATCTCTACGAGGCCGCGATCGTCGATGGGGCAAATGCCTTTGAGCGCTTCTGGCACGTCACACTCCCTATGATTTCAAGCGTACTGTTCTTCACATTGGTGATGCTGACGATCTTCTCGCTGAATGTGTTCACCGAGCCGATGGTGATGTTTCCTCCACAGGTCTTCGGCGGGCAGATGGGTCCGCAAGACTCGGCCCTTTTCTATGTGCTGTATTTATTCGATCAGGCATTTGGGAAGTTTAATATGGGCTATGCCTCGGCATTGGCGTGGGTGCTGTTCCTCATTTCGATCGTGATTGTGATCATCCAGACGCGCGGTGCTCGACGGTTTGTGTATACCGAAAGTGGAAAAGTATGATTCCATCAGTGTCTTCCTCAAACCAAACGAGTACGCCTGTTATCGGCAATTCGCCAATGCTGTATGTTGTTGGAAGGATCGTGCTATATGCCGCCTTGTTGCTGTTCACGGCCTTCTTTATCCTCCCATTCGTTTGGCTGATTTCGAACTCGCTCAAGGATGCTGCGCATGCTTTTGATGCCAATTGGCTTCCGCAGCCGATTGAGTGGGCCAACTATGTGCGAATCTTTCAGGAGGTGCCGCTGCTCCAGATGGCACGCAATAGCCTGATCGTGGCGGTGATGGGCGTGTTGGCGGTCGTGCTTTCCTCCAGCATGATCGCCTACAGCCTGGCACGCCTGCAATTCCCGGGTAGCAACTTGGTGTTTCTGGCGGTGCTAGGCACGATGTTGTTGCCTAGTGCGGTCACGCTGGTGCCCGTTTACTTGATCTGGAAGCAGTTGGGTTTGGTCAATACGCTCTATCCGCTCTGGTTGGGCAATCTATTTGGCTCATCCTTCTATATCTTTATGCTACGCCAATTTTTCCTGAACATTCCTCAAGATCTGATCGAGGCAGCTCGCGTCGATGGGGCGAACTATTACCGGATTTATTGGCAGATCATGCTACCATTGGTGCGGCCTGCCCTGCTGTCGGTGGCGATCTTCGAGTTTCAGGCTAAGTGGAATGATGTGATGACTCCGCTGATCTACATTCAGAACCCCGACCTGCGCATGCTACCACTCGGCTTACAGATCTTTGTGCAACACCTGGGCTACGGCCAGTTTCGCTGGGAACTCCTGTTCGCGGCGAGTGTCTTGGTCACGCTGCCGATGATTCTGATCTTTTTCTTGGCCCAGAAGCAGTTTATCGAAGGGATCGCCACCACTGGCATCAAAGGCTAGAGCGCTTATCCCTCGCTCGCTGTTCGCTCCTTGTGGATCGCACGGCGAGTGCGCAGATTAAACTGGTCGCCAGCGCCTAGCACATGCAACTTCACATCAGAGATGCCGACGATGCCCTCGGGTTGCTGCTCGGAGAAGCTAGAGTAGCCGATGTCGATGCCATCGACCACGTAGACCGCGCCGGAGCCGAGCACCTCGAACTGTTCTTCGCCCGTCACAATGATCGCGGTGTCCTCGTCGATACCCAAGCCAACGTTGCGCGGATTCTGCGCCACTGCGCCTAGCAGCCGCCCCATGCGCCCTCGCTCGGCGAAATGCGAGTCGATCACCACGCTTTTCATCAATGCTAACCCTGGTGCCATCTCCAGCGCCGATATGCGGTTGGAAGTGTCGCTAGCGCCCGAGATCAGCATCGTCTCGGGCATGGCCGCCGCGCCCGCCGATGTGCCCGCGATCGTCGCGCCTTCGTGGTAGCGCTTCTGCATGCTGCGGAACAGCGGCGAATCGCCGATCTGGCTGGTGATGCGCAGTTGATCGCCGCCAGTGAAGAAGATCACTTTGGCCTTGTCGATCGTATCGATATACGTTTGTTGGCTAGCTTCCTCGCGAGTACGGATGTCGATCACTTCCACCTGCTGCGCGCCTAAATCCTTGAAGAGCTTTTGATATTCTTCTCCAACCTGCTTGGGATGCTGGGTGGCGACCGTGACGACGACTAAGCTGTGCTCTTTGCCCCGCGCGCGTTGTGCCACAAGTTTCAGGATATCCTCGTCGCCCTCCTTATCCTCGTGGCCGCCAATGATGATCAGGTGGCCTTTTGGTGTGCTGCTCATCGAGTGCTCCTTTGATGTTCTCTTCGTCGGGGCAACGGCGTGCAACTATTAGGCCATAGGAGTCTTGTATTTTCGGAATGAGAAGGCAGTATTGCACGTTCGAAGAGCGCACAAGCGGTGCGATTTATCTTCTCCTGAAAGCCTCTTTGAAATATACGATTTGTAAACTCATTGATGAAGCCACTGATCGGGCCATAAATGGGCACACTTCTTGACACATAGGCGATGTCCCACATATGCGCTAGCTGTTGCCTGTTCAATTTCAGGGAGGACACCATGGACGCACAGAGCGTCGTTGTTCGTGCAACACAGGTGTTGCGTGGACCAAACATCGCTGCCCATATGCCAGTTATCCAGGTGACGCTGGACATTGGAACGTATGAGAATCGCCCGAGCACCGAGTTTCCTGGTTTTGTCGAGCGTTTGACCTCGTGGTTGCCTGGTATCGAGGCGCATGAATGTAGCGTTGGCCGCCCCGGTGGCTTTGTCGAGCGTTTACAGCAAGGGACGTACTTAGCTCATATCGTCGAGCATGTCACGCTGGAGTTGCAGAACCTGTTGGGTTTCCCAGTGACATTCGGACGTGCGCGTGGCACTTCTGAACGCGGCGTCTACACAGTTCTGTTTGCCTACAAAGAAGAGGAACCCGCCAGGGCTGCCTTCGACACAGCCCTTCGTCTGACTTTGGCTGCGATACACGATACACCCTTCGATCTTGCGGCAGAACTCGCGCATCTGCACGAGATAGCCGACACCTACCGACTCGGTCCGAGCACTGGCGCGATCGTCGCCGCCGCTCGTGCCCGCGATATTCCGGTGGTGCGTTTGACGCCTACCGATAGCTTGGTGCAACTTGGGTATGGTGAATATCAAAAGCGCATCCAAGCCGCCGAAACCTCGAACACCCGCGCGATTGCTGTCGATATGTGCCAGAACAAGGCCATGACCAACCGTATGTTACGGGCGGTTGCTGTGCCCGTGCCCGACAATCACGTGGTCCACTCGGCTGATGAGGCGTGGCAGGCTGCGCAGGAGATCGGGCTGCCCGTGGTCGTTAAACCGGAGGATGGCAATCAAGGCAAGGGCGTGAGCGTCAACCTTAGCACGGAGGAGGAGGTGCGCGCCGCCTATGCCATCGCCCGCGTAAACGGCAACGGCGTCTTGGTCGAGCGTTACATCGTTGGGCACGATTATCGGCTGCTGGTGGTGGGAGGCAAAATGGTGGCAGCCGCTCGGCGCGAACCGGCGCAGGTCGTGGGCGACGGGCAGCACACCATCGCGGAGTTAGTCGCGTTGGTGAACGCCGATCCCCGCCGACGCCCCGGCCATAGCAGTAGCCTCACGCGCATCACGCTCGATGATGGAGCCCGGTTGGTGCTGGATCAGCAGGGCTTCACCATCGATTCGGTGCCAGAGGAGGGCCAAAGCGTCCGTTTGCGCAGCAATTGCAACCTCTCGACGGGCGGAACCGCCACCGATGTGACAGATGAGGTGCATCCCGCCAACGCCCGTATGGCCGAACTCGCCGCGCAGATCTTCGATCTGGATGTGGCGGGGATCGATATGCTCTGCCAGGATATTAAGCGCCCAATGGCCGAGCAGGGTGGTGCGATCATCGAGGTGAACGCCGCGCCTGGCTTGCGTATGCACCTGTTCCCAACTAACGGCACGCCCCGCGATGTCGGCACGCCGATCGTCGAAATGCTCTACCCCAACGGCGCGCCTTCGCGCATCCCGATCATCGCTGTGACGGGCACTAACGGCAAAACCACCGTCACCCGCCTGATCGCGCATATGTACACGACGGCGCACTGGCGCGTGGGCATGACCTGCACCGAGGGCGTCACAATCAATGGCGAGCAGATTATGGCGGGCGACTGCTCGGGGCCGAAGAGCGCCCAAGCCGTGCTGCTGCATCCCGGGGTCGAGGTGGCCGTGCTCGAAACGGCGCGGGGCGGCATCCTGCGCGAGGGCCTGGCCTTCGATGCCTGTAGCGTTGGCGTGGTGACGAATATCAGCGCCGATCATCTCGGGCTTGGCGGCGTGCAGACGCTGGAGGAACTGGCGCGAGTCAAGCAGGTGGTAGTCGAGGCGGTGCGGCGCGATGGTGCAGCCGTGCTCAACGCCGATGATGCGCTGGTGGCCGAGATGGCCGCCGCCACTGATAGCGAGGTCATCTACTTCAGCATGAAGCCGCAGCAGCCGATCGTCACAGCGCACTTGGCGGAGGGCCAACGGTGTGTGTTGCTGGAGGATGGCGCGATTGTGCTGGCGCAGGGCGATATGCGCACCTCGCTGATCGAATTGGAGCGCGTGGCGTTCACATACGGCGGCGCGGTTGGCTTCCAGGTGCAGAATGCACTGGCAGCCACGGCAGCCGCATGGGCTGCGGGCCTCAACCCTGCCCTGATCGCTCGCGCCCTCACCACCTTTCAGGCCGATGAGCAGATGGCCCCAGGTCGCTTCAACCGTTTGGAGATTGGTGGCATCGAAGTAATCCTCGATTACGGCCACAATCCGGCGGCGATGAAGGCACTCGCCCAGGCTATCCAGGGTTTGGGCAAGCGTCGCACCGTCCTTGCAATCGGTTTGCCGGGCGATCGGCGCGACGATGATTTGATAGCTACAGTTACAGCGACCCACGACTTTGCGGATGCATATGTTGCGTTCGATCTCAAGGATTTACGTGGGCGTGCGCCTCGCACGGTTCCGTACCTCATCTGCGAACACGTTCCGGTGGAGCGGCCCTGTATTTTTGCATCGAATCAGCGCCAGGCCATTTTGCGTGGTTGGCAGCAGTTGGGAGTTGGCGACCGATTGGTGGTGATCGTCGACGAGGTGGAAGATGCGATTGAGCAGATTCACAGCCTGCGCAAGGCGATCGAGCAGGATGCGGCATGCGATAAGCCAATCACGCGGGAGCGGGTTGTTGGCGCTTAATGAAAGGAAGACTTCATGCCCATAGCGATCATTGTGCATGGTGGAGCCAGTGCGGTTCCCGCCGAGGATGCACTTGCCTACGAGCGCGGCTGCCTTCAAGCCGCCCAAGCCGGATGGGACATCCTAGAGCAGGGCGGTAGTGCCTACGAAGCTGTTGAAGCTGCGATCCGCATCCTCGAAGATAATGAAACGTTTAATGCCGGGCACGGCGCGGCTTTAAACGCCGATGGGATCGTCGAGATGGATGCGGCGATGATGGAGGGCCGCGATCTGCGCTTTGGCGCGTTGGCTGCCGCCCAGCGCATCAAGCATCCCATTTCGGTCGCTCGACAGATCCTGGAGTTCGGGCCGTTGCTACTCTCGGGTGAGGGCGTGACGCGTTTCGCCGCATCGTATGGAGGCGAGTTGTGCGAGCAAGATGCGCTGATCACCGAGAAAGCGCGGCTGCAGTGGCAGCAGGTCGAAGCGCAGTTGCAGGGGCGCGGCTCTGCCGAGTCGGGAGCCAAGGACACTGTCGGCTGCGTGGCGCTCGATGCCGATGGCCTGATGGTGACGGGCACTTCGACGGGCGGAGAGGACCACGCGCCGCCGGGCCGCATCGGCGATTCGGCATTGGTGGGCTGCGGGTTCTACGCTGACAACGCCTTGGGTGGCTGCGCCGTCACAGGCACCGGCGAGGCAATTATGCAGGTGGTGGTGGCCAAGACAGCCGTGGAGTTGCTGGCCGCCAACCTTCACCCCGATGAGGCCGCCCAACAGGTGATCGATCTGTTAGGCGACCGCGTTCAGGGCGAGGGCGGCTGCATTATGCTCGATGCTCAGGGCCGCTTCGGGTGGGCGCACAACTCCACGGAGATGCCCTGCGCGGTGATGACTAGCGCGATGGACGCGCCGCAGTTCTGGTTGCAGCGCTCTGAGGCTAGCCCTATCGAGGTTGGTGTGATTGAACTTGAAGTGCAAGGCTTCTCGAATGCGCCACCGGATTAGATCTGCGGCTTGTTCTGACGCTTTTCAGCCCTCTTAGAGTATTTGGCGCTTGCGGAGTGGGAGGTGGGCTCAGCGCCCCAAATGACCGAGCAACGAATCGAATCTGACGTATTGGTCGCTCAGTTTGTGGCGAGTGTCCTGCTTGCGAGGCAGAGCAATGAGCCTGATGCCGAGCAGTTGTGGACACTGCCACATGGCCGCGACGATCTCTAGCGGATAGGAAGGGTGATGGCGAAGAGGAACACATATTCGGTGCTTGAGCGAACTAAACAGGGCGCGCCTGCCCGCCGTTTACTGCTGAGAATCGGCGTCTTGCTCGGCATGGGCATGATCGGCACGCTCGATGAAGTTGTGCTCCATCAACTGCTGCAATGGCATAACTTTTATGTGCATACCACCAGTTATTGGCGAATCGTCAGCGATGGCATCTTCCACTTGGTATCGTCGGCGCTGCTCGTGATCGGGGCGTTGATGCTCTGGGCGCGTGGGTATGAGTTTCGGGCGCCGGGCGAGGGGCGCGCACTGCTCGCTGGTGTGCTGATCGGTATGGGTGGCTTCAATCTGTACGATGGGATTATTCAGCATAAAATCCTGCAACTCCACCCCGTGCGCGAGGGGGTGCCGAATATCCTGCTCTACGACCTTGTATTCAATGGGATCGCGGTTGCGTTGCTGGCAGTGGGGTGGTGGCTCTGGCGGAATAACGAGCGTGTACAGCATCCAAGTGCGGAATAGCTGGAATAGAGTGCGTTACGTTGTTATGAAGAGGAGGCACTGCGCGAAGCAGCGCCTCCTCTTCGTTCTCCCTAGCCTTTCTAGGGCCGTTCGTTCTTGGCCTTCTCCTTCAGTGCATCAGTGCCATTGCGCATCTGCTGCACCTGGGCGAAGCCATCTGGGCGCGCCGGAGCTAGGATCGGCTCCTGGCCCATGGGCATGGCGTGGGCCGCCGAGAACGTGCCGATACCATCCATCGCTTTGCCCTGCGTCCAGCGTCCTGATGGGATCGGCGCATTCGGATCGATATGCGTTCCCAAAAACACATAGTTTACCTCCTGGTTCTCTAAGGTCTGTGGGAACGAATTCGGGATCGGCAGCACGCCGCCCTGCTGCTCCAGTTCCTCTATCACCGCCAGCCACTGTTGCTGATGCATCGTGTCGCGGGCGATCAGGAACGAGAGCATATCCTTCATACCGGGGTCGTCGGTCATCGCATACAGTCGGGTCGCGAGTACGCGTCCGGTCGCCTCGGCTGTGACGTTCGCGTACATATCGGCTGCCAAGTTGCCACTGGCATACACGTGCGAGGCGTCGAACGGCACGCCATTCGCGTCGCTAGGGAGCGCCGCCAAGCCCGCCGAGAGGTACTGACGCGGGTCGATGCCACCCAGTGTTGCTGCGATCAGTGGGTTCTGCGCCGCCTGATCGTGCAACTGGCTTGGTGCGCCCTCAAGGTTCAGCGCCACGGCAGTACACAACATCTGGATATGCGCCATCTCCTCGGTGCCCGTCTCCAGCAGCATATCGCGATATTTTGTCGGCCCACGTGCGCCGAACGACTGGAACATGTACTGCAACATGACACGGATCTCGCCCTCGACGCCGCCGATGGCTTGTTGAAGCATACGGGCAAAGGCTGGGTCGGGCGTATCCACGCGAACTGGGTATTGTAGCTTGTTATCGTGATAAAACATCGCTCCTCCTTATCCTCGGTTCTCTTTCAGTAGATCGCTTCCTGACCGGAAACCTCCCTTTCTCCTGATTCGGTGAAGATCTGCTCGGCTACGATCGTCTATTCGGCGGAAGATCTTCGATATGAGCCACTACGGCAGCAGATACCGAGCCATAAAAGGGTGCTATTTTGAAGATATGCGAGTGTTTTTTAGACATTGCGGAAGGAGCGATGATGAGATTATCGCGGAGTACGTCTATAGAATCGCCTAAAACGCATTTCTTCATCGAGTGTGATGTTAGTGGATGCATGTTGAGTGCATTGTTTTGGGTTTTGAACGTTCTTATTGTCATTCTAGATAAGCTGATAGGCAAGAATTTCATTATTAATAAGTACGAGATACGAATAATAGTTTGCAAAGAAAACTGCCCCATGCATTGCAAGAAAAGGCATAAAGCTGGCACTAGCGTTGCTAATTCTTTCATGCCGGCTTTTGCAAATGAATGGGGGTTCTCGATGGAAAGTAAAGCGAAGTTGTTCGGCCACGCGATTCATCCGATGCTGATCGTCTTTCCGCTGGGTCTACTTGCGACATCATTTGTGTTCGATATCCTCTCCTTCGCGATGAATGAGCCGCTGTTCGGCACTGTCTCGTACTGGATGATCACGGCAGGCCTGATCGGCGGGGTGCTTGCGGCAGCCTTCGGCCTGATCGACTGGCTGAACATTCCAGAGGGCACACGGGCACGACGAATCGGCCAATGGCACGGCATTGGTAATCTGGTGGTGGTGGCGCTGTTCGCGCTGAGTTGGTTCCTGCGACGCGAGGATACAGCCAGTATTCCGGGCACAGGGGCGTTTGTGGCCTCGCTGGCGGCAGTGGCGATCTCGTTGGTCACCGCTTGGCTGGGAGGCGAATTGGTCGAGCGTTTGCGGGTTGGCGTTGATGATGGGGCGCATCTCGATGCACCAAGCTCACTCTCTGGCCCGGTGCCCGAGGCCGACGTACGCACCAGCGCAATGCTTGGCAGCACTCCCGAGGAGCGGCTTCATGAGCGCGAGATCGGCAGGTAGCCGTGAAGAGGATCGTTGTTCGGGATTGGAATGAGCTGAATGAAGTGCTCTACGCCGATGCCTGGAAGGAAGAGTTGCAGCGCTTTCGTTCCAGTTTTATCTATCGTGGCCTGCCCTCAACACGCTTCGATCTGCAGACGAGTCTGATGCGTTTGGGTGGCAACTACCCCGAATTAGAGCAGCATTTGTTGCGCGCTTTTCGGCGCTACGCCCATCGCTACGCATCGTTCACCGATCTATTGTGGAACTGGCTGGCTTTGGCACAGCACCACGGCTTGCCAACGCGCCTGCTCGATTGCACCTATTCGCCCTTCGTGGCGCTGCACTTCGCTACCGCCGACCCGCTCTCCATGCACGAAGATGCGGTGGTGTGGTGCATCGATTATATGCGCTGCGAGCAGTTTTTACCGGAGAAACTGCGCGTCATTCTGAAAACCGAAGGCGCAACTGTCTTTACGGGCGAGATGCTCAATCATGGCGCGCCGACGCTCTCCGAGTTCGCCAAGCTGAACGATCAGCCGTTTGCGGCCTTCTTCGAGCCGCCGTCGTTCGATGATCGGATCGTCAACCAGTTCGCGTTGTTCGCTCTGATGTCGCGCCCGACGACGCGCTTGGATACATGGCTCGACGAGCACGAAGGGCTGGCGGTTCAGGTGGTGATCCCCGCCGCGCTCAAGGGCGAGGTGCGCGACAAACTCGATCAGGCGAATATCACCGAGCGCGTGCTGTTGCCCGGCCTCGATGGCCTGAGCGCCTGGCTGTCGCGTTACTATCGCCCGCGCCTGGCCGCCTCGGTGCGACAAATCTAGCTCACGCAAATATGCGGATGAACAGCGCGTAGCAGCCCATCCGCATATCCACAGCTAAGACGCTACCTGTATTGAAAATCGTCAGTCGATCTGAAAAACGACGCGGGGGCTGGTTGCTGTGTCCCAGGCAGTTGCAACGTCTGTAAGGGGAACGGTTCGGGTGGGGATCGTGAAGCCATCAACGACAGCCGCCTGCATCAATTCCGCGACCGACTGGATAAAACGCTCCAACGGGATGCTGCCGATACCGCTTCCCATCAATTGGATGCCGATCGCGCGCAGGGCGGCACTGGGTAAGGTGATGTTTTGGGCGCTCACAGAGCCGATATGGACGAAACGGATGGGGGTGGCTTCCGGGGCAGCCTTCGCTGCGGCGATGATGATCCGCTCGGCGCTTTCGCCCCACAAATAATCGACAATCACATCGATGCCCGCGCGGAACTGCTCCTGTAAGGCTTCCTCAAAGGCATCATCAGTTGCGCCTAGGGGAATGGCCACATCGGCATTCAGAGCCGCTAATGCCTCGACGTTCCGACCTGTCGCAATGACCTTCTTGGCGCCCATATGCCTTGCGATCTGCACCGCGAGACTGCCCGCCGAACCGGTTGCGCCGTTAACAAGGACAGTCTCCCCGCTCTGTAACTGAGCGCGCTCCTTGAGTGCTGCCCAAGCCGACATTCCAGGGTTGGCGATAGCCGCAGCGGTCACATCATCCAGGCCATCGGGCAGCAGAACGCAGTGATTCATCGGAACAACGGTGCGCTCCGACATACTGCCAAACGGGGCGCGCGGCAGCGCGAAATACACACGGCGGCCATCCTCCAACCTGCCAACCCCATCGATACCCACCACAAACGGGAAGTTCATCGTACCGCTGTAGTGTTTGCCCAATGCTCTCCCTTTCGCAATCGGGCTGAGAGCCGACGCCGAAATGGTGACGCGAACCTCATCCGCCGCAGGAACAGGCTCTTCGAAATGACTGTAGAGAGGTGTCTTTCCAGCCTCGGTTATAATTGCAGCTTTCATCAGCATACCTCCTCAGGTGTAAGAGTAATTATGTGTATTATACACATAATTTCATCGGAGAGTCAAGAGAGGTCGTCTGTGAACGAAGATATTCGCCAGGTTTACGGCACATTGATCGAGCTCGTTGCCCTTATGAACCAGCCGCAACGTGACAGCGCCCTGTTGCGAGAGGCGGGTGTCAACCTGGATCGTGCGTTGTTTCAGATCCTTGTTAGCATTGGGCGGAAAGGACCGATCGGGGTGGTGGAACTCGCCAACCTCACCGGACGCGATTACACGACTGTTAGCCGACAGGTGGCTAAGCTCGACAGCCTGGGGTTGATCGTGCGGCGGCCCTCGGTGGCGGATAAACGCGTCATCGAAGCCATCATCACAGAGCAAGGGCTGGAGATGACTGCGCTGATCGATGCCGCCCGTGAGCGTATCGCAACCACGCTTTTCGCGGATTGGAGCGAAGAGGATATTCAGGAGCTGGCGCGCCTGCTGCGCCGCTTCACGGATGCATTTGCTGCACTGCCCATTTCGGAGCAGCCTTAATGCTCTGCGCATGGCGGCTGGCATTCACGAGGGACCATAATCGGCTCGGCAGCAGACCGCTCTGTGCAGGGCTCTGAAAAGTCGCGCTTCCTTTGTCGATTCAGTCTGTTTAGTGGTACAACCGCTGCTATAGAAGAAGCGCGCTAGCTTTTCCCCAATAGCGCTCTAATTTCCCCGTTTGGGTGGTACTTACCCTCAAAAAGTGCCACCCAAATAATTTAACCTCAATCAAGTATAAAAATAGCACGCTACATTACCCAATAATAGTGTTTTTGCGCACGTTATTTGCTCTCATCGCTTGCAGATTATTCATTTCCCCCCTTTAACTGCAAGGAGATGAGCAATGATTCGTTCTATTCCATTCGTTCTTGTTGGACTTGTCATAATGATGAGTTATACGTTGGGTATGAACGATACGTCGATCAACGCCGCCTCTGCCGATGTTGGGTATCGCGATTTTCGGTTTGGCGATTCGTGTAATTCGACACCTACTGGCGAGAAGCCCGAGAGCAAACTGTGGTGGAACGATGGCTTCTGGTGGGGCAGCCTGTGCACGGCGGATAACGTCTACCGCATCCATCGCTTCGATGCGGCGGACCAAACTTGGAGCGACACCGGCACATTGCTCGACGACCGCCCCTCCACCAAGGCCGATACGCTGTGGGATGGCCAAAAGCTCTATGTGGCCTCACATATTTTCAGCAATGGCGGCTCTCAATCGTCCAATCCGGCGCAGTGGGGGCGGCTCTACCGCTACAGCTACAATCCCGCCACCAAAGCCTATCTGCTCGATAGCGGCTTTCCCGTCCCGGTGACGCGCGGCTCGTCGGAGACGCTGGTGCTGGAGAAGGCTCCCAGCGGGCAGCTGTGGGTGACGTATACGCAGGGCCGCGCCGTGATGATCAACCACAGCGTCGGCAATGACCTTACTTGGGCGACGCCGTTTGTGTTGCCCGTCCCCGGCGCCTCGAACCTGAATAGCGACGATATCGCCTCCGTCATCACCTTTGATCGAGGCACCGCGCAGCCCAAAGTCGGCGTGCTGTGGAGCAATCAGAGCGAGAAGCGCATGTATTTCGCCACGCACCTCGATGGTGCTGCCGCAAACGCATGGAGCAGTTTCAGCCTGATGCTGCCCGTCGCCGATAACCCCGCACCCGCCGACGACCACATCAATATCAAGCTCCAGGGTGATGGCGCGGGGGTATATGTGGTGACCAAAACCTCCAACGAACGGGCTGAACATCCGCTGATTGTGTTGGCCTCCTGTCGTGCCGTCTGCAATGTGCCGAGTAACTGGCAAGCCACACCTGTGTACCGTGGGAACGAGCGCCACACCCGTGCCATCCTGCTGCTCGACACCACCAATCGCAAAGTGAACATATTCACGACGACGCCGGAATCGGGCGGGAGTATCCATCGTGCGATCTTCGCGATGGATACGCTCTCGGCGGCGTCGGTCGCCGAATCAAAGACAGTGTTTATTCAGAACGCTCCCGATACGCGCTTGAATAACCCAACCTCGACGAAGCAGACCGTCAACAGCACGACTGGCCTGCTGGTGCTGGCTGGCGACCAGAGTTCCCGCTACTACCTGCACAACTACGATCCGCTGACGCAATCGCCGCCTGGCCCAACCGCTCCGCCAACTGCCACACCGACAGCTTTGCCGACCGCCACACCAACTCCGATACCCACGCCGCCACAAGCGGGCCAGTGGCGCAACTTCCTGCCGCTGATCCATATGGGTGGTCACGCCGATCTGGTGGGGCGCATCGAACTTGTGCCCGATCAACGCACCTTCACGGCTGGTGAGCCTGTGCAGATTCAGGTCACGATCACAAACATTGGTAATGTGGCATCGGAGCCTGTTTGGGCCGATCTGTACATCAACCCAGCCGCGCCGCCAACCGCTGCGGGGACGCCTTGGAACACCATTTGCGGGCTTGAGCCGTGTTTTGGCTTGGCGTGGATGGTGCCCGCGCTGGGCCCCGGCCAGCAGATCACGTTTAGTTCAGCGGTCGGCGACTACGCGCAGCCCTACACGATCTGGCCCGGCTGGTTCGCGCAGGGCACCACCGACCTGTACCTGTATGTCGATAGTTGGAATCCTGGCCAGCCGCACGGCGCGGTGATGGAGAACAGCGAACTGAACAATCGCGCAGAGCTACGCGGCTTGACGGTGACGGGCGAGAATCCGCCGTTGTCGCTTCAATCCGCCAGGGATGTGCCTCTGCGAACGCGGCCCTAAGCGATGCTCAAAGTTGTCCAATACCGTCGCGCATCGGTGTTGAGAGGGTATAGCTGTTGCTAGAAAAGCATCAAGCTAACCATCCACCAAGTTATGTGAGCGAAGGATAGAACATCCTATGTATCAACGAGAGAGCTATCGTGAACAGCCACTTCACGCGGATCCGCAGCGCTTCACCCGTTCCACCGAAACATCGTTGTCTGAGAAGCGTTACGTAGCGGCTGGCGACCGCGCCTATGTGCTCGGCACCGCCGAGGGTGGCTTCCCGCCGATCGGCACGCAGATCGAAGGTGAAATGGGCGGAGTGTGGGTGCATCCGATCAAGCTCCTGACCGGATACTGGTTTACGCTCAACAACGAGTGGCTGCCGCCAGCTGTGCGCTTCACGAGCGGCGCGGGCTTCGTTCGATTCGAGTTACCTTCTTCCGATGGCCTTGCGATCACGCGCTCCGAATTCGCGCCGGATGGCATATCCGCTGTGCTGATCGGCCTCACACTGCACAACGTCACGGATGTGCCACGCAGCTTCGCGCTTGCGTTACAGGCACGCAGCCAACTGATGGCGGTGTATCCCTGGACAAACACAACTCCATCCGCCGAGGATCGCAATGCATTGGATCATGCCGCGTACCAGGACGATCAGGGCAGACTGGCCTTCACGCGGCCCGATGTGGCGTGGTGTGCCTTGATCGGTACATCGCTGCAACCAGCGCGCGGCACGGCGAGCAATCAGATCTGGGGGCCAGTGGCGACCAATGCGCGCAGCGGCTATAGCCAGCAGCACTTCGGGAGCGGCGGCGAATTGGGTTGGGACCTGGAGCTAGAAGCCGACGAAACGCGCACCATCTGGGTCGCCGTGGCAGGCTCGCATGTCGGTAAGGATGAAGCGATCTCCGCATTGGAACAGGCGCTCGCGCAGCCCGAAGAACTGATGCGGGCGCAGATAGCCGAGCGCACCGAACTGTTCGTGCGCTCACAACTCAGCCTGCCCGAGCCGCAACTCGTAGCCGCCTTCGAGTGGGGCAAAATGAATATGGCCGACCTGCGGCGCACTGTCACACATGTGGAAGTGCGCGATACGAAGGAGGGAAAAGAGTATCCCCCGCCGCTCGCGACTCTGCCCGCGCTGAGCGGGATCGGCGATGGCTATCCCGATTACCCGTGGTTTTTTGGCACCAGTACGGGCTATATCATCTTTCCTCTGATTGTGGCGGGCATGTGGGATGCGGCGGCGGCGCACCTGCACATGCTGCGCGACATCTCGCGCTTGGTCAACGGGCGTACTGGCAAGGTCATCCACGAGATCACAACGCATGGCGAAGTGAACTTTGGCACCAACGAAGCCCGTGGCAATACAAACGAGACTGCCCTATTCGCCTCGGCGGTGGACCTGCTTTGGCGCTGGTCGGGCGACGATTCCTTTCGCGACGAGATGTACGACTTCATTGTGGATGGGATGCGCTATATCACCACCGAGCTGGATCGCGAGGGCGACGGCTGGCCTGTGGGCACAGGCATGGCCGAACGGCCTGGCATGGGCTCTAAACAACTCGATGTCACCACCGATACGTGGTGGGCCTTGCACGCACTTGTGCACATGGCCGAGAGCAAGGGTGACACCGCCACTGCCGCGTGGGCGCTGCAGCGCGCCGACGCGATAGAGGCGGCCTTCGATGCCACGTGGTGGTTGCCTCAGCAGTCGCTCTACGCCGATTCTATCTGTACCGAACCAGATATCATCTCGGAGGAGGAACAGCGTAAAGAGGGCTGGAACAATGTTTGCACGGTCGTTGGCCAGAAACTCCAGCAGCGCATCTGGATCTCCGTCAAGCCGATCGAGTGCATGCTCGTCTCGGAGGAGCGGGCACATACCGTTCTCGATCAACTGGAATCATCGGTATTTAGCGATGAGAGTGGGCTATTTTTGGTGGGTGAGGGTGGCGGCCCCGATGGCGAGGCTGTGCGTAAATCGTGGACGGTCGTGACGGGCGCGATGGCGCTTGCAGAGGCCAACTACGGGCGTTTGGGGGAGCATCAGGCGTTGCGATTTATGCGCTCGATCGCGTCCACGCTCGATCTGGAGATGCCCGGCTCGCTGCCGGAATTGGCGCCAAGCCCCGATTATGACCCATTCGCCGAGATGGGCGACCGCATGATGGTGATGCAGGCATGGTCCTCCTACGGCATTGGCTGGACGTGCATTACCAAACTGCTGGGAATCGATCCCGATGTTCCAGCCAAGAAACTAACGGTTGTGCCGCAGATCCCTCCATCTTGGCCCGGGCTTTCCGTGCAGCACCTGCATATGGGCGAAGAGGGCATCAGCGTATCGGCTGAGCACGTGGGTCATCGCTACCGCACAAAGGTCGAGGCCATCTCGAACTGGCGGTTGCGCATTGGCCACACACTGCCATTCGATAGCGCTATCCAATCCGTTACGCTCGATGGCAAACCTGTGACGTTTACGCAGGCGAGGACAAGCCGTGGTGAAGAAGTGTATGTGCAGACGGCTGCCGATCGACCGCACACACTCGATATTGTGGTTGAATGAGCGCAACTAGCGCATCACACCTCCGTAGGCGTGATGCGCTAGTTTTCCTACTAAGTCGTTGGGGATGCTCTTCGCATGAGAGCGCATAGCCGATCTTGTCCATGGCACGTTGCACAGGCGCTACCACATCATCAGTGTGGGATGACGCCCATCAGCATACAAATGTGGGATCACCGTCCTGCGCGAACAGAACGATGATCCCACATGAGAAGGGAGGAGCTCCCTAGATGTGATTCAAATGAACAGCGTGTGTATCGAAGCTACACCGCTTCGAAACGAAAGATCAAAACAACAGTGTACCGTCTGATTGCGGCCTGCTCGGTTTTCCGACCCGTCCTCGGATGCGGATCAGCAGATCATCAACATCGAACGGCTTCTCAAGGATTTCGCACCATTGATTCAGCAGATGCTCCACACGATTCAGAACTAACCTGGGGTTCGTCGTACAAATGATCACGGGGATCGAATCGGTGGTGGAGTTGGAGAGCAGTTCTTCGAGTTGCAACCAATGTTGTTGGGGAGAGGCAACGTGAATGTCCATCAGCACGAGCGCTGGTTGCATGTTGCGAATCGTATCGCTCACTTGGGCGCTTGGGATACCGTACACGTGTGCATAGCCCTCGTTCGCAAGCAAATCACAGATCATGCTCAGGTAGAGAGGATCATCATCGGCCACGACGATCGATTGTTCCTCGGCGATGTGTTGTTTAGTGGTCATGAACGTCACTAGTTGTTTCATTGCCTTGCGTGTTCGAACTGTATCCATTAGGAACTCTCCCAACAATCCGATGATGCTGATCGACGAGGTGCAATGGCGTAGCGTTTTAGGAAGGTGAGATCGGCTAGGTTCAAATACGCAGGCTGTTCTTTATCAGTGTGTCACCGATTTACCAGGGATGCGCTGTTGCTCTCAAAACGAATCAGCGCATGTCGATAACCTGCACATTGATCAACCAGAACGATATCCGCAACTGCGAATAGACTTCACTATCGTCAAGTGCCGTTGCCTCCTATCATGTAGTGCACGTTTTTACCGAAAAAATACCATTTCTTCGGAACGATTTACGAAATCTTGGGATGAGACGCGTAGTGTGCATTGTAGCACGTTCTCTCTCAAAATCCTCCGATACGGCTAGAAATGATGCTTATCTTCACATTTTCTCAGTTTTTCTGGCCCATGCTCTGCTATCCATACGAGCGTCCTACCAACCTTCTAAAACATCGAATTGCTGAGTACCAAGCCTTAGAGGATGAGAGAGGAAAACATTATGAAGGCATTATGCTGGTATGGCAAGGGAGATATACGCTGCGAGACCGTTCCTGACCCCACGATCCAAGATTCGCGCGATGTGATTGTGCGGATCACCTCCACCGCGATCTGCGGCTCCGACCTGCATCTGTACGACGGCTACATGCCAACGATGGAGAAGGGCGATATCCTGGGCCACGAGCCGATGGGCGAAGTGGTCGAGGTCGGCAAAGGGGTCACCAATCTGAAGGTGGGCGATCGCGTTGTGGTACCCTTCACTATCTCTTGCGGGACGTGCTTCTTCTGCCAGAAGGGCCTCTTCTCGCTCTGTGACATCTCCAACCCCAACGCCGAGATCGCCCGTAAGGCGATGGGCCATTCACCCGCCGCGCTGTTCGGCTACTCGCACATGTTGGGCGGCATCCCGGGCGGTCAGGCTGAGTATCTGCGCGTGCCCTTCGCCGATGTTGGCCCGATCAAGATCCCCGAGAGCCTGAGCGACGATCACGTGCTGTTTTTATCGGACATCTTCCCAACCGGCTATATGGCCGCCGAGAATGCCGAGATCGAGCCGGGCGACACCGTGGCGATTTGGGGTTGTGGGCCAGTTGCGCAGTTCGCCATTCAGAGCGCATGGATGTTCGGCGCTGGCCGCGTGATCGCGATCGATCGCGTGCCCGAGCGCTTGGAGATGGCGCAAACATACGGCAAGGCCGAGACGATCAATTTCGAGAAGCAGGATGTCTATGACACCCTGATGGAGATGACGGGTGGCCGTGGTCCCGATCGCTGTATCGACGCGGTGGGCACTGAGGCGCACGTCGGCGGCAGCATCGACTCGTTTGTGGATAAAGCCAAAGCTGCGATGTTCCTCGGCACGGACCGACCGCACGTGCTGCGCGAGGCGATTATGTGCTGCCGCAAGGGTGGCACGCTCTCCATCCCGGGCGTGTACCTGGGCTTGCTCGATAAGATCCCGTTCGGGGCCGCCGTCAACAAGGGCTTGACGATGAAGATGGGCCAGACACACGTGCAGCGCTACACGCAGCCCTTGCTCCAGAAGATCGAGAACGGCGAGATCGATCCCTCCTTCGTCATCACCCATCGGGTCGCGCTGGAGGACGGGCCGGAGATGTACAAAACATTCCGCGATAAAGAGGATGGCTGTATCAAAGTCGTCCTGACGCCGTAAAACGCGCATCATCAGGGCGAGTGATGTTGAGGTTCGTATGCGAGCCTCGACATCACCACCTTCAACGATAAGGATAGGACTATGACAAATCAGTTTGCGATCGTCACAGGCGCATCGAGTGGCATTGGCTACGAGTTGGCTATGTGCTGCGCCAATGCGGGATACGACCTGCTAATTGTGGCGGACGAGCCGGAGATCGAGGCGGCGGCGCAATCGTTGCGCTCGGTGGGTGTGAGCGTGGATGCGGTGCAGGCCGACCTCGCGACGCTTGAGGGCGTTGATGCGCTGTACGATGCCGCGCGGGGCCGCCCCGTCGATGCGCTGCTCGCCAATGCGGGCCGTGGCTTGGGGCACGCCTTCCTCGACCAAGGCTTCGACGATATACGTTTCATCGTCGATACGAATATCACTGGCACGCTCTACCTGATTCACAAGGTTGGGAACGACATGCGCAGCCGTGGCCAGGGCCGTATGCTGATCACTGGCTCGATTGGCGGCTTGATCCCAGGCACCTACCAGGCTGTTTACAACGGTACCAAAGCGTTCCTCGACTCGTTTTCCGTGGCGCTCCAGCACGAACTGCAAGACAGTGGCGTCACCGTCACCTGTCTGATGCCAGGGCCAACCGATACCGAGTTCTTCGAGCGAGCCGATATGGAGGATACCAAAGTCGGCCAGCAGCGCAAAGACGACCCGGCCATGGTGGCGAAGGTTGGCTTCGAGGCCATGCTCAAGGGCGAATCGCAGGTCATCAGCGGCCTCAAGAACAAGCTGCAAGCAGCTATGACGAATGTCGTTTCTGCCGACAGGCTTGCTGAGCAGCATCGCGAACTCGCCGAGCCAGAGAGCAGCAAGGAAGTCGGCGCAGACGAGCAGTAGCTACCGATGTCGTTATCGATCGGAGGAGAACCATGGCTCATCAAGTAACCAAGTCGATCATCGTGAAAGCCGATGTACATACTGTTTATTCCATTTGGGCGAATTTCGAGCAGTTCCCCTACTTTATGCACTACATCAAAACCGTCACTAAGACGGGCGAGCGTACCAGCCATTGGGTGATGGATGGGCCGCTGGGCCAGACTGTGGAGTGGGATGCCGATACCACCACGCTTGAGACGAACAAGCGGATTGCGTGGAACAGCCGCGATGGTGGCGACATCATCACGAGCGGACAAGTAACGTTCACCCCGTTGGAGCACGAGCAGACCGAGATCACCGTGACGCTTCAGTATGTGCCACCAGCCGGGAAGTTAGGCGAACTAGCGGCCAAGCTGTTCAGCAACCCCGAGCAGCAGTTGGATGAAGATCTTCGGCACTTTAAGGGCTTTGTGGAGGGCACACAGAGTGAAGAAGTCGGTCGATTATGGTGATGCCAGAGTGGCCGTTTTAAGAGAAGTGATGTCGATGCGCTGCTTCTCGCAGCGCATCGGCCTTTCAACCGCGAAGGGATATGTCGCTTTACAAAGGCCAAAACGTGCAATCGAGCTAGCCACTCAACATATCGACCTCGGCACCGCCCCGGGAAACTCATCGATAAATCAACAAAATCATCGTTGCTGTGGCAGGGGTGTTGCTTTATAGGGAGATAACCGATTTTGATACATTCATCTCTGGCGCTCCACTCACGTCTCTCAGTGTAGCGAGTAAAGGTCGAATGACCATTGATAGAGGAGGAGAACCATGACCTACAATCCGAACCGCCCTAGCGGCACCGAACGAGAGCTCGACCGAACAGCCGAGAAGCTTCACGATACAATCGATGCGGCCCGCGACAGAGCCGCGAACCTCGCTGATCAGGCTCAGCAGTCGGGCACACAAGTGGTGGACAAAGTCGACGCGGCGACAACCACAGTTGGCGAAAAACTGACCGACGTGGCGCAGACGATTCGCGATAAGGCCCCGAGCTCCGGGCGCGTGGCCGACGCTGCGGATGCCACTGCGGACACGTTGGAGCGCACCGGCAACTACCTGCGCGAGCAGGACCTCTCCGATATTCGCTCGGATCTGGAAGGGCTGATCCGTCGCCATCCGTTCGAGTCGTTACTGGTTGGCTTGGGTGTTGGCTACCTTCTGGCCCGCAGCATGCGGAGGTAACCTATGGCAACCCAGCGTGACTATGATCCATCGCTTGCAACGTTGCTCAGCGGTATCATCGGCGACGCACAGGAGTTGGTTCGCCAAGAGATCGCACTGGCACGCCAAGAAGTTCGCGAGGAGATCAGCACCGCCAAGGATGCCGCGATCGCACTGACGGTCGCAGGGACTATCCTTGCGATTGGCGGCGGATTTCTCTTGATTACACTGGCTCTCGCCCTTGCCGATCTGCTCGATTGGCCATCCTGGGGTGGTTTTGGGGTTGTGGGCCTCGTAGCCGCCGTTGTCGGTGCTGTCATGCTGATACCGGCGCGCCAGCGGTTACAGGAGGTGCACCCGATCCCCGAGCGCACCGTTGAAACGATGAAGGAGAACATAGAATGGATCAAAGATCGGACTACATCCGACAAGACATAGACTCAACGCGCGCCGCCCTCGACGACAAGCTCAACACGCTCGAAACCAAGGCGCGTGAGGCGTTCGATATCAAGCATCAGGTCGCCGAGCGCCCCTGGATGATGCTGGGTGCGGCAGTGGTGACTGGTTATGTGCTTGGAAATATGGGCAACGACGAGCCTCCAGCGCGTTGGCACGGCCAGCCGATGGTCACAAACGATTATACGCAGCACACTGTCGAGCCGTCCTCATCGCACAATCAATCTTCGAGCAGCGGCATCCTGTCGCAGTTCGATGATGAGATCAGCATGCTGAAGGGGGCCGCAATAGCGACCATCACGGATCTGCTGCGCAACGCCGTTCGCGAGTATGTTCCAGCGATGAGCCAGCATCTCGATAAAGCTGTTCAGGAGCGCCGATTCACGCCGACCACATCGCCGGGCGGCTCGATGCAGAGCAACGCTGAGGCGAACGCGATCAACTACGAGGCGATCCCGAAGACCACGAGTTATCACGGGAACGTTGCGGCTGGCCAAAACGACGCCGATGAAGGGATCGAGGCCGAGCAAGGCCGAGCGAATGCTATTGGTGCATCGCATCGCTCATCATAGGCGAGGGAATATTCCGAATACATTTCACGGTTAACAATAACTTCTGGTGTTCGTTTTTCTCCGGGGAGAGGGGAGAAACGAACACCAGAAAGGAGCATATCATGCAGATCGAGACATTGCGCGACCTATACATCGAGCAATTGCAAGACCTCTACAGCGCTGAGACGCAGCTTATTGAGGCGTTGCCCAAGATGGCCAAGGCAGCCTCGAATGCACAACTTCAGCAAGCCTTCCGCACGCATCTCGAACAGACGGAGACGCATGTTCAGCGGCTGGAGGATATCTTCGACAAGCTTGGCTCCAAGCCCAAGGGCCAGAAGTGCAAAGGCATGGAAGGGCTGATCAAAGAGGGCGAGGAGATGATCAAGATGAAGGGCGATCCTGCCGCGATCGATGCCGGCTTGATCGCTGCCGCACAGCGCGTGGAGCACTACGAGATCGCTGGCTACGGCTGTGTGCACACCTACGCCAATATCCTCGGCGAGCGCCAAGGCGCCCGTCTGCTCAAACAAACCCTGGATGAAGAGGGCGAGACGGATAAGCTGCTCACGCAACTTGCCGAGAATGTGATTAACCTCGAAGCTGCGCGGTAATCACGTAACCCGCGCTTCTGCCACATCCTTGGCGCTAAGGAGCGCAGGCATCCCAGAAGCACATCGTTCGTTTGATTCGTTGAACACACTTGGGGTTGGAGAAGCCAACGGTTTCTCCAACCCCTTCGCTTTGTGAAGCCCAATCCGATTAGATTAGGCAGTAACACTGTCAAGCTCGTTTCAGCCTGCGACCGACGATGCCAACGGTACGATCTATCGTATCTCGTGGGCTGACACCCCATAATTCCTGTTTAGGAAAGGAGATTTCGATGTGGAAGTATCTCTGTAGCCTGCTGGCTCTGCTTGTCATAACACTACCATCCGCCAATGCTGCGCTCGCGTTACAGGCGCCGCTACAGGCCAAAGCCGAGTTTAAGACGGCGGTTGGCGAGGCGGTGGGCAACGCGACCCTCACGCAGTTGCCGGATGGCTCGGTACGGCTCAGCGTGAACGTCAAGGGTTTGCCGCCTGGCACGCATGGCATTCACTTTCACGAACATGGCACGTGTATCCCAACCTTTGCGGATGCCGGAGCGCACTACAATCCGACCGCAAAACAACACGGCTTGGAGAACGACGCTGGCCCGCACGCTGGCGATCTGCCGAACCTGATCGTGGAAGAGAACGGCACAGGTTCGCTTATGACCACCACGCACCTCGCCACGCTCTCCGATGGGCCTGCCACGCTGTTCGATGCTGATGGTAGCGCGTTGATCATTCACGCTCACACCGATGATCAAAAGACCGATCCCTCAGGCAATAGCGGCGACCGGATCGCCTGCGCTGTGTTGGTACAGGTCGGGGCGCAGCCACCCGCCAATATCCCGCCACAGGGTCATGCGACTGCTCAGTTCATCTTGGCGGATGGCACAACTGTGGGTGAGGCGACCCTGACGCAGAACGCCGATGTCTCGGTGCGGCTTCAAGTGCAAGTGCAAGGGCTACCGCCTGGTGAGCATGGGATTCACTTTCACCAGTTCGGCGCGTGTACGCCGACATTTGGTGCCGCTGGCGAGCACTTCAACCCCACGGCTCAGCAGCATGGCCTGGAGAACCCTAGCGGGCCGCACGCTGGCGATCTGCCCAACCTCGTGGTGAACAGCGACGGCAGCGCATCGCTCGACACAGTCACTCGGCTGATCACGGTTGGCCCTGGCCCAACCACGCTGTTCGATGCCGATGGCACCGCGCTGGTGATCCACGCCGCCTCCGACGATCAGCGCACCGATCCCTCGGGCAATAGCGGCGGGCGCATCGCCTGTGCAGTGATTCAGCCTGCTGGCGACCTCGCACTCGATCTGCCACCCGCACAGCCTGTAGGCGACACGCCGCCACCCGCCTCGTTACCAATTACCGCAGGTGAGGGCGTGCCTTGGCTGGTGCTGAGCATTGCTTTGATGCTGCTTGTCTTAGGTATGCTGCTTGTCCGCCGAAACAGCGCGACCTAGTCGTTCGCCTCATCCGAGCATCAAGAAAGGCGACCTGCTTGTGCGGGTCGCCTTTCTATTGCTGATTTTGGCGTTTCTAATCCGATTCGTTGCCCCGTATCTCGCTGCCTGTCCAGGAGGGTGGATCGCTTGCGGGGAAGGAGTCCTCGGAGGTGGTTCGCACCTTGTCCTTGGAGCGGAAATCGTTCACCCAGGCGTGCGCATCTTGTGCCTCGCCTCGTTGGTGCGCGCGTTCTTGCCGCATATACGACAACTCGGCGTACATCACGCCCCCCTCGGCGACGACGCTAATGCCGCTCAGCGTATATTCTTCCAATGGGACCTGCTGAATGTTCTGCTGCTGCAGGGCCGTATTGAGTTTATCGGTGATGACAATCGTGTCGGGGGCCAATGCATGCCAGAGCAATTCGTGCACCAATTCCTCGGTTACAATAATCCGTAGTTCAATCTGATCCATGAGTTACCTCCTCTTACCCTTTTGGCAATAGCCAAAGGTCTATTGGCCCCTTTCCACAACAAGGCTCGTTGGGCACAAATAATTGCAGTAGTTGTGCCTCCATCTTTGTAAAAGTATTGCTCATACCCTGATTTTCGTGCCAATAAATAGTGTTTATTGCAACTTGTTCTTCGAGCCGAGAACGTTTTGGTTCCTAATGGGTAAGCGCAATCTTTTAGAATGGCGCTAGCGACTTGTACCAAAACAGCATAGTAGAGCGGGGAATATCATGAGGCGTTGGCTCTTCCTTTTCTTGTGGACCTTGATCGTTCTTTATCCGAATCCGTATTTGCTGTATGTCTCGGCGCAACGTGCGTGGTCGCCTCCCGTCGATGCTGAGGCTGTGCGCCACATCGCCGACACACTGCCCGATGATCCGCGCCTCATTGAACTGGCTGTCAACACAACGCTAGTGCCCTACGCCGTGCCATGGGAGACACACGGCATTCCCTGGTACTTCCCGAATGCAGCGGAAGTGCTGGAGACGGGCCAAGGCGATTGCCAGGCCCGAGCCGTGGTGCTCGCCAGTTTGCTCGCCGCCAAGGGCATCCCCGCCAGGTTCGTCGGTTCATTCGACCATTTGTGGGTCGATTATCCCGGCAAACACGAAAACGCCCTCGAAAATGCCGCTGCCGCCATCGCGACGCAGCAGGAGGACGGCAGTTACCGCTTCAACTGGCCGAAACTGGTGGATCTGCAAACCTCGTGGGAGATCGAGCGGGCCTACTTCTGGGATGTGATGCCAGCCTGGCGGCTCTGGCTCTTGGTGATTGGTTGGCTGCTGATCGGCCTCTCGCGCTATGCGGGCGCGTTTCGGGCGTGGAGCCTGCGTTCGTTAGCTCCTGGCTACCAATTGGCGCGGGTCTCCTTGCCGATCAGCCGGAACAACACTAAATCCAAATAGCCGCTTTTTGCTGATGGTGATGCGCTATACCAGTAGCGCATCATCACTTCCTCGTCGGCAATAGCTCTGTTGTCGTTCTCCTTCCTCCTCCCCTTTTGCCTAAAGTAGCTCATTCATCCAAGGATCAGGGCTTTAAATGGCATATAACTTGCCGACAAAAGCGTGGACAGCGATAGACCAATCTAGGTTGAATGAGCTGTTCATAAGGGAGAGGGAATGAAAGGAGAAACTCATGCAACGATGGACATATCGTACCATTCTCAGTGGGCTAGCGCTCGTAGCAGCGTTCATCCTTGGCAGTTGTGGTGGTTCAACGACTGATCCTGGCACCGCACCTGGCAACACAACCAGCACGAGTGAGATGCCAAACGATGGCACCACAATGGAAACTCCAATGATGGATGAGACCCCAACGCCATAGGTTGAGGGCTGATCGGAAAACTGATTTCTGATCATTCGCGCCGCCCGATAGACATTATCATCAATGTCTATCGGGCGGCGCTTTTGTGTCGTGTATGAACCGATTGTTCTACGACTCGATAAACCCCATTTGCTTCACATGGTGCCACACTTTTTTGGCGTCGGGGTCGCCTTCCTGCAGCGCTTGGCGTAGCTTTTCTTCCTGTTCCGGCGTGAGCTTCGGTGGGAAGGTGGGGACATGCGGATCAACGATCGCCTCGACTACGACGGGGCGGTCGGAGGCGAACGCCTGCTCCCAACCGGGCATCACATCCTCGGGATGCTCCATACGCACGCCAGTCAGGCCGAGCAGTTCGGCATAACGGGCGTAGGGGAAATCGGGCAGATCCTGCGAGGCGGGGAATTTCGGCTCGCCCTCCATCACGCGCTGCTCCCAGGTGACATAATTCAGATCGCGATTGTTGAGCACCAGTATCACCATACGCGGGTTACGCCACTGCTGCCAATACTTCGCGACGGTGATCAGGCTGTTGATGCCGCTCATCTGCATCGCGCCATCACCGATGATCGCCACCACGGGGCGGTCGGGGTACGCGAACTTGGCGGCGACCGCGTAGGGCAACCCCGAACCCATTGTGGCCAGTGTGCCGGAGAGCGTGCCCTGCATGCCGGGCCGCATCTGGAGATACCGAGCGTACCATACGGTCGAGGAGCCGCAGTCGCCCGTGATGATGCACTCGTCGGGCAGCCGAGGCGAGAGTTCGTGGAACACCAACTGCGGGTTGAGCGGCTCGGCGGGCTGGTGTGCCCACGTCTCTGCTTGTTGCAGCCACTCTTGCTTCCACGCCTCGATCTGCTGTCGCCAACTGGTATCGGATTTCGCTTCGAGCAACGGCAGCAACTGTTCGAGTGTGGCCGCGCTATCCCCCGCCAAGTTGACCTCCATCGGGAAGCGGATGCTCAGCATACCCTCATTGATATCGATCTGTACACCGCGCGCCTGCCCCTCCTTCGGCAAGAACTCCGTGTAGGGGAAGCCCGTGCCGATCATTAGGAGCGTATCGCAGGCCTTCAGCATCTGGTTGCTGGCGGATGTGCCCAGCCAGCCCGCGCTCCCCGTGACGAATGGCAGATCATCGGGCAGTGCCGCCTTGCCGAGCAGCGCCTTGGCCACACCCGCGCCGAGCCGCTCTGCAACCTGCGCGATCGCATCGCCTGCGCCGAGCGCGCCTGCGCCCGCCAGGATCGCCACTTTGCTGCCAGCGTTCAGCACATCGGCTGCGCGTTGCAGATCCTCGGGCGAGGGCGTGACGACGGGCGTGGCGTAGCCGATCCCCGAATGCATGGCTCCATGCGCTTGCGGCGGCTGCTCAACCGCCTCCTCCTTTTGCAGGTCGTGCGGTACGATCAGACAGGTGACGGTGCGCTCGGCTTGGGCGATTCGGAATGCGCGGTCGATCGCGTGGCGCACCTGTTCGGGGCTGCTCAGCAATTGGCAGTAGGCGCTGGCGACATCCTTGTACAGTGAGACCAGATCGATCTCTTGCTGGAAATTCGCCCCAAGCGCCATTTGTGAAGGGTGCCCGATGATCGCAACGACGGGTTGGTGATCCAGCTTGGCGTCGTACAGGCCATTGAGTAAGTGGATGGCTCCCGGCCCCTGCGTGGCGAGGCACACGCCGATCTGCCCGGTGAGTTTGGCATGCCCGCAAGCCATCAGCGAGGCGAGCTCCTCGTGTGGGGCTTGGATGAAGGCTGGGTGGTTGCCAGCGCGGTTGAGTGCGCCGAGGATGCCGTTGATACCATCGCCAGGGTGGCCGAAGATGCGCTCAACCCCCCAAGCGCTCAGCCGCTCGACAAAAAAATCGCTAACGGTCGTGATCTGCTTCGTCTCAGTCATTATGCGCTTCCTTTCCTCGTATGCTTCTGCGCTAGGCCGAGCAACATACATGCCAACTGGCTGGCCCTTTTTGCGTTGCTGAAGCGAGTTTGGTGCGCTCAATGCCGAGAGGGGATACGTGAGACATCCTTCGTCTTCACAGCGTCCCTATTTGAAGGAACATCGTACGAGACGGAGGACATCTTGAAATCATTCGTGCGACTCTGTAGCCTGGTTTTCGCTGTTCTGCTTGTTGCCTGCGGCGTCAACACCGCGCAACAAAGCGGCGCAGCGCAACCCGAAGCTGTTCAGCCCGCGAACACGCCAACCGCGCCAGTTGCCGAGCCTGCCCAGCCCGAGGAGGTTGATCCGCTCGAACTAACGCCAGTATTTGTGACAATTGAGCCTGCCGAACCGTACGATGGGCCGAAGATAGTGCAGTTGCCCATGCAGAGCGACGCGCCGCCAGTCGACATTCCCCCGGAGTTGCCCGAGACGTTCGGCGGGACGATGTTCACTTGCCAGGCCCTGCCTGATGATAGCCTGGGCCTGCAGATCACCATCTACGAACCTGTGTACGAACTGGGTCAGGGCTTCAATTTCTGCTTGAGCGGCTATCGGGAGGATCTGCCCATCGCAGGGACGGTGCTGTTTCCCGATGGCTTGAGCGCGCCGTTCTTCCTGTTTCCCGATGCGACAGGCGGCCTACAAGATATGCCTTGGATTCCTGATGTGTATGCGCCGCTGGGGGAGTATACTGTGACTGTCACACAAGGCGAGGCGACCGCCGAGGCCCACTTTTCGCTGCAAGCCGCCACCAAGCCTCAATTTGTGATAGAACCGTACTTTGGGGCAGGGAATGCGTATGTGCCAGTGCTCTTCGCGGGCTTTGCGCCGAACAGCGTGCAGGAGCCTTTTCTGTACCGCTACGACAATGAGGTATGGCGCTACTTCGCCAGTCTGCCGGCGATACAGTTCGATGCCGAGGGCTTGTTATCGCTGAATCTGTATATTCCCGAAGGCTATCCGAGCGGAAGGTATCAGATCGTAGTCCCAGGGCTATCCGATGATGTGTATCCTGTGACGTTTGTGGTGGAATAGAGAAGGAGCCGCTTATGTCTGAGCCTCTGATTGTTCCTGGTTATGGCACCCGAACGGAGGAACAGCGCCCGATCGCGGCATTCGGGCGCTCGTTCGATGTGCAGGAGTGGAGCGGGAGCGGGCCAGACTACTTGCACGTCCACTATGCCGATGATGAAGCCTGGCATATTCTGGAGGGGACGCTCACCTTTCGGTTTCGCGACCGCACGGTGGAGGCGACCGCAGGGACGACCGTGTTTGTGCCTGCTGGTGTGCCACACGCCTACTACGAAGCCTCTGGTCCCACCCGCTACCTGATCATTATGACGCCACGGCTGCGCGAGCTTATCGCAGCACTGCATGCAGCGCCGTTCGCAGAGCACGCTGCCGTTATGCGACGGTTTGAGTCGGAGATTGTTGATGGTTGAGGAGTGAACGGCGTGGCGTTTTGATGGAGTGCCACGCCAAGTTTGGGTTGTTTTTGAGCGTCGGCAAGCGGTGATACGACTACCTGCTCTGCTTTGGTGCGAGTACAACCCGAAAGCCTTTATCGTTATAACTGTCATCGACACGATTCCAGCTTTCTGCCATACAGCCTATGAATCTACTTTCTTCTTTCCAGCTGCCGCCATGCCAATAGGACTGCCTATCATTGTAGCGGCTATTTTCGATATATTCCCATACATTCCCTGCCAGATCTAGCGCACCACAGGCCGCCATTCCAGCGGGACAACTGCCCACTGACGCAGGATGGTCAAGATTACTGGCTTCATAGATTGCCAACTCAGGAGTTGGCTCATCCTTACCCCAAGGATAGACATGTTGCTGCATATTGCTATCAAAAGTGGCTGCTGCTTCCCACTCAACGTCAGTTGGTAGACGTACTTGATAACCTTCAGGAAGGGTTTCGGCAAGTTGCTCGGTGAGCCAAGCACAAAAGGCTACGGCCTCATACCAACTAACACCAATGACAGGTTGATTCGACCTATTGTATGGAGGCTGTTTCCATAACCAAGGCTCAGTGCGATATGTCTTTTGCTTCCATTGCCAGCCGTCAGGTGTCCACCAGCGGTTTCCATTCGACCCATAACCCTCTTTCACAAATGGTTCAAACTGAGCTACCGTAATTGGGTAACGGGCGATCCAAAAGGCGGGCAAATCAATCGATGCTATATGGTGATCTTCATTTTGAGTGGTGATAGTGTCAATTTCAGAACGCAAGTTATTTAGTGCATGTCTCCTGTCGCCAATTTGATATGTGCCGGGGCGCACATAGCACCAGTAGCCAGCGGGTGCGCCAAAGTCTTGGTTGCGCAGGCTAAGTTCGCGTCGCCACTCCTCGAAAGTGACAGGGAAACGTGGGTCACCGAGATGGCCCAATAGTTCGCCTGCTAAGATGCGTTCATTTGCAGGTAGCGGCTGCGATGTATCTTGTAGAAGGGCGACTAGGCCCTGCCGTAATCCCCTCTGTAGGCGGTCGACCTCAACTTCTTGGGTGCGCAGATAATCCCAATCTCGGTCTTTACCGATCTCGGCAGCAAAGATTAGGTCGCGGTACCAACGGTCTATCTCTTTGGGTTGGCCTTTTTCATGGGTATCGATCAGGTCGGTGAGGATACGCTCGATCAACTCGGGACGGTTCTGCTGTACTACTCCTAGCCCCAGCAGAATCGGCTCACGCCAGCGGTCCTCGATGCGGTGCTGCGCCACCAGCGTTGCCGCCGAGCGATTCAGTAACATATAGCGCCCAGCGCAGTGCTCCTGCAAGGTGAGGTGTACAAACACATAACTTCGGTTATCGTCGGGGGCGAGCAGACCGCTGCGCTGCTCGATATACTCCAGCCAGCGCACGGCTGCATCTCCTGGGTTAGCCACCCGCGCCGCTTTGAAGAACTCGATCAACTCGTCATACATATCGCCGCGCTGCAAGCGGCCACGGCCATCCTCTGAAGTGGCGGCCTTATGGGCATCGTAGGAGAGCTTGTCGAGCAGACGACGAAAGCGATCGCTGCCCCAATCGGGCAGGCCGATCGCTTTGCCAAGTGTCTGCCCATCGCGCACTGCGTCCCATTGGCCCAGTAGCAGTTCCAGTACCGCCTCGTAGAGCAACGGACGGTCGCGGGGCAGTTCGCCCTTGTTCATTAGCACTATCGCCATCATGGTGAGCAGCAACGGTGAGGTGGCGAATTCACGCAATTTATGGCTCTGTTCGATCGTTGAGATCAGCCGTTCGCTCAACAGCGTGGCTTGACCAGGTTGTAATTTGCCTCCCAACGCCCGATACCAGGCTGGCACAAAATGGCGGATCTGCCCCATCGTAAAGGGTGCTAGATGCACAACCTGCCAGCCGATCACTTCGCGCAGTTCCTGATCGAATGCCAACGTGCGACAGGTGATCACGGCGTTATTCTTTGGATAGAGACGGCAGAAGGCTCGCAATGCTTGGAGCGTCTCCAAGCGGTTTGCGACGCCCTCCGCGCCATCGGGTGGCACTTCATCCAAACCATCAAATAACAATAGCACCTTACCGCGCACTAGCGCCTCGGTCAGCGCATCGCTCAATTGATAAATGCCGAGTTTCTCGATCTCATCCAGCAACGCATCGTGTACATGCTGCTCAGCACTTCTCGCCGCATCGCTCGCCAACCGACCCGCCAGGCTGCGCAACGGCAGCAGGACTGGCAGTAGGCGACGACCATCATTCCAACCTGTAAGCGCCGTTTGTGAACCGAGTTGATCCAGACCACGCTGCGCAAGTGTCCAGGCCAAATGGCGTAGGAAGGTCGATTTACCGCTCCCAGGATCGCCCAACACCACTAAATGCCCATGGACTTGAATAGCCTCAGTAACTAGTTGTTGTCGTTCGAGTCTAAAGGAAAGCGGGCGATTCTCACCAAGTCGTTGGGTCACTGTATCCACCCAAGTAATCGCCTTTGATGGTATAGCCCAAGTGGGGTGATATTCAGGACGCAAATATTCAAAATGTACGTAACCTTCTTTTGTATTATCTGCCAACTGGAAGTACGTGTGTACCTCTGCCCACTGTCCTTGGGCTACCGTAGTGTACTCTCCCTGTAGCGCCATCTCGGTATAAATCTGCGGTAGTGCGATGCCTGCGCCGTGCTCTAAGTTAGCATCGATGCCTTGCAGTGGTAGTTGCACAAGCTTATTGGCGAGGTTCGCCAAGTACCAGGCCAAGCGGCGTCGCTCCTCCTCCTCTGGATCGCGTCCATAGACGATGCGGCCCAAATTTACGCCGACCGCTACGCCATTGATGCGTCCATCGGCGCTGACATTGATTTGACCGTGGTATTCAGGTGATGCATTCATAGTTATTGTTGAGGGCGAATCTAACTGTATAAGCGAACAATCGTTAGTACGATCAAATGGCGAGTGGTTGGGTGATTCGCTGAGTGAGGTGAGCCAAGTGCGCGGATATGTTGCTATCATACCAAAGCGGAGGTGCGAAAATCAACGTAGAGATTTGGTTAAAAATTGCCTTTACCCCGAGCGCACCAGCGCATACCCTAGCGCTAGCGCCGCAAGGCCGATCAGCGCCTCGCCGAAGTGCGCCAGCCAACTCGGTAATACCCGCAGTTCGCGCTTGCTGAGTGGATAGAGCACCGGTACCCCCGCTGGTGTCACGATGTCGCCCAACAAGTGCAGCGTCTGCCCCCACGCCAGCGCGCCCAGCACAAACGCCACCGTACCCAGTCCCACGCCGCCGAGCATCGCCGCCAGCGCCGCCAGCGCCACGCCAACGATTAGGCTATGCGTTAAGCGCCGATGTCCTCCGGCGGCCCGTCGAATGCCCTTGAGCAACAGCGCCGCCAGCAGCGAGCCGACGAACGCGCCGATCAGTGCCCCGATCAGCGCCGATACCGGTGGCGACGGCGGCAGAAACAGCGCGCCCCTCTGCGCAAAGCCGATCACGCCGCCCAAGCCCATGCCAATCAGCGTGATCACCGCTCGGGCGCGGCGGGCGATGAAGCTCTTCGGCTCGTCGATGTCGGGCCACGTTGCCAGCAGCGCCGATCCAACGATCACCACGCCCTCAGCGAGCGTAGGTGTGAGGTCGGGACTGTTGATCGTCGCGATGCGGGTCAGCACAAGCCCGCCAACGCCACCGATCAGCATATGCGTCACGTAGCCGCTCATGGCAAGGTCCTTTCGTATTCATCAGACACCTATTTTGTAGTATGACGTTCTTGTTCTTGCCGTATGTTGCATAACGCTGGTGTACAACGAGAATCGCATCGGTTTGAGCGAATCTCGTGGCAATCTCTACCCCTTGGAGCACTGCATCGTGTTATGCTGCAGATGTATTTCGCATAGTGGGAGGAGTCATGCGATGAGAGCGAGTATCGCCGAAGCGCGCGCCTTCGAGAGTTGGCAGGATTATCAAGAAGCCCTCAAGCGCGCGATCGCGCCGCTCACCGAGGAACAACTGCAACGACAGCTTATCCCGGGTCTGCGCACCCCAGGAGAGATCGCCGAACACATCGTCTTTGGGCGGGCGTTTTGGCTACACCGCATGTTGGGCGATGCTGTGGCCGAACTCATACCGCTGCACCGCTGGGACGACGCCGACGATCCGCCGCACACCGCCGCCGAGATTATCGCTGGTCTGGAACAGACCTGGCGCATTATCAGCGATTATCTGATGCGCGGTTCGCCAACCGACGAGCTATCCGCACAAGAGGTATCGAATCTCCAGGCGATTTGGGGTCTGCTCGATCACGATCTGCCCCATGCTGGCGAGCTATCGCTGCTGTTGGGCGCTGCTGGCCTACCCGGCGTCGAGATGTAGTACGCCAAACATCGCTCCTACCACCTCGATCTGCCCCTCCTCCTGGCACAACATCTGCCCTTCCTAGTGTCAGGAAACCAAGATACGGGAGGAATTATGACGATCACCGATCGGATGATCCATAGCATGCCCACGCAGACGCCTGTGGAGAGCAGCACTCTCGCGGCGGGCATCGCAGCCTGCTTCGAGTGTGCGCAGATCTGCACCGCCTGCGCCGATGCCTGCCTGGCCGAGGGCGATGTGGCGATGCTGAGGCGTTGCATTCGGCTCAACCAGGACTGCGCCGATATTTGCACGACGACCGGGCGGGTGCTCTCCCGTCAGACGGCTTTCGATCCTATCTTGGCCCGTGCGCTGATCGAGACCTGCGCCACAGCCTGTAAGCAGTGCGGCGATGAGTGTAGGCAGCATGGCGAGCATGGGATGGAGCACTGCCGTATCTGTGCTGAGGCGTGCCAGCGTTGCTATACCGCCTGTATTGAGCTTATCGAAGCGCTAGCGGTCTAGCTATCGCTCCGGCGATACGCATTCCTCAGATGCGCCAACAGAAAGGAAATCATCGTGGATAAACATAAACCCACTTTCAGCGCAACCGAGCGAGAATTGCTCAACGACGAGGCCGCTTCACAGGCGCCTCAACCCGACCCTCAGCGACTCGATAAATCGGGCACGCCCGGCAAAGGTCCAGAAGGGATCATCCCCGATTTGCAGTCGCGGGTTGTTGTTGGCGTCTTCGATCGGCATGAGAACGCCGAGAGCGCGCGCGACCAGCTCTATCATAACGACTATTCGGGCACCGATATTTCGATTGTGATGCAGCCGATCGGCAGCGCGCCGGAGACACCCACTAGCCATACCAAAGCTGAGGAGGGCACAGCAGCGGGCGCAACCACTGGCGCTGTGTTGGGTGGCGCGGCGGGCCTCGCCGCATTGCTCATCCCCGGCATCGGGCCTGTGCTGGCTGCCGGGCCGATCGCTGTGGCGTTGGGCGCACTCGTCGGCGGTGCGCTTGGTGGCTTGGTCGGTTCCTTCACCGGGCTGGGCATCCCAACTGAGCAGGCCAAGGCCTATGAGGAAGCGGTGCGTGGGGGCGGTATTGTGATGACGGTGCGCGCTGCGGATCAGGAGGCCGCCGACCGTGTCTCCGCCCTTATGCGCGAGTACGGCGCCTCCGAGACCGCGAGCTACACCGAGGAACTGTAGCGCTCGAACGTCTCAGGTGTATACAATCCATCTAGGATGCGAACGGGGTTCTGTGCGAACAGAGCCCCGTTTTTAGTGTGGAACGTCCTGTTAGACGGGGTGATACGTCGCTTCGAGCTGCGCACTCCAGATTAAAGCGACATCATCTCAACGTCTCTCGCAAACTTTGTATACAATATCGGCTACAATACCAACCACATCGCAACGCTCCGACAGGAGCCATAATGAAGTATTGAAGGACATTCGGAATGCGTCTCCCAAACAAAGTCGCCATTATCACAGGCGGGGCGACCGGCATTGGTCGGGCCATTGCGCTCCGCTTCGCTCAAGAGGGTGCTAGCATCGTTGTCGCCGATATCAACGATGAGGCTGGGCGTGCCACAGCCGCCGCGGCAGGCGGCATCTTTGTGCACTGCGACGTCTCGCAGCCCGACCAGGCCCGCGCCACTGTAGAGCGCTGCGTGGCCGAATACGGTGGATTGGATATTTTGGTGAACTGTGCGGCGCACTTGGGCGGCATGCACGACGCCGAGGCAATGCCCGAGAGCGAATGGCGCGAGGTGCTCAGTGTCACGCTCGACGGCGTGTTCTACTGCTCGAAATACGCCCTCTCTGCGATGATCGAACGGGGTGGTGGCGCTATCGTCAATATCGCCTCCGTGGAGGGAATGATGGGCGCCACCGCCCACGCTGCCTACGTTACGGGCAAAAGCGCGTTGTTCGGCTTGACTCGCTCGATGGCGATCGATTTTGGCAAGCGTGGCGTGCGAGTCAATGCGATCAGCCCGGGTATTATCGATGCAGATCGCCCTGATATCCGTCGTTTTAAGCAGGACCCAGTTGTCATGCAGTTCTGGCGTGATATGACGGTGCTGGATCGCATGGGGCAACCAGAGGAGATCGCCGCAGCAGCACTGTTCCTTGCTTCCGATGAGGCTTCGTATGTGACGGGCCAAAACTTGGCCGTCGATGGTGGTTGGACGATCGGACACGCGCCGGTGCGCTGGCCCTCAAACGATTAAATGTGCTGGCCAGTTCACTCCTCGTCGGTGGACTGGTCATCCTCCTCATCTTCATTGAACAAGGTCGCCCAACGTTCGCGGGTGGCCTGCGCATGGTACACCACCAAGCGCGCGGCGGCCTCGGGATCGCGGTCCACCAGAGCCTTGAAGATTGCAGTATGCTCGCGGTTCGAGGCTTCCATGCCCTGTTGATCAACCGCCTTGCCATAGCTCAGCAAGTAGAGATCAACGCGCTCCTCGTTGCGATTGATGAACTGCGTCAACGACACATTCCCTGAACTATGACCCATTAACTCGTGGAACTCGCGCCCCGAGCGTAAGAAGCCTGCGATATCATTTTCGGCGGCGCGCTCGATTCCTCGATTGATCGCCTCCTCCATCGCGGCGAAATCTTCTTCGGTAGCGCGCAATGCGGCTCGCCGCGCTATGGCTGGCTCGATCATTTCGTTAGCTTCGAACAGTTCCACAAATTGGGCACGGCTGATTTTGCGCACATACAATCCTCGGCGGTATACAGGCGCAATCAGCCCCTCGTGCTCCAAGATCGCCAACGCCTCGCGCACAGGTGTCCGGCTAATATCTAACATCGTCGCTAGCCGCTCTTCGATGAGTGCTTGTCCTGGCCCGATCCGCCCGGTCAAAATCGCCTCTTTGATCGCGGCATAAGCGGCTTCGCGATACGTCGGTGCACGGGCGACGATCAACGAACTAATCGGCTTTAACACGTTTCAAGCTCCTAATCTCTGGCTTCCCGAGTATTGTACCAAGAAATGGCCGACCTGTTGTTAGGCTTTTATCTATGCGTTATTCTCTAAATTGTATACAAGCATACTCTACAACCCCCATTTGTCAAGTCGTTTTGTTGCGATTCGGTTGAATTTATACCTCCTTGACAGAAAATACACACCGTTGTATGCTATCACCCATTCCAAATAAACATATACATGTATACAAACTTACCAGAAGGAGGTGATGCCCGCACGATCATTCATGTCACACTGTCGCCGTCGTCAATTTCTCCTGTAGCTGGTTATTCTCGCCTAGACACCGAGCGAACATATCCAAGGAGGTCTGGTCATGGCCTATCGCCAATCCTCTGTTCGTAGACGTTTTGCAACCATCACTTGGTTTCTTGCAGCACTGTTTGTGCTCAGTGCTTGTGGAGGCGCTACGGCTCCCTCTCAGCCTGCCGCGCCCAATGCCAATGAGGCTCCCACGAGTGCTCCTGTTGCTGCACCACCGCCCACAACCACCCCTGTGCCCGTAGCGACTCAGGCTCCCGAAACCGTCAGCAGTGGCGGGACATTGGTCTTTGCCGGTAATCAGGAACCGGACAGTATCGATGTGATCGATTCGATCAACGTCAATACCTCTGAGATCCTGGCTCAGATTTACGAGACGCTTGTATACATTGACCAGCAACAGAACATCTACCCCGGTCTTGCTCTCTCGTGGGAGCGCTCCGACGATGCGAAGGTCTGGACCTTCACGCTCGTACAGAACGCTAAGTTCCACGATGGCACGCCGCTGGATGCTCAAGCGGTTGTTGATCACTTTGAGTATATTCGCACCTCCGATAACATCAAAGGTAACTTCTCCTCGGCCCTTAAGCCCAACTTGGAGAAGACCGAGAAGCTCGATGATTATACGATTCGCATCACACTCAAAGAGCCTCGCCCCGACTTCTTGATCGATATGGCCGAGCCAGCCGCCGGCATCGATAACATCGCTCATGTCAAGGCGATGGGTGATGATGTTGGCTTCAACCCGATCGGGAGCGGTCCGTTCAAGTTCAAGGAGTGGGTGCGTGGTAGCCACATCACGCTGGAGCGCAACCCCGATTGGACCTGGGGTTCGCCGATGTTCGGCACCACTGGCCCTGCCAAGCTCGACGAAGTAGTGTTCCGCTTCATCCCCGAAGCACAGACTCGCCTCGCCACACTGGAGGCTGGTGAGACGCACTTCATCGACATGTTGCCGTTCCAGGACATCTTGCGCATGCGCGAGGACACTCGCTTCACCGTGAGCGGCTTCTTGCTGCCCGGCATGCCCCAGATGAACTACCTGAACACGCGCTTGGCCCCCACCGACGATATCAACGTGCGTAAGGCGATCATCTACGCTACCGACAAGCAGAGCATCATTGATAGCGTCTACTTCGGGTTGGTCGAGCCTGCCTATGGTCCGCTCTCCAAGGCATTCCCCGAGTATGATCCGACCATCGAGCAGTTGTACAGCTTCGATCCTGAGAAGGCCAAGCAGTTGCTGGAGGAATCTGGCTGGGTTGAAGGCCCCGATGGTGTGCGCACCAAGGATGGCCAGCGCCTGAGCGTTGTGCTGGTGGAGAATAAGAGCTGGAACGACTGGGTCTACCTGATGCAGGCGCAGTTGCAAGAGGTTGGCTTCGACGCATCGGTGCTGACCACGCAGGGCCCCTCGAACACCGAGGCGATCGCGAGCGGCCAGTACCATGTGCCAGCGATGGGTGACATCTTCACCTCCGCTACTCAAATGACCCGCGACTGGGAATCGGCGGGTTATGGCAGCTTCCCATCTGGCCACTTCTGGGACGAGCCCGAGCTTGATGAGATGCTGCTCTCCGCCCAGTCCGAGTTGGATCCCGATGCGCGCAAGGCCAAGTATGCCGAAATTCAGCACTACATCATGGAAAATGCGCTGATGGTGCCGATTTTTGAGTTATACTTCTATGCCGCACACGCCAACAACCTCAAGGGTTTTGTGGTTGATGCTTCGGGCTACTACAAGTATTTTGCCGGCGCGTATTTCGAGTAAATATCCGTTGTTGGCCGTACGGTGCTTGGAGAGTCATCTCCAAGCACCGTTCCGACCAGTTAGCATAGATGGTTGGACTTCTCACAAAGGAACAACGGACAGATGACTAGTTATATTCTTAAGCGTTTGGCTTTAACCATCCCGATTCTGCTTTTGATTGTCATCATTGTATTCCTGCTGATCAAATTGATCCCTGGCGATGCAGTCTCGGCGATGCAAGGTCAAACAAAGCTCAGCGCTGCGCAGATGGAGGCCATCCGCGAAGTGCTCGGTCTCGATCTTCCGCTCCATGTGCAGTTGGGCCGTTATCTCGGTGGCCTGCTGCAGGGCGATCTTGGCCGTTCGTTATTCGGAGCTCGCCCCGTGCGCGATCTGATCGCCGCGAATCTTCCCGCGACGCTCGTGCTGACCATCGCTGGTATGAGCGTGGCGATGCTGATCGGCATTCCGCTGGGCATCTTGGCTGCGATCAAGCAGAACAGCATTTGGGATGTAGGCGCAACCACCCTGGGTCTCGCGGGTGTCTCGGTCCCTGCGTTTTGGTTGGGCCTGATGCTCATCCAACTCTTTGCCGTGAATCTCGGTTGGCTGCCGATCACTGGGCAGGGTGGCAGCAGTTTGATCATGCCGGCTGTGGCACTGGGCTTAGCCGAGGCTGCGATCATCACCCGAATGACGCGCGCAAGCCTTGTCGAGGTGTTGCGGGCCGATTTTGTGCGCACCGCTCGCGCCAAGGGCTTGATCGAGCGGGTGGTGATCGGTCGTCACGCCCTGCGCAACGCGTTTCTGCCTGTGCTGACGATGCTGGGCATGCAGTTTGGCTCGCTATTCGGCGGCGCGGTGATCGTCGAGAATGTGTTTGCGCGGCAAGGTCTGGGCACGCTGGTCACACAGGCAGTCATCAATCGTGATTATCCGGTGGTGCAGGGCTGTGTACTTGTTGCGGCAGTGCTCTACGTGCTGGTGAATCTGCTGGTTGATGTGCTCTATGTCGTGGTCGATCCACGCATCAAATATAGTTAAGAGGGTGCGCAGATGACCAACGCTGAACTACCTCAACTAGCGACAACGAATGCTGAGTTCACGCTTGCGACTACTTCGAAGCGGCAGTGGCTTCGCCGAGCCGTGCGCAACCGCCCGTTTATGCTCGGCCTGTGCCTACTGCTGATCATCGTGTTCACAGCTGTATTCCCGCAACTGTTCACCCCGTACAATCCGATCAAGGTCAACGTGCCCGAGCGCCTGCAAGCGCCTAACATGCTGCACCCGTTCGGCACCGATCAGTATGGCCGCGATATCCTGTCCCGTGTGATGTACGGCGGCCGGATCTCGCTGGTGATGGGTGTGGTGCCCATTCTGCTCTCCGCCGTGATCGGTACGATCCTTGGCTCTATCGCGGGCTACGCGGGCCGTTGGGTTGACCTGCTGCTGATGCGCATAATGGACGCTTGGGTGGCCTTCCCCACCATCCTGCTGGCTATGGCGATCGTCACCATTCTTGGGCCTGGCCTGATCAATATTATGGTTGCGATCGGCGTGGCGTGGATACCGTACTACACCCGTATGGTGCGCGGCTCGGTATTGGAGATCCGCGAGCTGACGTATATCGAGGCTGCCCAAGTGATCGGCACTGGGCCTCTGCGGATGGTGCGCCTGCACATCCTGCCGAACATCGTCGCGCCGATCATTGTGATGTGCTCGATGGGCATCGCAGGCGCGATCTTGACGGGCGCGTCGCTCAGCTTCATTGGCCTCGGCCCGCAGGCGCCCACCCCCGAGTGGGGCGTGATCCTGGCGGATGGTCGGCAGTTTATTCGGGCCGGCTGGTGGATCGGCATGTTCCCGGGCATCGCGATCGCCCTCACCGTGTTGGGCGCCAACCTGCTCGGCGATGGTCTACGCGACCTGTTCGACCCACGCATGCGCTAAGCGAACCTGTTTGTCGCTCACACTGCCAGCTTCGGCTGGCAGTTTTTTTATTGCTTTTTTGATTTGACATAATGGTGCTAAATCTGAATGATTACTGACACAAGTACCTTGCAGCCGCAGGCTAAAATGGGTTTGTCATCGACACTGTCCGACCGAATTTAGTGTGATTGTGCGAGAATCCAGTTGTATTGCATGATTCCAACCGTTATATATGCATAGCAGCCGATCAATATCGTAACAATTCCTTTCTATGCGGAATAGAATGTACAACACGATAATAATTTGGTTTATTATATAACTAATTTATATATGATCTATGATATATGTATAAATAATGTGTTTATTGTCTAATTTCATATGCTTATTGTAAAATGATATAGAATATGATACACTAGTTTAATCTTGCGTTATGTTGTTTCATATAGTGAATGTTATGTTTATTGAGTGATATGTGCTTTAATAGATCTTTATTTGTTCTATTTATTGTTTGGTATAGAAAGTATATGCTACGAGTTCTCTCGCGAGTGGATTCGTGAATATATCGGCGTTTTAGAAATCTTATAGGCAATAGAAAGGTGCCGCGCCCGATCAATCAGCTTGCAACTCTATCAAACTCTCCCATCCAGTAGTAAGAAGGGAAGCCATGATTAGGCAAAAACTCTTGATCCCACCGCTCCCTACAGAACCAGTCGACATGATGCAGTTTTGGCAACGCCCGTTTGAGACGATAGAAAAGCTTCATGAACGCTATGGCCCGATTGTACTCATGAGTCCCGATGAACCGCAAGCGATAGCTGTAACGAGCGCTGCCGGTGCGCAAGAATTCTTCACCCGTCCCGACGTCTTTTCTCTACGCCTGCTGAAGTTCCATCCCCCCGAAAACACTCCTATTTACCGTTTGGTCTATGGCCTTGGCTCGATGGACCATATCGATCACCCGCTCCGTCGGCCAAGTTTTGTGAGTTTCTTTCGACGCGATACCGTGCGGAAAGCGCTCGATCAACTCACGGCACAGATCGACGCCTACTTTGATACGCTCGAACTCAACAAAACCTACGATATGGTCACGCTGTTGCAGCATCTCATGGGCAACGTGACGATGAACTCCTTCTTTTCGGGCTTCTCCGATGATGAGATCTACTCGTATTGGAAGGAGACGGAGTTGTGGGTGACCAGATGTAGCCGCTTCGATATCGAGGTCACCGAGGAGATCGACCCATCCACGCCATATGGGGCGCTGATGGAGATATCGGAGCGCGTGGAGGCGCGTTATCGCGCGGCGATCGCCGAGGAACGCCAGAACCCTGGCACTCACCCGCTGCTGCATATGCTCGTTTCGATGGTCATCAACGGCCAGCCGATCAGCGACGATGAGGTAGTCGGCCATATGAACATCGTCGTCTCTGGCTCATCGAGCGCGGCCTATGCGCTAGCTTGGGCGATCTTCTTCCTCACCCAATACCCGGACTACAGCGCTATGATGCGTGAGGAGGTCAACCGTGTCTGTGGCGATGACCCCGTTACTATTCAACATCTCGATGCGTTCGATCTCTCGATGCGCGTGCTGAAGGAGAGCGCACGGCTGATGCCGGTGGCGAGCGTCTTTATCCGCAAGGCGCTGGATGATACCTCGATCTGCCAATACGAGGTGCGCAAGGATACGATGCTGTTCTGTAGCGCCTACACGTTGCACCGCCAGCCGTCGGTGTTCCCCGAGCCGCGCCGCTTCAGGCCCGAGCGTTGGATTGGCCTGACGCCGCCGCCATTCACCTACATTCCGTTCGGCGCTGGTGTGCATCAGTGCGCCGGAATGCGCTGGTCGCAGCTTGTGATGCGCTTGGTATTGAGCCGATTGATACAGCGCTTTTCGTTTGATCTTGAGCCTGGTTCGGAGGTGGGCTGGAAGCAACTTGTGTCGGTGGTGCCCACGGGCCTGAATATCCGCCTGAAGCCGCCGAGCGAGCCGTTTGTGTTGAACCGCTCCGGCGGCGTGATGCGCGATCTCGTCGATTTCGATGAGCCACTGTGATGCAAAACGACGTGATGCCGATGCGCTGCGTGTAGCAGTGTATCGGCATCAAAGTTGTTAGATAGCATAGATACTATCAATAATACTTAGAAATAATCGGCCAAAAGTATAACATCTGAAAATAGATCTTCTCGTAGAACCTCAACCTGAACATTCTAGAACGACCAGGAAGCACGGCGATAGCGCTCAGCATAATCATCGAGACCCATCTGCGCAAACAGGGTGGCGGCACGGTCGAAATACGGTTTTGCAGCGCTCGGCTGCCCGATCCGTCGCAGCGTCCAGCCGTAATTGCCGATCGCGGCGGGAACACTGTAGAGATCGCCGATCCGCTCGTACAGTTCGATCGCTTGATCGAGGAGGGCATCGGCGGCGATTTGGTTGCCGTACAGGAGCGCCAACTGTCCCTGCCCTGTGAGCGAGTGCGCCTCGCCCAAACGTTCGCCCACCGAGCGGAAGAGCATTTGCGCAGCGGCGTAATTCGCCTGCGCGCTGTCGAGCTGCCCCCGAAGCTGTTGGATATCCCCAATCACCCGCAGTACATTGGCCTCGCCCAGCCGATCCCCCAAGTTGCGGTAAATGTTCAGCGCAGCGATGTATGTGCCCTGTGCTTCGTCGTAGAGTTGCAGAAAGCGCTGCACATCGCCGATCGCCTGAAGCGCATTGGCCTCGCCCAGCCGATCCCCAACCTGTTGGTACAGCCTCAGCGCCTCCTCGAAGTACTGCTTCGCCAGCGGCAGATTCAGGTTGAACTGCTGGATATCGCCCAATTCGAGCATCACATTCGCTTCGCCCAACGGATCGTTCACTTGTTGATAGAGCTGTAGCGCCTGTTCGAAGTACGTTTGGGCGGTGGGGATATCCTTACGAAATTGATGGATGGTTCCCAGCGCGTGCAGAGCATTGGCCTCGCCAAGCCGATTTTCAACCAGTTGGTAGAGCGCCAGCGCAGCACCATAGCTCGCTTGGGCACTTTCGAGATTATCACGAAACTGCTGAATATCGCCGAGCGAGTGATAGATATTCGCTTCCCCGAGGAAATCGCCGAGCTCGTGGTAGATCGCTAACGCCGCGTTGTAGCTCGTAGTCGCCATATCGTGCTCGTCCTGGAACTGGTAGATATCGCCAATGGCTTGGAGCGTATTCGCCTCGCCCAAGCGGTCGCCTATCGATTGGTACAACTCCAGTGCATCGTTGTAGTGCTGGCGCGCGAGCGTGGTCTGCTTGGTGAATTGGTAGATCTCGCCGATGGACTGCAGCACGTTTGCCTCACCATTCGGCTTGTGGAGCGCTCGATAGCGCGCTAGTGCCTCTCGATAATACTCCAGAGCCTTATCCATCTGGTACGCCCAGCGCATATGCTGTGCAAGCATATGGTACAGGTGCGCTGCACGCAACTCGGTCCGATCGGCATACTTGGAGGTGATATGTTGCAGATGTGCCGTGATTTGCTCGATCGGGCAGGCGGCGGTGTATTTGTTGAGGAACGCTTCAGTCATCTGGATGAGGCTCTCCTCCACGGCGTTCTGAGCGGTGTCATCTTGGATGAACGTACGAGCGATCTGGCCAACTGAGGGATGGATCTGCAACTGCTCATCGGAGTGGGCTTGCAACAGCCCAAGCACAACCAATCTATCGATAGCTTGGCGCGATTCTGCCCTTCCAGATGGGGTAGATGTGTAAGCGCCAAGGGTCGCTTGTAATAGGCTGACGGGTAGCGGCTCGTTGGGCGCGAAGTACGCGGCCCGTTTCAGCAACGTGACCGCGAGCGCATCGATCTGATTGTCGAGATTGAAACGCTCCAACGTGCATTGCACAACACAGTACAGTTGGCGCATATTAGGGTGGAGCGCGCGGGCACGGGCGATAGCTTGTTCAAGCGCAGCGAGATAGCGCTTGGGCTTCCCGTGCGGCAAGAACTGGTGGTACGCGAGATAACGGCCCGCAAGCTCAAGGGCGAGTGGGTCATCTCCTATAACTTGGACAAGCATATCAGCATCAGAGGTGCTGAGGTGAGCGCAGTGCTGACAAAGCAGCGCAATGCTTTGCTTGCGAGTTTGCGCGTTGAGATCGGGTAATACTGCTAGATGGTCTGTTGGGTTGTGGTTCTGGCTGAACATCGGCACCTCCTCGGGTAGTGGTGCGATTGGTATAGCATGTTTGTTGCCATCACGAGAGTGTGTTGTGTGCACTTAGAATGGAGTTGTATGGATGAAGTGTGATCATCAATCCTCTTGTCATACCAAATCCAAACGATTACTTATACAAACGGCACGTGAATGTTATGGCGCGGTGCTGGTTTTCAAGTGATACCCACATTTCCCAAAACAGGTGGTGTCGAGGCGCTGCGTGTAGCAGCGCC
>CALKHR010000170.1 GCA_937988885.1 uncultured Roseiflexaceae bacterium | reverse complement strand
GAGCAGATCGACAGCCTGGAATCCCTCGCGAATCGTGATGCGTTGATGCGCCAGCGCCCGCTTGGCCAGCGCGTTTGTGATCGCCCAGCCCGTTGCATCGCCCACGTGCAGGATGCGGCGGTGCGAGTGGCCGCCCTCTAAGCCGAGCGCGAAACCATCGCCCTGCTGCTCGAACGGCACGCCGAGCGCCGCCAGTTCGAACATCAGCGCCGGGGCCGCGTGGGTCAGTATCGCTACCGCCTGCTCATCGCACAGACCAGCGCCAGCGATCAACGTATCTTCGACGTGCAGCGGCGGCGCATCGTTCTCATCGAGCGCGGCGGCCACACCGCCCTGCGCCCGTGCCGAATTGCTCTCCAGCGGCGTCGCGCGGGTGAGCAGTGTGACATCAACGTGTTCGGCGGCGTGCAGCGCAGCAACAAGCCCAGCCGCGCCGCCTCCAATAATCAGCAAGTCGCTATGATGCCGCTGAATCGCCCGTGGCAGTGTCGTAAGCACTGAACGCGGTGCTGGGAGCATCAACGAAAGATCCAGCATAATCACATCCTTATGCTACAAGAGCGCTTCCACTCTCGCCTATGCCAAAACCTGGAACTACAGCGCAACCATGCGCTCGATCGACAACCGCGCCCGCTCGGCGATCTCCGGTGGCACTGTGATGCAGTGAGTCATCGTGCGCAGCGATTCCAGCACCTTCTCCAGCGTGATCATCTTCATATAGCGGCACGAGATCGACTCGTGCACGGGCAAGAAGGTCTTATCGGGATTGGCCTTGCGCATGCGGTGCAGCACGCCGATCTCGGTCGCCACAATGAACTGCGAGGCATTGCTGCGCTCGGCGTGGTGGATCATCCCCTCGGTTGAGAGAATGTGGGTGTTGTTCGGGTCGATCGCGCCGCGCGACAAGAAGTGCATCGTCGAAGTGACGCAGCCGCACTCGGGGTGGATCAGAAACTCCGCATCAGGGTGCGCGGCGCGTTGGCTAGCCACAAACTCGGGGCGGATACCCGCGTGCACGTGGCACTCTCCCGCCCAGATCTCGATCTGGCGGCCCGTCACGCGCTTCAGGTAGCTGCCCAGGAACATATCGGGCAAGAACAGAATTTTGCGATCCTCGGGGATCGCGCGGATCACACGCTCGGCATTGCCCGATGTGCAGCAGTAATCAGTCTCGGCCTTCACCTCAGCGGTCGTGTTCACATACGAGACAACCACCGCGTCGGGGTGCTCGGCCTTCCAGGCCCGCAACTGCTCGGCGGTGATCGAATCGGCCAGCGAGCAGCCCGCCTCTAAATCGGGCAGCAGCACGGTCTTTTCCGGGCTGAGGATCGCGGCGGTCTCCGCCATAAAGTGCACGCCGCAGAATACAATCACATCGGCGTCGGTGCTGGCGGCCTTCTGCGAGAGACCAAGTGAATCGCCCACAAAATCGGCGATATCCTGGATCTCGGGCCGCTGGTAATTATGAGCCAGCAGTACAGCGTTGTGCTGCCGCTTGAGCTGCATAATTTCTTCGATCAATGCGGCGTTGGTCTCCGTCTGAGGTGCTTCGATATATGTCACGGGAACTCTCCTTTGTGGATAAACAGGCGAACGAAAGGGTGATCGACCTAGTTAGTGTGAAAAGAACACTAATGCTGTTTGTAAAAAACACCCCCTAAGAATAATGTCAAATTGACACTAATGCACTGTGTGAAAAAGTGCCACCCGACTCTTAATGTCTAGGTGACACTAATAGATCGCGTTAAAAAAAGCGTTACTTAGACGCCATTACTGTGATAATGACACTATTGTAAGCTGGAAAAGAAACACCCCAGTGAGGAGTGTCAGAATAACACAAAGTATAGAGCCACTTGCCCCATTTGTCAATAGCAGAATTTTTCGCAACTGGTTGAAGATGCTCGTGCAGAGTGCTATACTATGCCGTTCGTTGCGTCGACGACGCACTATGCTCTTTTAGCGCATTGTATTGCGTTGTAGGTCGATTTTCTGTACTATCGGGTCACATCTCCACGCATCGAGTAACTTCCGAAGAAATCCGCCAGAGACTCCTTTTGCTCAGGGGTTTTTTGTGGATGCTTTGCGAGCTAAACGTTGTGGTTGGCAGGCTCAGCTTTTTCAGTGTGCAGCATTACAGTTAGCGATCGGGTGACACAACTTCACGCATCAGACCGCTTCCATTGGCACGAGAACCCCGCCTGAACGACTCGCCAGCGCATGGGCGACGTTTCTTCCGTCGTTCTCTCATCACTCTGCCACCAAATCGGTAGGCTCTACGAGGTTTTTATGAGTGGTTTTCTATCCTTTTTTCGCGATTCTCAGCGGATCGCGATGCGCAAGCGCGTGATGACGCTAGCGCTTCCGGCTGTGGGCGAACAGGTTCTCAATACGCTGGTAGGCGTAACAAACACGTTCCTGGTGGGAAATCTGAGCGCAGAGGCGGCGCGGCAGCTTGGCTACGATAGCACAAGTGCCATCGCGGGGATCGGTTTGGGTAACCAGATTGTGATGGTCACCACCATTCTGTTTATGGCGGTGAGCGTGGGCAGCACGGCGCTTGTGGCTCGGGCGCGCGGCGCGAAGGATATGGCCGAGGCCAATCGGGTGCTCCAACAGTCGATGCTCGTTGGCACTGCGATGGGCCTCTTTGCCACGTTTGTAGGCATCTTCGCCGCTCGTCAGATGCTCTCGATCCTGGGTGCAAACGCCGATATCCTAGATCTAGGAACCACTTTCCTGCAGATCGTCTCGACCACCTTTTTGCCAGCATCGCTCTTATTCATCGGCACCGCCACCCTGCGCGGCGTGGGCGACACCCGCACGCCGCTGTTGATCATGCTGGGAGTGAATGTGATCAACATCGCCCTCTCGTGGCTGTTGGTGAACGGCAACCTGGGCGCGCCCGTGATGGGCATCGCAGGTGTGGCGATCGCAGCGGCGGTGGCTCGCGGCGCTGGAGGTATTGTGCTTGTCGGCATGCTGCTGCGCGGGCGTTCCGATCTCAAGCTCACGCTCAATTGGCGGCCAAACCTCGAACTTCTGAAGCGCATTATCAACATTGGCTTGCCGAGCGCTGGCGAGCAGGTGGTCTTTCAAGGCGCGATCCTGCTGTTCATTCGTTTTGTGATCGGCTTGGGCACGGTGGCCTACGCCACACACAACGTTGCCATCACCAACGACTCGTTCGCGTTCCTGCCGGGCTTGGGCTACGCCGCCGCCGCCACAGCGCTGGTCGGCCAGTCGCTCGGCGCTCGCCGCCCCGACGAGGCCGAGTCCGCCGCCTACGAGGCGCTCTTCCAGTGCGCCGTGCTGATGTCGCTGATCGGTATGGTGATGATCCTGTTCCCTCGGATGCTGCTCCAACTGTTTATCAAGGACCCCGCCGTGATCGAGATGGGCATCCCTGTGTTGCAGTTGGTGGGCGCGCGACAGCCGTTCGTGGCGCTGAACTTTGTGCTCTCGGGTGGCTTGCGTGGCGCGGGCGATACGCGCTGGCCGCTATACACCAAGATTATCAGCACCTGGGGCTTGCGCATGCCGCTGACGCCGCTGTTTCTCTGGTTCGGCTGGGGCTTGATCGGCGTGTGGTGGGCGATGACGTGCGATCTCGTGGCGCAGGGCCTTTTGGCCTGGTGGCGCTTCCGCAAGGGCGCATGGAAGCAGTTGAAGGTGTGATGTAGCGCAACGTTCATCGACATCCTCCTTTTGAACGATGATCAGTCTAATGGTCATAGACTAAAATCTATGTATCGTAGACAAAGGGGGTGGCTATGAACACGCTCTATCTATCGCGTCCGGGTGGCAGGTTGGCCTACGATAGCCAAGGCAGCGGCCCCGCGCTGATCGCGCTGCCGCCGGGCGGTGAGTTGCGCAGTACATACCGCTTGCTAAAGCCAAAACTGCTCGCTGCGGGCTATCGTGTGATCACGCTCGATCTGCGCGGCCAAGGTGAGAGCAGCGCCGAGTGGGACGATTTCTCGGCTCCCGCGATCGGTGGCGATATCCTCACGCTGATCGAGCACTTGGGCTTGGAGAGCGCTACACTGCTCGCAAACTCCGTTTCGTGTGCCGCCGCGATCTGGGCCGCTGCCGAAGCGCCAAGGCGCATTAATGGCTTGGTGCTCAGCGGCTCGTTTGCGCAGACCGCCGCTCCCTGGAAGAGTAAGCTGATCAGCGGCTTGGCCCTGCATCGGCTGTGGGGTCGGGCGGCGTACCTACGCTACTATCCAAGCCTGTACCCATTGGCGCGCCCCGCTGACTACGAAGCGCATCTTGGCCGCGTTGCTGATATGCTCGCCGATCCCAAGCGCCTTGCTGCCATGCGCCGTCTGTTTGGCGAGGTCGGCCAGGAGTGGGATGCCCGTATTGAGCAGGTGCGTGTGCCGACGCTGGTTGTGATGGGCGCTGCCGACCCCGACTTCTCCAATCCCGAGGCAGTTGCGTATCAGCTTGCGCAACGCCTACAGCATGCGCCGACCCAAGTGGCGCTGCTCGATGGTGCGGGTCATCATCCGCAGGCCGAGTGTCCCGAGCTGTTGTTGGCGCACCTGTTGCCGTTTCTCGAACAGATTCACGCAACTATCGCCGTTTAGCAGGGGATTTGGCTTATGGCTGCCCGAGTCGGCCTTGATCGACGTGCGATCCTCGAAGCCGCCACCGAGCTTGCGAACCAGCACGGGCTTGAGCATCTGAGCATGGCGACGCTGGCGGCGCGGCTCGGTGTGCGTGCCCCAACGCTCTACCATCACGTTGCGGGTATGGCGGGGTTGCGCCGCGCCTTGGCGCTGCAAGGCATTGCGCTGCTGCGCGAGCAGGTCGGCCAGGCGATCATGGGTGTCTCGGGTGAGGCGGCGGTGCTGGCGCTGGCCCATGCGTTGCGCCGTTTCGCCTACGAGCACCCAGGGCTCTACCAAGCGGTGCAGTATGCTCCGGTTGGCGAAGATATGGAGTGGTTAGAGCAGGCTCAGCAGATTGTGGCGGTGATGGTGCGCTCGCTCGATGCCTACGGGCTCGACGAGGCGCAGGCCCGCCAGGTGGTGCGGATGCTGCGCAGTATGGTGCATGGTTGCCTTGAATTGGAGCGTGTGGGTGGCTTTGGTGTGCCAGGGGCTGCCGAGCAAACCTTCGAGCAGTTGATGGTGGCGCTGTTGGGCTATCTGCGGCAGTTGACGAGTTGATGGTATCTTCATACCAAATCCGAGTGTTCACTGACACAATCGAAATGCCTCATCAAAGTATCTCTTCAGCGTAGAAATTGGTTCAAACACTTCCCAGTCTGGTGATATCGAAGCGCTGTTACGCGCAGCGCTTCGATATCACAATGCTGCCGTAGGTGAAAAAAGATCTGGTCTGATACTCTGCAAGAGCAGTTCATTTCGATAACTTTGCAAAATTGAGGATTACTCTCGTAAAAAGATATGTTGATCCGATTGAGTGGATTTACATGAGAGTATCTACGCATGATGTCTCTATCTGAAAAATATATCCACTCTAAATTGTATATCGTATTGTTTTTATTCATCCTGATCGGGTGTGGTCAACCTGATCTACTAGATGCAGGATCATCCTTGGAGTTGCAAAGTCAACCTACATCAACGTTCACCTCAACACCTACATTACACCCTATAAATGTAACAAAAACCGCCGTTATGCAAAGAGATAGAGATAGCGATGCAACGGCGCAAGCGGTTTATGAAACAGCCCAGGCGCTACCGGAAACACCTACACTTATAGTATTACCGACATCCGATGCAACGCCTGTTCCTATTTATCGAGGAATAGAACGGGATTGTGAAACAATGTATACGTTAAGGTACCATGACTTCTCTAATTGTTGGACTGGAGAGGATAATGGCGTTTTTATGTATTTGATTGCAGGATCACCGACTAATACACCCAATGATGCTCTGATTGGAATATATACCTATGATAGAGTTGCGTATGAGGAAAGTGATTTTGTGGTATATCGACCTCCGCAGGCAACCAATGCTCTTACCATCACCGAGGTAACGGTACCATATGCGTATCTCGTTGCAGAAAATGGAGATCACTATATCTTTAATGTGATCACTCGCACTTGGGAAGCCGGACCGCTGACATCAACTCTCACCAGCACACCTGTTGCTAGCCAGATAATCTCAGTTGTCCAACCACATCCAACAACGTCCTCACACAACAAAGCGGGCTCGACCGACTGGCCAAACCCGCTCATCTGCCGAAAACTGCTTACAATGCAAGCCTGCTAATTGCCAGTGCCGCGCACAAACACATCGGGCCACGCCTTGAAGCGTGTGAAGAACACCTCCGGCTCGCGCTCCTGCCCATTCTCGGTGATAATCCGCGTGACATAAATATCCATACCAGCACGGGCCGTGTCGGTCTGCTTCACAGTGCCAGCAGGCAGACTGGAATCCGTCAGGTAGACAGGGCTGCTGGGTGGTGGCACACGGTTGGTGATCTCCGGCCCGAGGACGCGCACGGTGCGGTTGGGCTTGGTGCCGTACAAGCGCACGGTCATCACCTGGTTCACATCGTCGGTGGTCGCCTCCATCAGCAGCCAATGGCCAGTATCGTTGACGAACTTCAGGTCGGACACACCCGTGTAGATCGAGGCGTCCATACCCGGTGCCGAGGCATCGGGGAAGCTGTACGGGTCGTACCAACTGATGTAGAAGGGGTGCGCGTGGCGCTCGGTGATCGGCAGGCCCGCCCAGAAGGCCGCGCGGAACACGGTGGTGGAATCCTGGCAGACGCCGCCACCCCATTCGAGCTGCGTCGAGTTGCCGATCACGGCATAGCCCTGCACAAAACCGTTGGCTTCATCGACCTCGCCGAGCTGGCGGTTGAACGAGAACTCCTCACCGGGCGCGATCAGCACGCCATCCATACGGGCCGCGCCAGCCTTGATATTCGTGATGCGATACTGTGCCGAGCCGACGTAGCTGCTCTTGCCCTCACCCACCAACTCCACGATGCCCAGTGTGGGCAGCGTTTCGGCGGTGACTTGCGGTGTGAGCTCCTCGACTGGCAGCTTGAGGCGGCGCTGCGAGATCTGCATCATCGCGCTGATCGCCCGCACAGTGCGATCTTGGATGACGCGTCGGCCCACCTGGCCCTCGGTGACGATGCGAGGCTGACCATCGCGGAAGGCGACCCGTGGCTCGGCGCTGGGCGAGTCGACGACCTGCGCAAGCTGCTCGACGGCGCGGGCAAGCCGCTCCTCATCGAGCTTCACCTCCATCTTGCCGTTGTGCGTTTGGATGCTGATAAGCGAGCCGATTCGCTCTGGCTCCCACGTCCACACCTGGTCGTCGAGGTAGAACTCGATTGGTTCTTTGAGGAACTTTTGTGCCTGAGCGATCGCTGGTTCCATCGCCTCGTTGGTGATGGTTGGCGTGAGCGTGCGGGTGCGCACCACCACAGTGGCGGGTTCCAGCTTTTGCAGCGCCAGCACGATATCGACAGCCGTGGTGTCGATCTGCGCTTGGCGGCCCTGATAGGCGGGTGTGGGCAGCACTTTGCCCTCGGCGATGTTCAGTGCAGCGTCGCGCGGGGGCTGATCGATCTCCTTGGCGATGTCTGTCAGGTAGCTCTGCAGCTTGTTCATATCGACGGTGAGGCGTGGTGCCACATCAACACCGCCTCCCTGCCAGATCATCCACAACTCTTCGAGACGATTGAGCGGACCGCCACGGTTGCCAGTTGCTAGTGTATCGGCGGCCACTCGGTCGAAGTCGAACGTGAAGCCAAGTTGGTCGAGCGTAGGCGTCCAACTGCGCCCCTCAAACGTGAGCGTGAGCGGCGACTGTCGGAAGGCGCCGTAGCGCTCCTCCAGCAGCGCGCGGATCTCGGCAAGGGTTTTACCGCCGATCGGCTCGCCAGTCAGGCTGACGCCCTCCATCGCACGATCGCCCGCCAACACACTCGTGGCGTAGGGCAACGAAAACAACGCACCGCCGATGATACCAACTAAGAGCAGCAGGCCGAACAGGGAGCGACTCCGTCGGCGTGCGGGGCGGCGTTGCGCGCGCCGAATGCGCCGACGTACCGATGGCTCGGCTTCATACACAACATCGTCTTCGTGATCGTACTGCGGCTTGTCGGAATGGAGCGTGCCAGAACTGCGACGGCGGTGAATCGGCCCATACTCTTGATAGTATTTATCGGGCATATCGTTTCCACAAACGGCGCGTTGAGTGTGGAATCACGCGCTACCATAGGATATAGGTAAAATAACGTGTAAAGCGTATCATGTTTGTTGGGTGCTGTCAATCTTTCAACAGTGTAGAGGGTATCGAAACAGTGTCGTAGAGATGGCGATGGTACAATAAATCGAAGGGTTGGACGGTTTGTAGGAGTTGAAGATGGCCTCGACCTCCCAAACGATGACACATATCACTGTTGTCCACTCCATGCCTCTGTTAAGCGCTCCCTCATTCGATTCCTCATTGCGCGCGTGGGCTTGGCCCAATACGAAGTTCAATATTGAGTCGGTTCAAGATGGTTTTGCTCAAGTGAAGTTAGCGAACGGAGAGACTGCGTTTCTTGCGCAAGCGGCGTGCGAACCGAATGCATTGGGCTTTGATGCGAAACCACAAACGACATTTTTGGCGCAACCTGTGCTGTTGTATGCCAAACCGCTCCCTGGCGGGCAATTTAGCGCCGATGGTAAGTATCGCGCCGACTTGTTGATCCGAACCGATGAAGAATTAGTTGTACTGGGGAAAGATGCGTTGTTTGTGCTGATCCAGAATGCGCGGGGGTGGCTGGGGTACGTGCCACGGATGTTGTGTCGTGATAAGGCGTTACGTTCTGGGATGGGTGCGTGGGATACCTCTATGATCGGTATCGGTGGGGCCTGGACTATCGCTCAAATTGGCTCGTTGCGAACGATGATGCGGTTCGTGCTCCCGCTCAATGAGCGGATGCTGCATCTCACTGTATCGGTAGTGTTGTTGGTATTAGCTTTCGTCTTGGCGCTGCTCAGTCCGCGTCCTGCGGTGGCGCGTTCGTTTGTCGTTGGTATGGGATTGGTGATTGTCCTGTCGCAGTGCTCGATGTTTGTTTGAGCCTCACCAATGCGGCAAGAGGCGGGAACGCTGTACTGCGCTCCCGCCTTTTGCGTATGATTTCGGAACGAATTAAGGCAGCCAAGCCAAGGGCGAAGCGAAATCGACCTGATCGACGAGTTTCTGGCTCGGCGTTTGGCCGGGCGTCCAACTCCAGATCTCACCGGGTTCCTCACCTATCTCAAGCGGCTCGAACTCCGACAGGTCGGCGCTCCAACCGGGAGGCAACAGCACCGCAAGGCGCTCACCATCGGGCGACCAGGCGACGGTCTGCGCGCGAGACAACCTCTGCAACTGCTGGCCCTGTGCGGTCTGCTCGCCTTCGGGTAGCGCAATCTGGCGCGTGCCCTCCAGCCGAACCACCGACACCGACCAATTGTCGTAGCCGCCGAAGCCCCGTGGGTCGCTGTAGTTGTTATCGCCCAACGCAACCGTCTTGCTATCGGGGGCGAACAGCGCGGGCAGCATCCAGCCGCCACCCACCTCAACCAGCTCGCCGCCGCCGTTGAACGAGGGCGCGATCTGGCTCAGGTTGATATCGACCAGGGCTTGGTAGCCCAGGAAGCGCTGATACAGCACCTGGCTGCCATCGGGCGAGAACGTTGGCGCGTAGACCAGGTAGCCATGGTTCGGCGCTGTGGCGCGTGGGCCGTTGGCTTTGGCGAAATCCCAGCCGTTCTGGCCCTGCCTGTTGATCAGCCGAATGGCGTTGACGGAGAGCAACGCGTTGCTGCCCGACGTATCGTCGGCTTCGGTGGGTGGCGTAGCGAACGCGATGCGGCGACCATCGGGTGACCAAGCCGGGTCGCAGCCGGGCGCGAGGGTCGTTTCGCTGGAGTCGGCCAGCGTGAACAGCCGCACTTCGCTTGCGACGCACCACACGGCCCAAGCCTGCCACTCGCGTGCGTAGGCGGTAGCGCTGCTCGACGAGCCGTACACAAGCGCGGAGCCATCGGGCGCCCACGTGACGGTGGCCTCATTGCGGTCGTTCTGGGTGAGCTGCGTGAGGTCGCTGCCGTCGCGCTGCACCAACCAGATCTCGGTCTGGGTGCCCTCGCCGCGCAGCAGTGCGATCTGGCTGCCATCGGCGCTTGCGGCGAAATCGCGCACATCGGAGGCCAGCGTGCGAACCTGGTTGTTCGTGAGGTTCAGGGCCACCAGCGCGCCATCACGCAGGAACAACAGTTCACTGCCAGTGCTCGGCGCAGCGGTTGGCTCAGCGGTCGGCTCGGCAGTTGACGCGACGGTTGGCTCGGCTGTCGGCTCCGCAGTCGGTGCGGTGGTCGGCTCAGCGGTCGGTTCAGCGGTCGGCGCGACGGTTGGCTCAGCAGTCGGCTCTGCCGTAGGAGCAGCCGTCGGCGCGGCAGTCGGTGCTGAGCTCGTGGGACCTATCGGCGTCAGTGTATTTGGGCTGCTCGTACATGCGCTGAGTAGCATGATAGCAAGCAGCGCAACGAGAATTCGATACGCAAACACGGCATACTCCTTTTATGTAAGACACCTCTCATTAGGTGTTGTATTACTATAAACGAAGATATGACGTAGCACTATCGAGACTTGTGCCCAAGGATGGCTTATGCATGGCTGATAGGAAAGTGGCGCTCAACTGAAAGACAATGAGATACCTTTCAGTTGAGCGATTGGGGATGAGCGGATCAGCGAGCGAGTGGGAATTGTGCTGCTTGTCCGTTCGTGCGAGACTGTTGCGAATCGAGAGGTGTCACCTGGAGTTTGCAGCGGGAGAAGGCCCAAGCCACACCGGCCTGCAGATCGGCGAGCGTTACAAGCGTGCTGAGATCCACGCCGAGCTGCACGAGCGTTTGGGCCAGTTCCACGCCAATGCCCACCAATGCCGCCTCGCAGCCTAACAAGCGGCATGCTTGCGCGGTTGAGATTAGGTATTGCGCCACACGCGTATCGATGATCGGCACACCAGTGATGTCGAGGATCACACACTGCGCGCGAGTCTGAGTGATCTTCTCAAGCAAATTCGAGATGATAATCTGAGCGCGCTGGCTATCGATAGCGCCCACCATCGGGATCATCAGGATGCCCTGCCACACCTGCACCACCGGGCTCGACAGCATTTCGATCATCGCCTGCTGGTTGACGATCTCCTCCTGAGCCTCCTCAATGACGCGTTTTTGCAACTGAGCTTCTGTGACATCCAAGAGGATGGCACCCATTAACTCTACTTCGCCCTCATTATTAAACACAGGGAAGTAGATAGCTTCGAGCCAACGTTCTTCGCGCAAATTCGATTCTAGCCCGCTCTTCGTCATATCGTAGCGGTGTGCGGGTAGACGAAGCGTTTCGCCCTGCATCACACGCTTGAACATGTCGCGGCTGCCAATCGCAACAAGTTGTTCATCTTGAATAAAATTGAATTGGCCAATCCATTTGTCGCGTTCAATATTCCACAGCTCCACATGAGCATTATTCATTGCGATTTGCAAACCATCGCGGTTATAGAGGCTTAGTGGGATAGGAATTTGGTTAAACAAATAATCGATCTGTGGGGATTGCGCGACGACGTCGCTCTGCCCTGACATGGCCCGCTCCTTGGCGATAACTCTATTCTTGTGCGGTATTCTCACTAAAACAGGTAATGAAAATGCCCACTTGAGGATAACAAGAGAGTGCTTGCGAGTCAACAGCTAAATGTTTGTAAAAGAGGTAAGATTAGACAACAAATAGATACAAAAACTCGGCAAGCGTATAGCTTGCCGAGTTTCGAAGCGCGCACAAGGGGAATTATCGCAATACACGGGCGGTGTACTCCGAATCCTTACTCGTCACTTGGAGATTGCAGCGGGAGAATGCCCAAGCGATACCAGCCTGCAGATCCGCTAACGTGGTCAAACTGGTCAGATCTACGCCGAGTTGCACCAGAGTCTGAGCGATCTCGACGCCAACCCCCACCAATACCGCCTCGCAGCCCAGCAGACGGCATGCTTGTGCGGTTGAGATCAGATATTGGGCCACACGCGTATCGACGATCGGCACGGCGGTGATATCGAGGATCACGCACTGCGCCCGCTGCTCCGAGATGCGCTGAAGTAGATTGGAGGTGATTACCTGAGCGCGTTGGCTATCGATGGCGCCCACCAGCGGGATCATCAGGATGCCCTGCCACACCTGCACCACCGGGCTCGACAGCATATCGATCATCTGACGCTGATTGAGGATCTCCTCCTGAGCCTTCTCAATCACGATCTTCTGCTGTTGGGCCGCTGTGACATCCAGCAGGACAGCTCCCATATACTCTACTTCGCCCGCAGGATTAAAGATGGGGAAATAAATAGCTTCTAACCAGACTTCGCCCTCGAAACCTGTTTTTAAATTACTTTTCGCCGAATCGTAATAGTGCGCGGGCAGATGAATCGTTTCACCTTGCATCACACGCTTGAACATTTCACGGCTACCTATCGCAACAAGCTGTTCATCTTGAATAAAGTTAAAACGCCCAACCCAAGTGTCGCGGTCAACACCCCACAGCTTGGCATGAGCGTCGTTCATGGCGACCTGGGTGCCTTCTCGGTTATAGAGGCTGAGTGGTAAAGGAATCTGATTAAAGACAATATCAACATATGGGGGTAGCTCGGCAACATGGCCTTGCTCTAGCATAGTGCGCTCCTTCGGATACCTTGGGTACTCTATGGCTATCTTACTATATCGTACATCTATAAATAGGCACATAAGCTCGGCTCGCATACAGCTTGCCGAGTTTCGGGCTGAACACAAGTGGATTTACCGAAATACGCCAGAAAAGTGCAATGGATCGCTATTAACTACCTTGAGATTGCAGCGGGAGAAAGCCCAAGCAATACCAGCCTGCAGATCGGCCAGCGTGATCAAGTTCGCGAGATCCACGCCAAGTTGCACCAGAGTTTGGGCGATCTCGACACCAACACCCACCAATACCGCCTCGCAGCCCAGCAAACGGCAAGCCTGTGCCGTTTCGATCAGATATTGGGCCACGCGCGTATCGACGATCGGCACGGCGGTGATATCGAAGATCACGCACTCTGCGCGCTGATTCGAGATGCGCTCAAGCAGATTGGCAGTGATCATCTGAGCACGCTGGCTATCGATCGTGCCCACCAGCGGCATCGTTAAAATACCCTGCCATACCTGTACAACTGGCGTCGATAACGTATCAATAATTGCCCGTTGGCTTGCAATTTCTTCTTGCGCAGCTTGAATAGCACGCTGCTGCTCTATTTCTAGCGTGACATCGCGCAAAATCGCTGCGAGGTTGGTGACTTCATCCTTATCGTTGCGGATCGGGAAGTAAGTTGCTTCGACCCAGCGCTCGCTACCGGCATCCTTCTGATAGCCTGTTTCGGTGGCATCGAACGGGTGCGGCGGCACAATCACTGTTTCCCCTTCCATAACGCGCCTGAAAAGCTCACCACTTCCCATAGCTGCTAACTGGGGGTCTGTCACCATATTGAAGCGGCCAATCCAATCTTCTCGCTTAATATTCCACAATTTGACATGCGCGTCGTTGATCGCGATTTGATAGCCATCTCGATCATACAAGCTGAGGGGGAACGGTAGCTGATTAAAAATTGCAGTATGTAAAAGGGGCAAGATATTTGAGGGGTCTTCTGACACGGTCATATTTCGCTCCTTGGCGATTTGTTTTGTTACATCTAGGTACAACAAGCATGAACTGTAAGAGGTGGGATTTGCGAGGTGTTGAGACACCCATTGTCATGAAAAGCATACCAAGGAAG
>CALKHR010000169.1 GCA_937988885.1 uncultured Roseiflexaceae bacterium | reverse complement strand
CAACCGGACACTCCAGCACGAACGAGTCGGTCGTCGCATGCACACTCTCGTTGAACGTCACCTCGATGGTGCTGGAGGCTGCGACGGGGTTGGTGCCGCTCACGGGCACAGTGCTCATTACCTTAGGCGCAGCGTCGGTGGTCGTAAAGCTGAAGCTGTAATCGGCGGTCATCGTATCGGGCGGGTCGTTCGTATCCGCATCCGTAACCTGATCGGCCTTCACAACAACAGTACAGACCGTCGTCTCCGGCAAGTTGCTATCGGGCGTGAGGGTGAAGGTGGTGGCAGGGCCATTACCCGTGGTATTGGTGAAGCTGATCGGCGTACCGCTGGGGCACTCGATCGTGAACGCGCTCGCCGTCACCACCACAGGCTCGCTGAACGTGATGGTGATCGTGGAGTTTGCGGGCACCAGGGTGGCGTTATTGGTGGGAGTTGTGCTCGCCACGGTTGGCGCGCTCTCCACCACAATCGTGACGGTGGCGCTATCGCTGGCAACGCTGTTGGTGGCGCTATAGGTGAAGCTATCGCTGCCGCTGTAGTTGCTCGGCGGCGTGTAGGAGAAACCGCCATTGGCGTTCACCGTTACGGTGCCACCAGCGCTCGTCGCCCCCGAGAACGGAGTCACAGTGGGAGAAGGTGTGCCTGTATCGTTGACCAGCAGGCCAGGGGCAGCAATCACCAAGGGTGAATTTGTCAGTGTTACATAGAAATCGGGTAAGGCGATTGGGCTTATCCGTGCGGAGCCTGTTACCAGGTGCGTATTCACATCAAGCGTATCGCTGATCAGCAAGTTGCTAGCATCGGTCGTGCCGGTATTGGTAGTAATCACCGTGTAACGGATTGTATCGCCGGGGTCCGCGCGACCATCGCCATCCTTATCAACCAATAACTGATCTGTTTTTGTTGCTGCTATCTCTGCAGCCGCTGGTGAGGGATCTGTCGCAGGAACATCAAGGTTTATGGTTGGCTCACTCCAAGCAGTAGCAGGTGGCACAGAAGGAACAGCCTGCACCCAAACGAGTATCACGAGAAGAAGGCATCGTACGAGCCGATGCTGCCAATGCAACATTGAAGATGGGTGCGGAGATAGCATGGCGAGCGCTCCTTAATATGGCAAAAGTTCAATGAAGGCGGAACAGCCCTTGTCGTTTATAAAATAAAGGTAGCGAACCTCTTTTACTCGTCACTTAATTAAAAATAGCCTGATACAGCACACCCTCAGAATCATAGCCAACTGGCACAAGGAAAAGGTCGAGTTGACCCATCGTTTCATGGTGCAGGCTATAAATCTGTTGTGGAAGCACGGTGCGGCTTGCCTCTCGAAAGATGAGGGAGAACGGTGCGGCTCTCGGCGCCGATGGCTCTACTTGAGCGAGATCCTCAACCTCAATCAACACCAACGTTCGTAGCGGACCATGGAGTGCAGGATCATAACTTTGCCCCCAAACAACTGGTGTGAGCAAAAACGGCTCGTTGATATGGGCAGAAAAGTTATCGCTCCGCAGCATGTCCAACATAAGGTTGTTTCTCCAAAAAGTAATAGACGCCCTTATCCTCGATCTGCTGGAACCCTAGGCGCTTGTACAAACGCAAGGCAGGGTTAAACATCTCAATATGGATGCGCACTGGCAAACCGAGCCGCTCACCCTCTTGAAGGATCGCCTCCAAAATGAATGTTCCAATACCGCGATTACGGAATTCGGGGAGCAATGCCACATCCACAATCCGTAGTTCCGAGGCCCAATGCGCGAGATACAACCGCCCAATCGGCTGGTCGTGATGCAAAATCACCCAAAACGCCGTTTTGGTGTAGTGTTGCTGATAATAAGCGTGTTGCGCCTCAAACTGGGAAGTGAGAAACGCCTCTTTCTGGGCCGTGGACCAGTCAGTGACAGAGAGTTCCTCCATCCGCGTGCTGATATAGACACGACACAGAAACGGTAAATCGCTTGGTGTGATAGGGCGCAAGCGGATATCCTGCGACGCAAGGGCTTCGGTCATTGTTTGTATTTCGGCCATCACAGAACCTATACCTAGACGGCTACGAGCAGTTGTGTCTCATCCACGTGGAGGAAACACACCCTGCAACGCAATACAGAAATAGAACGTCAAGTACGGCTGCATATTGTTATGCGGTTGATCCCCTCCAGCAGGAGCTATTGCCTGTGGAGCCATAGATGTCAACTGTGTAACAGTATTTTGATACACAGTTGCGTTGCGTGAACGAGCGAGTACAGCATCAGAAGGGTTGCGCTGTGAGGCAGGAGTTATAGCAGCATTCACGACATGACTATGTGCGGGTATCTCAGATTCAATCAATGTCACTGTATCGGAACCGCCTGTTTCGCCCAAATCGTGGAGCGAGAGGCCCGGCCCTTGGCCAGGGTGCATTGGCACGCGGCCTTGCAGATCGGGCAGCGCAAAATTACTTTTCCCATTACCGCCGTATGTCGTACCTAAGAGTGAAAAGAGCGCAGTATTTTGCGAAAGCGGCAACAATTGCCCATCGCACCAAGCCCACCCTCTGGGAGCGAAATTGAACGGAAATATACGAATCTCAGCAACAAATGGATCAGCCATACAGCCTCCTTATGTCGGCGAAGGAAAAAGACCAAACAACGAAATGATAAAATTCACGCACAAATACGGCTGGAAATTCGTATGCGGTTGACTGCCTCCAGCCGAGGCAATGCTTGCTGAATTAAGCTTGCCGCTGACAGATGTGTCACCGGGTAGATACAGGTCGAGTGTTGTCGGTTGCGCTAGAACTTGGCCTGTCGGGGCACCGTTAGCATTACTCGTTGAACCGATCAATCCATGCGTATGCGAAGGGATCTGGTTGATAGTCAGTGTGACCTCCTCAACACCACCTGTCTCGGCCAGAATAAACGAATTGCCCTGATGGATAGGGATGCGTCCTCGCAGATCGGGCAAGGCAAACGTTGATTGGCCATCGCCACCGTACGTCGTACCAATTAACTGGAAGAGCGTTTCATTCTCTGAAATCGGCAAGAGTTGCCCTTCACAGAACATCCACCCAGCCGGCGAAAAATTCCCAGCGAACATACGAATTTCACCAACATATGGTTGTGCCATATGAGTTCCTCCACATTAAGTCGGCGACGGGAAAATACCTTGCAAGGCGATACAGAACGACAATGTCAGGAATGGCTGCATATTCAAATGTGCCTGCGTGCCACCGATCGGTGAGACTGAACTCGAAGCAAGCGCAACGAGATTGGATGGAGGTGCATACGTATCAGCGGCTGCCAACATGTTCCCCTCTGGTACGGGTGCATTGCCAAGAGCACTACTCGCTTGAAGTACATGGGTATGAGCAGGCAGCTCGGCGATGCTCAACGTATGCGCCTGCTCGCCACCGCGTTCACCGAGCGTATGTCCTTCACCAACATGAATGGGGGTGCGCCCTCGCAGATCGGGAAGAGCAAAGTTCACCCGACCATCACCGCCAAAGGTGGTGCCAAGCAGCGAAAATAGCGCCTGATTCTGGTTGATAGGCAAGAGTTGGCCGTTGCACAACGCCCACCCCTTCGGGGCGAAGACAAAACTCATGATCCGAATTTCCGACAGAAATGGCTCAGCCATACGGATTCTCCTCGTATAGAAGCGATGACACGATACTTTCTATGTAGCAATCATTGTGCGCTTTTGGAAAGTACCACCTGCGCTTCCACGCCCAACCATCACAAATTCACACATATTCAATAGTTATACCGAAGTATACAATTATAACCACAAGTGATCATCATGAGAATTACGTATGTTATTACGTATTTTCTAACAGAAATTCCTCCACAAAATATATGATATAAAGTATTACCGACACATCCGCAATAGTTATAGCTATTGCCAGGCATGCGACAATGTATCATTCACTAAGCAAGCCTATTTACGCTTAAAAACATAAATAAGGGTTACACCAACCACTTTTTACGCTTGTGCGTAACTGCTGGCTCAATATATCGCTCCCAGCGGGAAGCGTAAGCTCCTCCAGGGATTCATACTGCACCTTACCGCCGTTGTATCGAGCGATCCCCGTATAAAGCGGCGTATTGGTGTGTTGATTATCGATATCGAGCGTCAACAGGCCACGTGGGCTGGTTACTCGCATATTCGCAAGCGCTTGTTGCATAGCGGCAACATCGCGCAGGTCACCGCCCGCCTCAGAGAGCGCAGTATCGATCAGCAGTGCTGTCTCGTAGCCCAGCAACGCCAATGCATCGGCGGGGCGACCAGTTGCGGCCTCGAAGTTGGAGACGAACGCCTGATTCTCGTCGGTGGCGAGCTCGCGCGCCCAGGGCATGACTGTTGAAATCGGGGGGACTTGGGATGCGTGAATATCGGCGCTAAAGCTTGCGCCAGCCAGAGGGATCTGCACACCAGCCGCAGCATACGCTTGAGCGAACTCCTCGGCATCGCGACCACTCGAAACGAGATACACCACATCGGGCCGCAACGCCTTGATCTGCTCAATAACATCAGCCAAATGAGCAGCATCATCGATCAGGCGATGAGTCACCAATGTCTCAAGCACTTGACCGCCCGCCTCCTCGAAGCCGTAACGGAAGGCGTACACGCTATCGTAGCCGCTGTCGTAGAACGAAGTGACCAGCACGGCACGGCGACCAAAACGCCGCACCAGCTGATGAGCCATCGCGTAGTTGGCCTGCCAGTAGCCCAACGAATGGGTGGCGACATACGGATTCTTGTGCTGCGAGCGCACAACATCGGCACCAACATCAGCGATCAGCAAGAACGTCTGGCGTTCCTGCAACAGTTCGTGGAACGGCGAGATCAGCATCGGATTCACCACTCCCACTAACATGTCGATCCCACCCTGATCCAGTAGCTCCTGTGCTGCACGATGCGCTTCGTACTGTCCTACGCCAACTTCGTGCACGACAAGGTTGATTTGTCGCTGCGCAGACGTGTTCGAATAGAGCCGCATCCCATCCAACACTTGCTGACCAACCAACGGATTCAGCTTCAAGTGTGGGAGCAATACGCCCAGTGTTACAGGAGTCTGAAGCTGTACAGTTTGTTCGATCGTCTGCAATGCTTGCGGCGTAGATTCACAACTTGTGAGAAGGGTCGCAGCGGCGGTCGCCCCGGCAATAGCACCGCTTGTCTTGAGAAAGGCGCGTCGAGTCAACGACACTTGCGAGGATGTAGACAAGTGCATCTCCTTCGGGATAATAGGGATCACCAGACAAACAACGTGGTGAAATTTAAAACCACAAACAGGGGGGTATTCATAGTATCGTGGGGATATTGCAAAAACGTTAACAAAGACGTATAGATCATAAGTAGACTATCACTTTTAACACTTGCCGTCAATAGAGATCTCATCACTTTACTATCAGTATGTTTTATTAAAATAAGTTTACAACTTCCATTCATGCTCTATAAACACTATATTATGGATATCCCAGAACGGATATGTGAATAAGATCAAGCATGTCCGTTCCAGCGATAAACTAACATTCAACTAATAGAGCGTCCTAATCAGCAAAACCGCAACTCAACTTAAAACGCATACTTATCACTCAATAGATTTAGATGGTTGTAAACTCAGTTGCCTCCACTTGTAAGACTTTGATCGTTAACAAAGGGCAATGTTATCCCGAACGCAGTAAAGGAGTTCACAGCGCACTGTCAACATAACGATGAGTTTCTTCTGCTGGCCTATCGGCTCGTTGCTCAGAAACTGGCGTGTGAATTGGGTTGCGTAGAGCGCAACTTAAACGCTCAAGGCTGGACGAGACGGGGAAATTCTTCACTTCGTGCTGCGCACTCCGTTCAGAATGACCCTACTGCACGAAAAGGAAGCTACCCAACTGAGGGAGGGTGTCCCACAATTGGGTAGCTGGCTAATGGGTCGGTATTTGTATTATGTCAATAAACGTGGTGTTTAGACAAGCTCGACAGCTAAGGCGACAGCCTCACCGCCGCCCAAGCAAAGCGATGCGATGCCGCGTTGGCCGCCGCGCTGCTGCAAGGCGTTGATCAGCGTCACCAGCACGCGGGCGCCGCTCGCGCCGATCGGGTGGCCGAGGGCGATCGCGCCGCCGTGCACATTCAGCCGATCCCAGTCGAGGCCCAGCGTGCGTCCGTTAGCGAGCACTTGCGCGGCGAAGGCCTCGTTGATCTCGAACAGGTCGTAATCGTCGAGGGTGGTGTTGCTGCGCTCCATCAGCGTGCGGATGGCGAACGCCGGGGCTGTGAAGATCTCCAGTGGCTTCACCGCCGCCTGCGCCGAGCCGAGCACGCGCGCAATCGGCTTCAAGCCAAGCTCGGCGGCCTTGCGAGCGCTCGTCACCACCAAGGCTGCGGCACCATCGCTGAGGCCCGGCGCATTGCCCGCCGTCACGCTGCCATTGGCATCGAAGGCGGGGCGCAGGCGCGCCAACTGTTCGGCGCTGGTATCGCGGCGGGGCGGCTCATCAGCCGTCACGGTGAGCGTCTTGCCCTTGCCCAGCGATACCTCGACCGGCACAATCTCGGCTGCGAAGAGGCCAGCATCTTGCGCAGCAATCGCACGGCGGTGCGATTCGAGGGCGAACGAGTCCTGCGCCTCGCGGCTCACATCGAAGGTGCGGGCGACCCACTCTGCCGAGAGGCCCATGTGATGGTTCTCGAACGCGCACCACAAGCCATCGTGCACAGTGGCGTCGATCAGTTCGCCGTTGCCCAAGCGGTAGCCGCTGCGGGCCTGTGGCAGCAAATGCGGGCCGCGCGTCATGTTCTCCATACCGCCAGCCACCAGCACCTCGGCATCGCCACTGCGGATCAGGGCGCTGGCCAGCATCACCGATTTTAAGCCGCTGCCGCAGACCTTGTTGATCGTTAAGCCCGTCACGCTCGTGGGCAGGCCAGCACGCAACGCGGCCTGACGGGCCGGAGCCTGCCCCAAGCCCGCGCTGACCACGTTGCCCATAATGCACTCGTCGATCAGCGCTCCATCGATCCCTGCCCGCTCGACAGCGGCGCGCACAGCCAGCGCGCCCAACTCGGTAGCAGGCATATCCTTGTATGCGCCCTGAAAGCGCCCGATTGGGGTGCGGGCTGCACCAACTATCACAACATCGTGATCATTCATGCCACTACTCCTCGAAATACAGATATGTGGAGCTTCTGCGGATCGACAGCCGCCCCAACGATACTTCGCTCTATCGCAAACACCCGACCACGGACAAAAAAAGCCTGGTTGCGTAACACGTTTATGGCTGCCCTACGGCTCATACAACGTGTGCAACCTGGCCCATCAAGCACAGTTGCATCATACCAGAAAACGGATCCAGCGGCAACAATAGGACGAAAGAGGATTCGGCTTGGTATCCACAGATTTCACAGATGACACAGATTTGTTGTTATTACATTTTGAGTCGATATGGAAAGGGACAGAAACTAGAGTATCGGCCCATGCAGAGCCCAGCTTTTAAGTAACAACGCATATCGCTCTCAGAGTCATTCTGAATGAGTGCGCAGCACGAAGTGAAGAATCTTCGTGTCTCATACAACCTTGAGCATTTTGAGTTCCTTGACCTTTTGTTCAGGATGACCGCGCTTTTCGTTGGTTTCTCAATCACCCCGTCACCTTGTCACCTTGTCATTCCCCTCACCCAGTCATCTTATCACCTTGTCACTCCAAGGTGCCAAAATCGTTGCGAGCAGGGCGGTTGAAATGCTATACTGAAGGCATCATTATCGAACAGATAAGCGCCACGACGGCATCGCGCAGCACTATGGCCACACTCGAAGCAACCCTCGAACGCATCACCTTTCAGAACGAGCAGAACGGCTATACCGTGGCCCGTGTCACACCGCATGGCAAAAACTACACGGTAACGGTGATCGGCAAACTCGTTGGCGTCCAAGTCGGCGAATCGCTCGAACTCGAAGGGCGCTGGGTCGATCACCCCGAGCATGGCCGCCAATTCGAGATCGAGCGCTACCGCAATCTGCTGCCCGCCACCGTCGAAGGCATTCGGCGTTACCTCGGCTCGGGGCTGATCAAAGGTGTTGGCCCAGTCACCGCCAAGCGCATCGCCGAGACATTCGGCATCTACACGCTGCACGTGATCGATAACGAGCCGCATCGGCTGCGCGAAGTGCCAGGGCTTGGCGCCAAGCGTGTCGAGCGCATTATCCGCGCTTGGGAGGAACAACAGCAGATCAAACAGATTATGCTGTTTCTGCAAGAGCTTCAGATCAGCCCAGGCTTGGCGGTGCGCATCTACAAGCAGTACGGCGACCAATCGATCAGCATCATCCAAACCACGCCCTACCGCCTGGCCGATGAGATCTACGGCATCGGCTTCCTCACCGCCGACCAGATCGCCAGCGCGATGGGCATCCCGCACGATTCGCCCCAGCGCATCGGGGCCGGGCTGCGTTACACCCTCAGCCAAGCCACCGACGATGGGCACTGCTACCTGCCGTGGGACGAATTGGTGGAGCAGGGCAGCAAACTGCTCGAAGTCGATCAAGCGCTGGTGGCCGCCACGCTCGACGCGATTAGCATCACCCACGAGGTGCATGTGGAGACATGGGATGGGCAGCGGTTGGTCTATCTGCTACCGTTCGCGCGCGCCGAGCACGGTGTGGCCGAGCAACTGCGCGAACTGATGCGCGCGCCGTCGGCGATTGCGTCGTTCTACCGCGAAGCCAATTGGCCCCGTGTGTTCGCGTTTCTGGCCGATAAGCGCGGCATCGCGCTGACCGAAAAGCAGCAGGAAGCCGTGAAGATGGCGCTCACCAATAAGGTGAGCATCCTGACGGGTGGGCCAGGCACTGGCAAGACGCTGACGACCCGCACGATCATTCAAGCGCTCGAACAGCGCGGCGAGAAGTTCCTGCTCGCTTCGCCCACCGGGCGCGCCGCCAAGCGCCTCAGCGAAGCGACCGGTGCACCCGCCAGTACCATCCACCGCCTGCTGGAGTTCGCGCCTGGCCTGGGCACGCAGTTCAAGCGCAACCTCGACAATCCGCTGGACGCGACCATGGTGATCGTGGATGAGGTGAGCATGCTCGATATTCTGCTCGCCAATCACCTGCTGAAGGCGATACCGCGCAACGCTCACCTGCTGCTGGTCGGCGACGCCGATCAACTGCCCAGCGTCGGCCCGGGGCGCGTGCTGCGCGATTGCCTAGACAGCTTGGCCATCCCCAGCGTGCACCTCGATGAGATCTTCCGCCAGGCCAGCGGGAGCGCGATCATCAACAACGCGCACCGCATCAACACAGGCGAGATGCCGATCTGGCAGGGCGCGAACGACTTCTTCTTCTTCCCTCGCGCGCAGGCCGAGCCGTGTGCGGAGCTGACTGTTGAGTTGGTGGCGCAGCGGATTCCACGGCGCTTTGGGCTCGACCCGGTGCGCGATATCCAGGTGCTCTCGCCGACGCACCGTGGGCCTGCCGGGGTCGCCAACCTGAATGTGCTGCTACAGAACGCGCTGAACCCGCCCCGTCCGGGCCGCGCCGAGTACCGTATGGGCGCGACCACCTTCCGGCTGGGCGACCGTGTACTTCAGATGCGCAATAACTATGATCTCGAAGTGTACAACGGCGATATCGGCGAGGTCGTCGCGATCGACACGGTGGATCAACTGCTGACGGTGCGCTACGACGGCGAGCGCGACGTGGCCTACGACTTCGGCCTGCTCGACGAGCTGACGCTGGCGTATGCTATCTCGGTACACAAGGCGCAGGGGGCCGAGTATCCGTGTGTAGTGCTGCCGCTGCTGATGCAGCACTATGCGCTGCTGCAGCGCAACCTACTGTACACCGCTGTGACGCGGGCCAAGCAGTTGGTGGTGTTGGCGGGAGATCAGCGCGCCATCGAGACTGCCGTGGCGAATAGCACCGTGGATGAGCGCTATACCGGGCTTGCGCGGCGGCTCAAGGAGTAATCACTTAGAGGGCGTTTAAGAATTGTGGCTCCAAATATGCAGGTGCTGGGAGGAAAGT
>CALKHR010000168.1 GCA_937988885.1 uncultured Roseiflexaceae bacterium | reverse complement strand
TAAGCCCCGGTCGGGGTTTCCAAAGGGCCGCGATCGGCCCTTTGGGCTTGCGCAGTAGCCGAGCTACTCGCGAGTACGCGCATTCCCGCGTATAGCGCATCCCACGCTCTCGCAAAGGAGACAATCAATATGCGCACTTTGTTTCTCTTATGAGCCGCCTGATCTCCGTTTCCCACAGCTAGGGTGATGCTGACACACGGTCCGTCTGCATCACAAAAAAGAGGCTCCGCCGTAGCAGAACCTCCCTTCAACCGACACGAACCGTAGGGTGCGACCATCAGCGCCGCATAAACAGCGAATCGACAGCCGCCACCAACTCGCGCAGATTACTGACCCGATGCACCGCACTACAGAGCGGCGCATACTTCAACATATCGCTATCGCCCGTGCCCCATTGGCGCGGCGACTCCGGATTAAACCACACCACCCGCCGAGCACGCCGCTTGATCGCCTCGAACGCCTCCAGATTCGGATCGTTGTAGTTATTGCGGCCATCGCCAAGAATAATCACCGTCGTCCGATGATCGACCGTACTCATCTGATCGCGGACGAACGTCGCCAAACTATTCCCCAGGTCGGTGTTGTAATGCCCAGGCCGAATCCGCTCGAGGATCGAACGGATGGCCTCCTGCGGGCGATCCTCCGCGAAATCGAGCGAAATATCGATCAAATCATCGATAAACGCATACGAACGGGTGCGGCTGATCTGATCCTGCAACGCATACACCAGCAGCAGCATAAACGACACCACCGGGCGCATCGAGGTGGACAGATCGCAGATCACCGAAAGCTTCGGCTTCAAGTGCCGTTTACGATAATGCAACTCCAACGGCACCCCAGCGAACCGCTGATTCGCGCGGATCGTCGCTTTGGCATCGAGCGTGCCGCGATTGCCGCGCCGTTGCCGCAACGCCGCCCGCGAGCGCAACTGCGCCGCCAACTTCGAGATCACGCCGCGCAGTTCGTCCTTCTCCAGATCGCTCAGGTACTCGAACGGACGATCCATCAATTCGTCGATCGCCTGCTGCGGACGCTGCTCCTCGGCTTGGCGGCGGCGCATCTCGTTGCCCACCTCCTGCCCGATCTGCTCGCCGAGCGCCCGCTGATTCTCCAGCGCCTCCTCGGCCAACTGCCGCAACGCCTCATCGCTCAAGCCCGCCTCACGCAGCTTTTCGAGCAACTCCGCCAACAACTCATCCAAACGGTCGAAACCCAACTCCCGCATCGCTCGACGCGTCAGCCACGGCAGATAATGGCGGCTATTCATCGACGAAGGCGTGGTGTAGTCGCGCAGCATCTGCTGAAGCTCCTGGCGGCTGAGCTGCTGGCCCTTCATCATCGCCTCGAACAACTGACGCAGCTGCTCGGGCGACATCGACTGAAGCATCTGCTCCAACACATCGGCCAGTTTCTCGCGGTCGGCCTGCGAGAGGCCGCTGCCAGGCTGGTTCGGCATCGGCGGCGCGCCCCGCCCGAAGTACTGCGGGAACAACTCCTCGAACGTTTCGAGGTCCTGCGCCTCCTTCACCAGCGTGGCGCGCAGCGCTAGGCGAAACAGATCCTTGTTCGCCACGCCTATCGTCTCAATCGCACGCAACGCATCGGCGCTCTCCGCCACCGAGATACGCACACCAGCGGCGCGTAGCCCGCGAATAAAAGCAATTAAGCGATCATCCATACGATGAGTCCTTTGTTAGTGCGAGGGTCGCAGCGCAACCGCAACGATTAATTGCCACGCCATGTTGGGTCGTAGCCCTGCGGCGGATTCTGCGGCCCACCGCCGCCACCGCCACGCCGACCCTCGTTGCGGTTCAACTGCCGCCTCGCGCGCTGCAGGTCGCTCTCGTACTTGAGCAACACGCTCAACGTGGTATCGACCGTCTCGCGGTCCAAGTGCCGCGCGTTCAGTTCCACCAGCGCCCGCGCCCAATCGATCGTCTCGGAGACGCTAGGCAACTTCTTCAGATCCAGCCCTCGCAACTGCTGCACAATCTCCACAGCTTGGCGCGCCAACTTGGGCGGCAGGTTGGGCACCTTCAGGTTGACGATCTCCAACTCGGCCTCCAGTGACGGATAATCGATGGCAATGTAGAGGCAGCGGCGCTTCAACGCCTCGGAAAGCTCACGAGTGTTGTTACTCGTCAGCACCACCACTGGCTGATGACGCGCCTTGAGGGTGCCCAACTCCGGCACGCTCACCTGGAAGTCGCTCAGGATTTCGAGCAGAAACGCCTCGAACTCGGCATCGGCGCGGTCGATCTCGTCGATCAGGAGCGTCACCGGCTGCTCGCTGGTGATCGCCTTCAGCAAGGGGCGCGGCAACAAGAAGCGCTGCGAGAAAAAGACATCCTCCTCGGCGGCCAAGCGATCGGCGGCGGCGCTGAGCGAATCGGCGTTGGAGAGCAGCTCGGAGAGCTTATCGCGCAGCAGTTGGGTGTAGAGCAGCTGTTTGGCGTACTCCCACTCGTAGAGCGCCTTCGTCTCGTCGAGCCCTTCGTAGCACTGCAGGCGAATCAGTTCATGGCCAGTGGCGGCGGCCCACGCCTTGGCAAGCTCCGTCTTGCCGACACCCGCTGGGCCTTCGGTCAGCACCGGCTTGCCGAGCCGCTGGGCGAGGAACATCGTCGTGGCGATCTCGTCGGAGGCAATATAACGCTGTGCGGCGAGAGATTCGCGCACCTGCTCAATACTTTGAAACACGGTACTTAGCCTTTCTATTGAAGCAAAAACACCAGTAAAGAGGCTGTAGGGGGCAGCTTGGTGAATTGAAAGGCAACGTTGCCCTAAGCAGAGAGTCGCCCGAATACAGTATGTTCGATCGAACCAGCGATATCGGTGGTATCGAGCGCAACGGCTTGAAAACGGCGTTGATCGTGCCCAGGATTCACGCTCCACGTTGCCCCTAGCCGAATGGCATACTGCCCACTGAGCTGCGGCGCCTCGTGGGCGTGGCCATGGAGGGTCAACGGAGGAGTTTGGGTTTCAATAAAGGTGCGAAGCGCCTGACTACCGACATGTCGGTCGCGCGGCATCTGATCCAGCGCAGTGTTGGCGGGTGGAGCGTGACAAACATAGATCGTCTGGAGCGGATTGCTCAGCAGGGCGAGTCGCTCCATACTACGCGTTATACTTGGTTGGCGCAACAGTGCGCCCGCTGTGATCGGCTCAATCGTTCCATTCCAACTCGCATATGCCATGCGAAAGCTGAATGGGGGCATCGTATCGATATCGCAGCGTTCAAAATCCTTGATACTAAACGGCGTAATCGGCACGCAAGCGTAGCCTGCGATCCACAGTTGCTGCTCGGTCGGAGCATCGTCGATCAGCGGATACACACGCTCGTGGAGCGGATAGACCAGGCCAGCCTTCTCGAGATCATCGAGCGCGCTGATCGCAGCGGCCCAATCATCGTTGCCTGCCAGGAGATAAACTTTGATCTCGGGGTGCTGGCGATGAAACTTCTCGAGGAGCGGACGTAGCTTGGTATCAATAAAATCGCGCTGAATCTGCAGCGCAACATCGATCTTGATAGCATGTGGCAGAAGATCCCCACCAACAATTGCAGCCCGTGCGCCTGTCGAAACTGCGTAATCTAACAGTGCTTGGTAAGATTCAAGATCACCATGTAGATCAGCCGTGTAAACCAAGCGCATACCCACCTCGTAGATAGTTAGGTGTTTGTTCACCGAGTGGTTGTTGGGGCATGTGTACATTATAGCACGGGACGTGCCGCCATGCGGCCTATGCCCGGGTGCGCGCATGAGTTGTCAGGCAGTTGAGGCGACGGTCGCTTCAGCCAGT
>CALKHR010000167.1 GCA_937988885.1 uncultured Roseiflexaceae bacterium | reverse complement strand
ATGTAGTAATAACCAAGCAAAAGGCCTAGGGACAACCCCTAGGCCTTTTGCTTTTGAAGTGCCATTTTTGTCAATATCACGCGATTTCTAATACCACAAGGTGCGTTCCGACAAACTATAAACTATCGAACACGCACCTTGTGGCATCTGCTAACCTAGGATTTTTTTGGGATGTCATTCTGCTCCTAAATACCAACCGCCATATTCTGCAACGGGGCTGTCTTTAACATCTCCATCGTTGCATGCTCTCCGCGCTCAGTCATAGCGAGGAAATGGTCCTTCACGTTGTTGACCTTGAAATCCAGCCAGTGAAAACCTTTAAGCGGAATAACCGCTTCATAGTAGAGCAGATTACCTGTGACCACATGTGCGGTGGCCTTGCGTATGTGTTCTTCTTTGCGATCGATCGTCTCAATCACCCGCATCATGCGATCAAGGATATCGAACGATACCTCCGAGGGAGAAATATTTAGGCTAAAAGTCTCGAAGAGTGCTTTCTTAACACCTGGATTGAATGGTCGTCCATTCTGCAACCATTTAGCTGGTCTCACGTTCCAACTCGATGGTGCATCGGCATCCTGATCTAACAGAAAACCTAGCTTTGGCCGACTCTGATCCTGTTGAGAAAAGGACACATAGCGTTTACCAGCGCCTGAGAAAATCCAGTAAGGGTAGTTCGAGACCAATCCACCATCCATGATCTCGTGTTTCTGCGATGTATTAGGCTGCTGAGCAAGACGCGGTTGGAACAGCAGCGGAATACTCATTGAACGGCGCACCGCTTCAGCAACTGACATCGTTCCATGCGTCTTAGTCGCATACACAACCATCTCTTTAGCAGTTGTGTCTGCGGCAATAATTGCCAACTCCATCTTAAGATCATTGAACGTGACGGGACCGCTATGCTGTGGCTTGATCTTCTCACGCAACAGAGATTCAATCGTACTTAACAAGACACTGCCCTCACAGATACCGCCCTCGTAGAGTAAATTGACTAACTTGAGATAGTCGGCATTTTGTGCGGCAAAGTGTTCCCACAACTGATCTGCAAACTTGGTGCGCAGGTTTGAAGTATTAGGAAGATACGCTTTGAGCTTAGGCTGCGCTGCAGGCAAGAGCGACAAACTCGTGCTAAGAGTTTGTTCAATCGTTTTTCGAATCGGTTGTGGAACCACATTATAACCAGGGATGCTACCAAGAGCGTTCGTGATCGCCTGAACCGCCTCCTTACGTGTGACGATGGGGAGCGTTATTTCCCCAAGTTCATCGAGCACTGTGCCATTCAAAGCCTGCCAAAGCAGCGTCTTACGACGGGTGCTGGTTGCAATTTGCGGCTTATCGATAAACGACATGAAATTAATTGGATCGCGGCTTATGGTACTAGGTCTTGCCTCCTCCGGCGGCCCACTCAAGTACTTCAATTCTTCATCGGTATAACCAGCAGCGATCAGGCTTGCGAGTATTGCACCAGCCGAATTGCCGGCCACGCGGTGGAACCAGATATTTTTAGAACGTAGGACAGTAAGCGCACCAATGTATGCCGCGCCAAGTCCACCACCACCCTGGAACACCCCATCTACAAGGGTGAGCGATGGCGAAATGCGATTCACCCTCGGTAAACCTTGACTAATATTGGTTGGATTTGTTGGCGACATGACTATACTCCTTGTCTCACTAACAACATAATATCCGTGCGGCTCTTACCTCAGGTTGTCCACCAGTGTCACACTCTACCCAGCAGCTTGGATGGTGATCCGACCATTGCCGAGTATCCGCTTGTCGCTATTCACGTCTTGGAACCCCATAGCTGCAGCTGCAGCATCCGCCGGAGCGCGTGTAATAATGTTCTCTCCAGCACTGATTGCATCCTTGAACGCCATTCCTGCGGCCCACATCGTCAATACGGTCGGATACTCGGTTGCGCTATTCGCATTCACCCCGATCGCACCGCTGGCGGCATTGAACCCGGCGGCTACAAACTCATCGGCATGCGTGCTGCCGTAACAGGCGGTTGAGTAGAGCATGCGAAACTTATTCTTGAGATTTAAGCTCAACAGCGACTTCTTGAGTTCCGTCATACCCACAGCCCCGTCGTAGAAGTACAAGATATTAGGTGAGCCATGCAGGTTAATAATCACATCGATCGCCTGGATTGTTGGCTCATCCCCCAGCGACTTGAGGCTAGATACAAACTTCGCTTGGGTCACCTGTGGACCAACCAAACTTCGATAAGTGCCATAGTGAGGGCTCAGCAGGGTCTCGGCTAGGATCGCACCAGATACCTCAATAAACTGGTACAACCACGCCAAATCCTTCCGGCCACCAGTCACTAGGCTGTTGACAACGAGCAACGCACGGTGTTCTTTTTTGACGGCCATGATTTGTTCCTCCTTACATAATTCCTTCAAACAAACCGATACAACAGTATTTCCACGTGGTACTGTGTACTGAGAACAGCCACAACAACTGATACCCAAATGCTCTCCCAGATAGAGAGGCTCATTCGAGCATCTCGTCGTTATGGACAATTCAATGTAGCGATTTGGAATAGACGTAGTAGGGAGATGAGGGCCAAAATACGAAAGCAATCGATAAACAATCGTTGCAATGACAGGTTGTAGGTAGGGCTAAAATGTTGGAAGTGATGTATGTGGGTTACTGGATGCTCGTTAATGGTTTAGATGTACTGTATCAGCTAAGGCTGAAGATTTCTTCAACATTCTTGCTTTATTCTTGTCTATTCTTGCGCGTTGGAAGTAGTTCGCGGGGTGTTACCTTTAACATCTTGCGCACATGCCGATTCAAGTGGCTCTGTGTGGCAAACCCTACCATGTCCGCTACCTCACTGATCGAGTGCCTACCCGTTATCAGCAACGCTTTGGCCTGCTCCACCCGGCACTGCAACACATATTGATAGGGTGGCATACCAGTGGCCGATTTGAAGAGACGCGCAAAATGATAAGGACTAAGATGCACAATCTCAGCCAACGTCTCTAGGGTGATCTCATCATTCAAATGATCGTGGATATAGTCGCGTATACGATGCAATGTCTCTGTCGATAAAACGCCCTTTACCGAGGTTTGTGTTGGTTTCACAACAGCATAATTACGTAAAAGATGAAGCGTCAATGTGCGTAGCAGGCTTTCCATATACAACATTCCAAACAAACCCTGGTTCTGCAGTTCACCAAGAAAAGCCTGGGCAATCGCATATACAAATGGATCGGTATGGCCAAGGTGGGGAATAAATTCGATTTGATTCGGTGCACGAGTAGCTTCTAGAGCGATGGTCTTTGCGCTTAAGCTCGGCGGGATGCTCACAATGAGTGCTTCTCCCCTACCATCACAAGCCCATACACCAGCGTGACCTCGTGGCATAAGCACAAGGCCACCAGGACTTGAATCGGCATGATGCCATCGTTCTAACTTGAGAGATAACCGTAGAGGATAGCGCAGATGGATAATCAGCAGATCTTCCTTAAAAGCTGGGGTCTCAAATGGGGAGGTAGTTCCTGATTCGTGATGCCCACCTCGAATCGCAACCCCTTCTGGCAAACGAGGTGGTGTGGGGTGCAAAGGCACCGCCTTCGGGCCTACGGCGTAGGGGTTCTCATCCACAAACGAATATAGACGCGAATCCTCTCGTGTGACCATCAGTCTTTCCTTTCACTTTCGTTCCTCCAACTTAAGGCCTCGAACGAATATGACTGGTGTCCGTGCAACACAGGCTTCGTAATATGCACTTTTGACTGATGTTTGGCTGATTGTGTAGATAGATAGCGGGGTAAAGTGCAGAAAGGGACAATCTCTCTGCCAGAGATGAAACAACCTTTGTATCACTAGTTGTCTTTAGATGAAACGTCGAAGAAAACCTTGATTCACCCAAGAAACAATGATTGAGGAGGGAATATCCGAGGAAAATAAGGGGTCATCAGCGATGCAAATGCGATGCCCTCAATAACGCCGCGCCGCACCCTGGGGAAGGGTACGGCGCAGCATAGAGGTCTATGAGGCGTTGCAGGTGGAGTTATCCGAGAGGGTGTAAAAGGAGGATTGGCAACGGTGTGCCTCGCAAAACTTTATCGAC
>CALKHR010000166.1 GCA_937988885.1 uncultured Roseiflexaceae bacterium | reverse complement strand
CTCGAACGGTCGAAGCCCTGAGCGAAGCGAATGGGGAGAGATCTCAAAGCGCAATCAATGTAGAACAATGAGATTCCTCACGTCGCCTAGCGGTTCGCTCGAAATGACAATGAAAACTGTAGAGAACGTATAAGACAATGTACTAATGCCAACATTCTCAGGGGAGGTGGTATCAATGCGCTGCTATGCGTAGCGCATCGATACCACAAAAACGTCACATACCTTGCTGCCGCAGGCTAAAACGGGTTTGTCATTGACACTGCCCAAGCGGATTTGGTATGAATAGACTCAAACGTGAGCTCAAGATGACTCGATTTTTGCGATTTTTTCAGTATCATTCCAAAGACAACGAGTCGCATTGAAATGCGCCCAACGCCCCGCAGACCACATACTACTCTGTATGTAAAATTTATTACACCTCGTACCATATACTCATCATGAGGTGTAAATATTTAAGATGCTCCTCTCAATACAATAGAGCCATAAGAAAGAGTCATTGGAAACCATAATGTGTACATTTTCGTAACACTTTTGTCCACATGTGGTAAGTCTTTTTTTGATTGACAGTATAGCCACAGAATGGTATATTGGTATCATCACTGAACTGGTACTAAAATTATACCGAAGCACATCGAAAAGCCAAAGCGGCTTTTGTTCGTAGAACCCGGGAGAACTATGGTACGTTACATCCTTCTACGGCTTGTTGGCATTATCGGCGTGCTCTGGTTAATTGGCACCATCACCTTTTTCCTCATGCATGCGGTGCCTGGTGGGCCTTGGGACGAGGAGAAAGCGTCACTAACGCCAGAGATGCGGGAGCTCATGATGCGCAAGTATGGGCTCGACCTCCCGTTGAGCGGCCAATACGTGCGCTACTGGACGAATCTCTTGCAGGGTGATCTAGGTGTGCCGTATCAGTCTCCGAGTGAGACTGTGCTAAGCCTCATTGGGCGCGCTTGGCCCGTCAGCGTACAACTCGGTGGTATGGCAATGGCGCTTGCCATTGCGGTCGGTCTACCGATGGGTTTGCTCGCGGCCATACGGCAAAATACCTGGATCGACCACCTTACCACTGCGCTCGCTACTTTCGGTTTAGTTGTCCCCAACTTCATTCTCGCCGTATTCGGCATCTGGGTGTTCAGCCTGATCCTCAAGTGGCTACCCCCAGGCGGCTGGGAAAGCCCTCGTCATTGGATCATGCCAGTCATCATCTTCGCGTTATCGCCGATCGCGATCGTCGCGCAGTACACGCGCGCCGCCGTGATCCAAGCCAAGAGCAGCGATTACGTGCGTACGGCACGCGCCAAAGGCTTGACAGGCACTACCATCGTCTTCCGGCATATCCTGAAGAATGCCATGATCCCAATGCTGACGATCATTGGGCCGATGGCTGGCGCGCTGGTGACAGGCTCGATCTTTGTGGAGAATATCTTCCGCGTCCCCGGTATCGGTCGCTTCTTCAGCCAAAGCGTCTTTAGCCGCGACTACCCGATGATCATGGGTTTGACCCTTCTGTATGCGGTTATCGTCGCTCTTGCGTATCTGATCACCGATCTTCTGTACGTCGTTGTTGATCCACGAATCGATCTCACGAAGAAGTCGCAGAGTTAATAGTTCGCGTTTCTGCTGTTTACTCATTTCTACAAGGGATAACGAGAGTGGCTGTATCTTCACCTTCCCAAGCCCAAGTAGCTCAGGCACCAATGCAACTAGCCGAGCGCAACGCCTTTCTAATGGGATGGCGGCGCTTTCGTCGTAACAAACTGGCGATGATCGGCTCGGGGATCGTGCTGCTGATCATCCTGGCTGCGGTCTTGGCGCCCATTTTGGCACCAGAAGGCCATAACAAGCAGGTGTATGCCGACGCCTATCAGTTCCCGAGTTGGGCGCACCCGATGGGCACCGATGGACTTGGGCGCGAGATCTGGATTCGCCTCATCTATGGCGCGCAGATCTCCCTCTTGGTTGGCCTCGTCAGCCAGACGCTCGCGTACCTGATCGGTGTGCCCATTGGGGCGGTTGCGGGCTACTACGGCGGGCGTGTCGATTACATCATCATGCGCTTCGTCGATGCAATGACCGCCTTCCCGTCGCTCTTGTTCGCCATTCTGGTGATGGCCGTGCTCGGCCCGGGTGTCTGGCAGGTGCTGCTGGCGATCGGGTTGACCCGCTGGATCGATGGCTGCCGCATGACTCGGGCGCAGCTCCTACAGTTGCGCGAAGCCGATTTCGTGCTGGCCTCCCGCTCACTTGGCACAAGTTCGGCCCGCATCATCTGGCGGCATATGCTTCCAAACTCGCTCTCCCCACTGATCGTTGGTCTGATGCTGGGCATCCCCGGCGCGATCTTCAGCGAGGCAGGCCTGAGCTTCCTGGGCTTGGGCATCAGCCCGCCCACGCCAAGCTGGGGCCAGATGGTTGGTGAGAGTGTGCAATACCTGAGCTACTACTGGCACATGGCAGTGTTTCCCGCGCTAGCTATCGCCCTGATGATGCTCGGTTTCACTTGGGCTGGCAACGGCCTACGCGATGTTCTCGACCCGCAATCTTCGATGTAAGCCATAGGTCGTGTTCGATACGTTATTCAGGTTCCTGTTAATCCGTAATCGTTTAACATCACTCAATCGCGTGAACGCATTTGTGTGTTGTGCTTGGAAGCCCATAGCACGACTCTCGCCCAGCGCATAAGACCAATTACGCTGCTCATACTGTTGGTATTCCGTGGGCAACACATCATAACGATTACCACTCTTTCACTGGGGATAAGAGCACTCGCGCCGGGTGGCTGAGGAACGCTTATCTATACACAACCAAGACACGAATGTCAGAGATCAGGAGAGACCATGGGTACTAAGATTTCACGGCGAGCATTCCTACGTGGTGTAGGTACCGCGACTGGCGTCGTTGGTGTGAACGCGCTGTTGGCTGCTTGTGGCCAGGAAGCTGCCCCGGCTGCTCCGGCGGCTCCGGCTGCTACCACTGCTCCAGATGCTCCGGCGGCCCCCGCTGCCACTACTGCCCCGGCTGCTGAGCCAGCCGCTGCGGCCAAGACCATTCACGGTATCGACCTGCCTGCCGATGCTGCGCCTTACGATCAGCAGGTGTATCGCGCGATGGTGTTCGCCGAGCCACCGCACTTCGACCGCTCGGCGGGCGTGTCGAGCAGCGGCTCGTTCTTCCCGTTCTACTTCGGCGATCCGCTGGTCAAGCTGAACGAGGACGGCGAACTGGTTGGCGCCATCGCTGAATCGTGGAAGCTGGAGGACGATGGCTTGACCTGGACCTTCAAGCTGCGCGAGGGCCTGCTGTGGAGCGACGGCACACCGCTGACCGCTGAGGACGTGGTGTTCACGTACCAGCGCATCGCCGATCCGGCAGTCGCCTTCGACTGGCGCTGGTTCTTCCTCGACATCGTGAACTTCGCCGAGATCAGCGCTGGCGAGATGGATATGAGCGAACTGGGTGTGAAGGCCGTTGATGAGTTGACCTTCCAGGCCGTCATGAACGCCCCCGCACCGTACTTCCCCGACAAGACCCTGATGCTGACGATCGTGCCGAAGCACATCCTCAAGACCACCGACGCCAGCCCGAACTGGTCGGTCGACCCGGCAACGGCGATCTCCTGTGGTCCTTGGAAGCTGACGCGCTGGGACAAAGGCAAGGAAATTGTCTTCGACGTCAACGAGAACTACAAGGGACCATTGAAGCCCTACATCAAGACCATTGTGCTGAAGGTCGGCTCGGCTGAGGCGGTGATGCCAGCCTACGAGGCAGGCGAAATCGACGCCATCGCCTACGAGGGCTTGAGCATTACGCCCGCCGACATCGCCCGTGCACAGGCCGATCCGGTGGCGTGGGGTATGCATTCGTACGTCGACTACGGCGCGTACTACCTGATCTTGAACAACAAGATCGATCCGTTCACCAACACCAAGCTGCGCCAGGCCATCAACTACGCGATCGACCGCGAGGCCCTGGCTAATTCGGTTGGCCGTGGCCAGAGCGTGCCAGCGTTCTCGATGCTGCCTCCTGGCTTCCCTGCACACAACCCCGAGTTGAAGGAACTGCAAACCTTCAACCTGGAGCGCGCCAAGCAGTTGCTGAGCGAGGCGGGCTACGCCGATGGTTCCGAGCTTGGCAAGTTGGTGCTGACCACGCACGGTCCGCTCAACTCGCTGCGCAAGGGCTGGGTCGAGGGTGTTCAGGCGCAGTTGAAGGAGAACCTGAACATCGACATCGAGATCGTGGTGCAGGAGCTCAAGGTCTTCTACGCCGAGCGCACCAAGCACGAGTTCGCGATAACCTTCCAGCAGTACCAGTTCGACTACGTAGACCCCAGCAACCTGTTGGGCATCTGGAAGTCGGACGGCAGCTTGGACTACAACAACCCTGAGTACGATGCGCTGATCGTAGAGGCCGACCACTTCGTTGGCTCGCGCGAGGATCGCATTGCCCTGTACCAGAAGGCCGAGCGCATGCTGGTCGAGGATGCTGGCGCGGTCTTCCTGTTCTGGCCTGAGGTGACGCAGTTCTGGCGGCCATACCTGAAGGGTGCATCGTTGGAGCCAAACAAGAACGGCGTGCAGGCGTTCCGTGGCAACAAGCTCGGCTTGACGCACTACAACATGTACATCACCAAGGATCGCCCTTCGATCTAAGCGAACATCTCACCTAGCATTTCGAGAGCCGCAGCGCGACCTACGTGGCTGCGGTTCTCAATTCCGCTCATCTTTCTTCACCATTACGGTAGCGGAACTCGCTACCCCCATTTCTTACACACAAGACGAGAAAACAATGGAACTGAGCGATATTCGCAAGCTCACGGCAGGCACACAGACGCTGATTTACTTCAACACCAGCGGCTTCTCGCCGAAACCCACGCCCGTGATCGAAGAAGTGATCAAGTGGATGCACTTTCAGAATCAAGGACCAGCTCGCAGCGACGTATACCAGCCGATCCTCGCCATGTTCGATGGTGTGCGCGAGAAGATCGGCAGGGCGCTGAACGCCTCCGCCGACGATATTATGCTGAACGAGAACGCGACGGTCGGCATCAATATCGTGGCCTACGGCATCGATTGGAAGCCGGGCGACAACGTGATCCTCAGCACGCACGAGCACCCGGGCAACCGCATCACGTGGTACAACATCGCCACGCGCTACGGCGTCGAGTTGCGCTTCCTGCCGATCACCAACGATGAACAAGCGCTGCTCGCGTCGCTCGACGACCTGATCGATGCGCGCACCCGCTTGGTCAGTGTCAGCCATGTGTCGCGGCGCAGCGGCCTGCGCTTGCCCGCCCGCGCGATCAGCGACTTGGCGCACGCCAAGGATGTGCCCGTGCTGTTCGATGGTGCGCAATCGTTCGGCTCCATCCCCGTCGATGTCCAAGCGATCGACTGCGATTTCTATACCTTCAGCGGCCACAAGTTCATCATGGGGCCGCAGGGCACCGGTGGCTTCTACGCACGGCGCGACCGCCTCGAATGGCTCAAACCGAGCTGGATCGGCTCGCACTCGCAGAGCGAGATGGACGATCGGGGCAACATGAAGCTGCACAACGCCGCCAAGCGCTTCGAGTTCGGCACGCGCAACATGGCCGACCACGCTGGCTTCGGCAAGGCGCTGGATATCTGGGAAGAGATCGGCTGGGACCGTGTATTCGGCAAGATCGCCGAGAGCACCACACTACTCAAGCAGCGCCTGCTGGAACTGCCCGGCATTGAGCTCGCTACGCCGCTCCCCTACGAGAAGTCCTCGGGCATCGTCTCGTTCCGCATCGATGGTCTGGATCTCGGCAAATTGGCTGGCGACCTGCTCGAACACGAGAAGATCCTGGCCTCGCCGATCGAGTGGGGCGAGAACGAGCGTTTGGGCCTGCGCATTTCGGTGCACGTGTTCAATACGCCCGAAGAGTTCGATACGTTGATCAGTGGTCTGAAGCGGATCTCTGCACAAGCGGCAAAGGAGTAGTCATGCCCCGCTATCCACAAGGTATTCTCGTCTCTTGCGAAGTTCCTTGGGACGAACAAGAGCGTCTGATAGAAGATGTGTTCCGTCGCGAAGTCCGTATGATGCTTGAGTTGGGCTTCAACGACATCTACATCTTCGGCACCGCAGGCGAAGGTCACGCCGTCGATACGCCACGCTTCCGCCAGATCACCGAGATCTTCTACGAGGAGACACGCGGCGAAGGCGTTCGCCCGCAGGTCGGCGTGATCGGCCTCTCCACGGCGAATATCGTTGAGCGCATTCGGATCGCGCACGACATCGGCTTCCGCGTCTTTCAGATCTCGCTGCCAGCCTGGGGCGAGCTGAACGACACCGAGCTGCTGACCTTCTTCAAGGATGTGTGCGGAAGCTTCCCTGACTCGCAATTTTTGCATTATAATCTTCTGCGCGCCAAACGCCTGTTGACAGGGAAAGATTACCGACGAATCGCTGATGTAGTACCGAATCTGGTGGCTACAAAGAACACAGGCGGCGGTGCGGAGCGCGCACACGATTTGATGCGCCACGCCCCTGATCTCCAGCACTTCTTCGGCGAAGGCAACTTCCCCCATGGCATTTTGCGTGGTGAATGCTCGATCCTCTCATCGTTCGCGGCCATGCTCCCGCGCCCAGCCAAGGCACTGTTTGAGGCTGGCCAGAAGCGCGACTACGAGACGATGATGAAGCTCCAGCAGTGGTACGCCGATATGATGCACGATGTGCTCGGCCCACTGCTCGCGCAGGGCCGCATGGATGGCGCCTACGATAAGCTGATCGTGCGGCTCGCAGGGCTGGAGGAGATGCCGCTGCGGCTGCTCTCGCCCTACCAAGGCTTCAGCGAAGAAGAATATCAACAGGCCAAACAGATATTCGACGCTCACTATCGAGATTGGAACGGTTAATGCAGATCTGTGCAAGCGGCCTTCTGAGCCGCGCTGAACCAGGAACCCACCGCGCAGTACACACCTTCCCGGCGATGATCGCGCTGCGCAGTGGCGTTCTGTTGGCCTTCGTTCATACGGGTTCGACTAAGGATTCGGAGGACGAGGCCATTGAGGTCTATCGTTCGCAGGATGAAGGCGCAACCTGGCAATTGCAGGATCGCCTCACCGCCGATATCCGCATCAACGGCGCGCAGGGTGGGCTGCGGATCGCCTACCCCACCGAGATCGCGCCCGGTCGGCTGTTGCTGACGGCAATGCTGATCGATCACACCACGTACCCGGGCCAACCGTTGTTCAACCCGGCCACCGAGGGCTGCTTGCCGATGTACATTCTGCTGGCCGAATCGCAGGATGACGGGGCCACTTGGTCGCCGTGGCGGCATATCCCGCTGCCCGACGAGATCGGCCCCGCCAGCCTGACCAGCCCGATCATCCAACTTCCCGATGGCACGCTGGTGCTCAGCATCGAGAACAACAAGCATTATTTGGATGCGAGCAAGTGGATGCAGAAGGTGGTGCTGTTTCATTCTCGCGATGGCGGCCAAACCTGGGGGCCACCGGTTGTCGCGGGCGAGGACCCGACCGGGCGCATCTACAACTGGGATCAGCGCTTGGGCCTGGCTCCCGATGGCACGCTCGGCGCGTTTGTGTGGACCTACGATAGCCAAACCAATCGTTACCTGAATGTTCACCGCCGGATCAGCCGCGACGGCGGTTACACCTGGAGCGAGGCCGAAGATCTCGGCTTCGCCGATCAGGCGGGACGCCCCGCTGTGCTGCCCGATGGCCGCGTGGTGCTGCCGTGGGTCGATCGGTTCGGCTCGCACAGCATCCGCGCCCGCGTGGCCCCATCGATCGATGGGGCGTTTGATCCGGCGAGCGAGGTGGAACTGTATAAGCTTGGCGATGACAGTGCGAGCAGTGAGAGCGAAGACACGGGCGAACTGCTTTGGCTGATGGGATTGTGGACGTTTGGCTTGCCCTTCGCCGAGGTGCTACCGAACGGCGATGTGATGGTGCTCTACTATGCTGGCACTCCAACCACTATGGAGATTCACTGGGCGCGATTACGCGTGTAAGGTGAGCCAATATGACAAGCATCACCATTCTCGATAGCGGTGTGATCTATCGCAACCCCGACCCTGGGCACCGCCATATTTCGGCGCTATTCCCGCACCCGTGGGAGTTGCCCAGCGGCGAACTGATCTGTGCCTACAATCGCGGCAGCGCGCTGTATGCCACCGATCTGGCCTTCTTTATCGCCCGCTCCAGCGATGGCGGCAAAACGTGGACAGATCACCAGCCAATCGTCGATCAGAGCCGCGATGATCGCCCGTACTCCTACCACGATCCGTTTCTCAGCCGTATGAGCGATGGGGAACTGCTGATCGGCGCCTTCCGCTCCGACCGTTCCGACCGCGATAAGCCGATGTTCAACGAGCACACTGGCGGGCTGCGCGAGGTTGAGGTCATTCTGCTGCGCTCGCACGACGAAGGGCGAACCTGGAGCACGCCCGAAGTGGTGGCGCTGCCCGATGGGATTGTTGCCACACCCGCCACGGCGATCATCGAGTTGGCCGATGGGCGCTGGTTCTGGCCCTTCGATCAGTGGAAGGGTTTCGATGAGGAAGGGCCGTATCAGCCGCGCACGCTGGGCTTCTTCTCCAGCGACCGAGGCCGCAGTTGGAGCGCGCCGATCGCCTACGCCGATGGAGCCGCCGAGGGCAAGGGCTTCTGGCATGGCAAGCCGATCGTGTTGCGCAACGGCCAGCTTCAAACGATGTATTGGGCAGCGGATATGACTACCGGCGCGAACCTGACCAATCACGTGTGTCGTGCCGATGCCAGCGCCAGCACCTGGGGCGAGCCGCAGGCAACCAATGTTTCGGGGCAGACCAATGCGGTGGTCGAGCTGGCCGACGGGCACCAGTGCATCGTCTACACCGATCGCGAGGGCGCACGGCCCGGCATTTTCGCGGCCTGCTCGACGGATGGCGGCCTCACCTGGCAGCTTGACCAACAGGTTCAGCTATGGGATGCCACCGAGCGCGATCGGTTGGGCGTCGTGTCGCTCGACACCTACCCGCGCAGCCACGATACCATCGCGTTCGGCGCGCCGGAGGCCCGTCCGCTCGCCAATGGCGATGTGTTGGCGGCATGGTGGTGCATGGAAGCGGCGATTGTGCATGTGCGCTGGGCGCGGTTGCGGTTGCAAGATAGTGTCTCGTAGTTGCCGCAGAAGTGGGCGACGGCGGAGCGAGCCGAGTGTGTGGCTATGACCAGTCGGCTACGCAAGCGAACCTGCCTGCTTGCGTAGCGCACTTAATCTCGTGTAGTTCAACAAGGAAGAGGTCATGACTCAACCACTGCGAATCCTTTCGATCGGCGCGCACCCTGCCGATATCTTCGATCAGTCGGGTGGCGTGATGGCGCACCATGTGGCCCGTGGCGATTATGTTGGCTGTGTGGTGCTGACCCACGGCGCTCGCATCCACGATCTTGTGATCAGCGATGCGATGCAGCGCGGCGCGGAGGTGCCCGAGGGCCCCGAGCTTGAGGCGCTGATCGCGGAGCGCGCCGAGGTGAAGGCCGAGGAAGTGCGCCGCGCCTGCCGCATTCTGGGTGTCGAGGATATTCACTTCTTCGGGGCCGACGACGCGATTCTGCAGGTAACGCCCGATGTGGTGCGCAGACTCGCACGTTTGCTGCGCGAACTGCGCCCCGACGTCGTGCTGACGCACTACCCTCGCGAACACGATGGCATCGCCAACCCGCACGCGGTGGCTGGTCAGATCGTGCTGTACGCCATTCAACTGGCCGCCAGCGTTGATCCGGGCGACCGCAACTCGCCGCACCGCGTTGCGCAGACGTTCTTCTTCGGCAATGGCGCAGCAGCGCTGCCACGCAACCTGTGGGATGCCGCCCGCCCGCTCTACAACGATGTGTTCATCGATATCACCGATGTCATCGAGAAGAAGTTGGCCGCTATCGATAGTTTGGCCAGCCAGGGCTACAACGGGGCCTACGCTCGCAAGCGCATCGAGACGGGCGACGGCGCGTTCGGTTCTGCGGCGGGCTGCGCCTACGCCGAGGGCTTCATCTCGGCCAACGCCGAAACGCACTACTACCTGCCCGTCACGGAGCACGCGCTGCTCGTGGCGCGCTCGTCGGATCACGAGAATATGCAGCGCTATTCGTACCGCATCAAGGTCGATTAGTTCGTACCGTCGGTTCGGATGAGCTTAAGATTCGTTTCTCTGTGTGGTGGTTGCGTTTGTGATGCGCAGCAGCCGCACAGAGGAACGATTTTCAGGAAGGTGAGCCTGTGACACGTTCCACTCCACTGGTGCTGAATGGAGATCGCACGATTCGCTCGGGCAGCCCCACCGCGCTCGCCGATGCGATCCGCCGTGGCGCCGACCTGCGAATCGGCACGTCCTTCCGCCACAACGAGCATATCGATACGAACTCGACATCGGCGGAGTTGGTGAACGAGGTCGCCGAATTTCGTGTGACGTATCTGGTGGAGGATCGCTGGAGCGCGGGCATTATGTCGCTGCGCATGCCGGTTGAGTTGCCGGATGGGTTTGGGCCGCGTCCGTCGATGTCGTTCTTTCTGTACAACCAGGACGGGCAGCAGGCCATCGCCAGGCCGTTCCTCGATGGCGCGCCCGCTCAGCCGCCCTGCGGAGCCTCGCCGCTTGAGGATCACAGCGCGATGCCCCGCTATCATCAACTCGATCAGTGGGATGCGGGCAGCAATGCGCCGAGCAGCAATTTCATCTACGATTTCGATCACTACTATTTTCACGTCAACGACCGCTGGCACGAAGTGCTCGCCCACACTGCCGATGGCACTGTGGAGCGCGGCTCGCTCGCGGCGCTGACTGAGGCGTTCTGGCGCGGCAGCCCGATCAAACTCGGCATCCGCGGGCTGTGCGCCGATCTGGCCGAGCATCCCGATCAGGCACCAGATCACGAAGTGTTCGTTCACGCTGGCTCATCGTACCACTACACCGAACAAGGCCTGTTTATGACCGGCACGCATCCCGTGGTGCGTGTGCGCCCCAACATCCCGATGCGCTACAGCAGTGGGGCGTGGGATTTCGGCTGGCTGATGGCGCGCACCGATGGGCATGTGGCGCGCTGGCTCTGCAATCCATACACCTTGGCATTCGAGAAAAGTACTGCACGTTATGCTATTCGTTGGTTTGTCGCTGCCGATTAGGAGGGGCACGCAGACCGCAATCACGAGGAGTCTATGGAATATCGTCAACTAGGCCGTAGCGATCTGAAGGTCAGTGCATTGGGCATGGGCTGCGCTACGTTTGGACGCGAGATCGATGAGGCAACCTCTTTTGCAGTGATGGATCGCGCATTGGAGCGCGGTATTACGCTGTTCGATACGGCGGAGGCGTACTCGGCGGGACGCTCGGAGGAGATCGTGGGCAACTGGATCGCGAGCCGTGGCGTGCGCGACCAGATCGTGCTGGCGACCAAAGTCACGTTCCCGCTAGGCCGCGAGCGCGTGATCGCATCGTCGGAGGCGAGCCTGCGCCGCCTGAAGGTCGATGTGATCGATCTGTTCCAGTTGCACACCTTCGATGCCAATACGCCGCTTGAGGAGACGCTGGAGGCGCTGGATGTGGTGGTGCACGCTGGCACAGCGCGCTACATCGGTTGCAGCAACTTCGCGGCGTGGCAACTCACCAAGGCGCTGTGGCGCTGCGATGTGAACCACTGGACGCGTTTCGAGTCGATACAGCCGGTCTACAACCTGGCGATACGCGATATCGAGAAGGAGATCCTGCCGCTCTGCGCCGATCAGGAGATCGGTGTGATCACCTATAGCCCGCTGGGCGCAGGCTTCCTGACGGGCAAGTATCGCAAGGGCGATCCGGTGCCTCCTGGCACGCGCTTCGATATTGTGCCGGGCCACCAGTCGATCTACTTCAACGATTGCAGCTACCTGCGTATGGAGCAGTTGCGTGAGGTGGCGGCGAAGTACGGGCTGCCGATGGCGCGCTTGGGCATGGCCTGGGTGTTGAGCCGCAGCGGCGTGACATGTACGCTGGTTGGCGCGCGCAGCGTCGAGCAGGTCGATCAGGCGTTCGATGCGCTGGAACTGGCGCAATCGCCGGGCTTCGCCGAGATCGCAAACGAACTGGCAATCTAGGTGAAGCGTTTGCTTTAAGTGCTCTGTTTTGGAAGTTTTTCACATGTTCCGATTCAACGAAAAGCATTGTCATCTCGAACGGTCGAAGCCCTGAGCGAAGCGAATGGGGAGAGATCTCAAAGCGCGCAGCAATGCAAATCAATGAGATTTCTCACGTCGCCTGTCGGCTCGTTCGAAATGACAATAGGAACTGTGAAGTATTAACAAAACGATACATTAAATGATACCAAGTCCAAGTGTTCACTGACACAATCGAAATGCCTGCAAAAAGCATCTCTTCGGCATTGGAATTGATGTCAACACTTCCCAATCAGGTGGTGTCAAAGCGCTGCGCGTAGCAGCGCTTTGACACCACAATAAAAAGAAAGTACCACGCTGCCGCAGGCTAAACAGCTTTCTAACCATCACCCTCCAGCCAGATTTGGCAGTAACCCCACAACTCTTATCGCACGAAACAACCTGCGATGCTGCGAGGTGTAGCATCTGGTCGGTTCTCTCCCTACATAGGCTCGGTTTGTATGTTGGAGAAAGGGACACACCATGAGCGACCAGCAAACGTCTACCAAACCCAAGGTGCTCGTGACGGGTGCGAGCGGCCTGATCGGCAGTTTAACCATCGCGCAGTTGGGCCACAAATACGAGTTCAGCGGCTTCAGCCGCCGTCCGGTCGAGGGCATTCCCCACACACAAGGCGACATCACCGATATCGATGCGCTGCGCCGCGCCAGCCAGGGCATGGATATGGTGTTGCACTTGGCCGCTGAAACGCAGGATTATGACAACTGGGATAAGGTGATGGCGAGCACCATCGGCGGCGCGCTGAATATGTACCGAGCGGCGCAGGAAGCCGGAGTATGGCGCGTGGTGTTTATGAGCACGGGCAGCACGATGTGCGGCTACGAGTGGTTCGAGGGTTCGCCCTACGGCCAACTGGCCGCCAACACGCTCGAACGCATGCCCGACGACGTGCCGATGATCACGCACCTCGACCCGCCGCGCCCCGATAGCTTCTACGCTGTAGGCAAGCTGTTTGGCGAGAACACTGGGCGGCTGTTCTCGGATCGCTACGGTATGTCGGTGCTGTGCATTCGCCTGGGGGCGGTGCTGCGCGACGATAGACCCACGCTGGTGCGCCACTTCCCCGGCTACCTGTCGCAGGCCGATGCCGTGCAGATGATCGATAAGTGCCTCTCCGCACCAGAATCGATCAGGTTCGATATCTTCGATGCGATCTCGGAGAATGCGCGGCGCTGGCGCGACACTAGTCACGCCAAAAAGGTGCTGGGCTGGCAGCCAACCGGATCATCGGACAACTTCGATCCCAAGGAGTTGAGCAAGTAACATCTGGTTATGTTCGCTTGATGTCGAGGCGTTGCTTGTGTCGCGCCTCGACATCACCGTTCCAGAAGTTACGTTTCCCCTGTCTGGCTTCTGTATCATCCTATTAACAAGGACAAGCCGATGTCAACTCTGCGCTATGGCATCCTTGGCTCCGGCTTTATGGGCCGTACCCACGCCGAGGCCATCCAACACATCCCCAATGCCGAGTTCGTTGCCGTGGCATTGGGTTCGCGTGCGCCCAAGCTCGCCGCCGATTACGGCGCGGCGCTCTGCCAATCCACCGAGGAACTCGTCGCCCGCGACGATATCGATGCTGTGATCATCACCACGCCGCAGTACGCCCACGCCGAAGAAGCCCTGCTCGCAGCCGCCCACAACAAACACCTGTTTATCGAAAAGCCGATGACCACCACGGTCGAGGACGCCGATGCGATCATCGCGGCCTGCCAGGAGCGCGGGCTGGCGCTGGGTGTCGGCTATCAGCAGCGCTACCGCAACGTGCCGCGCGCCACCTACGAGCAGATCCGCAGCGGCGCGATCGGCAAGGTGCTCACTATCCAGTTCAACCAAACATTTCAGATGTACGTTGACCCGGCGTTCGGCGGCGATTGGTCGTGGTGGGCCAATCCCGAGAGCGTGGGGCATATCCTGGCTGGTGGCGTGCACGGTATCGACCTATGCCGCTGGATGCTGGGATCTGAGGTTGTCTCGGCCTTCGGGCATTCGCGCACCTACCGCGATCCGCACGAGCCAGAGAACACCACGATGGGGCTGTTGACCTTCGACAACGGCACGGTGATGTCGCTGTGGGCCAGCAGCGCCTGCCCGCCGCCCGGATTCCCCGGCCTGACCTTCCGCGCTCAGATTATGGGCGAAACGGGCATGCTCGATATGGATGCCTACGATAAACTCCGAGCCGCCACCGACGGCACATGGAGCACGCTGGCCGAGCAGCCGCCGGTCAACAGCGAGCAGGCATCGACGGCCTTCGGCTTCCCGCGTATGCGAGCCTACATCGACCAACTGGTTGATTTCACGAACGCAGCGCTGAACGGCACGCCGCCGCCCTCCAGCGGTGCCGACGGTCGCGCAGGCGCGTCGGTGGCGCTAGCACTGCTCGAATCATCGCGCACCGGGCAAGTGGTGTATCTGAAGTAGATTAGCACGGTTTGGATATGGCATCGACCTTCTGTGTAACGCAGAAGGTCGATGTTATGTGTGGGGATGTTGGGAATGCAACACCGTTGTCTTCCAGCGTGAGGCGCTGCGCTTCGCAACGTTGCTCGACGGTCGAGCGTTCATTTGGTTAGTTTAATCGCTATCGTCGCCTCAGTAAAGATTATGAACAGCGTACTGATGTCAGTTAAGCCATGATTCATCTTGCTTCTATCAGAAGAATGCTCCGTTGGCTTGATCATCATCATAATACACATAATTCTTAAACACGCTCTTAATAAGTCTATTTACACGAATAAGCAGCGAGTATTTTTCAAATACGTTCTTATCAATCTTTTCTACTATCGCAGTGTGAAATACCACCACCATTTACGATTTTCCCACTTAACATTTACAAATTCCGGTACTTCTCCATCAAATATGCCACCCAAATCAATTAATGTTGCTATCACACACCACTCAAGATATGAGAAACGCGGTAATACCACGTGAATCTTCGTATCTCCATCCGCTCTATTGAGTTCGCAAGGTAGTATAAATTCGGATGACGAAAACACACACCAATCTCCCTCATCTGATAAATCAAGTTCAATATGTAAACCCGTTCTTTGACGAAGTTTTACCCACATCTGCTCAGGGTTAGGAAGGCCATTTGGGAAGCTTATTTCTGCATAACGCAACCCGCCCATAGTATTCCTCCATATTATGATTATTCACACTAAAAATCACAATGAGACTTCAACTAAAATAGTAACTATCTCTCTCCTTCATAGATGACTGGAAGAGACAAATTCTTCTTACCTTTGAAACGGAACCAAAGGTCAAGTAGATGAGGTGTGCGCGCCCACCACGGTGGTTTGAGACCGGCAGCATTCAGAACATTAATACAAGTTGTTGTACAACTGTTATTGAGAATATGATATGGTTCTCCACGGCCAGTCATTTTCTGCGCTGTAATATAGGCTGTTTGTGCTTGCTCTTCGCTGAGCGCAATCTTTCCAATCTTAAAGTTGCCTAGGTTTTTTCCTGAGAGGGCGTTTAAGAATTGTGGCTCCAAATATGCAGGTGCTGGGAGGAAAGT
>CALKHR010000165.1 GCA_937988885.1 uncultured Roseiflexaceae bacterium | reverse complement strand
GTGATGGAGTGCGAGCGCAGCTTGGGCTACGAGCCGATCGATCGCGAGTACGAGCATTTGGGCTACGACATCGAGAGCCGCGATCCCAGCACAGGCCGACTGCGCTTTATCGAGGTGAAGGGACGAATATCCGGCGCTGAGACTATCACCGTGACCAAGAACGAGATTTTGTACTCGCTTAACAAGCCCGATGACTTTATTCTCGCGATTGTCGAGTTCCAAGATGGCGGTGCCCACCGGGTACACTATGTGCGTCGACCTTTCCATCGTGAACCAGACTTTGGCGTCACCAGTGTCAACTATGCTTTCGCTGATCTCTTAGCCCGTGCGGAGGAGCCACGATGAAAAAGCCCAGCTATTTTGATACTATCAGTCGGAAGGCTACGCGGCGATGGGAGCAACTCGAAAAAGATCCCGAGCTTGCAGGGCCATGGCATCAACTTTTTAAGCAAGTTCAGAGTCCTCGACACGTACTATCCGAGTTACTCTAAAATGCAGATGACGCGGGTGCGACTGAAGCGAGTGTGCGTATTGAGGATTCTGTGTTTATTTTCGAGCATAATGGTGACGATTTCACCGAAGAACATTTTGCTTCGCTCTGCCGTTTCGGCTATTCGAATAAACGAGCGCTTCATACAATTGGTTTCCGTGGGATTGGTTTCAAAAGCACCTTTAGTCTTGGTGATCGTGTAGAGCTGTTTACACCTACCTTGGCTATTTATTTTGAGCGCCAACGATTCACATAACCATCTTGGTATAGGAAAACCCTGAATACCAATGGTAAAACGATTATTCGGGTAGAAATAGGTGATAAGCTTCGACAGCAAGAACTTGAAAAGAATTTTCAAGAATGGGTCGGTTGGTCGTCCCTGGTTGGACCACCGCCCAATCTGAAATGGTCTGTTCTGGAAACTTCGCTCCGTAGCGCCTTGGTGCGATATTCCTGAACGGTATGGGCACACCAGACCATCTACGATCGTTATGTATTCTGGCGTCGTAACGGCACCTGGGATGTGATCCTCCAAGCACTTCAAGTCCACTTGATGCACAAGGCCTCCCACTCAGTGCTCTGCTTTTGCCCGGTCAAGCACACGAATCAACCCAGTGCGAGGCATTGCTTGAAACCGTCTCGATTGAGCGTCGGACGAGTGGTCGTACGCGCAAGCGACCTGAGCGAGTTGCTGCGGACAAAGCCTATCACGCTCACCGTATTCGGCATTGGTTACAGAGCCACGGTATTCAAGTCGTTATTCCGCGCTTCTATCGTGACCGTAATGTGATCGAGCGATGTATTGGGTGGTTGAAGGAGTGTCGCTCGGTAGCTACCCGTTATGAGAAATTGGCGGTCAATTATCTCCAACTCGTCAAACTCGCCTTTATTGAGCGCTATTTGCGCTTGCTGATTTCCTAGATGAATTGTCAGACAGAGCCTAATCTTTATCCTGCAACGTATCGATTAGTATATACTCATAAGGAATAGCGACGATAGCGCATTAAGATAACCAAACCTGAGCATTCCCTTACACAAACACGTGTTCAACGGGCAACATACGAGCGTAGGGCATTGTTGTTTACGTTATTGCATAGAAATGGGTAAGGTCGTGGCATCTCAAACAGTAGTGGAAACGCGAACGGTTAAGGACATGCTCGTGGTTGTGGAATACCATCAGCAGATGGCATTCCCTGCAGGCGACATGCAATACATCAATCCGGCTATCAATGTGCTTGCCTATCAACCCAATCCAAAGGGCGCATCGAGCAAACAAACCTTAGGACAGTTGATCCTGCGCCAGGTCTTTATGCTCCCTTACGAAGCCAATCAAACGAAGGCGGGCAGGCAGCAGTTCATTGATAGCAAACTGCAACATGTGATCGACACGCTCTCAGGTGAAGCGAAGCAATCCGATATAATGCCTGCTGGGGTCTACAGCAATAACTCGGCTCCAACGCTGTATCTGCTAGAACGGGCCTGCTTTCGCGATGGCTATGTTGAAGTGCTGTCGTTTGATGCCCATCAAGGCGCTCATGTTCGACGTACGTTGGTGCATAGCAAATCCTTGCGACCAGTGCGTCAGCTTTTCTCGCAGGAATGGCTGCACGAGTTGCATTCGCATCGCCCTGCGCATGCCCCGCATGCGACGCTCGATAGCTTGGCGGGCTGCCTGCTCGGTGGTGCCGTAGGCGATGCGCTTGGTGCGGGCCTTCGTCAGGCCAAGCAAGGTGTACCATTCGCCACTGCGGATCAGCTCGATTTCCTGCCGATCGCTGGTAAACGTGGTACCTTGAGTTGGCATAGCCAAATGACGTTATTCACCGCCGAGGGTCTGATCCGTGCCAAACGGCGCAGCGATGAAAAAGGCATCTGCGATATTGTGGGCGTCGTGCTGCATGCCTACTATCGGTGGTTAGCCACCCAAGGGTATCCCATGCCAGATCCGGCTCCAGTGCCAACCGAAGCCGATGGCTGGCTCGTTGCGCTGGAGGCTCTGCATGCGCGGCGTGGTCCTAGCCAAACAGTGCTAACAGCGCTTCGTGGCGGTAAACGTGGCAGCCCAAAGGAACCAATCAACAAAAGCAAAGGTGTTGGCGCGCTAGCGAGGATCGCTCCCGTTGGCTTGACTGGCCTGTTTGATACGTTTTCGCTTGGCTGTGAGATCGCCGCCTTGACACATGGGCATGCAACGGGGTATGTTACAGCCGGTTATTTCGCGACGCTGCTCGATAAGATTGTACGAGGTGCTTCGCTTACGGAAGCCTTGGATGCTGCCGATGATGCGCTCAAAGAGGTGCCCAATCATAAAGAGTGCCTCAAGGCTGTCGCCCAAGCTCGGGAATTGGCGAATAGCGCTCCTGCAACACCTGCGACGGTTGCCACACTAGGTTCTGGTATAATGGCATCCGAGGCGCTTGCGATTACTGTGTTCTGTGCTTTGAAAGCCAACGATTTCGCACATGGCGTTTGGTTGGCGACCAGTCATTCAGGTGAATGCGACCTTACCGGTGCGTTGACGGGCCAACTACTCGGCTTGCTGTTCGGTAAACAGGCTATTCCGCAGCGCTGGTTGGATCAGTTAGAGCTTCGAAACGAGATCGCAGAGCTAGCTTGGGATTTCTTCATTGAGTTCGCTAACCCTCCCGAAGCTTCGTGGTTCGCCGCCGATTGGGAGAAGTATCCAGGCTGGTAAACGTTCTGTTAGATACATTTCCTATTTCAACAGAAGCGCTATCATCCTGAACAAGCTGCGAAGCGAAGTGAAGGAACTCAACGAGTAATACCAGATCCGAGTAATGAGTTACGAACAGCAGTCGGCTTGATGAATAACGCGAAACAACATTTCAAGTGATACCAGCCTTACTCCCTGGCAGGTGATTTCGATGCGCTGCTACACGCAGCGCATCGAAATCACAATAAAAAGGAAGTACCTTGCTGCCGCAGGCTAAAACGGGTTTTCAATGATAACTGTCTAACCGGATTTGGTATAAAACAGCGAATACTCTAAACTGAAGTTTTGTAGGACTTTGCTGTGCTGGTTGTTTTTCGGATTCTCATGCAGAGCATCACGAGATGGTGAGAGTAATCGTATGCACATTGCCATCAAACGTAAACAAGTGCGCTCCTTGCTGGGCGGCCTAGAATTTAGCTCACATCTCAAGCTCACTGTCAGCAAAGAGGAACTTGAGCAAATTCGATACTATTCCACCGTGCCCACCTTAACGTTTATCGGCAAAGAGCAGAGCATCTATGCGGGCGCAAGTCTCGATGCACTATGCAAAGGTGTGGAGATCAAACATCGCGATGTACATCTCCTTTCGGCTATCGAAGGGAGAATCATCGAAGATCTTGTGGCCATTCGTAGGTATGTTGCTGCTGCGAATGCATTTCATGGTTCGTATGAATTTGAGGTTCCTTTGGATCTGAATGATCTGGAGGTTCCTGAAGGTTTTATTGTAGCGCCAAAACAACCTCGCCTGTAGGATGAGGTTCCTGAATAGATGACGGTATCGATCATGCAGACCACTAAAAAACTGATTGAAGTCGCCCTGCCGCTGGATGCGATCAACGCCGCCAGCGCCCGCGAGAAGTCCATCCGCCATGGCCACCCCAGCACGCTGCACCTGTGGTGGGCGCGCCGACCATTGGCCGCAGCGCGGGCGGTGATTTTCGCTCAGATGGTCGATGATCCTTCGGCTCATCCCGAGTTGTTCCCCACCGAGGAGGCCCAAGAGGCCGAGCGCCAGCGGCTCTTTCGGATTATCGAGCAGTTGGTGTTGTGGGAGAATACTACCAATGAAAAGGTCTTGAACCAAGCCCGCGAGGAGATTTGGAAGAGTTGGCGGCGCACCTGTGAGGCAAACCGCGATCACCCGCGTGCCGCCGAACTGTTCGACCCCGAAAAGCTGCCGGCCTTCCACGACCCCTTCGCCGGCGGCGGCGCGCTGCCGCTGGAAGCCCAGCGTTTGGGTCTAGAGAGTTATGCCAGCGACCTGAACCCGGTGCCGGTGCTGATCAATAAAGCCATGATCGAGATTCCACCTAAGTTTGCTAACCAGCCGCCAGTCAATCCTAGGAGTAGGAGTGAGTATGGAGAAACGAGAAAAGAGCGAGCCGCTTCACTATCGGGAACTGGTGGTCTGGCAGAAGTCGATGGATTTGGCGCAGGCGATCTATCGCTTGACTCCGCAGTTCCCGCGGGAAGAGACGTACGGGATGCGTTCACAGATCACGCGGGCGGCCGTGTCGATCCCGGCGAATATCGCGGAGGGATGGACGCGCGAGTCACGCAACGAGAAGGCTCAATTCCTGGCGATCGCTCAGGGCTCACTGGCGGAAGTGGAGACCCTTCTGACTCTTTGCGAGCGAATCGGTTGGTTTCAGCCCCAGGAGACGATCCTAGCGCGCGGCCTGATCGACGAAGCCAGCCGTATGCTCACGACGATGCGCCGCAAGCTGAGGGAGGGACGAGAAACGAGGAAATAGGTATTAGCAGCGAGCAAAAAGGAGCGAACGAAGATCTGAGGCGAGATGCTCAATCCTCTTTCCTCCCTCCTCGTTCCTGGAAGGGTGCCCAAGGTTTGGCCGAAGATGTGCGCTACTATGGCCAATGGATGCGCGAAGAGGCCG